>NZ_JBWKPQ010000067.1:0-532 GCF_059418345.1 Variovorax sp. GW821-FHT09B01 | reverse complement strand
GCCATCCTCGCGCGCATCACCCGCTCGGCCGTGCTGGAGGTCATGCGCGAGGACTTCGTGCGCACCGCGCGCGCCAAGGGCGTGACCCAGCGCGCCGTGCTCTGGACCCACGTCCTGCGCAACGCCCTGATCCCCGTCATCACCGTCATGGGCATGCAGTTCTCCGAGCTGCTCGCCGGCACCATCGTGGTGGAGAACGTGTTCTACCTGCCGGGCCTGGGCCGCCTGATCTTCCAGGCCATCAGCAACCGCGACCTCATCGTCGTGCGCAACTGCGTCATGCTGCTCGCAGCCATGGTCGTCATCGTCAACTTCGTGGTCGACGTGCTCTATGCCGTCATCGACCCGCGCATCAAGGCGAGCGACATATGAGCGCCATTGCATCGGTTACCCCCAGCGCCGCCGCCCTCAAGCTGCCCGGCTTCTGGCAGCGCGCGCGCCACCACCGCAGCTTCGTCATCGGCGGCGTGCTCGCCGCCCTGCTGCTGCTCGCGGCCCTGGTCTCCTACCTCTGGACGCCCTACTCGCCCTA
>NZ_JBWKPQ010000066.1:0-539 GCF_059418345.1 Variovorax sp. GW821-FHT09B01 | reverse complement strand
GGCCAGACCCTCGGCATCGTGGGCGAGTCGGGCTGCGGCAAGTCCATCACGGTCATGTCCCTCATGGGCCTGCTGCCCGCCACCGCCAAGGTCACCGGCAGCATCCGCCTGGACGGCCAGGAGCTCATCGGCCAGCCCGAGTCCGCCCTGTGCCAGATCCGCGGCAACCGCATCGGCATGATCTTCCAGGAGCCGATGACGGCCCTGAACCCGGTCCACACCATCGCGCGCCAGGTCGGCGAACCGCTGCGCCTGCACCGTGGCTTGACCTCCAAGCAGGCCCGCGCCGAGGCGCTGAACCTGCTGCAGCGCGTGGGCATTCCCGACGCGGCCTCGCGCCTGGATGCCTATCCGCACCAGTTCTCGGGCGGCCAGAGGCAGCGCATCGGCATCGCCATGGCGCTGGCCTGCGGGCCCGACCTGCTGATCGCCGACGAGCCCACCACCGCACTGGACGTGACCATCCAGAAGCAGGTGCTCGACCTGATCCAGAACCTGGTGGCCGAGATGGGCATGGCGCTGATCCTGATCTCGCACGA
>NZ_JBWKPQ010000065.1:0-625 GCF_059418345.1 Variovorax sp. GW821-FHT09B01 | reverse complement strand
AGCGAAGCGCGCAGGCCCGAAGCTGGAAGCCGGGCCGGAGGCGTCAGCCGAGCGGAGCGAGGGAACGATGGAAGCCCGTCAGGGGGCGAGATGCCGCAGGCGGCTCGATGCGCTACGCGCACGACAGCGCGACCGGCCATCTCCCAGGTGGCCGGGGACGCCCGGACTTCAAAGACGAAGGAACGACAGAATCAGGACGAGCACACGCAAGGCATCGTGGGCCTGATGCGGCTGCTGTCTGGCCGATCCGGCGCAGCCGGGTCGGCGGTGTTCAGGGG
The DNA here is from genome assembly GCF_059418345.1 of Variovorax sp. GW821-FHT09B01. NCBI lineage: Bacteria > Pseudomonadati > Pseudomonadota > Betaproteobacteria > Burkholderiales > Comamonadaceae > Variovorax > Variovorax sp. GW821-FHT09B01. Next base: position 347 of record NZ_JBWKPQ010000065.1, on the reverse strand, counting down.
CGCCAAGCCTGCGCGGCGGGGATAGCCCGCAGGGCTTTCCCCTGGAGGCAAGCGAAGCGCGCAGCGCCTCGCCAGGGGCGCGAAGGCACCGGCACCAGGCGTAGCAGAAAAAAAGTGCGTCGCTCCCGAAGGAATGACGCACCGAAGGCAGCACGGCGAGATCAGTTCGCCGCTGGCGCCGTCATTGACTGCAAGTGGTCGATCACGCCAGGCTCCACGAACACGCAGGCCTGCTCATCCGCGATCGGCACATTGAACACCTGGGCGAACACTGGGTGGATTCAACCGGTCGTCGCAACACCTTCAATCAAGGAGGTTTCTATGGGCCGACCTGCGGGTTGGATGCA
>NZ_JBWKPQ010000064.1:0-769 GCF_059418345.1 Variovorax sp. GW821-FHT09B01 | reverse complement strand
CCCACCAGCGTGCCCGCGATCAGGCCCAGCTCGGGCGTGAGGCCCCAGACCTTGATCGCATGGCCGGCCACGTAGGCCGAGCCGCCGAGGAAGGCCGCATGGCCGAAGGACAGGAGCCCGGTGAAGCCCAGCAGCAGGTTGAAGGCCGAGGCGAACAGCGCGAAGCACAGCAGCTTCATCACGAACACCGGGTAGGCGCCGAAGAACGGTGCCAGCACCAGCGCGACGAGCAGCAGGCCGTAGAAGACGGTGGAGATCTTTTTCATGTTCATGCCGCCTGCTCTCACTTCTCTTTGCCGAACAGGCCGGCAGGACGCACCAGCAGCACGATGACCATGATCACGAACACGACGGTGGACGAGGCCTCGGGATAGAAGACCTTGGTGAAGCCCTCGATCACGCCCAGCCCCAGCCCGGTGAGGATGGCGCCCATGATCGAGCCCATGCCGCCGATCACGACGACGGCGAACACCACGATGATCAGGTTCTGGCCCATCAGCGGCGAGACCTGGATCACCGGCGCGGCCAGCACGCCCGCGAAGGCGGCGAGGCCCGCGCCGAAGGCATAGGTCAGCGTGATCATCAGCGGCACGTTGACGCCGAAGGCCTCGACCAGCCGCGGGTTCTCGGTGCCCGCGCGCAGGTAGGCGCCGATGCGGGTCTTCTCGATCACGAACCAGGTGGCGATGCACACGACCAGCGAGGCCACGACCACCCAGGCGCGGTAGTTGGGCAGCACCATGAAGCCCAGGTCGGTGGCGCTCGAGAG
>NZ_JBWKPQ010000063.1:0-823 GCF_059418345.1 Variovorax sp. GW821-FHT09B01 | reverse complement strand
CCGAGCGCACGAATGTCATCGGCGTTTGCAGCAATTGCACCGCCGCCTGCGATCACACCACGGTGATGACGCCCGCTGCACCGACACGCTGCCAGGGCAGTCCAAGCACGAGTGCGTCAAGCTGCTCACGCGTCATAGCCATCTGCGTGCCCAGACTTGCGTTAGCCCAGAGGAAGCGGCCGTGGTGCAGCCGACGGGCACACAGCCAGATGCCGATGCCGTCGTGGACGAGGACCTTCATGCGGTTGGCCCGCCGATTGGCGAACAGGTACGCATGGTTCGGATGTGCGGCACCGAACACCTTCACGACACGCGCCAGCGCCGTCTCGGTGCCAGCACGCATGTCGATCGGCTCGGTGGCCAGCCACACCGCATCGATGCGGATCAACGCAGCCACTCGCGCAGCCAGGCTGCGCACGACGAGGCCGACTCCACTGGCCAGTGCACCACCGCAGTGGCGCTGCCTCTCTTAAGCTCGATGCGGATGTCGCGAATCGGCCTCTCGGCTTCGGGCTGCACATCGAGCGCGACAAAGGCTGGCGCCGGCAACTTGGGAACCTCAAGCGCCTTCGGCGCCGCTGCCTTGCGATCGTCGGCGCGCCACCTGTGCACCACGTTCGCGTTCAGGTTGTACAGCCTCGCGATCGCCGCAGCAGACGCATCCGGTTGGCGGCATGCCTCCAGAACCTCCGCCTTGAATCTCGCGCTGTGCTTGCGACGGGTGGCCCGCTTAACCACCCCATCTATTGCGTCCACATCATTCATCGCGGACACGATGCCTGCCGACTCTCAGGCTATCAAGATGACTTCACTGCGTGCTTAC
>NZ_JBWKPQ010000062.1:0-883 GCF_059418345.1 Variovorax sp. GW821-FHT09B01 | reverse complement strand
TGGCCGCGCTCGACTTCTTCGCGCTTCGTGCCGCGCAGCAGCACGCCCACGTTGTCGCCGGCTTGACCTTGGTCCAGCAGCTTGCGGAACATTTCCACGCCGGTGCAGGTGGTCTTGACCGTCGGGCGGATGCCCACGATTTCGATTTCTTCACCAACCTTGATCACGCCGCGCTCGACAGCGCCGGTCACCACCGTGCCGCGACCCGAGATCGAGAACACGTCTTCCACGGGCATCAGGAACGTGCCGTCCACGGCGCGCTCGGGCGTCGGGATGTACGTGTCCAGGGCTTCGGCCAGCTTCATGATCGCGCCTTCGCCGAGCTCGCCCTTGTCGCCTTCCAGGGCCAGCTTCGCCGAGCCATGGATGATCGGGGTGTCGTCGCCGGGGAATTCGTACTTGTCGAGGAGTTCGCGAACTTCCATTTCGACCAGCTCGAGCAGTTCCTTGTCGTCGACCATGTCGCACTTGTTCAGGAACACGATGATGTAGCCCACGCCCACCTGGCGAGCCAGCAGGATGTGCTCACGCGTCTGGGGCATCGGGCCGTCGGCGGCCGAGCACACCAGGATCGCGCCGTCCATCTGGGCGGCGCCGGTGATCATGTTCTTCACGTAGTCGGCGTGGCCGGGGCAGTCGACGTGTGCGTAGTGGCGGTTGGCCGTTTCGTACTCGACGTGCGCGGTGTTGATCGTGATGCCGCGGGCCTTTTCTTCGGGCGCAGCGTCGATCTGGTCGTAGGCCTTCGCTTCGCCGCCGAACTTCGACGACAGCACCGTCGCGATCGCAGCCGTCAGCGTCGTCTTGCCATGGTCAACGTGACCGATCGTGCCCACGTTCACGTGCGGCTTCGTGCGGGTGAATTTACCTTTTGCCATTTTTC
>NZ_JBWKPQ010000061.1:0-956 GCF_059418345.1 Variovorax sp. GW821-FHT09B01 | reverse complement strand
GGGTGCCGTGTAGATCGGCTTCAAGGCCGCTGCCAGCGCCTTGCGGTCCTTCCAGCTCGCGTAGTCCAGGCTGTTGCGGATCAGATGCACGATGCAGGTCTGCAGCGTGGTAGCCGGGAACACCGCCGCCAGCGCCTCGGGGATGCCCTTGAGGCCGTCGGTGACGGCGATCAGGATGTCGGCCACGCCGCGTGTCTTGAGGTCGTTGAACACCTTCATCCAGAACTTGGCTCCCTCGGTGTTCTCGATCCACAGGCCCAGGATGTCGCGCGTGCCATCGGGCAGCACACCCAGCGCCAGGTAGATGGCCTTGTTGCGCACCACGCCGTCCTCGCGGATCTTCACGCGCAGCGCGTCGAAGAACACCACCGGGTACATCGGCTCCAGGGGCCGACCCTGCCAGGCCGTGACCTCGGCCATCACGGCATCGGTGACCGAGCTGATGAACTCGGGACTGACCTCGGTGCCGTACTGCTCGGCCAGGAAGCCCTGGATCTCGCGCACGGTCATGCCGCGCGCGTACATGGCCACGATCTTGTCGTCAAAGCCGGTGAAGCGCCGCTCGTGCTTGGGGATCAGGATGGGCTCGAAGGAGCCTGCCCGGTCCCGTGGCACCTCGATGCGCAGCGGCCCGTCTTCGGTCAGCACCGTCTTGGCGGACTTGCCGTTGCGCTGGTTGGCGGCCTCCTCGGGGCGGGTGCTGCCAAGTGCGTAGCCCAGGTGGTGGGACAGCTCCGCGCCCAGCGCCCGTTCGATCAGCGCCTTCTTCAGCGCCATGGTGGTGGCGTTGATCTGGTCGGCCGTCATCGGCGTAGCGCCGCCGGTCAATTGCTCAATGAGTTCATTGGGGATCGACGGCAACGCCGTCATGCCGGCTGCCGCCGGCTTCTTCTTGCTTGGCATAGATGCTCCTGTTCGTCATGCTATGCCTCAAACACAAAATTTCTGACAGGCTC
>NZ_JBWKPQ010000060.1:0-964 GCF_059418345.1 Variovorax sp. GW821-FHT09B01 | reverse complement strand
CGCTGGCTTTTAAGCTGTCGGTGGTCGATCAGGTAGAAAAAGGCGAATTGAGCTACAGGCAGGCCCAAGAGCGCTACGGAATCCAGGGCCGCTCGACGGTGCTGGTGTGGCTGCGCAAGCACGGTCGCCAGCGCTGGGAGCCTGGGGCATCATCGCGGTTGCCCATGCCAATGTCGAAACCCCCCACTTCAGCGCCTGCGCTGCTGACCCCCGAGCAGAAGATCAAGGCCCTCGAAGTCCAGCTTCGCGAGGCGAACGAGAAAGCTCAATTGTTCAAGGCCGTGCTCGATGTCCTGAAGAAGGACTACGGGGTGCGTGTCGTAAAAAAGCCTTCGGGCAAGTCCTCGCGCAAAAGCTCCTCCCGGGGCTGAGCGTATCGAGGGCTTGCCGCTATTGGGGCATCAGCCGCCAAGCGTATTACCAGCAGCTACGCCATCAGCAGCAGCGCTGTGCCCGTGCCGAGACGGTGGTCGAACTCGTGCGTGATGTGCGCCTGCGCCAGCCTCGGCTGGGAGCCAGAAAGCTGCACCATCTGCTCAGGGAACCGCTGCAGCAGGCCCACGCGAGCCTGGGGCGCGATGCGCTGCTGGACATCCTGCGCGAAGCCCGCATGCTGGTTCAGCCCAGGCGGGCGTACCACAAGACCACCGACAGCCATCACCGCTTCCGGCGCCATCCGAACCTGCTCAAGGACGGGCCGAATCGAGTGCGCCCCACAGGCAGCGAGCAGGTGTGGGTGGCCGACATCACCTACCTGCCCACCGATCGGGGGTTCGTTTACCTCAGCCTGGTGACGGATGCCTGGTCGCGCAAGATCGTGGGCCATCACGTGCACGACAGCTTGCACACCGCACAGGTCAGCCGCGCGCTGACAATGGCGCTCAAGGGGAGGCAAACGCGCCAAGCGCTGGTGCATCACTCCGACCGGGGCATCCAGGGTGGATTCAACCGGTCGTCGCAACAC
>NZ_JBWKPQ010000059.1:0-985 GCF_059418345.1 Variovorax sp. GW821-FHT09B01 | reverse complement strand
TCACAGACCAGCGCGCCGCGCCAGCCGCCCAGGAAGTTCTGCGCATGCTGGCCAGCCCGGCTGTCGGCGAAGTCGTAAACCACCGCCTTCATGTCTTCGAAGGCGCCGGGCGTGTAGGCCCACAGATACGCACGGTGAGTCTTGCCGGTGCCGGGCTTGAGCATCGCTACCGGTGTCTCGTCGGAATGCAGAACGCGGTGAGCGAGGATCGCTTCCTTGAGTGCGTCCACCAGCGGTTGCAGGCGCACACCACAGGCGCCGACCCAGGCTCCGAGCGTTGAGCGAGGGATGGCCAGGCCAGCGCGCCCGAAGATCGCTTCCTGCCTGTACAGCGGCAGATGGTCAGCGTACTTGGCGACCATCACCTGTGCCAGGAGGCCGGCTGTCGGGATGCCCTTGTCGATCACCTGTGCGGGCACCGGCGCCTGGATCAGCGTCTGGCACTTCGCGCAGGCCCACTTACCTCGAACATGCCGCTCGACGGTGAACACGCCGGGAACGTAGTCGAGCTTCTCGGCCACGTCCTCACCGAAGCGCTTGAGGGCGCAGCCGCATGCACAGGTAGTCGACTCGGGTTCGTGGTGAATGTCGACGCGCGGCAGGTCTGCCGGCAGCGCCGTGCGACGCGGCTGCTGCTTGTCCTCAGTCTTGGGTGGCGGGCGGAGCTGCTTCAGCTCCTCTTCAATGGCGGCCAGGTCGGCATCGAGCGTCTCATCCAGAAGGCTGGCCTGCGCCGCGTCGAGCTTCTCGCTGCTCTTGCCGAAGCGCAGGCGCTTGTACTGCGCGAGTTCGTGGGTCAGCTGATCGACCTTGGCGGTCTTGAACGTGACCTCGCGCGTGAGCGTCTCGATCGAGCGGTCCTTGGCCTCAAGCTGGCTTTGCTGCTTTGTGCGGTCCTTGATGAGCCGGAGGGTCACCTCGCGCAGTTGCTCTGCGTTGAGGCCCTTCAGTTGTTCGGCATCCACCATGAGCACGTATGGTGCTG
>NZ_JBWKPQ010000058.1:0-1230 GCF_059418345.1 Variovorax sp. GW821-FHT09B01 | reverse complement strand
AGAGGGTGTATTTGAAATGATCTACGCGGCCAGCCTAGTAGCGAGGATACGTGCTTCAGCGAGCCAGACCCAAGCGACAGGTGCCCAATTGGAGCGATCGTGATGTGCGATGAGGCGACGTGCGCGCTCGTTCCACGCGTGGGTGCGCTCGACCACCCAGCGCTTGGCTTGCACGACGAAGCCCTTAGGGATGGCGTCCGGCCACAGTTGCCGTTGCTCAGCCACGAAGGTGCCTGTGACGCGGTTGGCTGGATGACGAACGACCTCGACCGCAATGCCGTGCGTTTCTCGCAGCGCCATTGCACATTGGCCGGCATAGGCTGCATCGACGTAGAGCTTCTGCAGTCCTGGCGCTTTAGCGCAGGCTTGCGCAACCACAGGGGCGGCGCCATCGCGGTCTTGCACGCTCGCAGCGGTCACGGTCAAAGCCAGCAGCAGTCCCAAGGTATCGACCACGAGATGGCGCTTGCGGCCTTTGACCTTTTTGCCCGCATCGAAGCCACCATCGCCACCCTGGGCCGTGCTGCGCGTGCTTTGCGAGTCGATGATGGCGGCCGTCGGCTCGGGCGCTTTGCCGATGCGCTGGCGCCACTGCTGACGCAGACGATCGTGCATGAGCTCGAACGTGCCCGCCTGTGCCCAGCCTCGAAACGCCGAGTACACCGCACGCCAAGGCGGGAAGTTCGAAGGCAAGAGCCGCCATGCGCAGCCGGTGCGCACGATGTACATGCAGGCATTGACGATGTCGCGACGCTGGTGCGTGCTGGGCGTGCCGCGTCCACCGTTGCGCTCGAACAGATCATGCACAAGGGTCCACTCGGCATCGGTGAGGTCCGTGTTCATGCCGTTGAGGCCACTTTCCCGGCGATGCGCTGCTGTATAGCCAAATCGCTGAGGCGCCGCCCCCTGGGTCTGCGCACGCTGGCCTGCGCGCCGTGCCGGCCGTACGCGCTTGATTCCTGCCTTCTTGAGGGCCTTGCGGATCGTCGCCGAGCAAACCTCAATTCCCGTCTGATGCACGAACGCGCGCGTCAGCTCGTCCATCGATGCCTGCGGCATCTGCCGAGTCAACTCGACAAGCCTGAGCAATTCGCCCGCTTGCAGCAGCGCTGGCCTGCCGCCCAAATTCTTGCCCTCTCGCGTCGTCGTCCCCACTCGTCACCTCCTGCGTTGCAGCATTGCGTATGGGACGAGGATAACGTGTGAGTGTTTATTTCAAATACACCCTCT
>NZ_JBWKPQ010000057.1:0-1407 GCF_059418345.1 Variovorax sp. GW821-FHT09B01 | reverse complement strand
GCGGCGTGGGGTGACGAGGGTGCGGTGCACCGCCGCATCGAGGCGCAGGCGCGGCGCGACCCCGATGCGGTGGCGCTGGTGTTCGGCGAGCGCTCGCTGAGCTACGGCGAGCTCAACGCGCGCGCGAACGCGCTGGCGCACCGGCTGATCGGGCTGGGCGTGCGCGCGGACGCGCCGGTGGGCATCGCGGTGGAGCGCTCGCTCGAGATGGTGGTGGGGCTGCTGGGGATCATGAAGGCCGGCGGGGCCTATGTGCCGATCGACACGGAGCACCCGCCCGAGCGCGTGGCCTACATGCTGAGCGACAGCGGCGTGAAGCTGCTGCTGACGCAGGCGCGGCTGCTGGACGCGCTGCCCGCGGCGGCGCACGTGGGGCTGCTGACGCTGGACGACCTCGAGCTGGAGGGCGAGCGGCGGGACGACCCGGACGTGGCGCTGCACGGGGAGAACCTGGCGTACGTGATCTACACCTCGGGCTCGACGGGGCGGCCCAAGGGCGCGGCCAACCGTCACCGGGCGCTGCACAACCGGCTGGCGTGGATGCAGCAGGCCTACGGACTGACGCGCGAGGACGTGGTGCTGCAGAAGACGCCGTTCGGCTTCGACGTGTCGGTGTGGGAGTTCTTCTGGCCGCTGATGGAGGGGGCGCGGCTGGTGGTGGCGCAGCCCGGGGATCATCGGGATCCGGGCAAGCTGGCGGCGCTGATCCGGCGCCACGGGGTGAGCACGATCCACTTCGTGCCCTCGATGCTGCAGGCGTTCGTGGCGCACGAGGGGATCGAGGGGTGCACGAGCCTGCGGCGCATCGTGTGCAGCGGGGAGGCGTTGCCGGCGGAGGCGCAGGCGAAGGTGTTCGAGCGGCTGCCCGGTGCGGGGCTGTACAACCTGTACGGGCCGACCGAGGCGGCGATCGACGTGACGCACTGGACCTGCAGGGCGGACGGGCGCAGCCAGGTGGCGATAGGCCGGCCGATCGCGGACACGAGGACCTACGTGCTGGATGCGGGGCTGAACCTGGTGCCGCAGGGCGTGGGCGGGGAGCTGTACCTCGGGGGCGTGGGGCTGGCGCGTGGCTACCTGGACAAGGGCGGGCTGACGGCGGAGCGTTTCGTGGCGGACCCGTTCGGGGCGGCCGGGGAGAGGCTTTACCGCACGGGCGACCTGGTGCGCTGGCGCGAGGACGGTCAGCTGGAGTACCTGGGTCGCATCGACCACCAGGTGAAGATCCGGGGGTTCCGCATCGAGCTGGGGGAGATCGAGGCGCAGCTGCTGGCGCGAGTCGGCGTGCGCGAGGCGGTGGTGGTGGCTGACGAGGGGCCGGGCGGAGCGCGGCTGGTGGGGTACGTGTCGGGGCAGGCGGGGGTGTCGCTGGACGCCGCGCAGCTCAAGGCAGGGCTGGCGGGAGTG
>NZ_JBWKPQ010000056.1:0-1452 GCF_059418345.1 Variovorax sp. GW821-FHT09B01 | reverse complement strand
GGGTGGATTCAACCGGTCGTCGCAACACGGATTACGCGGCGGATTTTAGGTAGTCGTTAAGCGCCTCCGCGGGAGTCCTCCAGTCCAACGTTTTGCGTGGTCTGCTATTCAAGGAGTTGGCCACAGCTTGAAGCTCACGCACGTCCCATCGGGACAGGTCAGTGCCCTTGGGAAAGTACTGGCGTAGCAGGCCATTGGTGTTCTCGTTCGTGCCGCGCTGCCAGGGGCTGTGTGGGTCGGCGAAGAAGACCTTCACGCCCGATTCAATGGTGAACCGAACATGGTCGGACAGCTCCTTGCCACGGTCCCAGGTCAGTGACTGCCACAGTTGCGTAGGCATCGTGCTCACTGCTTTCTTGAGCGCATTGGCCATGGTGATGGCGCCATAGCCCGCCAGCGCAGGTCCGTTCTTCGTTCGGGGAGTCAGTCCATAGCCGGCCTCGCGCGGCAAATGCACGAGCATGGTGAAGCGGGTTGATCGCTCCACCAGCGTGCCGATGGCAGACCGGTCCAGCCCGATGATCAGGTCTCCTTCCCAATGACCAGGAACGGCACGATCATCGGCCTGTGGCGGTCGGTTGGAAATCATCACTTCCTCGCTGACGTGTGCCCATGCCTTGGCTTGGGCCCTGGCCCGCGGCGTACGCAAGGCACGGCCCGTGCGCAGATAGCTCACCAGCTCGCGCTTGAGAGCCCCTCGGCCCTGGATGTACAGGGACTGGTAGATGGCTTCATGGGAGATGCGCATCGATGGATCATCGGGGAAGTCGATCCGCAAGCGATGTGCGATCTGCTCCGGTGACCAACCCTTCACCCACTTGCGGTCTCCGCGGTGCGGTTTGTTGCGCCCAATGAATGGTGCCTGCCGAGGGCCAGTGACTTCTTTGCCGCGGCTGTCATGCAGCTTGCCTTCCAAGCGATCTTGAACATAGCGACGCAGTTGCGGGTTGGTGACCAGCTTGGCCGGCTTTGGCCTCTTGGCCACAAGCTCGGCCTTCCACTGTGCGACCGATGCCCGGTAGTCGAGTTTGCCACTGCGTGTTGCGGCGTTGCGCGTCAGCTCTCGCGAGACGGTCGAGGGGCTTCGTCCCAAACGACGGGCTATCTCCCTCACACCAATATCCTGGGCCCGCAGCAAGGCAATCTCTTCTCGTTCTGCAAAGGACAGGTACCGCTCGGAAACAGGTGTCGACATGAACAATGGCATGCCGCCACGATGCCGGAACCAGCGCGAGCCCACCGGCTGTGACACGCCGACGGCTTCAGCGGCCTTCTCGCTCGTGATTCCGGTGGCAATTTGCTGCCAGAACTGTCGTTCCACTTCCCGTCGCAGCGACGGCGCTCCAGGCGAGCGCATCGCACCACGCCCCGTCAACTTCTGCATCCAACCCGCAGGTCGGCCCATAGAAACCTCCTTGATTGAAGGTGTTGCGACGACCGGTTGAATCCACC
>NZ_JBWKPQ010000055.1:0-2664 GCF_059418345.1 Variovorax sp. GW821-FHT09B01 | reverse complement strand
TGCGTATTCCAGCGAACGTGACCGACGATTCCGCTCTATCGTGACCGGTCGTCACGCGTGTTGAGTTGCGCGTTCAGATTGTAGAAGTGGCGGTCACGATGAGTCTTTGTTCTTCTCCTTTTGGGGCGTTTTCGCGGTCTGACGCAATGACTCGCCCGTGAGGGTGAGTCGGTGGTTCTGCTGCATCAATCGATCAAGGATCGCGTCAGCGATCGTGGCGTCACCAACCCATGCGTGCCAGTGCTCGATCGGCAGCTGGCTGGTGATGATGGTGGCCTTGCTGGCCGCCCGGTCGTCGATGATCTCCAACAGATCGCTACGGGCTTGAACGTCGAGCGCGGCCATGCCCCAATCGTCGAGCAGCAGCACGTCGGTCTTGGCCAGTTGGATCAACCACTTTCCGAAGGTCCCGTTGCCGTGGCGGATGCGCAGTTCCTCGCCCAGCCGCGGCATGCGCTGGTAGTAGGCGGAGCGACCACGCCGGCACGCGTACTGCGCCAGCGCGCATGCAAGCCATGATTTGCCGGCCCCCGTCGCTCCCGTGATCAGCACGCTGTGGCCCGAATCGATCCAGTCGCTCAGCGCCAGGCTCATCACGGCCTTGCGATCAATGCCGCGACCGGCACGAGCATCCATGTCCTCGATGGCCGCCTGCGGGTACTTCAGGCGCGCCTCCTTCAAGAGCCGCTCGCGTCGCTTGTCGCCGCGCCAGTGCACTTCGCGCTCCACCAGCAAGGCCGTGCGTTCCTCGAAGCTCATGGCCGTCATGCCGGCGCTGGTGAGCTGGTCTTGCAGTCCCGCCGCCATGCCCAGCAACTTCAGGCTACGCAGTTGATCCAGGGTCGTGTTCATCATCATTGGAATTCCTTTGGTTCGCGTGCCGGATGCAGTCCGGTGATCACTGGTAATACGCCGGGCCACGCACATGCTCGTGAGGCGGACTGGTCCAACTCGGTGCCGTGCTCGCGAGCGCCTTGTCGCGCTCGTTGACCAAGATGGCCTTCACATGCACGTACTTCGCAGTGCCCAGTTCCAGCGCGATCAGGCTGGCCGCCTCCAGGCGCTCCTTGCCGTAGCGACGCGCCAGCGACAGCAGCCCCAGGCAAGCCCGGTAGCCGTGCTCGGGATGGCGACGCTCCTCGATCAGGCGTGTCACCAGGCGGCCCGTGGCCACGCCGATGCTCTGGCCCCAATGCACCAGGCGCTCGGGCGTCCACTCGAGATGCGCGCGGTGCGCTGCCGGCAGGTGGGCGACAACGGTCGTGAAGCCACCCTTGTGTGCGCTGCGCTGATGCGCGGCCACACGTTGTCCGCGGTGCAGCAACTCGACCGCGTGTGCTGTGATGCGCGCCTCGAGCAACAGGCCCACCAGGTTCTGCGGCACGCTGTAGCGGTGGCCCTCGATCTCCACATGATGGTCGATGTGCACCCGCACGCTCTTGAAGGCCGCCCACTCCCAGGGCTGCAGCGGCAGCGCCTGCAGTGCGGGCGCATCTAGATCGGCGAAGGCGCTCGCGCGGCTGCCGGGCAGCTTCTGGAAGGGCTTGCCGTTGAGCCTGGCCAGCAACGGCTCGATCGCCTCGTTGACATCGTCCACGGCCACGAAGCGTTGGTGACGCAGGCGCATCAGGATCCAACGCTCCACGACCTGCACGGCCGATTCGACCTTCGCCTTATCCTGCGGATGACGCGGCCTTGCCGGTAGCACCGAGGTGCCGTAGTGCCGCGCGAAGTCCTCCACCGTGTCGTTGGCCCGTGGCTCGTAGCGGTTGGGGTTCGCGATCATCGCGCGGGGGTTGTCCGGCACGATGAGCTGCGGCACGCCACCAATGAAGCTCAGGGCACGCGCGCAGCCCTGGAGCCAGTCGGCCATGGTCTCGCGCGGCGTGGCGCAGGCGAAGGTGTAGCTGGAGGCGCCGAGCGCGGCCACGAAGATGTGTACGCGGCTCCCGTCGACGAGCTCGACCGTGGGGCCGGCGTAGTCGACGAAGAGCTTCTCGCCGGCGCGGTGGATCTGGCGCATCGAGCGCTTCAGGCGCAGTGCATAGCGCCGATACCGCTCGCAGAACTGGCTATAGCGGTAGGTCGGCTGCCCGGGGTGGGCCGCGACGTATTCCTCCCACAGCAGCATGAGGGTCATGCCCTTACGCCGCAGCTCCTGGTGCACGCGGCCGTAGTCAGGCAGCACGTAGTGCGAGGGACGGTCCAGCCGGCCTTGCACGACACGACGCTCCAGCGCCGTGTCGCTGAGCGTTTGAATGGTGGGCCAGTCCAGGCCCGCGACGCTGGCAAGGCCGACGTACTTGGCCACGACGCCCTTGGAGATGCCGAGTGAAGCCGCGATCCGTTCATGGGAGAGGCGGGCTTCGAGTTTGAGACGAAGGACGTCTCTGATCTTGCGCATGTTGATCCTTGGTGCGGGCAAGCCTGTCTCCGGCAAAAGCCGGGCAGGCTACCCGCATGGGGTGGATGAAATGCGCAACACCAACACGCTGACGTACGCCAGCGTTCCGCTGCCGTGACCGGTGATTCCGCCATCGTGATCGGTGATTCCGGACCGGCCAGAAATCGGTCACGTTGAGCCCGGAATCACCGGTCACGTTCGTGCGGAATGCTCGGTCACGATAGGCCGGAATGGGCGGTCACGATGCTCCGGAATACCCA
>NZ_JBWKPQ010000054.1:0-2766 GCF_059418345.1 Variovorax sp. GW821-FHT09B01 | reverse complement strand
GTAATATGTGGCGCGGGTCCATCTGAATGGATGGACCCTACACGGAGCCTTGAACACAGAAATTCAGACAACCCCAGATGTGCTGACACGTGCTTTCGATGAGCGCCGCAAATTGAACCTCAGAATGAACAACAAGAAGGTCGCACCGAGCAATGCCGGATCAACTACAAGCTAAGCGCCCACATTTCATTCTTCGAGACACATCTCAAGCCGTCGAGTTCAAAGCGCACTCTGCTGGCGGTGGATCGACACGCAGCGTGCCGACGTTGCCCCGGCAGCAGCACGGTGCATCCCTTCGCGACCAGGTTGAAAACTTGAAGCCCGCTGCAGCAGAGGCGGTGCAAGGTCAGCGAGACCTGCAACTGGAAAGCGGGTTGGGCTTGCAAATCCAGTTTTCCAGCCAACCTGATGTCGAGTTGGCATTCGAGAGCTTGGCGAACGAAACCAGGAACATTGAACTTCTCAGTGTTCGCCGCGAAGGCAACCAGACCTTCGCCAATGTCTTCGTTCCTGATGGAAAGCTGGCGCACTTCGAGAAATACATATCCGACTATCTGGAGGAGAAGAAGGACAGTCGCGGTCAAGCGCGCGATCACCGGAAGCTGTTGGATGCCATCGAATCCATCCGAACTGCAGAAATCAGGGCTCTGTGGACTGACGCTCCCGAACTGCTGCCTGACGATCTTGCGACCGCCTTCTGGTGGGAGGTATGGCTTCCGGTTCGAGGGGCGGGGCAGCGGCAAGTCGTTGTAGAGGACTTCAAGAAGCTTGCTCGATTGGCGGAATGTGTCGTCAGTGACAAGCAGGTCAATTTTCCCGAACGCACGGTGTTGTTGATGTATGGGTCGCAGCAGCAGTTCTCGCGGTCGGTGATGACGCTGAACTGTGTCGCTGAACTTCGCTACGCCAAGGAGACGGCCGAGTTCTTCGACGGCATGGGCATCAGTGAACAACGGGAGTGGGCGGACGACTTGCTGCGTCGCGCCCAGTTGAGGCCATCAGGCGACACCGCTCCGCGAGTCTGCTTATTGGATTCCGGCGTGACGCGCGCGCATCCGCTCTTGGAGCCGTTGATGGATGCGAGCGATTTGCATACCGTGGAGCCGGCCTGGGGCGTGGATGATGAGGCCAATCATGGCACTGGCTTGGCGGGCTTGGCTGCCTATGGCGATCTCACAGACGCCCTGGCGTCTGCGGATTCGATCAACGTCCCTCATCGGCTGGAGTCAGTCAAGCTGATACCGGCGGAAGGTGCGAATGAAGGCGATGCGCGCCACCATGCTTACCTTTTCATGGAAGGCGTTGCGCGGCCTGAAATCTCCGCTCCGAATCGGTCGCGCGTGTTCGCTTCGGCGGTGACAGCCTCGGACTACCGTGATCGTGGTCGTCCTTCCTCGTGGTCTGCTGCCGTCGATAGCCTTGCTGCGGATACCGATGGGGTCGGTGAAAGCCCGCGTCTGTTCGTGCTGTCCGCCGGCAACACGCGCGACCCCAATGCATGGGCGGGGTATCCAGATAGCCTTTCCACCAATCTCGTGCATGACCCTGGCCAGGCATGGAACGCGATCACGGTGGGCGCTTTTACCGACAAGATCGACACGGAAGGTCATCCTTCCTTGAAGCCCGTTGCCGAAGCCGGCGGCCTCAGCCCTTTCACGACAACAACCAGGACGTGGGATCGGGCATGGCCCTTGAAACCCGAAGTGGTGCTGGACGGAGGCAATGCAGCCAAGGATGAGCTGGGGGCGGTAGGCATGGCCAGCCTGAACTTGTTGACGACCCATAACCAGCCGTTGGATCGCTTGTTCACTACCAGCAATGCCACCAGTGCCGCATCGGCATTGTGCGCGGGAATGGCGGCGCAGATCATGGCGGCCTATCCGCACCTCCGACCTGAAACCGTGCGTGCGTTGCTGGTACATTCGGCGCAATGGAGCGAGGCCATGCGGGGGATATTCTTGCCCGCAGCGCCCAACAAGGACGACTACGTTCACCTGATTCGCCATTGCGGCTGGGGAACCCCGGACTTGAACCGCGCGCTCTGGAGTGCGGGAGACTCGCTGACCCTACTGGTTGAAGACGTGGTGCATCCTTATGCAAAGGTTCAGGGCAAGGGCATCGTGACGCGCGACATGAATCTGCACTCCTTGCCTTGGCCGAAGGATGAGTTGGAGGCGTTGCAGGACACGCCCGTCGAGATGCGCATCACGCTCTCCTACTTCATCGAACCCAATCCATCGGCGCGTGGTGTTGCATCAAAGTATCACTACCCTTCGCATCGCCTGCGATTTGATGTGCAGCGTCCGCTTGATGCATCCACCGAGAATTTTGTCGCACGGGTGAATGCGGCAGCGCAGCGCGAGGATGAGGGTGACCCTGTGAACCCCTCAGATCCCAATTGGCTGTTGGGCGAACGGCAGCGGCATCGTGGTTCGCTGCATCAGGATGTCTGGAAAGGTACGGCGGCTGACTTGGCCAGCCGTGGCTTCATTGCTGTGTATCCTTCGGCTGGGTGGTGGCGGACACGGCCTGCGCTGGAACGTTATGGCCTGCCGGCGCGATATAGTTTGGTGGTATCCATTCAGACCCAGCAGACGGACGTTGATCTTTACGCTGCTATTTCCCAGAAAATCCCTGTGGCTAATGTTGTGGTTGTCGATACGTAAGAGGCATTCCAGTGTTCCGCTGTCGAGCCTGTCAGAAATTTTGTGTTTGAGGCATAGCATGACGAACAGGAGCATCTATGCCAAGCAAGAAGAAGCCGGC
>NZ_JBWKPQ010000053.1:2395-5646 GCF_059418345.1 Variovorax sp. GW821-FHT09B01 | reverse complement strand
AAGTTGTTCTGCTGGTGGTTGAAGGTGAAGAGGTTGAAAAAAGTTTGACGGTTCTTTAAAAATCGTGTTAGACTACAAGGCTTCGCTGATCGCAGCGAGCAAGACGAAGTAAACGATGAGTTGCTTCGGTGATCGTTAAAAAATTACAGCCGATAAGCGTGGGCGTTTGAAGGTAATTGCGTAAGTTCTTCGGAACAAGTCGCAAGACTTAAAACGCTCATGAGAATAGAAGTGAAGTTCACTTCAATTCCGTTTTTGTGAGTTTTGCTTGATCGCGAGATCAGGCGCAAATCAAGATCGAACTATAGAGTTTGATCCTGGCTCAGATTGAACGCTGGCGGCATGCCTTACACATGCAAGTCGAACGGCAGCGCGGGAGCAATCCTGGCGGCGAGTGGCGAACGGGTGAGTAATACATCGGAACGTGCCCAATCGTGGGGGATAACGCAGCGAAAGCTGTGCTAATACCGCATACGATCTACGGATGAAAGCAGGGGATCGCAAGACCTTGCGCGAATGGAGCGGCCGATGGCAGATTAGGTAGTTGGTGAGGTAAAGGCTCACCAAGCCTTCGATCTGTAGCTGGTCTGAGAGGACGACCAGCCACACTGGGACTGAGACACGGCCCAGACTCCTACGGGAGGCAGCAGTGGGGAATTTTGGACAATGGGCGCAAGCCTGATCCAGCCATGCCGCGTGCAGGATGAAGGCCTTCGGGTTGTAAACTGCTTTTGTACGGAACGAAACGGCCTTTTCTAATAAAGAGGGCTAATGACGGTACCGTAAGAATAAGCACCGGCTAACTACGTGCCAGCAGCCGCGGTAATACGTAGGGTGCAAGCGTTAATCGGAATTACTGGGCGTAAAGCGTGCGCAGGCGGTTATGTAAGACAGTTGTGAAATCCCCGGGCTCAACCTGGGAACTGCATCTGTGACTGCATAGCTAGAGTACGGTAGAGGGGGATGGAATTCCGCGTGTAGCAGTGAAATGCGTAGATATGCGGAGGAACACCGATGGCGAAGGCAATCCCCTGGACCTGTACTGACGCTCATGCACGAAAGCGTGGGGAGCAAACAGGATTAGATACCCTGGTAGTCCACGCCCTAAACGATGTCAACTGGTTGTTGGGAATTCACTTTCTCAGTAACGAAGCTAACGCGTGAAGTTGACCGCCTGGGGAGTACGGCCGCAAGGTTGAAACTCAAAGGAATTGACGGGGACCCGCACAAGCGGTGGATGATGTGGTTTAATTCGATGCAACGCGAAAAACCTTACCCACCTTTGACATGTACGGAATTCGCCAGAGATGGCTTAGTGCTCGAAAGAGAACCGTAACACAGGTGCTGCATGGCTGTCGTCAGCTCGTGTCGTGAGATGTTGGGTTAAGTCCCGCAACGAGCGCAACCCTTGTCATTAGTTGCTACATTTAGTTGGGCACTCTAATGAGACTGCCGGTGACAAACCGGAGGAAGGTGGGGATGACGTCAAGTCCTCATGGCCCTTATAGGTGGGGCTACACACGTCATACAATGGCTGGTACAAAGGGTTGCCAACCCGCGAGGGGGAGCTAATCCCATAAAACCAGTCGTAGTCCGGATCGCAGTCTGCAACTCGACTGCGTGAAGTCGGAATCGCTAGTAATCGTGGATCAGAATGTCACGGTGAATACGTTCCCGGGTCTTGTACACACCGCCCGTCACACCATGGGAGCGGGTTCTGCCAGAAGTAGTTAGCTTAACCGCAAGGAGGGCGATTACCACGGCAGGGTTCGTGACTGGGGTGAAGTCGTAACAAGGTAGCCGTATCGGAAGGTGCGGCTGGATCACCTCCTTTCTGGAAACAAGCAATTTAATTTAAACGCCCACACTTATCGGTTGTTGGAAGAAGTCGGTTGTCTTCGATTTCGAAGATGATTGGCGAATGGGTCTGTAGCTCAGCTGGTTAGAGCACCGTCTTGATAAGGCGGGGGTCGTTGGTTCGAGCCCAACTAGACCCACCAAATCTTCTGATATCTCGTGTGTGAGAGTTTGGGGGATTAGCTCAGCTGGGAGAGCACCTGCTTTGCAAGCAGGGGGTCGTCGGTTCGATCCCGTCATCCTCCACCACAACCAATAATCGGTTCCATCGGAACGTTTCAACACCAAAGCGGCTTCCTGCGAAAGCATGAGGCTTCTTTGTTGTTGATCAGGATCTCTTGATCAATCGGCTGTTCTTTAAAAATTCATAGAGTTGAATCAGCGTTGCTGACGGAAAGAGCTTCATGGCTCACCGTGCCGTCAGCAACTTGAATTTTTGATTGCGTCAATATGAACTTCAATTTCGAGTCAAATCGATTTATGAAGACGGCATAACGCGCCAGGTGAAAGACCTGGCAATTCCTTGATTGACTTTGGTTTCTGTGAAGAAACGTCAAAGTTATAGGGTCAAGTGAATAAGAGCACGTGGTGGATGCCTTGGCGATGATAGGCGACGAAGGACGTGATAGCCTGCGATAAGCTTCGGGGAGCTGGCAAATTAGCTTTGATCCGGAGATTTCCGAATGGGGAAACCCACCGAAAGGTATCGCATAGTGAATACATAGCTATGCGAGGCGAACCGGGTGAACTGAAACATCTCAGTAGCTCGAGGAAAAGACATCAACCGAGATTCCGAAAGTAGTGGCGAGCGAAATCGGAAGAGCCTGCTAGTGATAGCACAAGACTTATCAGAACGGCTTGGAAAGGCCGGCCATAGTGGGTGACAGCCCCGTACGTTAAAAGACTTGTGTGGTACTGAGCTAGCGAAAAGTAGGGCGGGACACGTGTAATCCTGTCTGAATATGGGGGGACCATCCTCCAAGGCTAAATACTCATCATCGACCGATAGTGAACTAGTACCGTGAGGGAAAGGCGAAAAGAACCCCGGGAGGGGAGTGAAATAGATCCTGAAACCGCGTGCTTACAAAAAGTAGGAGCCCGCAAGGGTGACTGCGTACCTTTTGTATAATGGGTCAGCGACTTACATTCAGTGGCAAGGTTAACCGAATAGGGAAGCCGTAGAGAAATCGAGTCCGAATAGGGCGATCAGTCGCTGGGTGTAGACCCGAAACCAAGTGATCTATCCATGGCCAGGATGAAGGTGCCGTAACAGGTACTGGAGGTCCGAACCGACTAGTGTTGCAAAACTAGCGGATGAGCTGTGGATAGGGGTGAAAGGCTAAACAAACTTGGAAATAGCTGGTTCTCTCCGAAAACTATTTAGGTAGTGCCTC
>NZ_JBWKPQ010000053.1:0-2297 GCF_059418345.1 Variovorax sp. GW821-FHT09B01 | reverse complement strand
CAAGTATTACCTTCGGGGGTAGAGCACTGTTTTGGCTAGGGGGTCATGGCGACTTACCAAACCAAGGCAAACTCCGAATACCGAAGAGTACAGCTTGGGAGACAGAGCACCGGGTGCTAACGTCCGGACTCAAGAGGGAAACAACCCAGACCGCCAGCTAAGGTCCCTAAAATTGGCTAAGTGGGAAACGAAGTGGGAAGGCTAAAACAGTCAGGATGTTGGCTTAGAAGCAGCCATCATTTAAAGAAAGCGTAATAGCTCACTGATCGAGTCGTCCTGCGCGGAAGATGTAACGGGGCTAAGCCAGTTACCGAAGCTGCGGATTTGCAATTTATTGCAAGTGGTAGGAGAGCGTTCTGTAAGCCTGTGAAGGTGCGTTGTAAAGCGTGCTGGAGGTATCAGAAGTGCGAATGCTGACATGAGTAGCGTTAAAGGGGGTGAAAAGCCCCCTCGCCGTAAGCGCAAGGTTTTCTACGCAACGTTCATCGGCGTAGAGTGAGTCGGCCCCTAAGGCGAGGCAGAGATGCGTAGCTGATGGGAAACAGGTCAATATTCCTGTACCGATATACAGTGCGATGTGGGGACGGATCTTAATAGGTCATCCGGGTGTTGGATATCCCGGTTTAGTTGGATGTAGGCGTGCATTAGGCAAATCCGGTGCACATATACCGAGGCCAACGATCGAGCGAGCTTGCTCGCGAAGTGACTGAACGAGGTTCCAGGAAAAGCCACTAAGCTTCAGCTGTATACGACCGTACCGCAAACCGACACTGGTGCGCGAGATGAGTATTCTAAGGCGCTTGAGAGAACTCAGGAGAAGGAACTCGGCAAATTGACACCGTAACTTCGGAAGAAGGTGTGCCCTATTAGTGTGAAGTGAACAACGGAGCATGAATGGGTTGCAAAAAATCGGTGGCTGCGACTGTTTATTAAAAACACAGCACTCTGCAAACACGAAAGTGGACGTATAGGGTGTGACGCCTGCCCGGTGCTGGAAGATTAAATGATGGGGTGCAAGCTCTTGATTGAAGTCCCAGTAAACGGCGGCCGTAACTATAACGGTCCTAAGGTAGCGAAATTCCTTGTCGGGTAAGTTCCGACCTGCACGAATGGCGTAACGATGGCCACACTGTCTCCTCCTGAGACTCAGCGAAGTTGAAATGTTTGTGATGATGCAATCTCCCCGCGGAAAGACGGAAAGACCCCATGAACCTTTACTGTAGCTTTGTATTGGACTTTGAACAGATCTGTGTAGGATAGGTGGGAGGCTTTGAAGCAGGGTCGCTAGATCTTGTGGAGCCAACGTTGAAATACCACCCTGGTGTGTTTGAGGTTCTAACCTAGGTCCATTATCTGGATCGGGGACAGTGCATGGTAGGCAGTTTGACTGGGGCGGTCTCCTCCCAAAGCGTAACGGAGGAGTTCGAAGGTACGCTAGTTACGGTCGGACATCGTGACGATAGTGCAATGGCATAAGCGTGCTTAACTGCGAGACTGACAAGTCGAGCAGATGCGAAAGCAGGACATAGTGATCCGGTGGTTCTGTATGGAAGGGCCATCGCTCAACGGATAAAAGGTACTCTGGGGATAACAGGCTGATACCGCCCAAGAGTTCATATCGACGGCGGTGTTTGGCACCTCGATGTCGGCTCATCTCATCCTGGGGCTGTAGCCGGTCCCAAGGGTATGGCTGTTCGCCATTTAAAGAGGTACGTGAGCTGGGTTTAAAACGTCGTGAGACAGTTTGGTCCCTATCTTCCGTGGGCGCTGCAGATTTGAGGAAGCCTGCTCCTAGTACGAGAGGACCGGAGTGGACACACCTCTGGTGTATCGGTTGTCACGCCAGTGGCATTGCCGAGTAGCTAAGTGTGGAAGAGATAACCGCTGAAAGCATCTAAGCGGGAAACTCGTTTCAAGATGAGATCTGCCGGGGCCTCGAGCCCCCTGAAGAGTCGTTCAAGACCAGGACGTTGATAGGTCAGGTGTGGAAGCGCAGTAATGCGTTAAGCTAACTGATACTAATTGCTCGTGCGGCTTGACCCTATAACTTTGATCAGAAGATCAAGGTGTTATGCCAAGTTGACGCATTCAAAATACATTCAAATAACGCCTAAGCGCGTGCTGATTCAAAACTCTATGAATTCGTTTGGCTGATCATGTGATCAGCTAGGCAACCCTTTATGCCTGATGACCATAGCGAGTTGGTCCCACTCCTTCCCATCCCGAACAGGACAGTGAAACGACTCAGCGCCGATGATAGTGCGGGTTCCCGTGTGAAAGTAGGTCATCGTCAGGCT
>NZ_JBWKPQ010000052.1:0-6407 GCF_059418345.1 Variovorax sp. GW821-FHT09B01 | reverse complement strand
TCGTCACCTCCTGCGTTGCAGCATTGCGTATGGGACGAGGATAACGTGTGAGTGTTTATTTCAAATACACCCTCTCAGAAGGTGTGAAGGAACCGTCGCGAGCGCCCCGAGGTCGCGTCGAGGACCGGAGCCGTACTGACGTACGGCGAGGACCGCAGATGCGAGATCGGGGCGCGCAGCAGGTTCATTCACACCTTCTCAGCCGGCGCGCTGCTGCGCGATCACCAGCAGCCCGTCCATGATCAGGCTCTCGACCAGCTCGAAGTGGCCGTTCATCACGGGCGCCATCTTCCAGCCCGCGCCGCCGGTCATGTAGCAGGCCGGCTCGGCGCCGCAGTGCGAGCGCACGTGCTGCACCATGCGCTCGACCGCGCCGGCGATGGCGTAGGTGCCGCCGCTGGTCAGCGCGTCGCTGGTGTTGGTGGGGAATTCGCGCACCTCGCCGGTGGGCACGTGCAGGCCCGCCGTGCCCGACTCGAGCGCGCGCAGCATGATGCCGTGGCCCGGCAGGATCAGGCCGCCGAGGAACTTGCCGTCGGCATCGACGGCCTCGACCGTGACTGCGGTGCCGATCAGCACCACCACCATGGGCCGCGGCGCGCCTTCGCGCAGCATGCGGTGGCGCGCGCCGATCATCGCGACCCAGCGGTCGGCGCCGAGGCGCGTGGGATGGTCGTAACCGTTGACGATGCCGGCCTCGGCAAGGCTGGGCATGACCCAGCGCGGCGGACAGTCGAAGCGCTCGACCACCTGCTCCTCGGCGCGGCGGCGCAGCGCATCGCCGGCGACGACGCAGCCGAGCATGCTGGAAGGCGATGGAAGATCGGCCCAGGGGCCGTCGGCGAGCCGCTCGATGTGATCGAGGAACTCGGCACCCTGCGCCAGCAGGGCGGCGCCGGGGCGAGCCGCATCGTAGAGCGCCCACTTGAGGCGCGTGTTGCCGATGTCGATCGCGAGAAAGGGAGCGGTGGCTGCGGACATGCGCGGCATTATTGCGACTTTGTGACTATTCCTGCTGTCGCGGTGTTGTCGGTTGCGGTCGGGGACTACGCGGGGGCACCCCGGCGCGCCGCTACATTCGCGAATTCCATCGACCACCGACCAAGGAGAGAACCATGGGATTGTTGAGTTTCATCAAGGAAGCGGGCGAGAAGCTGTTCGGCGGTTCGTCGGCCCAGGCGGCCGAACCCGATGCCAACGACAAGGCCGCGGCCGCCATCAAGACCTACATCGAGACGCAGAACCTCGGCCTCACGAACTTCGCCGTGACCTATGTCGCAAGCACCGGCATCGTGACGCTCGCGGGCAACGCACCCTCGCAGGAAGCCAGCGAGAAAGCCTCGCTCGCGGCCGGCAACGTGGCCAACGTGACGAGCGTGGAGAACAACCTGGTCGCGCCCGCGGCACCGCCCGCGCAGTACCACGACGTGGTCAAGGGCGACACGCTGTCGGCCATCTCCAAGAAGTACTACGGCGACGCCAACAAGTACAACGCGATCTTCGAAGCCAACAAGCCGATGCTGTCGCATCCGGACAAGATCTATCCGGGGCAGAAGCTGCGGATTCCTCCGTTGAACTGATCTTTCGCGACTCGTACAGGAAAAGGCCCGCGGCTTGCCCGCGGGCCTTTGTCTTTGAACTCGGCGACTTGCCGAATGTCGCCTCAATAGCAACAATCGTCGCCCAATGAGCAACGATTCTTCCTTGATGGACCTGCTGTTCCCCGCCGCGCGGCAGCGCGTGCTGGCGGTGCTGCTGCTGCAGCCGCAGTCCGCATTCCATCTGCGAGAGCTGGCGCGCCTGACCGACAGCCATGCGGGCACGCTCGCGCGCGAGGTGGACAAGCTGGCGCGCACCGGCCTGCTCAAGCGCAGCGAACAAGGCAACCAGGTGCGCTACAACGCCGACACCCGCCATCCCCTGTTCGAGGACCTCGCGGCGATGTTTCGCAAGACACATGGCGTGGTGCCTGCCGTGCGCGAAGCGCTGGCACCGCTGGATGCGCAGATCCGGTTCGCGCTGGTGTTCGGCTCGATCGCACGCGGCACGCCGTCGCCCGGCAGCGACGTGGATCTGCTCGTGCTGGGCAGCGTCGACTTCATGACGCTCGCGCAGGCGGTGTTTCCCCTGCACGCGACGCTGGGCCGCGAAGTGAACACGGTGCTCTACACAACCGAGGAATTTGCACGGCGCGCACGCGCCGGCGATGCCTTCGCACGCGACATACTCGCCAAACCCAAACTGCTCGTGAAGGGAGGGGCGGATGAGCTTGCAGAACTTGCAGGCGATCGGGCGGCTGCAGGTCCACCAGCCTGATGCCGCGGGCATCGCCAAGCTGCTTCAGGCGGCACGTCGTAACCTGGCCGACGCGCATGTCGCACAGGTCAGCACCGACAACCGCTTCGATGCGGCCTACAAGTGCATCATGCAATGCGCGATGCTGGGCCTGTGGGCCAACGGCTACCGCACGGCCACCAGCCAGCCGGGCCATCACCAGACGGCCATCCAGAGCCTGGGGCTGACGATCGGCGTGGCGCAACCGGACATCATCGTGCTCGATGCGCTGCGCCGGCAACGCAACGTGAGCGACTACGAGGGCGACCCGATCTCCAATGCCGCGCTCCAGGCCTGCATCGACCAGGCCGCGCAATTGCTGGCTGGTGCCGAGGGTTGGCTGCGCGCCCATCGGCCCGATCTGCTGTCCCCTTAGCAGCTCAGTTCTGCTTCCAGGGCAGCCCCCGCTTGCGCCACCCACCGACCTGCCCCCGGTGCCCGCTCTCATCCGGATTCCCCTCGAACCCCTCGAGGATGTTGTAAGCCTCCACCCCCAGCTCAGTCGCCCGCTTCGCCGCCGCGATCGAACGCACACCGCTGCGGCACAACAGCACCACCTTCTTCCCACCCTCGCCAGCCGCGCGCACGCCCTCGTCGAAGCCCGGGTTCAATGCCATCCCCGGCCATTGCTTCCACGCCAGCGGCACCGCGCCCGGCACGAAGCCGACCCACTCGCGCTCGGCATCGGTGCGCACGTCGACCAGCACGGCCTCGCCGCTGGCCATCCATTGCGCCGCCTGCTCGGGCGTCACGTCGCCGGCATAGCCTTTTTCACCCACGGGTTCGGTCATCTTCTGCATTCCTTCCAATTCGATCGATGGCAAGAGGGTTCCCACGAAGGGCCGGCCATCTTTACCGGTTCCCGGTGGCCGCCGGATGGTGGAATTTTTCACCGGTTCGTGAAAACCCTGTTTGTCGTGTTTTGCTTGCGCGCCAAAGATGGCGGCTTGGCCTGTCAACCATAACTCCAAGAGGCGGCCTGGGATTTCCCCAGTCAGACCTATGGAGAGAGACAACATGACAGACAGCAAATCGACCCGCCGTCGCAGCCTGCTCAAGGGCGCCGCGGTGGCCGCAGGCGCCATGTCGGCGCCGATGGTCGCCATGGCCCAGACCACCACCCTGCGCTTCCAGAGCACCTGGCCGGCCAAGGACATCTTCCACGAGTACGCGCAGGACTACGCGAAGAAGGTCAACGACATGGCCGGCAGCCGCCTCAAGATCGAGGTGCTGCCCGCGGGCTCGGTGGTGCCGGCCTTCCAGCTGCTCGATGCCGTCGCCAAGGGCACGCTCGACGGCGGCCACGGCGTGGTCGCCTACTGGTACGGCAAGAACTCCGCGCTCGCGCTCTGGGGTTCGGGCCCGGGCTACGGCATGGACGCCAACATGATCCTGGCCTGGCACACCTACGGCGGCGGCAAGGCGCTGATGGACGAGATCTACAAGAGCCTCAACCTCGACGTCGCCTCGTACCTCTACGGCCCGATGCCCACGCAGCCGCTGGGCTGGTTCAAGAAGCCGGTGTCCAAGGCCGAGGACATGAAGGGCCTGAAGTTCCGCACCGTGGGCCTCGCGGTCGACGTGTTCACCGACATGGGCGCGGCCGTGAACCCGCTGCCCGGCGGCGAGATCGTGCCCGCGCTCGACCGCGGCCTGATCGACGCGGCCGAGTTCAACAACGCCTCGAGCGACCGCGTGCTGGGCTTCCCCGACGTGGCCAAGAACTGCATGCTGCAGAGCTTCCACCAGTGCGGCGAGCAGTTCGAGGTGCTGTGGAACGGCGCCAAGCTGCGCGCGCTGCCGCCCGAGCTCAAGGCCGTGATCGAGTACGCGACCCAGGCCGCGAGCGCCGACATGAGCTGGAAGGCGATCGACCGCAACTCCAAGGACTACGAGGAGCTCAAGAAGAGCGGCATCAAGTTCTACAAGACGCCCGACTCGGTGCTGCGCGCGCAGCTCGCCTCGTGGGACAAGACCATCGCGAAGAAGTCGGCCGAGAACCCGCTGTTCAAGAAGGTGCTCGATTCGCAGCGCGCCTTCGCCGAGCGCGCGGGCCAGTGGCAGAACGACTACTCGGTCGATTTCAAGATGGCCTACAACCACTACTTCGGACGGCAGGCCAAAAAGACCTGAACGGGTCTTCCGGCCAGAGAAAGAACGCGAGGGCACCCCGAGGCGGGTGCCCTCTTCTCATTCCCGATTTCGCCTGACGCGGGCCGCGCACGACGCGCGCAGCGCCCGGCGAGGAGTTTCGTCCCGATGCAATCCTTCCTGTTGGCGGTCGACCGGTTCTCGACGTGGATCGGCAAGACTTTCGCCTGGTGTGCCCTGCTGCTCACGCTGCTGATCAGCTGGGAGGTGTTCTCGCGCTACGTGCTCAACCGCCCGCATGCCTGGGTGCTCGACGCGCAGATCATGCTCTACGGCGCCATGTTCATGACCGCCGGGGCCTACACGCTCTCGAAGAACGGCCACGTGCGCGGCGACGTGCTCTACGGCTTCTTCAGGCCGCGCACGCAGGCGCTGGTCGACCTGGTGCTCTACATCGTCTTCTTCCTGCCCGGCATCGTCGCGCTGACCTGGGCCGGCTGGATCTACGCGAGCGAGGCGCTCGCGATCCGCGAGCAGACCTTCTCGGCCGAGCCGCTGCCGCTGTACCCGTTCAAGTTCATCATCCCGCTCGCGGGCTTCACCCTGCTGCTGCAGGGCCTCGTCGAGATCATCCGCTGCGTGCAGTGCATCCGCGACGGCGCCTGGCCCTCGCGCGAGCAGGACGTCGAGGAGGTCGACGTCGAGAAGCTCAAGGAGATGGTGCACGTGAAGGACGCCGACATCGCCGCGCTCGACCGCGTGGTGGTCGCCAACGAGGCACGGGAGGGCGCGCGATGAAGATCCGCCGCGAACTCTGGTTCGGCCTCAGCTTCATGGCGCTGGTCGTGATCGCCGGCGCCACCATGCTGCTGCGCGCCGAGACCATCACCAACGGCCACCTGGGCCTGCTGATGCTGTCGCTCGTGGTGGTGGCGATCATGCTGGGCTTTCCCACCGCCTTCACGCTGATGGGCATGGGCATGCTCTTCACCTTCCTGGCCTACGAGCGCGACTGGCACCGCACGCTCGACCTGATGGTGCAGTCGGCCTACAAAACCATGGCCAACGACGTGCTGATCGCCGTGCCGCTGTTCGTCTTCATGGGCTACCTGGTCGAGCGCGCCAACCTCATCGAGTCGCTGTTCAAGAGCCTGCACCTCGCGCTCGCGCGGCTGCCGGGTGCGCTCGCGGTCGCCACGCTCGTGACCTGCACCATCTTCGCGACCGCCACCGGCATCGTCGGCGCGGTGGTCACGCTGATGGGCCTCTTGGCGCTGCCCGCGATGCTGCGCGGCGGCTACAGCGTGCCGCTGGCCGCGGGCGCGATCACGGCGGGCGGCTGCCTCGGCATCCTGATCCCGCCCTCGGTGCTGCTGATCGTCTACGGCGCCACCGCCGGCGTGTCGGTGGTGCAGCTCTACGCGGGCGCCTTCTTCCCGGGCCTGATGCTGGCCGGCCTCTACGTGGTCTACGTGATCCTGATCGCCAAGCTCAAGCCACAGTGGGCGCCGCCGCTGTCGGCCGCCGAGCGCGTGGTGCCGCTGCCGCCGCTGACGCAGCGGATCGCGGCCAGCCCGTCGGCGCATGCGCTGCTGGGCCTGCTCAAGGGCCGGCGCAATGCCGAGGTGCCGCTCTCGCACGTGCTCAGGCAGCTCGGCATCGTGGCGCTGCCCGCCGTCATCTACGCGCTGCTGGCGCTGGGCAGCTACCGGGCCGTGACCACGGTCGAGGCCGAGGCGCGCTACGACATCGAGGAGATCGGTGCGTCCCGAAGCAGCAGCAGCGACGCCAGCTCGGGCGGCCTGCAGGAGCCGCCCGCCGAGGGGGGCCTGCGGGAGCCACCGAGCGAAGGCGGGCTGCAGGAACCGCCGAGCGAGGAACCCGCGGCCGGCGCCGTCGCCGAACCGCCGGGCGCCGAAGCACCGCCGGCGGCGCCCGCGCCCGCGCCCGCGCCCGCGCCCGCGCCCGCCGCCGCCGAAACC
>NZ_JBWKPQ010000051.1:0-8419 GCF_059418345.1 Variovorax sp. GW821-FHT09B01 | reverse complement strand
GACCGGAGGTGGGTGCCGGGGTGGCGTACGAGGAGCCGCGCGGGGAGGTGGAGCGTGCGCTGGCGGGGGTGTGGGCGCAGGTGCTGGGGGTGCAGCGCGTGGGGCGCGGCGACAGCTTCTTCGAGCTCGGCGGGCATTCGCTGCTGGCGATCCAGTTGCTGGAGCGCATGCGGCGCCAGGGTTGGGCGGTGGAGGTGCGCACGCTGTTCCAGCATCCGAGGCTGGGGGACTTCGTGGCGGCGATGAGCGCGGGTGGCGGGGGTGCGAGAGCGCAGGTGGAGGTGCCGCGCAACGGCATTCCGGCGCAGGGCTGCGATGCGATCGAGCCGGGGATGCTGACGCTGGTGGCGCTGGAGGAGGCGAGCATCCGTGCGATCGAGGCGGCGGTGCCGGGCGGTGCGCGCAACATCCAGGACATCTATCCGCTGGCGCCGTTGCAGGAGGGCATCCTGTTCCATCACCTCATGCAGACCGAGGCGGACGCCTACGTCACCTCGCTGCTGCTGGCGTTCGACGAACGGGAAGGCCTGCTGCGCTTCGTCGCAGCCCTGAACCGGGTCATCGCGCGCCACGACATCCTGCGCACGGCGGTGCTGTGGGAAGGACTGCCGGAGCCGGTCCAGGTCGTGCACCGGCAGGCGGCGCTTTCGATCGAGTGGCTCGACGACATCGCGATCGTCAAGGGCAATCACCATCGCATCGACGTGCGCAAGGCGCCGCTGCTGCGCGCGCTGGCCGCGCACGACGCCGCGGGCGGCCGCTGGTTGCTGCAACTGCCCAGCCACCACCTGGCGCTCGATCACACCTCGAAGGACGTGCTGATCGAGGAGATATCCCACCTGTTGCAGGGCCGGCCGGAAGCGCTGGCGCCACCGGTGCCGTTCCGCCGCTTCGTCGCCCAGGCGCGGCACGGCGTGACGCCGGCCGAGCACGAGGCGTACTTTCGCCGCGTGCTGGGCGACGTCGGCGAGCCGACCGCGCCCTTCGGTCTGCTCGACGTGCGCGGCGACGGCGGCCGCATCGCCGAATCGAAGCTGCTGCTCGCGCCGGCCGACGCGCAGCGGGTCCGTGCGCAGGCACTGCGCCATGGCGTGAGTCCCGCGGCGTTGTTCCACCTGGCCTGGGCACTGGTGCTCGCGCGCATCACCGGGCGCGACGACGTGGTGTTCGGCACCGTGCTGTTCGGCCGCATGCAGGCCGGCGCGGAGGCGAGCCGCTCGGTGGGCATGTTCATCAACACCCTGCCGCTGCGGGTACGCACGGGTGCGCATGACGCCGCGCGATGCCTGCGCCAGACCCACGAGGCGCTGACCGAACTGCTGCATCACGAGCATGCGAGCCTGTCGATGGCGCAACGCTGCAGCGCGCTGCCCAGCGGCGCACCGCTCTTCACCGCGATCCTCAACTACCGGCACGGTGCGCAGACCGATGCGGCGGGCACGGGCGTGCCGGTGCTCGAGGGCGTCGAGATGCTCGACTCGCGCGAGAGCTCGAACTTCCCGTTCGGCCTGTCGGTCAACGACACGGGCACCGGTTTCGAGCTGGTCACCCAGGTCGACGAGGCGATCGGTGCCGCGCGGGTCTGCGAACTGGCGTGCGCGGCCGTGCAGTCGATTGCGCAGGCGCTGGCGAGCGGTTCGACGCGGCCGCTGCGCGCGCTGAGCGTTCTGGGCGCGGGCGATGTCGCGCGGCTGCGCGACTGGGGCCATGGCGAGGCGCGCGCCGCGTCGGGCCTGATGGTGCACCAGCTCGTCGAACGCCAGGCCCGCGAGCGGCCCGGTGCAACGGCGTTGATCGCCGCGACGCACAGCCTCGACTTCGCCGCGTTCAATGCCCGCGCCAACCGTCTCGCGCATCGATTGATCGCGGCGGGCGTGAAGCCGGAAACGCGCGTGGGCATCGCGCTCGAGCGCTCGACGGACATGGTGGTCGGCCTGTTGGCCATCCTCAAGGCCGGGGGCGCCTATGTCCCGCTCGACCCGGCCTATCCGGCCGACCGGCTGGCCTACATGATGGACGACAGCGGGATCGCCCTGCTGCTCTCGCAGGACCACGTGGCCGTGCGCATGCCGGTGCCCGCGGGCCTGCCGGTGCTGACGCTGGAATCGCTGGACCTGGCGACGGGCGAGGCCGGCGATCCCGACGTTGCGCTGCATGCCGGCAACCTCGCCTACGTGATCTACACCTCGGGCTCCACGGGCAGGCCCAAGGGCGTGGCCGTGACGCACGGTCCGCTGTCGATGCATGTGCAGACCATCGGCGAGGACTACGAGATGACGCCCGAAGACCGCGAGCTGCAGTTCGCCTCGATCGCCTTCGACGGCGCACACGAGCGCACCTGGGTGCCGCTGGCCTTCGGCGCGGCGCTGATGCCGCGCGACAACGACATCTGGCCGGTCGAGCGCACGGCCGCGGAGATCGCGCGGCACGGCATCACCATGGCCTGCTTCACGCCCACCTATCTCGCGCAGATGGTCGACGTGCTCGGCGAGGCCGGCAGCCGGCTGCCGATCCGCTCCTACACGGTCGGCGGCGAGGCGATGCCGCGCGCGAGCTTCGACCGCGTGCAGGCGGTCTTCAGGCCGCCGCGGATCATCAACGGCTACGGGCCGACCGAGACCGTCATCACGCCGATGATCGCCAAGGCCTTCGCGGGCGAGCGTTTCGAAGCGGCCTACATGCCGATCGGCAGGCTGGTCGGAGACCGCACGGCGCATGTGCTCGACCATGACCTGAACCCCGTGCCCGTGGGCGCGACGGGCGAGCTGTACCTCGGTGGCGAAGGACTGGCGCGCGGCTACCTGCGGCGCGCCGGCCTGAGTGCCGAGCGCTTCGTCGCGGATCCCTTCCGAGAAACCGGCGCGCGGCTGTACCGCACCGGCGACCTGGTGCGCTGGGGCGACGACGGCCAGCTCGAATACCTCGGCCGCCTCGACCACCAGGTGAAGGTGCGCGGCTTTCGCATCGAGCTCGGCGAGATCGAGGCGCAACTGCTGGCGCAGCCCGAGGTGCGGGAAGCGCTGGTGGTGGCGAAGGAGGGCCCCGCGGGGGCCTGGCTGGCGGCCTATGCATCGCTGCAGCCCGGGGTCGACGTGAGCGCCGACGTCCTGCGCCAGCGCTTGCGCCAGCTGTTGCCCGAGCACGCGGTGCCCGGTGCCGTGGTGTTCCTCGACAGCCTGCCGCTCAATGCCAACGGCAAGGTCGACCGCCATGCGCTGCCCGAGCCGGGAGAGGCGGGCGGCCGCCCCTACGAGGCACCGAGCGGCGAGGTCGAGGAGCTCGTCGCCGGGCTCTGGCGCGAGGTGCTCGGCACGCCGTCGGTGGGCCGCCACGACAACTTCTTCGAGCTGGGCGGGCACTCGCTCGCCCTGCTGCAGGTGCAGCGCCGGCTGCAGGACGCCTTCGAGCTGCAGTTCGCCCTGCGGATCTTCTTCGAGAACCCGACATTGGCCGAGTTGGGCGCGGCCATCGAGGCGCAACGCGGCGTGGACAGCGCCGGGGATGCGCAGGACATCGCGCGCATGAGCGCATTGCTTGAAGCCTGGGAAAGCTGAATGAAACAGAACAAACGTGAGATCGCGGAGCGCTTCGCGCGCCTGCCCGCCGACAAGCAACAGGGCTTCCTCAAGGTACTGAAGGCCCAGGGCCTCGACTTCTCCCTGTTCCCCATCGTGCCGCGGAGTCCGGCGGCGGAACAGGAGGGATGCATCGCGTCCTATGCGCAGGACCGGCAATGGTTCCTCTGGAAGTTCGACCCGGCCAGCACCGCCTATCACATACCGGGCTCGCTGCGGCTCGAGGGCGCGCTCGACATCGAGGCGCTGCGCGAGGCCTTCCGCGCGCTGGTGGCGCGCCATGCCGCGCTGCGCACCGTGTTCCGTGCCGGGCCGGACGGGCTCGCGCAGCAGGTGGTGCGGTCCGAGCTCGCGCTGGACATCCCGCTCGTCGACGTGGCCGCCGCCGGGTCCGATGGCGAGCGCGAGCGGCTCGCGAACGAGGCCGCGCTGCGCGTGACGCAGCGCCCCTTCGACCTCATGGCCGGCCCGCTGCTGCGCGTGGCCGTGATCCGCCTCGCGCCGCAGCGGCACGTGCTGGTGATGGTGATGCACCACATCATCTCGGACGGCTGGTCGATGCAGGTGCTGATGGAGGAGTTCGCCATGGCCTACGCCGCGCGCGTGCGTGGCATGCCGCTGCAGTGGCCGGCGCTCCCGATCGCCTATGCCGACTACGCGGCGTGGCAGCGCAACTGGATGGAGGCGGGCGAGAAGGACCGCCAGCTTGCCTACTGGCGCGATCGACTGGGAACCGGTCATCCGGTGCTGCAGCTGCCGGCCGACCATGCGCGCCGTCCCGACGGAAGCTACCGCGCCGCCACGCAAAGGCTCGAGGTGCCGGCGGCATTGGCGCAGGGACTGCGCAAGCGCGCGCAGGCACAGGGTGCCACCCTCTTCATGGCGCTGCTGGCAGGCTTCCAGGCGGTGCTCCATCGCCAGACGGCGCTGGCCGACATCCGCGTGGGCGTGCCCATCGCGAACCGCCACCGGCCGGAGACCGAACGGCTGGTGGGCTTCTTCGTCAACACCCAGGTGCTGCGCAGCGTGATCGACGTGCGCATGCGCATGGGCGAGCTGCTCGATGCCGCGAAGGAGGCCGTGCAGGGAGCCCAGGCCCATCAGGACCTGCCGCTCGAACAGCTGGTGGAGGCGCTGCAGCCCGAGCGCAACCTCGGCCAGAGCCCGCTGTTCCAGGTGGTGCACAACCACCAGCCCCGTGGAGAGCAGGCGCTCGAGTCGCTGCCGGGGCTGACCCTGCACGGCCACGAGCTCGGGGAACGGGCCGCGCAGTTCGAGCTCACGCTCGACACCACCGAGGATGCGCGGGGTCAGGTCGGCGTGATGCTGACCTACGCCGCGGAGCTGTTCGAGCCCGCGACCATGGCCCGGTTCGGCGCCCAGTACCTGGCGGCCTTGCGCGCGCTGGCCGATGGCCCCGGGGAGACCGTCGGCCGCTTCGCGCTACTGGACGAGACCGAGCGCGCGCAGCAGCTGCAATGGGCGGACATGCGGCGCGTCGAGGCGGCCGGTGGCGAGGCGTCGATCCATCGCCGCATCGAGCGCCATGCGCGCGAGCGGGCCGATGCCGTCGCGCTGGTGTGCGGCGAGGAGCGCTTGAGCTATGGCGAGCTGAACGCGCGCGCGAACCGCCTGGCGCACCGGCTCATCGCCATGGGCGTGGTGCCGGAGGCGCGCGTCGGCCTCGCGGCCGAGCGTTCGATCGAGATGGTGGTGGGCCTGCTGGCGATCCTGAAGGCGGGCGGCGCCTACGTGCCGCTCGATCCCGGCTATCCGCAGGACCGGCTGGCTTACATGGTGCGCGACAGCGGCATCGAATGGCTTCTGGCCCAGCCGCAGGTGCGTGCGCAGGTCTCGGTGGGCGAGAGCGTGCGGGTGCTCGAGTTCGGCGATCCGGCCACGGACCTGCTGCCGGCGCACGATCCCGAGGTGGCGGTGCACCCCGATCATCTGGCCTATGTGATCTATACCTCCGGCTCGACCGGACGGCCCAAGGGCGCGCAGCTGTGCCACCGCAACGTGACCCGGCTGCTGGACGCCACGCAGCCCTGGTTCGACTTCGGCCCGGACGACGCATGGACCCTGTTCCATTCGTACGCCTTCGATTTCTCGGTGTGGGAGGTGTTCGGCGCGCTGTGCACCGGCGGCCGGCTGGTCGTCGTGCCGCACTGGGTGAGTCGCTCGCCGGACGACTTCGTCGCGCTGCTGGACCGCGAGCGCGTCACCGTGCTCAACCAGACGCCTTCGGCTTTCCGCCAGCTGATCCACGCGCCGGCGCTGGCCGGCGTCGCACGCTTGCCGCTGCGCTTCGTGATCTTCGGCGGCGAGGCGCTCGAGCCCGAGAGCCTGCGGCCCTGGATCGATCGCTTCGGCGACGAGGCGCCGCGGCTGGTCAACATGTACGGCATCACCGAGACCACGGTGCACGTGACCTATCGCCCGATCACGCGCGCGGACCTCGAGGATGGCCAGCGCAGCCCGGTGGGGGTGTCGATTCCCGACCTCGGCCTGCGCGTGCTCGACGCCGAGCTCGGGCTGCTGCCGCTCGGCGTGCCCGGCGAACTCTATGTGGCGGGCGCGGGGCTGGCGCGTGGCTACCTGGACAAGGGTGGGCTGACGGCGGAGCGTTTCGTGGCGGACCCGTTCGGGGCGGCGGGGGAGAGGCTTTACCGTACCGGCGACCTGGTGCGCTGGCGCGAGGATGGTCAGCTGGAGTACCTGGGCCGCATCGACCACCAGGTGAAGATCCGGGGATTCCGCATCGAGCTGGGGGAGATCGAGGCGCAGCTGCTGGCGCGAGCCGGCGTGCGCGAGGCGGTGGTGGTGGCCGACGAGGGGCCGGGCGGAGCGAGGCTGGTGGGGTACGTGTCGGGGCAGGCGGGGGTGTCGCTGGACGCCGCGCAGCTCAAGGCAGGGCTGGCGGGAGTGCTGCCGGAGTACATGGTGCCCTCGGTGCTGATGGTGATGCAGGGGCTGCCGCTGAACGCGAACGGGAAGATCGACCGCAAGGCGCTGCCGCGACCGGAGGTGGGTGGTGGGGTGGCGTACGAGGAGCCGCGCGGGGAGGTGGAGCGCGCGCTGGCGGGGGTGTGGGCGGAGGTGCTGGGGGTGCAGCGCGTGGGGCGCGGGGACAGCTTCTTCGAGCTCGGCGGGCATTCGCTGCTGGCGATCCAGTTGCTGGAGCGCATGCGGCGCCAGGGTTGGGCGGTGGAGGTGCGCACGCTGTTCCAGCATCCGAGGCTGGGGGACTTCGTGGCGGCGATGAGCGCGGGTGGCGGGGGTGCGAGGGCGCAGGTGGAGGTGCCGCGCAACGGCATTCCGGCGCAGGGCTGCGATGCGATCGAGCCGGGGATGCTGACGCTGGTGGCGCTGGAGGAGGCGAGCATCCGCGCGATCGAGGCGGCGGTGCCGGGCGGTGCGCGCAACATCCAGGACATCTATCCGCTGGCGCCGCTGCAGGAGGGCATCCTGTTCCATCACCTCATGCAGACCGAGGGCGACTCCTATGTCACGACGCTGCTGCTGAGTTTCGACACCGAGGCACGCATGCGGCAGTTCGTCGCCAGCCTCGACCAGGTCATCGCGCGCCACGACATCCTGCGCACGGCGGTGCTCTGGGAAGGGCTGCTGAATCCCGTGCAGGTGGTCTACCGCGAGGCGGCGTTGCCGCTCGAATGGCTGCCGCCGGCCGATGGCGATGCCGGCGACGTGGCATCCCGGCTCAATGCCCATGTCGATGCCAGCCGATACCGCATCGACGTACGCCGCGCGCCGATGATCCGCGCCATCGCCGCGCACGACGCGGACAACGGCCGCTGGCTGCTGCAGTTGCCCAGCCACCACCTGGCGCTGGACCATACCTCCGAGGAACTGCTGATCGAGGAGATCGCCCTGGTGCTGCAGGGGCGCCAGGCCGAGTTGCCCGAGCCGGTGCCGTTCCGCCGCTATGTGGCCCAGGCGCGCCTGGGCATGCGGCCCGAGGAACACGAGGAATTCTTCCGCCGGATGCTGGGCGACGTGGACGAACCGACCACGCCGTTCGGCCTGAGCGACGTGCGGCTGGCGGGCGGGCGCGTGGCGCAGGCACGCCTGCTGCTCGACGCGGCGCTGTCGCTGCGGCTGCGGCAATGCGCACAACGGCTCGGGGTGAGCGCGGCGACGCTGTTCCACCTGGCGTGGGCCCTGGTGCTGGGCAAGACCACCGGTCGCGACGACGTGGTGTTCGGCACCGTGCTGTTCGGTCGCATGCAGGGCGGCCAGGACGCGCACCGCGCGCTCGGCATGTTCATCAACACGCTGCCGATCCGCGTGCGGCTGGGTGCGCGCGCGCTGGACGTCTGCCTGCGCGAGACGCACGCCACGCTCAGCGACCTGCTGCATCACGAGCATGCGCCGTTGTCGCTGGCCCAGCGCTGCAGCGCGCTGCCGGGTGCCACGCCGCTGTTTTCCGCGATCCTCAACTACCGTCACAGCGCGAGCCGCGAGGGCGAGGCGCATGCGCAGACCTGGCTGGGCATGGATGCGCTGGAGGCGGTGGAGCGCACCAACTATCCGTTCACGCTGAACGTGAACGACCAGGCCGAGGGCTTCGAGCTGGTGGTGCAGGTGGAGCAGTCGATCGACGTGCAGCGCATGGCCGGCTTCATGCGCTCGGCGGTGTGCGGCATCGTGGACGGGCTGGACGCGAAGGCGAAGGTCGCGGCCTGCGACCTGGATCTGCTGGACGAGTCCGAGCGTGGGCGGCTGTGGAGCTGGGGCGTGGAGCCCGCGGCGTGGGGTGACGAGGGTGCGGTGCACCGCCGCATCGAGGCGCAGGCGCGGCGCGACCCCGATGCGGTGGCGCT
>NZ_JBWKPQ010000050.1:0-15551 GCF_059418345.1 Variovorax sp. GW821-FHT09B01 | reverse complement strand
GGGGTACTCCCCGCAGCGAAATAAAGGAGGAGCCGAAGGCGGGGGACATTCGCGGAGGGGAGTACCCCGTCGGCGCGAGCCCGTCCCCACCCGTAGACGGCAGGGACAGCACAGACGGCAGGAAAGAACATCAAGCCAGCCACCTCTTGCGCCGCTTGTAGCTCTTCACATCCCGGAAGCTCTTGCGATCCGCCCCACCCACGCCGAGGTAGAACTCCTTCACGTCCTCGTTCTCGCGCAGGCTCTGCGCCGCGCCGTCCATCACGATGCGGCCGTTCTCGAGGATGTAGCCGTAGTCGGCGTAGCGCAGCGCCATGTTGGTGTTCTGCTCGGCCAGCAGGAAGGTCACGCGTTCCTTGGTGTTGAGGTCCTTCACGATCTCGAACACCTCCTCCACGATCTGCGGCGCCAGGCCCATCGAGGGCTCGTCGAGCAGCACCATCGTCGGGTTGGCCATCAGCGCGCGGCCGATCGCGCACATCTGCTGCTCGCCGCCCGAGGTGTAGGCCGCCTGCGAGGTGCGCCGCGTCTTCAGGCGCGGGAAGTAGGCATAGACCTTCTCGAGCGTCTGCTGCACCGCGGCCTTGCCGTCGGTGCGCGTGTAGGCGCCCGTCATCAGGTTCTCCTCGATGGTCAGGTGCGCGAAGCAGTGGCGGCCTTCCATCACCTGGATCAGCCCGCGCTTGACCAGCTCGGCCGGCGACAGCGCCTCGATGCGCTCGCCGCGCAATTCGATCGTGCCCTTGGTGACCGCGCCGCGCTCGCCCGCGAGCAGGTTGCTCACCGCGCGCAGCGTCGTCGTCTTGCCCGCGCCGTTGCCGCCCAGCAGCGCCACGATCCCGCCCTCGGGCACGCTCAGCGACACGCCCTTGAGCACCAGGATCACGTGGTTGTAGATGACCTCGATGCCGTTGACGTCGAGAAGGATGTTGGGTTGGCTCATGGTGTTCTTTCGGACATCCGCAAAGACATGCATCTACGAAGCGATGCCTTTGCGGATATCGCCTCCCGTGCATGGGAGGCAGGCCCCCTTCCGCTCGGCGGGAGGGGGTAGGGGGAGGGTGCCGTCAGTCCCTGGCACCTGCCAGAGCGTCAGCTCTGGCAGTCAGCCGCGTCGCGACGCGTCAGCTTCTTCTCGGTCGCGTACTTGTCGGCCGCGGCCTTCGCCATCGGCTTGATGATCTGCTCATCGGCCTGGTACCAGTCCGACATGCCGCCCCACTGCGCGCCGTCCCAGGTGTGGACACGCGCCCAGGTCGAGCCCATGTGGTCCTGGCACGAGGTGCTCACCGGACGCATCACGCCCGAGAAGCCCAGTGCGTCGAGCTTCTTCTGGTCGAGCGCGAGGTTCTCGAAGCCCCAGCGCACCTGGTCGCCGGTCATGACCTTGCCCTTGCCGAAGCGCTCCTGCGCGCGGCGCACGGCCTCGACCGACAGCATCTGGATGATCACGCCGCGCGTGTAGAGGACCGAGCCCACCTCGTCCTTCGGACCCGTGCCCTGGCCCTTCTCGTGCACCTGCTTGAGGATGTCCTGGATCACCTTGGGCTGCGTGCCCGAGGTGTTGAGCGCCAGCGCGTTGTAGCCCTTGGCATTCGCGCCCACGTCCTTCACGTCGGGCTCGGCGCCGGCCCACCACACGCCGTACATCTTCTCGCGCGGGTAGCCCGTGGCCACGGCTTCCTTGAGCGCGGTGGAGTTCATCACGCCCCAGCCCCACAGCAGCACGTAGTCGGGCCGCTGCTGGCGCACCTGCAGCCAGGCCGACTTCTGCTCGACGCCGGGCGCGGTCACGGGGATCAGCGAGAGCTCGAAGCCGTTCTGCTTCGCGCGCTCCTGCAGCAGCGGGATCGGTTCCTTGCCGAACGGCGAGTCGTGATAGACCAGCGCGATCTTCTTGCCCTTGAGCTTGTCGAGGCCGCCTTCCTTCTTGCCGATGTGCTGGATCAGGATGTCGGCCGCGGTCCAGTAGCTGCCCA
The DNA here is from genome assembly GCF_059418345.1 of Variovorax sp. GW821-FHT09B01. Classification (NCBI taxonomy): domain Bacteria; kingdom Pseudomonadati; phylum Pseudomonadota; class Betaproteobacteria; order Burkholderiales; family Comamonadaceae; genus Variovorax; species Variovorax sp. GW821-FHT09B01. The sequence goes on along the minus strand of NZ_JBWKPQ010000050.1, from coordinate 13,572 downwards.
TCAGCGGGAAGTTCCACTTGAACACGCCGCCGTCCTGCGAGGCCGCGAGGCCGTAGCCCAGCGTGATCAGCGGGATCTTGTCGGTCAGCACCTTGTCGGTCAGCGCGAAGGTGATGCCGGTGGCCTGCGGGTCGAACAGCGCGACGCCCGGGCGGCCCTTGAGGCGCTCGTAGCATTCCACGCCCTTGTCGGTGGCGTAGCCGGTCTCGCACTCTTCGTACGAGATCTTCACGCCGTTGATGCCGCCTTGCGCATTCACCAGCTTCAGGTAGTCCTGCTTGCCGTTGGCCCAGGGCGTGCCGTTGGGTGCATAGGGGCCGGTGCGATAGACCAGCAGCGGGAAGAACTGCTCCTTGGCCTGTGCCTGTGCGAGCGAGGGCGCCAGCGCGGTGCCGAGGGTGCCGGCCACCAGGGCGGCGGTCAGAGCGAGCGATTTCAGTTTCATGCCTGTCTCCTTTTTGGGGGCACCGCGGTGCCGGGTTGTCAACGCCGAAAAAACGCTTGAAAAGCTCAATGGGGGAAGGGCCACAGCCGCAGCTTCTCCTTGGCCGTGGACCACAGCCGCGCGAGGCCGTGCGGTTCCACGATCAGGAAGAACACGATGAGCGCGCCGAAGATCATGTATTCGAGGTGCGAGGCCAGGGCGGTCGAGATCGAGAAGCCCAGCCAGCCCGGCAGCTGGTTCAGCAGCAGCGGCAGCAGCACGATGAAGGCGGCACCGAAGAAGCAGCCCATGATCGAGCCGAGGCCGCCGATGATCACCATGAACAGCAGCTGGAACGAGCGGTCGATGCTGAAGGCCGCGGGCTCCCAGGCCCCAAGGTGCACGAAGCCCCAGAGCGCGCCGGCCACGCCGACGATGAAGCTGCTGACCGCGAAGGCCGTGAGCTTGGCGTAGACCGGGCGGATGCCGATCACCGCGGCCGCCACGTCCATGTCGCGCATCGCCATCCATTCGCGGCCGATCGCGCTGCGCACCAGGTTCTTCGCGAGCAGCGCGAAGATCACCACCAGCGCGAGGCAGAACAGGTACTTCTGCACCGGCGACTCGATCGGGATGCCGAACACGTTGAGGCCCGCCACGCTGACCGAACCCGACGACGAGTTGTTGGTGAACCACTGGATGCGCAGGAAGGCCCAGTCGGTGAAGAACTGCGCCGCCAGCGTGGCCACCGCGAGGTACAGCCCCTTGATGCGCAGGCTCGGGATGCCGAACAGCACGCCGATCACCGTGGCGCACAGGCCGCCCAGCAGCAGCGAGGCGATCAGCGGCATGCCGTCGATGCGCACGTGGAAGTTGTAGGCCGCGTAGGCGCCCACCGCCATGAAGGCGCCGGTGCCCAGCGAGATCTGGCCGCAGTAGCCCACCAGCACGTTGAGGCCGATGGCCGCGAGCGACAGGATCAGGAAGGGCGTCAGGATGGCGCGCATCCAGTAGTCCGACACGCCGAGCGGCACCGCGATGAAGGCCACCGCGAGCAGCGCGAGGATCGCCACGCGGTCCTGCAGGATCGGGAAGATCTGCTGGTCGGCGCGGTAGGTCGACTTGAACTGCCCGTTTTCTCTATAGAACATGTCTCAGACCCGATCGATGATCTTCTCGCCGAACAACCCCTGCGGCCGCACCAGCAGGAACACGAGCGCCAGCACATAGGCGAACCAGATCTCGATGCCGCCGCCGAGCATCGGCCCGAGGTAGATCTCCGAGAGCTTCTCGCCCACGCCGATCAAAAGGCCGCCGATGATCGCGCCCGGGATCGAGGTCAGGCCGCCGAGGATCACCACCGGCAGCGCCTTGAGCGCCACCAGCGACAGCGAGAACTGCACGCCGAGCTTGGAGCCCCAGATGATTCCGGCCACCAGCGCCGAGAAGCCGGCCACCGACCACACGATCACCCAGATGCGGTTGAGCGGAATGCCGATCGATTGCGCCGCCTGGTGGTCGTCGGCCACGGCGCGCAGCGCGCGGCCGGTGGCGGTCTTCTGGAAGAAGATCGCGAGCACCACCACCAGCGCCGCCGCCACCAGCGCCGCGATCAGGTCCTCCTGGCTCAGCAGCAGGCCGCCCTGGAAGGTGCTCTCGAGGACCATCAGCGGTTCCTTCGGCATGCCCACGTCGATCTTGTAGATGTCGTTGCCGAACAGCGTCTGGCCCAGGCCGTCGAGGAAGTAGGCGATGCCCAGCGTGGCCATCAGCAGCGTGATGCCTTCCTGGTTCACGAGCTTGCTGAGCGCGAGGCGCTCGATCAGCCAGGCCACCACCACCATGATCGCCATCGCCGCGATGAAGGCCAGGATGTTCGCGAGGATCAGGCTCTGGAAGCCCAGCCACTGCGGGATCCATTCGGCGAAGCGCGCCATCGCGAGCGCCGCGAACAGCACCATCGCGCCCTGCGCGAAGTTGAACACGCCCGAGGCCTTGTAGATCAGCACGAAGCCGATCGCTATCAACGAATAGAGCATGCCGACCATCAGGCCGCCGAAGAGGGTCTCAAGAAAAAAGCCCATGTCAATGCTCCACGCCCAGGTACGCCCGGATCACGTCTTCGTTGTTGCGCACTTCGTCGGGCGTGCCGTCGCCGATCTTCTTGCCGTAGTCGAGCACCACCACGCGGTCGGAGATGTCCATCACCACGCCCATGTCGTGCTCGATCAGCACGATGGTGGTGCCGAACTCGTCGTTCACGTCGAGGATGAAGCGGCTCATGTCCTGCTTCTCCTCCACGTTCATGCCGGCCATCGGCTCGTCGAGCAGCAGCACCTGCGGCTCCATCGCGAGCGCGCGGCCCAGGTCCACGCGCTTCTGCAGGCCGTAGGGCAGGCGGCCCACCGGCGTCTTGCGGTGCGCCTGGATCTCGAGGAAGTCGACGATGTGCTCGACGAACTCGCGCTGCTTGAGCTCCTCGCGCTCGGCCGGGCCCCAGCGCAGCGCCTGCGCGAGCAGGCCGCTCTTCATCTTGAGGTTGCGCCCCGTCATGATGTTGTCGAGCACGCTCATGCCCTTGAACAGCGCGAGGTTCTGGAAGGTGCGCGCCACGCCCATCTCGGCCACCTGGCGCGAGTTCATGTGCTTGAAGGTCTGGCCGCGGAAGGTGATCGAGCCCTGCTGGGGCCAGTACACGCCGTTGATGCAGTTGAGCATCGAACTCTTGCCCGCGCCGTTGGGCCCGATGATGGCCCGCACCTCGTGCTCGCGCACGTTGAAGCTGATGTCCGTCAGCGCCTTCACGCCGCCGAAGCTCAGGGAGATGTTCTGCACGTCCAGGATGACGTCGCCGGTTTTTCTTGCCATGTCAGGCCGCCTTTGCCATGCCGGGGAAGCGCTTCGCCTCGACGATCTTCAGGGTCGCGCTCACCGCGCCGGTGCGGCCGTCCTCGAACTTCACCTGGGTCTCGATGAACTGCTCGGTCTTGCCGCCATACAGCGCCTCGACCAGCACCGCGTATTTCTCGGCGATGAAGCCGCGGCGCACCTTGCGCGTGCGGGTCAGCTCGTCGTCGTCGGGGTCGAGCTCCTTGTGCAGCACCAGGAAGCGCGCGATCTGCGTCTCGCCCATGCCGGCTTCCGCCGCCAGGTCGGCATTGACCTTGCCGAGGCACTCGGCGATCAGCGCCAGCACCTCGGGCTTGCCGGCCAGGTCGACGTAGCCGCCATAGGCCAGGCCGCGGCGCTCGGCCCAGTTGCCCACGGCCTCGAAGTCGATGTTGACGAAGGCACTGACCTCGTCGCGCGCATGGCCGAAGCACACGGCTTCCTTGATCTGCGGGAAGAACTTGAGCTTGTTCTCGATGTAGTTGGGCGCGAACATCGCCCCGCCCGCGAGCCGGCCCACGTCCTTGGCGCGGTCGATGATGCGCAGGTGGCCCTCGCTGTCGAGCACGCCGGCGTCGCCGGTGTGGAAGTAGCCGTTCGCATCGAGCACCTCGGCGGTGGCGTCGGGGCGCTTGTAGTACTCCTTGAGCACCGAGACGCCGCGCACCAGCACCTCGCCGTCGTCGGCGATCTTGAGTTCGATGCCCGGCGCGGCCGTGCCCACGGTCTGCAGCTTGACCTTGCCGTCCTGCTGCAGGCAGACATAGGCGCAGGTCTCGGTCTGGCCGTAGAACTGCTTGAGGTTGACGCCGATCGAGCGGTAGAAGCGGAACAGGTCGGGCCCGATCGCCGCGCCCGCGGTGTAGGCCACGCGGATGCGGCTCATGCCCAGCACGTTGCGCAGCGGTCCGTAGACCAGCAGGTTGCCCAGGCCGTACAGCAGCCGGTCGCCGGCGCCCACGGGCTGGCCGTTGAGGATGTCGGCGCCCACGCGCTGCGCGAGCGCCATGAACTTCGCATAGAGCCAGCGCTTCGGCGCCGCCGCGTCCTCCATGCGGATCGACACCGCGGTGAGCAGGCCCTCGAAGGTGCGCGGCGGGCCGAAGTAGTAGCTCGGGCCGATCTCGCGCATGTCGTTCATCACCGTGGCGGCCGACTCGGGGCAGTTGAGCGTGAAGCCGCCGACCAGCCACTGCGCCACCGAGAACAGGTGGTCGCCGACCCAGGCCATCGGCAGGTAGCTCATGATGTTGTCGCCGGGGCCGAGCCTGTCGGTCTCCACGCCGCCGCGGCCCGCCGCGATGAAGCTCGCATGCGTCTGGCACACGCCCTTGGGGCGGCCGGTGGTGCCCGAGGTGTAGAGGATCACGCCGACGTCGGTGGCCTCGCCGCTGGCCACCGCGGCGTCGAACACGCCGGGGTGCGCCTGGTCGTAGGCGCGGCCGAGCTCGCGCAGTTGCTCGTAGCCGATCAGACCGGGCTGGTCGTAGTGGCGCAGGCCCTTCGGGTCGTCGTAGATGATGTGGCGGATGCCCTGGCGGCCCTCGCCGCGCGCCACGCGCTCGGCCTGCAGGTCGCGGCATTCGAGCAGCTTGTCGACCTGCTCCTGGTCCTCGACCACCACGAAGTCGATGGCCGCGTCGTCGAGCATGAACACCATCTCGTTGGCCACCGCGTCCTGGTACAGCGGCACCGGCACGCCGCGCAGGCTCTGCGCCGCGACCACCGCCATGTACAGGTGCGGCCGGTTGGCGCCGACGATCGCGAGGTTGTCGAAGGATTGGAAGCCCAGGCTCGCGAGGCCGCACGCGATCTCGCGCACTTCCTGCGCCACGGCGCGCCAGGTCCAGGTCTGCCAGATGCCGAGGTCCTTCTCCCGCACCGCGGGCGACTCGGGCTGCGCTTGCGCATGCGCAAGCAGCAGGCGGGGAAAGGTGAGGGCGTTTGTTTGCACGGTGCGCGGATCGTAGGGCCGCACTTTGACGTCCAGTTGTCGTTCCAACGACAATCCTAGGGACACTACTCCCCGGAGTTTCCCGATGCCGACCGGCAGCCCCTCGCTCAACCTCCCCCTCGCCGCGGGCAGTTCGATCAAGGACCGCGTGCGTCCGCCCAATGCCGCCGAGCTCGACGGCATCCCCTGGCTGCTCACGCTCACCGCGCCCGAGCGCCGCCGCGCCGAGGCCGCGCTGGTGGTCGGCGAGGCCGAGGTCGGCGACCTGGTCTGCCGCGTGGGGCGCTCGCCCACCTACTGGTTCGGCGTGGTCGAGGGCCTGCTCAAGATGAGCAACGACAACGCCGACGGCGGCTCGGTCACCTACACCGGCGTGCCGCCCGGCGGCTGGTTCGGCGAGGGCACGGTGATGAAGCGCGAGCCCTACCGCTACAACATCCAGGCGTTGCGGCGCAGCCTCGTCGCGGGCCTGCCGATCGAGAGCTTCCACTGGCTGCTCGACCATTCGATCGGCTTCAACCGCTTCGTGATGAACCAGCTCAACGAGCGCCTGGGCCAGTTCATCGCCGCGCTCGAGATCGACCGCCTCAACAACCCCGACGCGCGCGTGGCGCGCAACCTGGTCTCGCTGTTCAACCCGGTGCTCTATCCGGGCGTGGGCGAGGTCCTGCGCATCACGCAGCAGGAACTGGCCTACCTCGTGGGCCTGTCGCGCCAGCGCGTGAACGAGGCGCTCAACGGGCTGTCGGCGCAGGGCCTGATCCGCGTCGAATACGGCGGCCTGCGCGTGCTCGACCTGCCCGGGCTGCGCGCGACGGCGATGACGAGCCGCAAGACTTCCTCCACAGACACCGGCCACGGAAAGAAATCATGAGCCTGCAAGACCAACTCCAGATCGTTCCCGCCGATGCCAACGTGGCCGGCTTCGTGCCACCGCCGCCACCCGCGCCCAAGGCGGCGGAGCCGGGGCCCACGCCCGAGCAGCTGGCCGAGCGCAATGCCGCGCTGAGCGAGCGGCTCGAGGCGATGGACGAGCTGCTCGCCAAACCGCTCAAGGACATCCTCGCCGAGCACGAGAAGGCCGGCGAGTCCGCGCTCGCCTGGGACCGCTTCGGCGCGATGTGGATGCTGTCGCAGCGCGCGATGCGGCGCGTGGCGCTGGATCTGGGCGCGCAGCTCGGCGTGAGCGAGGAGGAGATCGTGGCGCGCGCGCTCGCGCATGCGAACGCGGTGCTCAACGGCGCGGACGAGAACGACCTGGGCGGCACGATCGCGCCTGCGCAGATGGGGCACATCGCGCGGCACCGCAACTTCCTGCGCGGGCAGTTCCGCGGCGGCTGAACGCGCGGGTCGCTAGCGCTCGAGCGCCATCTGCTTGAGCTTGTTGTAGAGCGTCGAGCGGCTGATGCCGAGCAGGCGGGCCGCGAGCAGCTTGTTGCCCTTGGTCTCCTGCAGCGCGTTCAGCAGGGCCTTCTGCTCGGTCTCGTTCACGGCGGCGTGCAGGTCGTGGCGGACCGCAGTGGCCGTTGCGGTCGATGAGGCCGTCGCGGCCGGCCGCGCGCCGTCGTTGAGCAGCATGTGCTCGGCGCGCAGCTCCGAGGCATCGCCAGACACCACGCAGGCGCGCTCGAGCACGTTGCGCAGCTCGCGCACGTTGCCGGGCCAGCCGAACTTCGCGAGCAGCGCCAGCGCGTCGGGCGCGACGTCCTTCTCGCGCATGCCGAGCGTGGCGCAGAGTTCGGCCAGCAGCAGGTCGACCAGCTCGGGCAGGTCCTCGAGCCGCTCGCGCAGCGGCGGGATCTGGATCGGCACCACGCTCAGGCGGTAGTAGAGGTCGGCGCGGAACTGGCCGGTCTCGACCAGTTGCCGGAGGTCGCGGCTGGTGGCCGCGATCACGCGCAGGTCGAGCGGGATCACGGTGTTGCCGCCGATCGGCTCGATCTCGCGTTCCTGCAGCGCGCGCAGCAGCTTGACCTGGATGCGCATCGGCATGTCGCCGATCTCGTCGAGGAACAAGGTGCCCTTGTCGGCCAGCATCATCTTGCCGGTGCGGCCCTTGGGATGGGCGCCGGTGTAGGCGCCCGGCGCGGAGCCGAAGAACTCGGCCTCCATCAGCTCCTCGGGAATGGCCGCCACGTTGACGCCGATGAAGTTCTGCCGCGCGCGCCGCGAGGCCGCATGGATGCCCTGCGCGACCATCTCCTTGCCCGTGCCGGTCTCGCCGAGCAGCAGCACCGTCGAGTCGGTGGCCGCCACCTGCCGCGCGCTGCGCCGCACCTGCGCGGCCTGCGGGCTCGAACCGACGAAGTGGCTGAACTCGTACTTCGTGCGGCGAAGCTGGTTGAGCTTCGAGCGCGTGCGCTCGAGCTCGCTCTGCAACTGCTGGATGCGCGCGAGCATCGGCCGCAGCGGATCGAGCTCGTCGAACAGCACGAAGCAGAAACCGCCGATGACTTCCTGCGCGTCGTTCTTGATCGGAAAGCGCGACACCACGGCCCAGCGCCCGTTGACCTCGACCAGGTCGAAGGGGATCGAGCGGCCGGTCTCGACCACCTCGGGCATGCGGGTCGCGGGCACCACCGTCGAGATGTGCTGGCCGACCACCGGCCGGTCGGGCTCCAGGCCGATGAAGGCGAGGTAGCGCGCATTGGCCCAGATGACCTTGCCATCGCGGCCGATCACGAAGGCGCCTTCGGCGAGCTGGCCGAACAGGTCGAAGAAGGACTGCAGGGCCTGGCCCCGGATGCTCGCCAGGTCGAAGGCCTGGTCTCCCTTGATCTGCAGCATGGCTGACTCCCTTGGTTCGCGGATGCGAATGTCCATGACGCGCGGCGGTGGCGCGCAGGGGCGTGACTTTAGACGCTCCGAATCGCTGTCCAGTTGTTGGACGTGGTGTGCATTGGCCTGGACAGTATTGGACATCGCTTGCACAGCGTCGCGCGCGCTCGCGGCATTCGGGTTTACGCGAAGCGCCCGAATGAGAAACACGCGCGCCGCGACAGCCGCGATCGACGGGCACGCTTTCTGCAAAACCAGCGCCAAGGGCCGAGCGATTTCGGCGCCACAAGATGCTGGAGACAAGTTGCATGAACGAGATCAATCGACGCGTGGCCGTGGTGGGAGCGGGCCTCATGGGCGTGGGCATCGCGAGCTGCCTGGCACTCGCCGGTGAAGCGGTCGATGTGTTCGATCTCAGCGAAGCGCGACGCGCCGAACTGCCCGCGCTGGCGGACAAAATCTTCGAGGAATTGATGGCCGCGGGCCGCATCGCGGTGGCCGAGCGCGACGCGGCCCGCACGCGGATTCGCGTCGTGGCCGACCTTGCGGCGCTGGCCGATGCATCGCTCGTGTTCGAGGCCGTCGTCGAGCGACTCGAAGTCAAGCATGCGCTCTATGCCGAGCTCGAGGCCGTGCTGCCCTCCTATGCCTTGATCGCGAGCAACACCAGCGGCTTCATGCCGGACGTGCTGTGCGAGCGCATGGCGCATCCCGAGCGCTTTCTCGTCGCGCACTTCTGGAATCCGCCGCACGTCATCCCGTTCGTCGAACTCGTGCCGGCGCAAGCCACCGCGCCCGAGGCCTGCGCGGCCCTTCGCGGCCGGCTCGAAAGCGCGGGCTTCGAGGCCGTGCTGCTGAGCAAGGCGGCGCCCGGCTTCGTCGGCAACCGGATCCAGTTCGCGGTACTGCGCGAAGCGCTCCACCTGGTGCAAAGCGGCGTGGCCGACGCGGCCACCGTCGACGCGGTCGTGCGCGCCTGCATCGGCAAGCGCTATGCGTCCTTCGGTCCGCTCGAGACGGCCGATCTCGGCGGCCTCCACACCTTCCTCGACATCGGCGGCCACCTGATGCCGCAGCTCGAGAAGAACGAATCGGTGCTGCAACTGCTGCAGGCCCTGGTGGCGGCCGGCCGATGCGGCGCGAGCTCCGGCCACGGCTTCTACGAATGGACCGACGCGCACTGGCAATCGGTGCGCGAACGCCGCCAGGGCATGTTGGCGCGGGAACGTCCGCCGCGCTGATGCCCGCCGCTCGCGGCCTTCGACCGCGACGCCCCGTGTTTCCCGCAGGCCATGCGCGCATGGCGATTTCTCGACTCCACCCCAAAGAGAGACAAGCATGAACCGAAGCATCCCGTTCCCACCGTCACACCGCGCGACGCGCGCCGTGCCGCGCATCCCCGTCGCCGCGACGCTGGCCGCCGCGGCCTTGCTGAGCGCCTGCGGCGGCAGCGGCAATGGCGTGGCCTTCGTCCCTCAGCCATCGGTGCCGGCGCCGGCACCCGCGCCGGCCGCGGCGACGCCGCTGAACTGCGAGCAGATGGCGAAGCTCTCCGTGCCCGCATCGGCGATCGCGCTCGCCACGGGCGGCGCCAAGGTGACGGCGGCCACGCTGGTGCCCGCGGGCGGCAAGGCGCCGAAGAGCCACGGCGAGTACTGCCAGCTCAGCGCCGAGATCGCACCGGTCGACCCGGCCGCGCCGCCGATCAAGCTGACGCTGCTGCTGCCCACCGAGTGGAACCGCAAAGCCATGATGTACGGCGGTGGCGGCTACGACGGCAGCATTCCCGTTGTCGCCGGCAACGTGCCCGCCGGTCCCGTCGACGCACTCGACCCGGTCGGGCGCGGCTATGCGGTGTTCGGAAGCGACTCGGGCCACGACGCGACCACCGATCCCGCCAACCTCGGGGCCTTCGCGCTCAACACGGAGGCCTTGCGCAACTTCTCGTTCGAGGCCCTGAAGAAGACGCGCGACGCGGCCGTGTTCCTGATCGAGCAGCGCTATGCCCAGCGCCCGCAGCGCAGCTACTTCGCGGGCGGCTCGTCGGGCGGCCGCGAAGCGCTCGCGGTGGTGCAGAAATGGCCGACCGATTTCAACGGCGCCATCGTCCTCTACCCGGCCTTCAACGCGGCCAGCCTCGACCTGCAGTTCGGCCGCATCACGCGCGCGCTGGCCCAGCCCGGCGCCTACCCCAGCCTCGCGAAGCGCGGCGCGCTGTTCGATGCGGCGATGCAGGCCTGCGATGCCCTCGATGGCGTGAAGGACGGGCTGATCGGCAACCAGAACGCCTGCAACCAGCGCTTCGATCCCGCGACCGCGCTGCTCGACGGAAAGCCACTGCGCTGCCCGGGCGGTGCCGACACGGCGGACGACTGCCTGTCGGATGCACAGATCGCCGCCTTCAAGGTGATCGACACGCCGGCCGTCTTCAACTACCCGCTCGGCAGCGGCGAGAACCAGTATCCGGGCTTCAATGCCTGGGGCGCCGAGTTCGGTCGGTCCGGCATCGGCCAGACGACCGTGGCCTACCTGGGCCTGGGAGCGCAGCCGCCCGCCTCGCCGATGCCCGCGTTCGCGCCTTTCCACTCGAACTTCTGGGACCAGTGGGTGCGCTTCTTCGTGACGAAGAACCCCGCTTTCGATTCGCTGACGCTCGATCCCGAGAATCCCGGCCCCTGGCAGGCACGCATCGCCGAGCTCACGCAGCTGCAGGACATCAACCAGGCCGACCTCTCGGCGTTCGCCGCGAACGGCGGCAAGCTGCTGATGGCGCATGGCACCGCCGATCAACTGGTCAGCACGCGCGCCACCGACCAGTACTTCAACCGGGTGCGCGCCACCATGGGGGCCGAGCGCGTGAAGGGCTTCATGCGCTACTACCAGATCCCGGGCTACGCGCATGCCGTCGGCACGGTGTTCAACGCCAGCTGGGATTCGCTGAGCGCGCTCGAGAACTGGGTCGAGAAGGACGCGGCGCCGACCACGCCGATCGTGGCCGACACCGCGGGCGTGCCTGGACGCACCCGGCCGCTTTGCGACTACCCGGCCTGGCCCAAGTACAAGGGCAGCGGCGATGTCAACTTGGCGGCGAGCTTCTCGTGCGTCAACGAATGAACGAGGCGCGCATGAACCAGACCACGCCGCGCGAAAAGGTCCGTCGATGAGCGGCTGCATTCTCGAAACACGCCAGCTCACCAAGGAGTTCAAGGGCTTCACTGCTGTCAGCAAGGTCGATCTCTCGGTCGTGCGCGGTTCGATCCACGCGCTCATCGGCCCCAACGGCGCGGGCAAGACGACCTGCTTCAACCTGCTCACGAAGTTCCTCGAGCCCACCAGCGGCACGATCCTGTTCAACGGCCAGGACATCACGGGCGAGCGCCCCGCGCAGATCGCGCGGCGCGGCATCATCCGCTCGTTCCAGATCTCGGCCGTGTTCCCGCACCTCACGCTGCTGGAGAACGTGCGCCTGGGGCTGCAACGCCGCCTGGGCACCTCGTACCACTTCTGGAAGAGCGAGAAGTCGCTCGAGCCGCTCAACGCCCGGGCGCGCGAGCTGCTCGCGGAGGTCGGGTTGGAAGAACTCGCCGAAGAGCAGACCGTGAACCTGCCCTATGGCCGCAAGCGCGCGCTCGAGATCGCGACCACGCTCGCGATGGAGCCCGAGCTGATGCTGCTGGACGAGCCCACGCAGGGCATGGGCCATGAGGACGTGCACCGCGTGGCCGAGCTGATCAAGCGCGTGTCGGCCGGCCGCACCATCCTGATGGTGGAGCACAACATGAGCGTGGTTTCGACCATCGCCGACACCATCACCGTGCTGCAGCGTGGCGGGGTGCTGGCCGAAGGCCCCTACGCGGAAGTCTCGAAGAACCCGCAGGTCATGGAGGCCTACATGGGCACCACGGACGGCCAACTGCAAGGGGCTCACTGATGACCGCCGCACTCGAGATCAAGGGCCTGCAGGCCTGGTACGGCGAATCGCATGTGCTGCATGGCGTCGACATGGTCGTGCAGCCCGGCGAGGTCGTGACGCTGTTGGGTCGCAATGGCGCGGGCCGCACGACCACGCTGCGCGCGATCATGGGCCTGACCGGCGCGCGCAAGGGCAGCATCGAGGTCAATGGCCGGGAGACGATCGCGATGCCCACGCACCGCATCGCGCACCTGGGCATCGGCTACTGCCCCGAGGAGCGGGGCATCTTCGCGAGCCTGTCGTGCGAGGAGAACCTGATGCTGCCGCCGGAACTGAAAGGCGCGGGGCAGGGCATGTCGGTCGACGAGATCTACGCGATGTTCCCGAACCTGGCGGAGCGCCGCCACAGCCAGGGCACGCGGCTGTCGGGCGGCGAGCAGCAGATGCTCGCGGTGGCGCGCATCCTGCGCACGGGCGCCAAGCTGCTGCTGCTCGACGAGATCTCCGAAGGCCTGGCGCCGGTGATCGTGCAGGCGCTCGCGCGAATGATCACGACCCTGCGTTCCAAGGGCTACACCATCGTGATGGTGGAGCAGAACTTCCGCTTCGCGGCGCCGCTGGCCGATCGCTTCTATGTGATGGAGCATGGCCGCATCGCCCTGACATTCGGCGCCGACGAGCTCGAAGCCCGGATGCCCGTGCTCACCGAACTGCTCGGTGTCTAGCGATCCCCATTCATCCACCAAGGAGGCAATCCCATGAAACAACGCAACCCATTCATCGCCACCGCCATCGGCCTCGGCATCCTGGTGCTCGGCGCGGCCAGCGCGGCACAGGCGCAGGAGAAGGTCCGGATCGGCTTCATCACCGACATGTCCGGTCTCTACGCCGACCTCGAAGGCAAGAACGCCGCGATGGCGATCCAGATGGCCATCGACGACTTCGGCGGCAAGGTCAACGGCCAGCCTGTGGAACTGCTGACGGCCGACCATCAGAACAAGGCCGACATCGCCGCCTCGAAGGCGCGCGAATGGATCGACACGCAGGGCCTGAGCATGGTGTTCAGCGGCACCAACTCCGGCACCGCGCTCGCGACCGCGAAGGTGGCCACCGAGAAGAAGCGCGTGCACTTCAACAACGGCGCCGCGTCTTCCGCGCTCACCAACGAACAGTGCAGCCCCTACACCGTGCACTACGCCTACGACACGGTCGCGCTGGCCAAGGGCACGGGCGCGGCGGTGGTCGACCGTGGCGGCAAGAGCTGGTTCTTCCTGACGGCAGACTATGCCTTCGGCGCCGCGCTCGAGGCCGACACCACCACGGTGATCAAGGAGAAGGGCGGCACGGTGGTGGGCGGCGTCAAGCATCCGCTCAATGCCTCCGACTTCTCGTCCTTCCTGCTGCAGGCGCAGAACTCCAAGGCGCAGATCCTGGGTCTTGCCAACGCCGGCGGCGACACCATCAATTCGATCAAGGCCGCCAGGGAGTTCGGCATCAACAAGACCATGAAGACCGCCGGCCTGCTGGTTTTCCTCACCGACATCCACAGCCTGGGCCTGAAGAACACCGAAGGCCTGCTGCACACCACGAGCTGGTACTGGGACCTCAACGACG
>NZ_JBWKPQ010000049.1:0-18007 GCF_059418345.1 Variovorax sp. GW821-FHT09B01 | reverse complement strand
CACCTGAAGAGCCGGGGCCTGTCGGTCGCCGCCGACGAGGTGCTGATCACCAGCGGCGCGATCCATGGGCTCGCTTGCTCAGCGATGTCCTTGCTGCGGCCCGGCGATGCGGTGGCGGTGGATGCCCTGAGCTATCCGGGCATCCAGGTGGTGGCCGAGCTCAGCGGGCTGGAGCTGGTGGCGCTGCCCGCGTCCGGCCTGGGGCTCGATCCGGACGCGCTCGACGCCCTGTGCCGCCGCCGAAAGATCCGTGCCGTCTACTGCATGCCCACGCTGCACAACCCGCTCGGCTGGGTGATGCCGCTGGCGCAGCGCGAGGCCCTGATCGCGGTGGCGCGCCGCCGCGGCCTGCTGCTGCTGGAGGATGGCACCTACGCCTTCCTCGAGAAGAAAGCGCCCGCGCCGCTGGCGGCGCTCGCGCCCGACATCACCGTGTATGTCTCCAGCCTCTCGAAGAGCGTGGCGGCCGGCCTGCGCTTCGGCTTTGCATGCGCGCCCGCCGCTCTCGTTCCCAAGATCCATCGTGCGATCCGTGCCACGGTCTGGAACACGCCGACCCTGGTGACTTCGCTGTGCTGCGGCTGGCTGCAGGACGGCACGGTCGCGCGGCTGGAGCAGGAGAAGCGTTGCGACGCCATCGCGCGCCAGCGCATCGTGTCCACGGTGCTGGCGCAGTTCGAGATGGTTCGCCACCCGGCTTCGTACTTCGTCTGGCTGCCCTTGCCCGCCGGGGTGCGGTCGGACGCGGTCGCCATGCGGCTGAAAGAGGACAACGTGCTGGTCTCCACCGCCGCGCCGTATGCCGTGGGCTCTCAGCCGCCGCATGCTATCCGGCTGGCGCTGGGGTCGGTGTCGCATGCCGACCTGAAGCGGGCTTTGGAAAAAGTGAGCGCTATCGTTGCCGGTCTTGCTGATTGAGTGGGAGGGCTGCATTGCACTGAACACCCAAACCTCGCGTCAGCAAGGCTTCATGGCGATGCTCTCCGTATCCAAGCCAACGAGAACTGTGCCCAGCCCCGTTGGGAGGATGTCTGCCACAACCGAATTGCGATAACCTCTCGCTCTCAAGAATCCCTGTCCCCAGGCGGAGTTGATTCGGGCATCTTGGCCAATGGCTGTCTTGGCGCCATCAGGCTTGTGCTCTGGTTCGGAAAAATCCAATAGTAGGAGCCGGAAAAGATGCCAGGCCGATGCGAACCAAGGTCGATGATCTCCGCAAGACAGAAACAGCGGTCGGGGGACGCCAAACGACGCTCTCAAGAGGAAGAAGACGTTCATCGGAAACACGTCGAGGCGCAGTGGGAGATACGAAAGATCGTCGCCGGCTGGATTGCGGCGATCGCCATCCCGATCGCTATCGCCATCGGTGGCTGGTTGATCAATCTCGCCCTGAAGGATCGTGACGCTCAGACAAAGTACATCGAACTGTCTGTCTCGATACTTTCATCCGAGCCAAAGCCCTTCGATGACTACCGAGCGATGAGGAAATGGGCGGTCGATACCTTGGAAAAGTACTCGAAAGTCCCTTTGCCAGCGCTTGCGAAGTCCGGCCTCGAGAACTCGCTGCAACTCACTGGCAAGGGGCTTGCGGCAGAGGTTGGGGTGACGCTGACCACGCTCGATAGCCGCAGAGGCCCTGGTATTCCTATCGAGATGAGCTTTGAAAATCTGGTGACAGATGCTCTGCGTTCCGCTTTCTCTGGTGCGCCGAAGGCCGATTTCGCGATCATCACCTCGAATTCTTTTCGAGGAAAGAGAATCTATTCTCCGGGGGTCAAGCTCACCAGGGAAGATTTTTTGAGAGAGATGCCGTTCTCTAATTCGGTGGTTCTGCTTTCGATGAGCGGTGCTCAGTTGCTGGATGCAATTCAGGAAGCCGCGAATCAGCCAGGAGCAGGTGGCATTCCTCAGGTATCAGGGCTGTCCGTGAAGTACTCGGAAGACAAGTCAAAGATAAAAATAGAGTCGCTGATCGTGGGAGGAGATCTGATCTCCCCCGAAAAGAAGTATCTGGTCGCCACCACAAGTTTCGATGCCGCGGGACATGTCCGAAAATTTCACGATGCCGAGCAAGTTGCTCATACGAGCACGGGGCGTCATATCTACGACGTCGTGCTCTTGCATATGTACGACGAGCGATCGGTTTCGCCGGTGATTGAGGGCCGCATCGCACGGCTGAAATCGTAGTTGTTACTCCAGGCGCAGATTGGGTCGGGGTCGAGCAAACCCTCAGATCACCAGAAAGCTGCGGGATAGCTTGGCGGCGCTGGGCCGCCGAACCTCCTACAACCGTATAGCGGTCTCTGCGAATCTTCCGTCTGCAACGACGACCGGTTGCGGCCGCAGCCGATAGTGGCTCAGATGGCTCTTGCGCATCTTCTCGAGCGCATGCGGTTCTTCGGGCCAACGGCACCAGTTCGGCCGCGGTGCGCCAAGGGCCGCGAGCCGCGCCATGACCACCTGCTCGGTGCGCGCGCATTCGGCTTCCGCCGCGGCCAGTTCCGCCTGGAGGCCGTCGATCTCGCCCTGGTAGCGCGCCAGGGTTTCGCGCGCGCGCCGGAGGCTCGCGAGCACCGGGAATGCATTCGACGCGCTGCCCGCGAAGTAGGTCCGCGCGAACTGTCCCGGATCGGCTTCGTATTCGAGGATCTGCTGCTGGCAGTGAAAGATCAGCGCCTCGCCACGCGCGCAGGCGCAGCGGCGCTCGCGCAGCTTCTCGTAGCTGCCGCGCAACTGCAGTGCCAGTTGCCGCGGGACGGCCGGGCGCCTGGTCTTCGCGAGCGCGGGCGATGGCGGCGCGCTGAAGGTGGGCATGGGAAAGCTCATCGACATGCGGCTGCTTTCGAACGAACCCGTGACACGGCTCAGCCGGCGCCGGGCACGTTGCGCACGCCGGCCTCCAGGTAGTCCATGAACTCGCGCCGCTCGCGCGCCTCGTTGCCGCGCTCCGACATCGGCATCACGCCGAAGGGCGAGCGCTTGAGGTAGCTGCGGTAGGAGATGCCGTAGTACACGACATTCATGCTGAGGATGAGCCGGTACTGGATCGTCTCGCGCGGCGTGCCGGGCAACCGTGCCTCGAGCAGCTCGACCGCGAGGCCCAGCAGCTTGCGGTGCAGCTTCGCGGACAGCCGCTGGCCGGCCTCGCCGAAGTCCCAGCCGAGCCGGCCGATGAAGCTCACCGCGTCGCGGCCGAAGCCCGGCGTCTGCAGCATCTCGATCATCGGACCGAAGGCGGCTTCCATGATGTCGCGCACGCCATGCGGCCGCGCGCGCAGCGCCTCCAGGCCCGCGCACGAACGCGGCTCCAGCCATTGCTGCAGCATCGCGGTGATCTCGCCCACCAGTCCCTCGCGGCTGCCGAAGTGGTAGTGGAGCGCGGAGGCGTTGTTCGCGCCCGCCGCCACCACGATGCGCCGCAGCGAGACCGCGTTCATGCCTTCGCGCGCCATCAGCTTCATGGCCTCGGCGAGCAGCCGCGCATGCGTGCTGTCGCCGGGGGCGTCGACATGCGGCGCGGGGGCGGCGGGCTTGGAAGTTCGGCGGGCGAGGGCGGGCACGGGCGGAATAATGCAAGTTGATTAATCCATCTGCATCAGCGGATACCCTCGACCGCCTCGGAGCGCCTTCGCCCTCGCAGTGGAAGCGCAGCGCGGCCTCGGGTGTCATCCCGTTGACACCCGCACTCACGCTGCGTTAACCTGCGCGCCGTTCCCTTCTCCGGCAGCTTTGCCGGATTTCCTCGGCGCCCTCGCGGCGCAACCGGCAGCTTCGCTGGTTCTCCCCTCGGCAGTTCTGCCGTCCCCTTCGTGTCCGCGGTCGCACCGCATTGCCGACGCGCTTGCGCGCGCTTCGCATGGTCTGCCCATGCGCGCGTGCCGGCGCCTGCATCGGCATGGCGTCCCGGGCACGTCGATCCATCCAGACACCCCAGGAGACAGCCACCATGCACACCCCTTCTTCGCGTCCCTTCGCGCGGCTTGCCGGACTCTTCCTCGCCGCGGGCTTCGCCGCCTTCGGCACCTACGCCTTCGCCGCCGGCGAGCCGGTGCGTATCGGCGCCATCTTCGACAAGACCGGCGGCCTCAACATCTACGGCATCCAGCAGAGCCGGGCGCTGCGGCTCGCGGTCGACGAGATCAACGCGGCGGGCGGCGTGGCCGGCGCCAAGGTCGAGGTGGCCGAGGCCGACGCGCAGTCGGAGGACGCCAAGTACACGCAGTACACGACCACGCTGATCCTCAAGGACAAGGTGCAGGCGCTGTTCGCGGGCCTCACGAGCTCGAGCCGCGAGGCGATCCGCCCGATCGTGCGGCGCTCGAAGATCCCTTACTTCTATTCCTCGCTCTACGAGGGCGGTGCCTGCGACCGGCAGACTTTCGTGACGGGCGCCACGGCCTCGCAGCAGCTCAGCGTGCTCGTGAAGTGGGCGATCAAGAAGTACGGGCCCAAGGTCTACATCATGGCGCCCGACTACAACTTCGGCACCATCTCGGCGCAGTGGGTGCGGCTCTACGCCAAGGAGTTCGGCGGCGAGGTGGTCGGCGCCGACTTCCTGCCGCTCACGCTGACCGACTATTCGCCCACCATCAACAAGATCCAGCAGGCCAAACCCGACTTCGTGGTCGCGCTGCCGGTGGGCGCGAACCAGACCGGCTTCCTCGAGCAGATGGCGGCCGCGGGCCTGAAGAGCCGCGTGGGCGTGGTATCGACCAACTACGGCGGCGGCAACCAGCAGGTGGTGGTGTCGCCGCAGGCCGGCGAGGGCATCGTGGCCGCGCTCGAATACTTCGCCTGGCTCGACACGCCGCGCAACAAGGCCTTCAAGGCCTCCTGGGAGAAGGCCTACGGCAACAAGGAGCCGGTGACCGCGGTCGCGGTCGACGTCTACAACGCGGTGCACCTGTGGGCCAAGGCCGCCAACAAGGCGAAGTCGGCCGAGCCCGCGAAGGTGATCCAGGCCTTCGAGGAGGGCGAGGGCGTGGCCTTCGACTCGCCGGCCGGTCCGGTGTCGATGCAGCCGAAGTCGCACCATGTGCGCCAGAACATCTACATCGGCGTGGGCACGAAGACGCAGAGCTTCGAGATCGTCGAGACCTACGCCTCGGTGGCGCCGAAGTTCGAGGACCAGGTCTGCGACCTGGTCGCCAAGCCGCAGACGGCGCAGCACTTCACGCCCGGCGCGTCGAACTGAGCGAGGCCCCCGATGGAATGGGATCAATTGCTGACCGGCGTGCTCTCGTCGGTCGCCAGCGGCTCGGTGCTGCTGATCGCGACGCTCGGCCTGGCCGTGGTGTTCGGGCTGATGGGCGTGGTGAACCTCGCGCACGGCGAATTCATCATGTTCGGCGCCTACGCGGCGCTGACCGCGGTGCGCGCGGGCGTGCCCTTTCCGCTCGCGGTGGCGCTGGCCGCGCTGGCGGCCGCGGCCTTCGGCGCGCTGGTCGAATGGCTGATCGTGCGGCGCCTGCACGGCCGGCCCTTCGACACGCTGCTGGCCATGTGGGGCCTGAGCCTCGCGCTCTACCAGAGCGCGGTGCTGCTGTTCGGCACGGTCACGCCGGGCATCGGCATGCCGGCGTCGAACGTGCGCATCGGCGACTACACGATCTCCAGCTACCTGCTGTTCCTGATCGTGGTGGCGGCGGTGCTGATCGCGGCCGTGTATGCGCTGCTCACGCGCACGAACTACGGCCTGATGGCGCGCGCCGCGATCCAGGACCCGGCCACCGCGGCCGCGATGGGCGTGCGCACGGTGCGCATCAACAACCTCACCTTCGCCTTGGGCTGCGGCCTCGCGGGCCTGGCCGGCGCGATCCTGGTGCCGGCCGTGCCGGCCACGCCCAGCATGGGCTTCGCCTTCGGCATCAAGGCCTTCCTGGCGGTGGTGGTGGCGGGCCCGGTCACGCTCGCGGGCACCATCGCCGCGGGCGGCATCCTGGGCTCGGCCGCGAGCGCGGTGGCCAGCGTCTGGTCCACCGTCGCGGGCGACGTGGTGTTCTTCGTGATCACGCTCGTGGCCCTGCGCGCCTGGCCGCAGGGCATCTCCGAGCGCTGGCGCCTGAAGCTCTGAACGGGAGGCCACGCATGAACATGAGCAGAACCCTGGCGGCGCCCGTGACCGCAACCCGCACCGCCGCGCGCCGTGCGGCACCCTGGTGGCTGGCCACCGTCGCCGGCACCGTCGTGCTGGGCGCCGGCGCCTTCTTCGTCGACGAGTACCTCGCCTACCTCGCGAGCTCCTGGCTGATCTTCGGCCTGCTGGGCCTGAGCCTGGACATGGTGTGGGGCCGCGGCGGCATGCTGAGCCTCGGGCAGACGGCCTTCTTCGGCCTCGGCGGCTACGCGGGCAGCGTGGCGGCGATCAACCTCGCGAGCGTCACCGGCAACACGCTGGTGTGGTCGCTGCCAGTTGGCGCAATCGTGGGCGCGGCCGCCGCCGGCGCGGTCGGCTGGCTGCTGTTCCACGGCCGCCTTGGCGCGCTGCAGGCCACCATCCTGACCTACACCGTCACCCTGCTGCTGTGGACCGGCAGCATCTCGTTCTCGGCGCGCTTCGGCGACGCGGTGGTGGGCGGCGACAACGGCCTGTCGAACATCCCGGGCATCGTGCTGGGCTTCGGCGCCGACGCGCAGGGGCTCGGGCCGCAGGGCACCTTCGCCTGCGTGCTGGCGGTCTCGGCGCTGGTGCTGCTGGGCGTGCGCGCGCTGCTGCGCTCGCCCTTCGGCACGGTGGTGGACTGCGTGCGCCTCGACGGCCCCAAGACCGAGCTGCTGGGCTACGACGTGCGGCGCTGCCAGCTCGTGGTGTTCACGCTGGCCGGCGGCATCGCGGGCCTGGCCGGCGCGCTCTACGGTGCCTGGGCCAACTACCTCAACCCCTCGCTGTTCAGCGCGCAGCAGGCGCTGCTGGTGCCGATCTACGTGCTGGTCGGCGGGCTCGGCACGCTGGCCGGCCCCTTCGTCGGTGCGGTGGCGGTCGGTGGCCTGTCGTACTGGCTGGGCGGCGGCGTGGTCGGCGGGCAGACCACGCTGATCATGGGCGTGGCGCTGATCCTGCTCGTGCTGTTCTTGCGCGGCGGGCTGCTCGGCGGTCTCGGCCGGTTGTGGGCGCTACGCGGACAGGGCGGCGCGCAGGGCAAGACGCGCCAGGCCAAGACCGCGATGGACGTGGACCTCGTGCGCGGCCTGCGCGAGGGCGCGGCCGTGCCGGCGCCGGTGCTCGAGATCCGCGACGGGGTCAAGCGCTTCGGCGGCGTGGTGCCCGTCAACCGCGTCACTCAGCGCTTCGCGCCGGGCCGCGTGCGCTGCCTGATCGGACCCAACGGCGCGGGCAAGAGCTCGCTGCTGCGCTGCCTCACGGGCACGCACCTGCTCGACGCGGGCGAGATCGTGCTCGACGGGCGACCCGTCACGCGCTGGATGCCGTACCGCCGCGTGCAAGCCGGCGTGGGCATCAAGATGCAGGTGGCGCAGGTGTTCGGCGAACTGAGCGTACGCACCAACCTCTGGATCGCCGCCTACAGCCGCGACCGCGATGCCGCGGTCGCCGACCGGCTCAGCGAACGCACGCTGCGCGCGCTCGGCCTCGAAGCGCTGGCCGAGCGCGATGCGGCCGACCTCTCGCATGGCGAGCAGCAATGGCTGGACCTCGGCATGGTGCTGTGCCTGCAGCCCTCGGTGGTGCTGCTCGACGAGCCGGCCGCGGGCATGACCGGCGACGAGCGCCGCGAGCTCTCGCAGCTGGTGCGCGTGCTGGCCGAGACGGCGGCCGTGGTGGTGGTCGAGCACGACATGGCCTTCGTGCGCACGCTCGACGCCGAAGTGACCGTCCTGCACCGCGGCGAGGTCTTCGCCCAGGGCGACCTCGACACCCTGCGCCAGGACGAACGCATCCTGGACATCTATCTCGGGAGACAGCAGCATGTTCGAAGCCATTGAGATCAGCGGCGGCTACGGCAAGACGTCGATCGTCGAGCGCGCCAGCCTGCGCGTGGGGCGCGGCGAGATCGTCGCGCTGCTGGGCCGCAACGGCGTGGGCAAGTCCACGCTGATGCGCCTGCTGGTCGGCCAGGCCACGCCCATGGGCGGCAGCGCGCGGCTCGACGGCCGGCCGCTGCCCGAACGCACCGACGACCGCGCGCGCTGCGGCCTGGGCTACGTGCCGCAGGGGCGCTTCGTGTTCCCGCGGCTGTCGGTCAGCGAGAACATCGCGCTGGCGGCCGTGGCCTGCGGCCATCCGCGCGCCGAGGCGATCGCGCGCGCCTTCGCCGACTTCCCGGCGCTGGTGCCCAAGGCCAACGACCTCGCGGGCCGGCTCAGCGGTGGCCAGCAGCAGATCCTCGCGATGGCGCGCGCGCTGGCCACGCGGCCGAAGCTGCTGCTGCTCGACGAACCGACCGAGGGCGTGCAGCCCTCGATCGTCGACGAGATCGCCGAGGTGCTGCTGCGGCTGCGCCGCGACGGCCTGTCGGTGCTGGTCGCCGAGCAGGACCTGAACTTCTGCCTCTCGATCGCCGAGCGCGCCTACGTCATGGACCAGGGCCGCATCGTGCGCGAGACGCGCAAGGCCGAGCTCGAGGGCGACCGAGCGCTCCTCCAGGAACTGCTCGGCGTCTGAGCCCCCACATCCACGCACACATCCAAAGACAGGAACGAACACCATGGACCACGAGATCTTCGAGGCGGGCGACATCGCCCTGCAATCGGGCCGCATGCTGCGCAACGCGAAACTGGCCTACAAGACCTACGGCAAGCTCAATGCGAAGCGCGACAACGCCATCGTCTACCCGACCTGGTTCGCGAGCACGCACGCCGACAACGAATGGCTGATCGGGCCCGGCAAGGCGCTCGATCCGTCGGAGTACTTCATCGTCGTGCCGAACTCCTTCGGCAACGGCGTCTCGAGTTCGCCGAGCAACCAGCCCGCGCCCAACGACCGCGGCCGCTTCCCCGACGTGACCGTCTACGACAACGTGGTGCAGCAGCACCGGCTGGTGACCGAGCACCTGGGCATCGACACCTTGCGGCTGGTCACGGGCTGGTCGCTGGGCGCGGTGCATGCGTTCCACTGGGCCGCGCTGTACCCGGACATGGTGCAGCGGCTGCTGCCTTTCCAGGGCGCCGCGCGCGCGTCGCGCCACTTCCAGGTCTTCTTCGCGGGCGTGAAGGCCGCGCTGCAGGCCGACGCCGAATGGCGCGAAGGCTTCTACGAGCGGCAGCCCGAGCGCGGCCTGCGCGCCGCCGGCCGGGTGTACGCGGGCTGGGGCTTCTCGCAGAAGTTCCTGCGCGACCGGCTCGACATCGAGGCACTGGGCTTCGCCTCGCTCGAGGACTTCCTGATCGAGTTCTGGGAAGGCTGGCTGCTGTCGAAGGACGCCAACAACCTGGTCGCGTCGCTGTGGACCGGGCAGCACGGCGACATCGCCGACAACCCGGTCTACCGGGGCGACTTCGTCGCGGCGCTGTCGGCGATCAAGGCGCGCGCCATCGTCATGCCCTCGTCGAGCGATCTCTACTTTCCGCCCGAGGATTCGGCCTTCGAGGTCGCGCACATGCCCAACGCCGAGCTGCGCGTGCTGCCTTCCGACTGGGGCCACCTGGCGGGCAAGGGCCTGCACGAGCCCGACAACGCGTTCATCGACAACGCGCTGCGCGAACTGCTGGCGGCATGACCATGGCAACCGCTCCCACCAAGTCCGCCGCACCCTGGAACGCCGACAGCGTGGCCGCGCATCGCCGCGCCGCGGGTCTCGCGGCGCTCGACCCCGCGCTGTGCGGCGAGGTCGCGGCGATCCTCGAGGACCTGCGCACGGGCCTGTGCGAGATGCCCGGGCGTGCCTGGTTCGCGCTCGTTCCACCGTCGACGGAGACCGATCATGTCCATCGCTGAGACCATCGACGGCGCGGGCGTGGCGCAATTGACCGCGCTGATCCGCCGCGGCGAGCTCGGCGCGGTCGAGCTGGCCGAACGCCGGCTCGCCGACATCGAAGGCCGCGCCGCGCGCACCAACGCCTTCGTGACCGTCGACCGCGAAGGCGCGCTGGCCCAGGCGCGCGAGGCCGACCGCGCGCTGGCGCGCGGCCTGCCGCTGGGGCCGCTGCATGGCGTGCCGATCGCGGTGAAGGACAACGTGCTGACCGCCGGCCTCGGCAGCAGCGCGGCCTCGGCCGTGCTGGCCGACGCGCCGCTGCAGGGCGAGGCGCCGCTGGTCGCGCGGCTGCGCCGGGCTGGCGCCATCGTGCTGGCCAAGACCAACATGCACGAGTGGGCCTACGGCGCGACCAACAAGGGATCGCACCATGGCCCCACGCGCAACCCCTGGGACCCGCTCGCGATCACCGGCGGCTCCAGCGGCGGCTCGGCCGCTTGCGTGGCCGACGGGCTGCTGCCGCTGGCCATCGGCACCGACACCGGTGGCTCGATCCGCATTCCCGCCGCGGCCTGCGGCATCTCGGGCATCAAGCCGGGCACCGGACGCGTCGAGGGCGAGGGCGTGCTGCCGCTGGCCTGGAGTTTCGATGCCGCCGGGCCGATGGCACGCAGCGCCGAGGACCTGTGGCTGGGGCTCGATGCGATGTGGCCCGGCGCGGCCGGCGATTCGTCGCGCCATGCCGCGCAGTTCCGCGAGGCACGCGGCCGCGCCCGGCTGCGCATCGGCGTGCTGGTGGGCGAGGGCTTCGAGACCGCGTCCGACGTGGGCCGGGCCTTCGAGGCCGCGCTCGAGGTCTTCGGCCAGCGCGGCAGCGAGCTCGTGCCGGTGCCGGTGCGCGGCATGGCGGCGGTGTTCGCGGCCTGGAAGGCCATCATGTACGCGGAAGCCAGCACCTTCCACCGTCCGCTGATGCACGACCGGGCGCGTCACTACGCACCCGACGTGCGCGCGCTGCTGCATGCGGGCGAGAGCGTGTCGGCCGTCGACTACCTCGCGGCGCAGCAGTTCCGCGGCGCCTTCTGCGCTGCGTTCGCGCGCGACATGGCGGGCCTCGATGCGCTCGCGCTGCCGACGCTGCCCGTGACCGCGCCACCATTGGCAGAATCGCGCATCGAATTCGCCGGCCGCACGACCACCGTCCAGGACGCCATGACCGCCATGCCCTGCCTCGCCAACTTCACCGGCCTGCCGGCGGTGAGCCTGCCTTGCGGCTTCGGCGACACGGGCCTGCCGGTGGGCCTCACGCTGATCGGCCACCCTGGCGGCGAGTTCGCGCTGCTCGGGCTGGCCGCGGCCTTCCAGGACGACACCGCCTGGCATGCGATGCGGCCCGGCCATGCGATGGCCATGGGCCAGGAGGAGGGCACGCATGTCCGATGAGATCGGCGTGGGCGTGCTGTTCGCCCAGACCGGCAACATGGCCGTGACCGAGCAGGCGCTGCTGAGCGGCACGCTGGTCGCCATCGACGAGATCAACTCGGGCGGCGGCGTCGCGGGCCGGCCCATCGTGCCGATCATCGAGGACCCGGGCCCCGATCCCGCGAGCTACCGCGACATCGCGCGCCGCATGGTGCTGCACCACCAGGTGCCGGTGATCTTCGGCTGCTGCTCGTCGGCCAGCCGCAAGGCCGTGCTGCCGGTGGTCGAGCGCCACGGCGCGGTGCTGTTCTATCCCTCGGTCTACGAAGGCTTCGAGTATTCGCCCAACGTGATCTACACCGGGCCCACGCCCGCGCAGACCATCGTGCCACTGATCAAGTATCTGTTCGCGCACCACGGGCGGCGCTTCTTCCTGGTCGGTTCCGAGTACGTGTTCGCGCGCGAGATCTCGCGCATCGCAAAGGAGTTTCTGCTCGAGAGCGCGGGCAGCGTGGCAGGCGAGACCTACCTGCCCATGGGCGCGCCCGACAGCGCCTTCGCCGAGGTGGCCGAGCGCATCGCCGCCGCGCGGCCCGACGTGGTGCTCAGCACCGTGGTGGGCGCCGACACCGCGCGGCTCTATGCGGCCTGCCACGCCATCGGCGCCACCTCGGCCGGGCATCCGATCGCGAGCCTCACCGCGAGCGAGGCCGAGATCGCGGCGCTGAGCCCGGCCGCGCGCGCGGGGCACCTCACGGTCGCGCCCTACTTCGCGGGCATCGAGAGCCCGGCCAGCGCGCGCTTCACCGCGCTCTACGAGAAGCGCTACGGCGCCGGCCGCCGGCCCAACATGTATGCCGAGGCCGGCTACCTGCAGGTGCACCTGTTCGCGCGCGCGGTGCCGCGCGAGGGCGCGCCCGACCCCGACCGCATCGTGCGCAGCCTCGGTGGCACGCGCCATGCTTCGGCCCAGGGCGAGGTCGAGATCGACGCCGACACCAACCACACCGCGCTCAAGGCCCGCATCGGGCGCTCGCGCGAGGATGGCGGTTTCGACCTGCTGTGGGAGGATGCTTCCATCGTCCGCCCCGATCCCTACCTCGTCGCCTACGAACGGAAGATCCTCTGATGACGCCCGATCCGATCCAGCTGCGCTCCCTGCGTGACATCCGGGTCGCCGTCATCCATCCCGACGACGAGGACGCCCGCGTGCTGTGCGAGCAGCTGCGCCGCTTCGGTTGTCGCGTCACCGCGCTGTGGCCCGAGCCGAACCACCTGCCCGAGGGCACCGAGGCCGTGTTCTTCAGCATCCAGTCGGAGCGCGATGCCTCGCATCCCTGGCTGGCCGGTTCCTCGCACGCGGTGCTGATCGCGCTGCTGGCCTACGAGAACCCGGCCGTGCTCGAGGCCGCGGCGGCGGCCAATGTGCACGGCGTGCTGCCCAAGCCGATCCGTCCCTTCGGCGTGCTCGCCACGCTGTACGTCGCGCGCATGCTGTTCCGCTACGAGGAGCGGCTGCTCAACCGCATCGCCAAGCTCGACGAGACCCTGCGCACGCGCCGCATCGTCGAGCGCGCGATGAAGATCCTCGCCACGCGCCAGGGCATCTCGGAGGACGAGGCCTACGCCATCATCCGGCGCGAGGCCATGCGCAAGCAGTTGCCGGTGTCATCGATGGCCGAGTCGATCGTGCATGCGGAAGCGATCTACGGGCTGCCGCCCGATCGCGGCGCTTCGGATCCGGCCGAGTGATGGCCCGCGCTCCCGTCCAGAGTCCGGAACGCTTCGGGCTCGATCCTTCGTTCGCGCGCGATCCGAGCGATCCGTACGGTGATGGTCCGCTGAGCGGCCTCGGCTTCGCTGCCAAGGAGGTGTTCGACCTCGCGGGCCACGTCACGCGCTCGGGCAACCCCGACTGGCTGCGCACGCATGTGCCGGCCACGGCCGACGCACCCGCGGTCGCGCGCCTGCTCGAGGCCGGCGCGCGGCTGCGGGGGCGAACGCTCAGCGACGAACTCGCGTTCTCGCTCGCCGGCGAGAACCTGCACTACGGCACGCCGCTGAACCCGCGCGCACCCGGCCGCGTGCCCGGTGGCTCGTCGAGCGGCTCGGCCGCCGCCGTGGCCGGTGGCTGCGTCGACTTCGCGCTGGGCACCGACACCTCGGGCTCGGTGCGCATCCCGGCCAGCTACTGCGGCCTGTACGGTCTGCGGCCCACGCATGGCGCGGTCGATGCGCGTGGCGTCACGCCGCTGGCGCCGGCCTTCGACACGGTCGGCTGGTTCGCCGCGACCGCGGCGGTGCTCGAGCGCGTGGGCGTGGTGCTGTTGCCGCCGGGCGAGATACGGTCACTGCGACGCATCGTGCCGATCGTCGATGCCTTCGACGATGCCGCGCCGGGCGTGGCCGCAGCGCTTCGTCCCGCGCTTCATCGCCTGGCGTCGCTGGGCCTGGCCTTCGATGCGCCCGCGCAAGGCTTGGCGCTGGCCGCTGCGGCACAGGCCTACCGCGTGCTGCAGAGCGCCGAGGTCTGGCGCACGCATGGCGAATGGTTCGAGCGCACGCGGCCATCGATGGCGCCCGAGATCGCGGCGCGGCTGCGCGCCGCGTCGCAGGTCACGGCCCATGAGATCGAGGCCGCGCGGCGCGAGGCCGACGCGCTGCGCGCGAGCATCGACGACCTGCTCGGGCACGACGGCGTGCTGTGCCTGCCGACCGCACCCGACGTGGCGCCGCGGCTGGGCGCTTCGACGCAGCCCGATGCGCAGACCCGCATGCGCGTGCTGGCCCATACCTGCATCGCGGGGCTGTGCGGCTTGCCGCAGCTCAGCCTGCCGCTGGGGTGGGTCGATGGCCTGCCCGTGGGATTGGGGCTGATCGCGGGGCGGGGGAGGGATCGGGATCTGCTGGCGTTGGTGGGGCGGATCGCATCCGACGATGGGAACAAGACGGCGAGGGCTTGATCTACATTCGGCTGAAAGAGGCCATCGATGCCGAGGAGCAAGGACAAGGAGATGGAGCAATTCGAGAAGGATCTGCTCCAGTCGATCGCGGAGATGAAGCGCGGCGAGTTTGCATCTCGCATGCCCAACCTCGTGTTCGTCTTCGGCACCCTGAAAGAGGGCTACCCCAACTTCGCCACCAACCGCGGCCGCCGCATCCCCGGCGACTTCGTCACGCGGGAGCGCTATCCGCTGTACCTGATGGGCGAGCGCTTCTCGCCCTGGCTGGTGTTCCTGCCCGGCGAAGGGGAGCGCGTCGTCGGCCAGCTGTTCGAGGTCGACGATGCGGCATTGGCGGCCATGGACCTGCTCGAGCGGGTCAGCGAGGCGGACGGCTATCGGCGGGTGCCGATCGGCGTCGAAGACGTCGGCGAGGCCTCCGGGCCGCCAAGGATCGTTCACGCCTATGTCAAGCCGCCCGAGCAATTCGATGGGGCGCAGGCGAGGCTGGGCCCGCTGACCGAATACACGATAGCGCATGCCGGGCTCTATCGCTCGCGCTCGGCCATGCCCTGAGCCACGGCGGCCTTCGGCGATAGCAGCGCCACGGGGCATCACCGTATCCGGTAGCGCCGCTCCCAGGCCCGCCGGCCCCCGCCTCTCATTCATTTGCATGATGTGAGTGCCTTCGTATTCAAGAACACTGGCTTCCAGGGCGCCCCGGAGGGGCGAGCCCGGATACCAGGATCTACAACGAGGAGCTTCCCACCATGGCGCGTGCATTCCAGCGTTCCTGCATCGGCGTTGCGGCGTGCCGGCTCCGGTCGCCTGCAATGGCCGTCGCCGCCGCGTTGCTCGTGGCGGCCGGCACGGGCGCCGCCCATGCCGCCGATGCCCTCGTGTGCGAGCACGACGCCACGGTGACTGAGCGCTTCATCCCCGTCGAGCTGCTGACCGGCCTGCCGCTGCCCGCGCCCGAATCGCAGGCGCTGACCTTCGGCGAGGTCGATCGCACCTATCCCTTCGTCGACGTGCTGCCCGACGGCAGCGTGGGGTCCGGCGAGGTCGCGCTCAAGGGACCGATGAAGTGGTCGGGCTACCGGGGCATCGAGTTCGAGGTCTACGAGCGCAAGGTGCCGCGGGCGCATGAGCGCTTCGCGCTGACCGAGGACAAGAGCGCCATCGGCCGCGTCTACGACCAGCGCTTCGGCAATGCCTACAACGAGGGGAAGTTTCCCGTCGGCAAGTGGCAGCAGGGCCAAAAGAAGAACTACGACACGCTCTACAACACGCGCAGCGCCGTGTCGTCGCTCGAGATCGAGAAGCTCTCGTGCACCTACGACGGTATCGCCGGCGCGTTGCAATACCGCTGGCGCACGAACAACGGCCTCGATTACGGGTACATCTACGCGCCCGGCAAGGGCGTGGTCCAGGTCTTCACCTACAAGGGCGGGCGTTGAACGGTTCGCCGAGAACACGTTCGCGACGAGCCATGAGCTGGGACGCCGGCCTGAACCCCGCCATCGCAGCCGCCTGCGCGGCGGCCACCGATGCCTCGCGCTGGGAGACCATGCTCGAGGCGCTGTGCGAACGCTTCGGCGCCACCGCCGCGGCCATCCACACGCCGCGCGGCGCGCCGGCCGGCAAGCCGCTGTTCGTCGACATCGGGCTGCCCAAGCACACGGTGCCCGACTACATCGACTACTGGTCACAGAGGGATCCGTGGTTCGCGGGCGCCGCGACCAAGGAGATCTGCGTGCGCACCGGCGAATGCGGCATCGGCCGCGAACTCTGCGAATGGAGCGAGCTGGAGCGCATGGACTACTACCACGAGTTCGCGGCGCCGACCGGCGTGCATGGGTTGCTGGCGATGATCGTCGACGACGGCAGCCGGCCCGCGCAGGCGCCGCTCACGGCCATCGGTCTCTATCGCCGGCCAGGGCTCGAGGAGTTCAGCTACCAGGACAAGCGCGCCTTCGAGGCGGTGCACAAGCCGCTGCAGCTCGCGCTGCATGCGCACTGGTCGCTGGTGCGCTCCACGCCGGTCGAGAAGGCCACCGCCGATGCCTTCGACGTGGTGCCCAAGCCGCTCGTGGTGCTGGCCGCCACGGGCGCGATCCTGCATGCCAACGTCGCGGCCGCGGCCCTGCTGTCGCGCAGCGACTGGATCGGCATCCGCAACGGCAAGCTGGCGCGCCTGGGCCAGTTGGGACCGGAAGCGGTGGAGGCCTCGCTGCGCGAGGTGGCGCGCGGCCTGATCCAGACCCATGTGCTGTGGACACCCGAAACCGCGCGACCGAGTGCACCGGCCATCGCGCGGCTGGTGCCGCTGGACGAGGGCAACGCCTGCCGGCTCGCCTGGCCGCATGCGGTGGCGCTGCTGATGGTCGAGGAGCCGCCCGAACGCGAGGCCAGCGATCGCCGGCTCGAGGCCCTCGCGCAGCAGTACCGGCTCACGCCCTCGGAGCTCCAGTTGGTCGTGCAGCTCTCGGAAGGCGCGCGGCCGGCCCAGGTCGCCGAGCGCTGCGGCATCTCGATCAACACCGTGCGCACCCATCTGCGCAACATCTTCGACAAGACGGGCGTGCGGCGGCAGAGCGAGTTGATCCGGTTGCTGGGGCCGTTGGCGCTGTCGGGACGTTGAAGCAGGGGGCGATGCCGCGAGCCGCCCACGCCCACCTGCTCGCCTTCCTATAATCGCGACCCTCCCGCCCGGCCCGCGCCAGATCCAGCCGCCGCCACATCGCCAGCACCCGGACGGATTCAACAGAGCCGGTGTGGCTGGAGTGCATCGTGGCGGCACGTTATTACCTGGAGCTTTTCAATTTCTGCAACCGGTACCTGCGCGACCGCGCGCTGGCGCAGGACATCGTGCAGGAGGTCTACGCGCGCTTCGCCGCCTTCGAGCGCCATGGCGCGCAGCCAGTGGTCGAGGTGCGCGGGCTGCTCTACCAGATCGCGCGCAACCTGCTGGTCGACCACCATCGCCAGCAGATCGTGCGCGCGCACGACAGCGACGACGTGCTGCTCGAGATGCCGGCGCCCGATGCCGACAACCCCGAGGTGGCCTATGCGGCGACGCAGCGCATGCGGCTGCTGGTCGCGGCGATCGAGAACCTGCCGCCGCGCTGTCGCGAGGCCTTCGTGCTGCACCGCATCGAGGGGCTGCCGCAGGCCGAGGTGGCGCAGCGCATGGGCATCTCGCGCAACATGGTCGAGCGGCACGTGATGATCGCGGTCGCGGCCTGCCGCAAGCGGCTGCGCGACACGACCGAGGCGCCCCAACCCGCGCCGGCGCGGCCCGAGAAAATTTGAGGCACCGCCTCAGGATCGGCGCTCCCGATCCGTCATCATCCAGGCCGAGACGCCGAATTTCCGCACCCCGATGAACGACCGCACGCGCCCCACCGCCCCCGGCATGCCGGCGCGCGATGGCGCGCGCATACCGGACAGGCCGGACACCGCGGGCGAGGAACTGCTCGAGGAGCTGTCGCCCGCGGAGTTCGAGGCACTGCGTTGGTCGGTGCGCCTCGGCGACGGACTCGATGCCGCGGAGCGCGCCGAGTTCGAGGCCTGGCGCCGGGCCGATCCCGCGCACCAGGCGGCCTACGACGAGATGACCGGCGTGAGCGCGGCGATCGATGCGATGCCCGCGGCGGGCGCGGCGCGGCTGCAGGCACGCGTGGCGATCGACCGGGCCGGCGAATCGGCCACCCATGCCGCCGTGCCCGTTGCGCCCGCAACGCCGCCGGCCCCGCGGCGCCCCACGCG
>NZ_JBWKPQ010000048.1:0-19050 GCF_059418345.1 Variovorax sp. GW821-FHT09B01 | reverse complement strand
GGCCCCCGTCCGCGCGCTCCTGACCGTCGCGGGCGATGAACTCAGGAAAGACGGTGGCAACAGGGCCAACCGGGTTCTTCGTGCCGACCGCACCGAACAGCCGAAAGGCTGGGCTCCGAATCTAGGAATCCGGTGTGCGGTTTCTTCAACAGCCAAGTCAGGAGAAAGACATGCTTGCAACCCGTTTCGCTTCCCACTCCCCAGCATTGCGCAGCGACTACCCGCTGTCCGATGACCAGATTCGTAGGGTGGCCCCGTCCATCTTCGCGGACGCGCCACATGAAAGCCGTTCCGAGCGGTACAGCTACATCCCCACCGCAGCCGTGCTGACCGAGCTGCGCAAGGAGGGGTTTCAGCCCTTCATGGTGACGCAGACCCGCGTGCGCGATGAAGGCAAGCGCGAACACACCAAACACATGATTCGCCTGCGCCACGCCAGCCAGATCAACGGCGCAGAGGCTAACGAAATCGTGCTGCTGAACTCGCACGACGGCACCAGCAGCTATCAGATGCTGGCCGGAATGTTCCGTTTCGTGTGCAGCAATGGCCTTGTTTGCGGCGACACCGTGGCGGACGTGCGCGTACCCCACAAAGGCGACGTGGCCGGTTCCGTTATCGAAGGCGCTTTCGAGGTGTTGAGCGGCTTCGAGCGCGTGAAGGAATCCCGCGACCTGATGCGCGGCATCACCTTGGACGATGGCGAATCCGAAGTGTTCGCCCGCGCCGCGCTTTCCCTCAAGTACGACGACCCGGACAAGCCCGCGCCCATCACCGAATCGCAAATCTTGATACCGCGCCGGTTCGACGACCGCCGTCCCGACCTGTGGAGCGTGTTCAACCGCACGCAGGAGAACTTGACCAAGGGCGGATTGCATGGCCGCAGCGCCAACGGACGCCGCCAGCGCACCCGCCCCGTGCAGGGCATTGATTCCGATGTGCGCCTCAATCGCGCCCTGTGGCTGCTGGCCGATGGCATGCGCCAGCTCAAGGCTTGAGCCGTTCCCCCGCCGGAGGGGCGGTTCCCCTCCATTCCTTTGTTTCACTTGACTGGAGATACACCATGAACGCCGTTACCCAAACCGAAGCCCGTGCCATCCAAGCCCCTGCGCTGGAAGCCGCCGACCCGACCAAGAACCTGATTCTGGTTCCGCTGTCGCGGCTGGTGCTGCGCCCCACGGGTCGCAATGTGCGCAAGACCCCGCACATGTCCATCCACGAACTGGCCGCGAGCATTCAGCGCGTGGGCTTGCTGCAAAATCTGATCGTGATTGCATCCGCCGATGGCGAGCATTACGAAGTCGTGGCCGGTGGCCGTCGCCTCGCAGCCCTCAAGCTGCTGGCGAAGAAACACCGCATCCCGAAGGAGTGGGCGGTGCCTTGCCTGCTGGTGGCCGATGGCACGGCCCGCACCGCCAGTCTCACCGAGAACGTGCAGCGCGAAGCCATGCACCCGGCAGACCAGTTTGAAGCCTTCGCGGCGCTGGTGGCCGAAGGCCGCCCCATCGAGGACATTGCGGCGGATTTCTCCGTCACGCCGCTGGTGGTGCAGCGCCGCTTGAAGCTGGCGAATGTTTCGCCGCGCTTGATGGCCGACTATCGGGCCGATGCCGTGAGCCTTGACCAGTTGATGGCGCTGTCCATCACCGACGACCACGCCGCGCAGGAAAGCGCCTTCTACGACGCGCCGACATGGCAGCGCGGCCCCTCCGCGCTGCGCGAACGCCTGACCGAGCGGGAAATCGACGCCTACCGGCATCCGCTGGTGCGCTTCGTCGGGCTGGACACCTACGAGGCCGCAGGCGGTGGCGTGCGCCGTGACCTGTTCGCGGAAGGCGATACGGGCGTGTATCTCGCCGACGCCGCGCTGTTGGAACGGCTGGCGCAAGACCGGCTGGCAGGCATCGCCGCCGCTGTCCGCGCCGAGGGTTGGGCATGGGTGGATGCCACGCCGGGCGTGACCCATACCGATCTGCACGCTTTTCAGCGTGCGCCGAGGGAACGGCGCGAGCCGAACAAGCGTGAGGCGCAGCGCATCGAAAAGCTGCAAGCCAAGATGCACGAACTGGCGAAGCGGTGGATGCCGCAATGGACGCCGAGGACGAGGACAAGGCAGACGCCTTGCAGGAGGAAGGAGAAGCCTTGGGCGAGCAGTTGCAGGCAATGGAAGATGGTTTGCAAGGGTATGCCCCGAGCGTGAAGGCCGCAGCCGGTGCCATCGTCACCATCGACCGCAACGGTGAGGCCGTGGTTCATCGTGGGCTGCTGCGCGAAGCGGAAGCGAAAGCACTTCGCACGCTGGAGAAGCTGCGCCAAGGTTTCGGCAGCGTGGAAGGCGAAGCCGAGAGCGGCAACGAAACTGAGGACGACGAGCAGCCCAAGACCGCCGCCATGTCCGATCGGCTGGCGCAGCGGTTGAGCGCCCACCGTACCGCCGCGCTGCAAATCGAAGTCGCCCGGCATCCGCAAACCGCGTTGGCTGCTGTGGTGCATAGCATGGTGCAGACCGTCTTGCAGGAACGCCACTACGGCCACGGCTTACCGCTGGGAGTAAGCCTGAAAGTGCAAGACCGGCTGGAAGGCATGGCCCCGGACTGGCCGGAATCCCCTGCGGCCGTGGCGCTGCGCGAACTGCAACAGGTGGTGGGCGAAGCCTTGCCGGAGGACAGCGCCGAACTGTTCGCCGCGCTGCTGGCGAAGCCGCAAGATGAACTGGTGCGGCTGCTGGCGGTATGCGTGGCCTCCACGGTGGACGTGGTAACGCTTCGCACCACGCAGCGCCAGCCCGGCGGGGAACTGGCGCAGGCCGTGGGCTTCGACATGGCCGCATGGTGGACGCCGACCGCAGAAGGCTACTTCAAGCACGTTTCCAAGGCCGTGATTCTGGATGCCGTGGGCGAGTACGCGCCGGAGCACGTCACCCGGCTGGCGAAGTTGAAGAAGGCCGACATTGCCAGCGAGGCCGAACGGCTGGCGGATGGCACGGGCTGGATGCCCGCCATCTTCAAGGCCGAAGGCCCGCAGCAGGCAGCGCAGGAAAGCGCGCAGGAAGAAGGCCCGGAGCAGGACGCCCCGCAGGATGCCGAGGCAATGGCGGATGAACCCGCCGTGGCGCTGGCCGCTTGACCCGCGCCGAAGGCAAGCGCCCCGGCTTCAACCGGGGCGCTTCGCAGGAAGGAGAAGCTCCATGAACCATACCACGACCCCCCCCGCGCATGGTGGCGATCTATGGCCCCGGCACGGTGCGCGCCCGCCGCTGGCACGGCGCAGGCGACGTGCGCGGCTACCATCCGCCTTCGGGCTGGACGGCCCGCGCTGACCTCACCGACATTCATCCCATCACGGGCCGCACCTTGCCGCGTGCCGTGTGGTGGCTCATCGAGACGAAGGAATGACGCCGGCACTGGCCCCAGCGTTTCGCGCTGGGGCCGGTGGATTCAAAAATCCGGGCGCGGCAGTGGCCGCGCCCGGTGTTGAAGGCCAACAGCCGGTTCAGAGCGCCGCCGCCTTCGCGGCGGCGTCAGACGATGCCGTGCTGCCTCAACAGCGCCTGTTCATCGCCTGATACCCAGCCGAATATCTTGGGTTCGCCGTCAAGCTGCTGCACGAGGTAGTGAACGTCGAAGTCGATGGACACGTCCGAGGTTGCGCCCCGGTCATAGGTCGCCGTCCAGGCGACGTGTGCAAGGCAATGGTGTTCGTCGATGGGGTCGATGCGAACACCGCGCAGAACCATATCCTTTTTGCCGAGCTGGCGGTAACGCTCGAATCCTTGGCTCATGACCTGTTTCAGTTGCTTGTCGTTCTGGCCGGCCATGACACCGGCCGGCGAGGCAGCGATGAAAGCTGTGGCATAGGACGAGGCGACTTGCTCCATGTCCGCTTCGTTTTTCAGGCCTTGGCGGAAGAAGTCCTGGTATCGCTTGAAGAACTCATGGATGAACTTTTCTTCCATCGGTGCTCCCTGGTTTTGGGCCATCGCTGTTCATGCCCATCATGGTAGAGCGTGTCGGCGCAATGCGCCGCCGGGCTTTCGGGCTGCGCCCCGTGCCGTCTTTGCCGTCACGGCCATTCGGCTTCAATCCCTCACGCCTTCGCGCCTGCGGCGCTGCGCACTGCGCTTGCCTCCAGGGGAAAGCCCTGCGGGCTATCCCCGCCGCGCGATGCTTGGCGCCCCTCGATGCCGCCGAACCGGCTGCGCCGGATCGGCCCGGCCAGCGCCCCGTCGCAGCGGACATGGCGTGGCTGATGCGCTTGGGCTTGCTGCGGCAGGTTGTACGAAAGCGTGCCGTCCCCGACGCTGGCAGTTCGTTGTCTGCGTGTGTCACGAAGGATGGTTCACGGACACGCCGCCCGGCCTTGTGGGGAGCTTCCGCACCGCGCTTGCAGCAGGGCCGCCGCAAGGTGCAGGGGCGCATTCCTCCTGTCGTTGGGGATGGGCCTTGGCTTCATGTCAGGGGGCGTGCCGGTGAAACCTTTGCGCAGGGATGCCGAGTCGGCCATGTCTCCTTTCGGATTGGGAGGGGGCGGCCCAAGGCGTCCTTGTGTTGTTGTGAATCCTGGCGGTGGCGCGGCTGCGCCTCGGGCTTCATGGCTGCAACCGTCCGGCGAAAACAGTTTCCCCTGCTTTGTCACTGCGTTCGGCGCATTCCTCGCGGGACAAATTGTTGTCGCCTCCCGGCCCTCCACTGCGTTGCGGCCGCAAGCGGTGCAGCCAGCCCGTCCCCCGCCGTCCGGATCACAACAAGGACGCGATGGGCGCGAACCTTGTTCAACCGTAAGGAGATTCATCATGGCAACCATCGGCACCTTCACCGCGGACAAAGACGGCTTCACCGGCGCGCTGCGCACCCTGACCCTCAACGTCAAGGCCAAGCTGGTTCCCAATGACAAGGGGGACAACGAACACGCCCCCGATTACCGCGTGCAGGCGGCGGGCTTCGACATCGGCGCGGCGTGGAAGAAAGTCAGCAAGGCCGAGCGGCCCTACGTGTCCGTGACCCTCGACGATCCTTCGTTCCCGGCAACGGTCTATGCCCGGCTGATCGAGGAAGAGGACGGCACGCACACGCTGATCTGGTCGCGCAGCAAGCCCCAGGCGGCCTGACGGCCGCAACGCCCCGCCCACTGCGGCGGGGCGCTGTGCTGCTTTCGCAGCGCTGCATGGAAGCCCAATCATTGCGGGAGCGTGCTCTCACTGTTGGGCTGCTTCTGTCTGGATGTGGTGAGTCTGAGGCTGCAGGAATGGCCGGGCGTGTCGGTGCCTTGCACCGCCGGGCTTTTCGGGCTGCGCCCCGTGCCGACTTCGCCGTCACGGCCATTCGGCTCCAATCCCTCACGCCTTCGCGCCTGCGGCGCTGCGCGCTCCGCTTGCCTCCGGGGGAAAGCCCTGCGGGCTATCCCCGCCGCGCAGGGCTTGGCGCCCCTCGATGCCGCCGAACCGGCGTGCGCCGGATCGGCCCGGCCAGCGCCTACGGCTGCGCCGCTGTGAGCTGGCCTTCCGTCGCGGTCATCAGCACCGCCGTGCTGCATTCAAGCGCGCTGGCGATCTTGAAGATGATGGCCAGCGTGGGCATGTGCTCGCCGCGCTCGACCTTGCCCATGTGGGAACGCTCGACGCCAGCCAGGTGCGCCA
The DNA here is from genome assembly GCF_059418345.1 of Variovorax sp. GW821-FHT09B01. NCBI lineage: Bacteria > Pseudomonadati > Pseudomonadota > Betaproteobacteria > Burkholderiales > Comamonadaceae > Variovorax > Variovorax sp. GW821-FHT09B01. Next base: position 13,418 of record NZ_JBWKPQ010000048.1, on the reverse strand, counting down.
GTGATTCCTGCGCGATGCCGCGCTCCATCCGCAGCGCACGCACCGCCGCGCCGAAGGCGTGAGCCAACTCGGCGTCATGGGTGGTGGAGCCGGCCGGTCGGCCGCGCTGAACGGATCGCTTCTGCATGGACAGAAGCGTCAAGTCGCAGCACAATTAAAACCACGTTATCTTTAACTCTTTCATGCCATTGGCCGTATTCGTGCTTTTACGGAAATCCGCTTTTGCGGATTCCGCCAAAACCGGAGAACCGCCATCGTGTCTTTCCAGATTTCTACAATTCCGCTTTTGCGCTTCCGTACTTCCACGGCTTGGGTGGAATACGCCTCCGCGCTTCGACGTGGAAACGCAAAACCGGCTGGGCACTCCCATGTTGAAGCAGGAATACCGTGATGAACGCTCCCCTTGTCACCGATGAACAGCGCGCCGCGCTGCTGGTGAACGGGTGGCTTGCTGCCACTGGCGAACCGAACGACCCGTTGCCGGTCGTGCGGCTGTTCACGCCCGACGCGCACGCCACCTGGCTGCTCACCGCGCTCGATCCCACTGACGGCGATACGGCCTACGGCCTGATCGACCTGGGAATCAGCATGCCCGAGCTGGGCCGCGTGAAGCTGTCCGACCTCGCGTCCATCGTCGGGCCGAACAAGTTGCCCGTGATGCGGGATCGGTATTTCCAGGCGGTGCGCCCGCTGTCGGAATATCTGCGGCTGGCGCAAGAGAACGGTTCCATCGTCGATTGAACCGCCCACGCACCGGCGAAACCGGGCGTATTGAGACTATTTCAGTCTTATTCCAGACTCGCCAAGTCTCAATTGGCACTCATGCATCCAAGCCCTGCGCTTCTGCTTGAAAAAGTCACGATCTTTCACGCGGCTTGCGGCATGGTGTTTTGTGCCGCCGTGACATTTTTTGGCTCATGCGGCCGTCGCATTCGGACGGATTTCGCAATGCACCGGAGCCCATCGGTCTTGACTACCAATGGTTACAGCCTGCCCCGATTCTGATGATGTTTTGACCTTGATGCGATAGCTCCGCGTTTCTCGCCGTGGCGGCGTTCCTGAATTCGACAGGAGCTTTCGTCATGGTCGATCCTCACCATCTTGCGCACTGGTATCCCACCGCCGCCTACCTCTACGTCTTGTGGCTGGATGCGCTCGCGCTGGCCTGGGAGTACCTGCGCCGTCATCCCGATTACCGGCTCGACTGGCTGCGCCAGCATCGCCGGCCACAAGCCGCACAGCAGGCGGCGCATCGCTGGGGCTTGCGCCTGTTGGAAGACCCGGCCTTGGATGCGCGCGACGCGCATCCGGCTTGGCTGCCCGGCCATGCCGGCGTGGTGCAGCTCTATCCCGATGCCGATCCGCCGTCCGACGCTGTGACCTTCGCGTTCTGGCGTATCCCCGGCCACAAGCAGCTGCTGCATGACGGCAAAGGGCTGGCGCTGATCGCGCTCCGCCCCGGCCAGTGCCTGCGCTTCGTGCTGGCGCATGGCCTGGAAGACGGCATGGCCGTGGCCTATGCCCATCGCGGCGGCGCTACCGCACCTGCGCGCGGTCATGTGCCTGGCGCAGCCCTGGCCGATACCAAGCCCAGGCCAACGCCTGCCGCGCTGCTGGAGTTGCACACCCTACAGGCGCTTGACGCGACCCTGGCGGGCGCGTCCTTGCGCGAGGTGGCCGAAGGACTGTTCGGTGCAGATACCGTGGCCGCTGACTGGCACGCCGATGGCGACCTGCGCGCCCGCGTGCGGCGTCTGGCACGGCGCGGCGATGCGTTGATGCGCGGCGGCTACCGCCGACTAGCACAGCTTCCGCCGTTTGAGAAGGGACGTTTTGAAGGGGACGCAAAACGTCCCTGAGCAGGAGAGCTTCGTTTTCTGAGACTGCCTCCATCCGGTTGCGCTGTGTGGCCGGAGCTTCAAAACCGATGGAGGTTCACACCATGCGTCCCGCTCCCTTGCGGCCTGCCGCCACTGTCTCGACCGCTGCCGCGCAGCCGCAGCGTTATCTCACCAACGACGAAGCCGCCGAGTACCTGCGGCTGTCGCCGCGCACGCTGGAGAAGCAGCGCGTGATCGGCGGCGGCCCGCGCTTTCGCAAGTTCGGCCGGCGCGTCATGTACGCCGTGGCCGACCTCGATGCCTGGGCGGCCGACCGCAGCTTCGAGACCACTTCCGATCCCGAGTACGCCGAGCACCATGCGGCGGACAGCCGTGCGCGCTGATCGGCGGTGCGCGGGTGGGCTTCGCCATGTCCAAACCCTCGCAGGAACGCGAACAGCTCGATCTGTTCCGCGCCCTGCCGGGCGACATGGCGCCGCGCGACAGCCAGGATTTGATGGCCTTTCCGTTCTTCTCGCTGGCGAAGTCGCGGCGCACGGCGCCGATCGACTTCCGCGCCAGCGGCATCACGATCCGCGTGGAGGGCACGCAGGAACACGGCATCGCCACGATCTGGGACGCGGACGTGCTGATCTGGGCGGCCTCGCAGATCGTGGAAGCCCGCGACGCGGGGCTGCGCGCGTCACGACTCATGCAGGCAACGCCCTACGAGATCCTGCGCTTCATCGGGCGCGGTACGTCGCTGCGCGACTACCAGCGCCTCAAAGCGGCCTTGGACCGCCTGCAATCGACCACGGTGGCCACGTCCATTCGCGAGACGACCGGGCGGCGCCTGCACCGCTTCTCGTGGATCAACGAGTGGAAGGAGCTGGCCGATGCCAGCGGTACGCCGCTGGGCATCGAACTGATCCTGCCGGACTGGTTCTATGGGGGCGTGCTGGATGCGGCACTGGTGCTGACCATCGACCCGGCGTACTTCCGGCTGACGGGTGGCATCGAGCGATGGCTGTACCGCCTGGTGCGCAAGCATGGTGGACGGCAGCCGGGCGGCTGGCAGTTCGATTTCCAGCACCTGTATCGCAAATCGGGCAGCGTGGCGCGGTACTACGACTTCGCCGCCGACCTGCGGGCGCTGGTGGCGCGGCAAACCTTGCCCGGCTACCAGTTGGGAATCGAGTACGTATCCGGGATTTCCTCGCCGCTGCTGACGTTCCGGCCCGTGCCGCAAACGGCACGGGGATAACTACGGCAAAGCCTGTGGATGGGCTCGTGCTATCAGGCAACAAAGGTATCGTGCTATCAGGCAACGAATCCTCGTGCTATCAGGCAACAAAATCGGCCGCAAACCCGCGCCAGCATTGGGATTGCGCGTCCTCTAACTTCCCTAACTTAATTTCTCTAACTTTTAGTAGGGAAACGCCGCTGCGGTGGACAACCACCACGCGGCCACAAACGGCAGGCAAAACCAGCCACCAGCCGACAGGTTTTGCAGGCCGATCAATGCAAGGCTTTCCAGCATGGAGGGCCGCGCCATGATCGTCGCTCTGCTCAACCAGAAAGGCGGCGTGGGCAAGACCACGCTCGCCACACACATCGCCGGCGAGCTGGCGATGCGCGGCCAGCACGTCGTCCTGCTGGACGCCGACCCGCAGGGTTCATCGCTGGACTGGACACAGCGCAGAAGCCAGCAGGGTTTGCCAAGGTTGTTCAGCGCCGTGGGCCTGGCACGCGAAACGCTGCATCAGGAAGCACCAGAACTCGCCAGGCGGGCCGATCACGTCGTCATCGACGGCCCGCCACGCATCGCGGCACTGGCGCGCTCCGCGCTGCTGGCGGCCGAGCGCGTGCTGATCCCCGTGCAACCCAGCCCCTACGACCTGTGGGCCAGCGCCGAGATGGTGGCGCTGATCCGCGAGGCCCAGGTGTTCCGGCCTGCGCTGCGCGCGGCCTTCGTCATCAACCGGCGCGTCAGCACCACGATCATCGGGCGCGAGGCGCGGCAGTCGCTGGCCGACCAACCGCTGCCGGCGCTGCGCGCCGAGGTTCGCCAGCGCATCGTCTTCGCCGACAGCGTGGCCGCCGGTCGGCTCGCACGCGAGACGGCGCCGGACAGCGCCGCCGCGCGTGAAATCACCGCGCTGGTGGACGAACTGCTGCGGTGGCCGACATGACCGAGAAGCCGCCACCGAACAGCAGACGCACGGCAAAGCGCGTCGGCATCGGCGCGCGTCCGCCCGCGAATCCGCACGCCGAGGCGTGGATTCGCCAAGGCGACGCCGATGCGCTCAACAAGGGCGACCTCTACACCGCCCGCCTGACCCTCGACATCACGCCCGCGCTGCGCGCGCGCATCAAGGTGTCGGCCTTCACGCAAGGCGTGACCGTGGCCGATCTGCTGCGGGGCCTGCTGGAGCGGGAGTTTCCCGAGCATCGCAGGGAGAACACCCCATGACCGCATCCGCTTCGCCTGCCGCTGGCGCGGCTACGGCTGCGCTCGCAGCTCCTTCCGGCCATCCTGCCAGGGCGCCGCTGACGCGCGTGGCACTGGCCTACATCGAACCGCGCTTCAAGCTCTACCTGCGCTTCGGCGAACCTGCGCGCACGCACCAGCTCGACCGCTGGCGGCGCTGCGCCGTGTTCCTGCCGGGCGCGATGTTGTGCCGCATCCGCTGGCAGGCCAACGACTACGGCACGATCCGCTGGCAGCTCATGGTGATGCAGGCTTGCACGCCGCTCGATGCGGCGCAGCGCATTCCCGGCGTGCAGCCGGGCGCACGCCTGCTGCTGCACGCCGAGGGCGAGAATCAGGTGCGCGCCGTGCTGGAGCGCATCGACGCCATCGAGGCGCTGGGCATCGCACCTGTCGGTGCCTCGCCCGCGTACTGGCGCACGCTCGCCAACCGGCTCGCTGCGCGCCTGCCGCTGCCCGAATACACCGCCGAGCGGCACGCCGCCTGGCTGACCGGGAGGGCCCTGCCATGACGCTTCCATCCGCCGTTGCCGGTGCAGCGGGCATTCCGCCGCGTCCTCACTCGCGCCTGCGCGCTCGCATCGTGCTGGCGGGCCTGTCCGCCTGCGGCCTCGCTGCGCCGGCCTGGGCGTCCTTCGTGCATCCGCTGCCGCGCCTGATCTACAACCCGTCCGACAGCGTGGCGGTCGGCTGGTATCGCGTCGATCCGCAGGGCCACGGCACCGACTCGCTGCCACGTCCTTTGTCCGTGGGCAGCATCGTCCTGACCACGCTGCCGCCAGATGCCGCCGCGCTGGCCGCGCAGCGCGGCTACCTGCCGGCGCGCGTGCCGCTGCTCAAGCGCGTGGGCGCCGTCGCGCCGCAGGAAGTGTGCATCGCTGGCGACATTGTCCGCATCGACGGCGTGCCTTCGGCCGCCGTGCTGCCTGCCGACCGCTGGGGCCGGCCTCTGCCATCCTGGCAGCAATGCCGCCGCCTTGAACCCGGCGAACTGTTCTTGCTCAGTGTGACCAACCCTGCATCGTTCGACAGCCGGTATTTCGGGCCGGTCAGCGCATCCGCCGTGATCGGCGTCGCGCATCCGGTCTGGCTGGAGTCCCGCCCATGATGGCCGCCGACTCGCTGCACGTCGCCGTGCATCTCATCGTGCCATCGGGCGTGTCGTTCTGCCGTTCGTCGCCGTGTCGTCGCGCGTGCAGTGCGAGCGCATTCGCGCCGCACTTCGCGTTGCCTTCGGCGCAGCCATCCAACGTGCAGGCGTCTTGCCTCGAACGCGCCCGGCCTGCGGCCGTGTCCGCGTTCGCCGGCGCGCTGGCTGCTCGCGCAGCAGCGCCGCCGGGCCGCCGCTGCCCGGAGCGCCAGCGAGGGGCAAAGGCGGAAGGCAAGACAAAAGGACGCGGCACTGCGCCGCGTCGAAAGCCAGTCTGCACGTGGGGGTGGCGCGGCACGCAGCGGCTTCGCCGCCGTGCCGCGTGGGGCGCGAGGCCCGCGCCGATGCAGGCATGTCCGCGTGCTTCGCACGACCGGACACGCCAGAGCTTGCAAGGAGCGCAGCCATGACCGACCGCCGCGACGACGATTTCCGGGTGTGCCCCAGCGCCCCGAAGAACCGGGGCCAGGGCCAGAGCCAGAGCTTCGTTTCCAAGGTACTCAAACAGGCAGGCAAGGCCAGCGGCGGCAAGTCCTCGGTGCGCCGTCAAGCATCGGCGCGTGGCACCGGCCAGCGGCCCGGTTCACGCCTGGGGCGCGGCCATACAGCGGCGCGCTTCGCGGGGGCGCAGCTGACGCCCTTATCGCGGCGCGTGACCATCAAGACCCTGCTGGTCAACCAGCGCCAGGCCAGCCCGCAGTCGCTCGCCAAGCACCTGCGCTACATCGAGCGCGATGGCGTGGGCCGCGATGGTGAACCGGGCCAAGCCTATGGGCCGCAGACCGATGCCGCTGACCTCGACGCCTTCAAGGAACGTTGCGTCGATGACCGGCACCATTTCCGCTTCATTCTCTCGCCAGAGGATGGCGCGGAACTCGAAGACCTGCGCACCTACACGCGGCACCTCATGGGCCGCATGGAAGCCGACCTGGGCACGGGCCTCGATTGGGTGGCCGTCAACCACTGGAACACCGACAACCCGCACACGCACATCGTCGTGCGCGGGCGCGACGACACCGGCAAAGACCTCATCATCGCGGGCGACTACATCGCCGATGGCTTCCGCCATCGCGCCGCCGAGCTGGCGACCGAATGGCTGGGGCCGCGCACCGAGCTGGAGATCCAGCAGACCTTGCAGCGCGAGGTGGATCAAGAGCGGTGGACGAGCCTGGATCGCACCCTGCAACGCGAGGCCGGCGAGGGCGGCCGAGTGCAGATCGAACGCTTCAACGAGCCGCGACTGCAACGCCAGCGCCTGTTGCTGGTTGGCCGGCTGCAACGCTTGCAGAGCCTGGGCCTCGCCGACGAGATGCAGCCGGGCACCTGGGCCGTCCATGCCGACGCGGAAAAGACCCTGCGCGCGCTGGGCGAGCGTGGCGACATCGTCCGCACCATGCAGCGGGCCATGCGCGGCGAGCCGCGCGAGCTGGCGGTATTCGAGCCGGGTGACGATGGCCGAACCATCCTCGGCCGCGTGGCCGCGAAGGGGCTGGCCGACGAACTGCGCGACCGGGGCTATCTGGTCATCGACGGGGTGGACGGCAAGGCCCACTAAGTCGCGCTCAACGCCCGCGACGAGCTGGCGAACTATCCGACCGGCGCCGTGGTGGAGGTGAAGGGATCGGCCGACGTGCGCGCGGCCGACAGGAACATCGCCGCGCTGGCGAGCGATGGGCTGTACCGCACCGATCATCACCTCGCCATCGCGCAGGGTCAGGGCGTGCCCGGCCGCGATCCGCAGGAAGTCGTCGCGGCCCACATCCGCCGGCTCGAAGCCCTGCGCCGCGCCGGCATTGTGGAGCGCGTGGCCGAAGGGCTATGGAAGGTGCCAGGCGACCTGCCCGAACAGGGTCGCCGCTACGACGCGCAGCGCCTGAGCGGTGTGGCCGTGGAGCTGAAATCGCACCTGCCCATCGAGCGGCAGGCCCGAGTCGTTGGCGCGACCTGGCTGGATCAGCAGTTGATCGGCGGCGGCTCGGGCCTGGGCGACCTGGGCTTTGGCGCAGAGGCCAAACAGGCGATGCAGCAGCGCGCCGATTTCCTGGCCGAACAGGGACTGGCCGAGCGGCGCGGGCAGCGCGTGATCTTGGCGCGCAACCTGCTGGGCACGCTACGCAATCGGGAGCTGGCACAGGCCGCCAAGGACATCGCTGCGGAAACCGGCCTGGAGCATCGGCCGGTGGCCGATGGGCAGCGCGTGGCTGGCATCTACCGGCGCTCCGTCATGCTGGCCAGCGGGCGCTACGCGATGCTCGATGACGGCATGGGGTTCAGCCTGGTGCCGTGGAAACCGGTGATCGAGCAGCGAATGGGGCAGCAGCTTGCCGCGACGGTGCGCGGCGGCACGGTGTCATGGGAGATTGGGCGGCATCGGGGGCCAACCATTTCTTGAGTCAAGGTAATGCCACAAGCCGGTGGGAAAAATTAGATCCTATTTATTGATGGTTGATCAATCCAAAGCATTACCAAAGGTTGGGATGCCAGAATTAAAATTTTCTGTAATTTCGGATACATGGCCACATTCAAAGGCACGCTATCGCGTATCTGGATTGATGGCTTCAGACCAGTACCGCATGCGCCTTCCGCAGAATTTGGGGCAAATCCACGATGAAGAGAATAATTTGGACGTTCTGGTTTTTTGCGCTGGCATTGAGCGCTCTATGGCTTTTTACCGATACGCTCTGGCCTGCACAGTCCAACTACTTCGCCCTGCGAACGGTATGGATTCAATACAGCGGCGTACTGGCCATCGGCGCGATGTCTGTGGCGATGGTGCTGGCCACGCGCCCTGCGTGGCTGGAGCCCAGCTTGAACGGACTGGACAAGATGTACCGCCTGCACAAGTGGCTCGGCATCGCCGCTCTGGCCGCTGCGACAGTACACTGGCTGTGGGCGCAGGGTACCAAGTGGGCCGTAGGCTGGGGCTGGCTGACGCGCCCGGCGCGCAAGCCCCGCGCAGCGGCTGATTCAATGGGCTCCATTGAATCGGCGCTGCGTGGCTGGCGCGGACTGGCCGAGGACTTGGGCGAATGGGCCTTCTACGCCGTCGCGGTGCTACTGGTGCTGGCTTTGGTTAAGCGCTTTCCCTACCGGCCGTTCGCCAAGACACACCACTGGATGGCAGCGATCTACCTGGTGCTGGCCTTCCACACCTTGGTGCTTGTGCAGTTCTCCTATTGGGCGCAGCCCGTGGGCTGGGCTTTGGCTATGCTGCTGGCGAGCGGCACGGTATCGGCGGTGTGGGTACTGCTGGGCCGGGTCGGTGCGCAGCGCACCGCGCACGGTGTCATCGAATCGCTGCAGACCTACCCTGCGCTGAACGTGCTGGAAACCACCCTGCGGATGGAGCCGGGCTGGCCCGGCCACCGGCCCGGGCAGTTTGCCTTCGCCATGTCCAACCCGAAAGAAGGCCCGCATCCCTACACGCTGGCCTCAGCTTGGGTGCCGGAAAACCGGCGCATCACCTTCATCACCAAGGCGCTGGGCGACCACACCCGCCGGCTGCCGGAACGCCTACAAGTTGGCGACCGGGTGACGGTCGAGGGGCCTTACGGCTGCTTCACTTTCGACGACGGGCGTGCCCGCCAGATCTGGATCGGCGCCGGCATCGGCATCACCCCATTCATTGCGCGCATGAAGTATCTGGCGCAGCACAAAGGCCAAGACGCACGCCCCGTCGATTTGTTCCATCCGACGAGCGACGCTGATCCGCAGGCCATCGAGAAGCTTCGCGCCGACAGCCAGGCGGCCGGCGTTGCGCTACACCTGTTCATCGACAAGAAAGACGGTCGCCTGACGGGTGAGCGCCTGCGTGCCATGGTGCCGGGTTGGAAAGACGCCAGCGTCTGGTTCTGCGGCCCCACGGCCTTCGGCCGCGCGTTGCGCGCCGATCTGCTGGCCCAGGGGTTGGAGCCGGAAGCGTTCCACCAAGAGCTTTTCGAGATGCGCTGAATAGAAGAAAGCAAATGCGCATATTGATCGTGGAAGACTCGCAAACGCTGGCCGAAGCCCTGAGCCAGAGCCTTCAGTCGGAAGGCTATGCCTGCGATACAGCAGCCGATGGCGTGTCCGCGCTGAAGTTTCTTGCCAGCTACCGGTACGACGCCATCATTCTGGACTTGATGCTGCCCCGGCTGGACGGCTTTGGCGTGTTGCGCGCATTGAGCCGGGAGGCCCATACCGCACCGGTGTTGGTGCTCTCCGCGCGCGAACTGCTCGATGACCGGGTGCGGGCCTTGGATGCGGGTGCCGATGACTACCTGACAAAACCCTTCGAGCTGGCCGAGCTGCTGGCTCGCCTGCGGGCGCTGGTGCGGCGTCCGCCGCAACGGGACGTTCCAGTTCTGCGCCACGGCGATCTGGAGGTCGATCCGCGCTCGCGCACCGCAAGGTTCAAGGGCATGGATCTTGGGCTCACACCGAAGGAATATGGACTGCTCGACTTGCTGCTGCGTCGGCGCGGCGCCACGCTGTCGCGCCCGCAGATTTTTGAACATTTGTACGACAGCCGCAGCGATGCATCGGACAAGGTGGTAGAGGTGATCGTCAGCACCTTGCGAACCAAGCTTGCCCAGTGCGGCCTGGATGAACTGATCGTGACACGCCGTGGCTTCGGCTACATCCTGCCCTAAACGATGGTACGTCCCGATTCCGAAGCCCTTTCTGATGCGAGTCAAGGCGGATCCTGGTCCTTGCAGCGGCGGCTGGCTGCCAGCCTGGTGATTTGCATTGGAGGAACCTTCGCGATCCTGTTTCCCGTCCTCGACTACTGGATTGACCACGAAATCTACCGACGGATGGATACCACCCTGATGCAACGATCAGCGGCGGTGGGGCGCGTGCTGCAGGAGTTGGATGCGAGAAAGCTCGAAAGCCTCATGCCCGAATACGAGCCTGGCGGGCATACCGAGTTCTTCACGGTCTTTGATTCGCAGACCCACCGGACCTTGCTGCGTTCGCCCAGCAGTGCTGGGGCCGAGCTTGCACTTGGGCCACTGGAGCAAGGCACCCCGCGCTATTACGACGTGACACTCCCGGATGGCCACGCGGGCCGCGCGCTGGCGACGCGCATATCCGTGGCTGGCGAAAAGTCCCGGCTGCTGGTCGTGGCGACAGAACGCAGGGATTGGGATCAAACCGAGCGGCGCATCCACTTCACGCTCCTGGGCGGCATCGTGCTGGCGACGTTCCTGGCCACAGGCCTGGCGCTTCTCATGGTTCGGCGCATCGTAGTCATGCTGGAGCGCGTCGGCGTGCAACTGGCCGACCTGCGTTCGGATCGGCCGATTGCGCGGATCGGAGCGGACTTTCCCCGCGAACTGCGCCCGTTTGCCGAAGCCTTCAATCAGGGCTTGCATCACCTGTATGCGGCCATTGTCCGCGAGCGCCGCTTCTCCCGCGACGTGGCCCACGAGTTGCGCACGCCCCTGGCGGAAATCCGCATCAGCGCAGAAAGCGCTTTGATCGATGCCGACCCGGCCCGAATCCAGCGCGCCCTGAATGCAACGATCCAGGCCAGTTCACGCATGCAGCGCAGTGTGGACACTCTGCTGTTGTTGGCGCGGCTTGAGTCCGGTCAACACACACTGGCGCTGGATCCTCTGGATCTAACAGCTTTGCTGCAAGAGTTACTGGCGGGACTCAACGTCCAGCAAATGGCACCTAAGTCACCCATCCGCGTGACTTTGCCTGAATCGGCATGGGTGCAAAGCGATCAGGGCGTGATCGAACGCATCGTCTCCAACCTCTTGCGCAATGCCATCGAATACGCGCCCGAAGGCGACGACATTCAATGTCGGCTGGAGCGCGCGGCTTCCGGCTGGATGTTGACCATCGTCAACACAGCTCCCAATTTGCAGGCATCCGATCTGGATCAATTCGGCCTTCGCTTCTGGCGCAAGGATTCCGAAGGTGGCACGGCGCACCACGCCGGGCTGGGACTTGCACTGGCTCTGGCGCTCGCGCATGCCATAGACCTGCCGCTGGCGTTCTCACTGGACAACGGTCGGCTGTCCGCGCGGCTTGGCCCTTGGCCACCGCTGCTCTGACATTGACACAGATCTACACCGCAGTGCCGAACATGGCTCCCACGCCCGCTGTCACCGCCATGGCAAATGTGCCCCAGAACGCGACGCGCAGCGCACTTTTGAAGAGCGGCGTACCACCCACGGCAGCAGCCGCAGCGCCGAGCAGGGCCAGGAAGACAATCGCCGTCGCGACGGTCCAATAGAGCAGGCTCTGCTCCGGCGCCAACAGAACCACGGCCAGCGGCATGGCTGCACCCACGGCGAAGCTTCCAGCGGACGCCATAGCGGCTTGCAGCGGGCGAGCGCTCAAGGTTTCAGAAATGCCCAATTCATCGCGCGCGTGCGCGCCCAACGCATCATGCGCCATCAATTGCGTGGCGACCTGATCCGCGAGTCGATGATCCAGGCCACGCCGGACATAGATGGCCGTTAGTTCCCGATGCTCTGCTTCCGGACTGTTTTCCAGTTCATCACGTTCCCGCGCCAGATCCGCCTTCTCCGTATCAGCTTGTGAATAGACCGACACGAACTCGCCTGCAGCCATGGACATGGCACCGGCTACCAACCCCGCGATGGCCGTGGTCATGATGCTGGCATGGCTTGCATGGGCAGCAGCCACGCCTGCAACCAGGCTGGCCGTGGAAATGATGCCGTCATTGGCACCCAGAACAGCGGCGCGCAGCCATCCGATATGTTCAGTGCGGTGACTTTCAGGGTGGGCGCGGTGGTGAAATTTGGTCATTGGAGATTCGAATTCATATGAAGCAGCCTGAGGCCAGTAGGTCAGGGGCGTCGACCGGGAAGCATGCGAACCAGTGTGTTGTCACGCATGACGTAGTGGTGCAACAGCGCCGCCATCGCATGCAATCCGATCAAGACATAGCCCAATGTCGCCAGCGCCTCATGGACATCCTTGAGTTGGCGCGACAAAGCAACGTCGGTGCCGATCAGAGAGGGAATGGGCAAGCCAAACAGAACAATCGGCTTGCCCGCCGCACTCAAGGTGAGCCATCCGAGCAGCGGCATGGCGAGCATGAAGCTGTAGAGCGCATAGTGCATGACATCGGCGAGCGTGGCCTGCCAGCGTGGCATGGGTGGTTGGATCGCGGGCTTCACGCCCGCCTGGATGCGCACCCCGATACGGATCACGACGATCACCAGAACGCTGAGGCCCAGCAGGTAGTGCAAGGACTTCATGGCGTCTCTCAAGGCGCCCTTGGGTGCCAGTCCGCGCAGCTCCATGCTCGCATAGACCGCGATGATGAGAAGCACGGTCAGCCAATGCAGTCCTATGACCAAAGGACTGAAACGGTATTCGGAATTCCTGAAATTCATGGTGTATGGATGCGATGTTTGAGGTAGCAAAGGCGCACCGCTGGCATATCAGAGCAAGTTACTGATGAATCAGTTTATCGATTGCTTGCTGCTCAAAGCAGGCGTTTCGCCGAAATACATCGTACTGAGCAAATTTCGCTTTCTCCAAAGCCTTCTCAAAGCTTCATCGAAGAACATGAGCCGATCTTTTACAAGAGATCGACCGCATGTTTCGCCTCATTGGGCTGCTGCCGGTTTCGTGGACACCGGCCTAAGCTTTTTGAGCTTTCTCGAACTCTATCGGACTGACGTAGCCGAGCGTCGAATGACGACGCGTCGGGTTGTAGAACCGTTCGATGTAGTCGAACACGTCAGCACGAGCCTGCTCCCTGGATCGGTACACCTTCCTGGCCGTGCGCTCGGTCTTCAATGAGCTGAAGAAGCTCTCCATCGCCGAGTTGTCCCAGACCTCGCCCGCGCGGCTCATGCTGCAGGTGATGCCTTGCTCCTTGAGCAATTCCTGGAAGTGTTCGCTGGTGTATTGGGTGGATTCAACCGGTCGTCGCAACACGGATTACGCGGCGGATTTTAGGTAGTCGTTAAGCGCCTCCGCGGGA
>NZ_JBWKPQ010000047.1:0-21954 GCF_059418345.1 Variovorax sp. GW821-FHT09B01 | reverse complement strand
GAAATAAAGGAGGAGCCCGAAGGGCGGGGGACATTCGCGGAGGGAAGTACCCGCTGTCCTGTGCACGCGCCCCGAACCGCAACAAGCCCGCCCTAAGATCGCAACCATGCTCTCCATCCGCCCCTGGCCAGCCGCCATCGCAGCCCTCTCGTTCCTCGCAGCAGCAACAGCAGCAACAGCAGCGACGGCCGCCCCCACAGCCCAGGTCTTCGACCGCGTCGCCAAACCGGAAGCGGTCGATGCCCAATGGCGCCCCACGTTGTGTGCGCTGCTCTCGAAGTCCTGCAGCGCCGAGGAGCTCGGCCTCTACCGGCCGCGCGGCAGTGCCGAGGGCGAGTACGTGGTGCTGTCGGTGAAGCCGCTCGCGATGGCGCGCGTGCAGAGAACTGCGGACGGAAGCTGGCGCCTGCAGCGGCTGCATGACTTTTCGGCCTACCAGGGCACGCCCTCGAAGCTCGGCGGTGGCCGCGAGCCGCAGCGCTCGCTCGCGCCGGCGCTCTATCCGCTGGCCGACGGCCGCTGGGCGGTCGCGGTGCAGAGCGCGTTCAGCGACATGTACTCGGGCGGCGGCGCCAGCTTCGTCGTTGCCGACTTCGTGCCGCTGGAAGGGGACCCGGCCACCGCCAAGCCGGCCTACGAGGACATCCCCTTCTGGTGCTCGCAGATGATCCGCGCCTGCTTCTCCGAGAAGGAATACAAGACCTCGCCGCACTGCCACGACGAGACCTCGGGCAGCCTGCGCATCGCCTATGCCGATGCCGCGCGGCCCGGCGCCGCCCATGGCTGGAGCTTCAGCTGGACCGAGAGCGAATGGCCCGCGCACAAGCCGCGCAGCGCGCGGCGCAGCGGCACCACGCGCTTCACCGCGGCCGACACCTCGGCCGTGCCGTTCTGCGGCGGTCCGCAGTAGCGGGGCGGCTCAGTCCGCGGGCGGCGGTGCTTCCCACGCGAAGCCCACGCCGTACACCGAGCGGATCCAGTCGTGCCCGGGCGTCACCGCGCCGAGCTTGCGGCGCAGGTTCTTCACGTGGCTGTCGATCGCGCGCTCGGTCACGTCCACCGTGTCGTCGTAGGCCAGCTCGAGCAGCCGCGCGCGCGAGAAGATGCGCCCCGGATGGCGCGACAGCACCTGCAGCAGCCCGAACTCGCGGCGCGTGAGGTTCAGCGGCGTGCCCTCGAGCGAGGCGCGCCAGTGCACGTCGTCGAGCACCAGCCCGGGCGCCGCCTCGTTCGCGGCGCGGCCCGGCGTTCCTTGTTCGGACACGCCCGGCGCCGCGCGGCGCAGCACCGCGCGCACGCGCGCCACCAGCTCGCGCGGCGAGAAGGGCTTGCAGACGTAGTCGTCGGCACCGAGCTCCAGGCCCAGCAGCCGGTCGACCTCCTCGATGCGCGCCGTCAGCATGATGATCGGATGGGCCGTGTGTTCGCGCGCGCGCCGCAGCACCTCGATGCCGTCGAGCCGCGGCAGCATGATGTCGAGCAAGGTCAGGTCGGGCGGCGAGGCCACGATGCTCTCGAGCGCGCTCTGGCCATCGGCGAAGTGCGCGGTTTCGTAGCCTGCGTGGCGCAGGTAGTCCTGCACCACCGAGGCGATGTCGGCTTCGTCCTCGACGATCACGATGCGGGTCATGGGGAGGTCAAGGTGAGTTGGCCAGCGGCAGGGTGAGGATGACGCGCAGCCCGCCCATCGGCGAGGGCGAGGCATCGATGGTGCCGCCATGCGCCTCGATGGTGGCGCGGCAGATCGAGAGTCCCAGGCCCGAGCCGCCATGCTCGCGGCTGCGCGAGGTCTCGCCGCGGAACAGGCGGTCGAACAGGCGCGGCAGTTCGCTCTCGGGCACGCCCGGCGCGCTGTCGTCGAACAGCAGCGTGAGGCTGTGGCCGGTCCATGGGCCTTCCACCGTGACGTCGATGCGCAGCACGCCGCCTGGGTCGGTGTAGGCCAGCGTGTTCTCGAGCAGGTTCATGAAGACCTGGTGCAGCCGGTGCGCGTCGCCCTCGATCGCCGGCTGCTTGCGCGCCGCGATCAGGTCGATGGCGCGGCGGTCGACCGCGATGCCGCGCTGCGCGAAGCGGTCGCGCGTGTGGTCCAGCGCCTCCTTGAGCAGCGACAGCGGATAGACCGTGGTGGTCGGCAGGTCGCTCTGCGGCGCGCGCATGCTGCTGCGCAGGTCGTCCACCAGTTGCCCGAGGCGGATCACCTGGCGGTGCAGCCGCAGCGCCGTGCGTTCGTCGAAGGTGCGCACACCGTCCTGCAGCGCCTCGATCTCGGCGCGCATCGCGGCCAGCGGCGTGCGCAGCTCGTGCGCGGCATCGGCCAGCCAGGCGCGGCGCGAGGCTTCCACGGTGTCGAGGCGCTGCGCCATGTCGTTGAAGGTCTTGCCCAGCAGCGCGAGTTCGTCCGAGCCCTGCACCACCACGCGCGTCGACAGCCGGCCGCGCGCCACGTCCTGCGCCGCCTGCGTCAGGTCGTCGACCGGCTTGAACCAGCGCCGCGCCAGCAGGTAGGAGAGCGCAAGCGCGAACATCAGGCCCGCGAGGCCGGTGAGCACGATCACGCCCGACTGCCGCGCCAGGAAGGCGCGGTCGGCCTCGCTCTCCAGGCCCTGCAGCGGCGCCAGCGCGAGGTAGCCGATGACGGCCCGGCCGCGCCGTATCGGCAGGCGTGCCGCGTTCTCGGGATCGATGGTCGCGCCCACCACGCGCGCGCCCTGCGCGTCGAGCACCGCGAGCCGCTGGTAGATCGAGTCGGCCATCGCGCGCGGATCGGCGAAGAAGAAGGGCGGCGGCATCGCCGGGATCGCGCGCCGCGGCAGCAGCTCGAGCTGGCCCGGCGGCATCGGCGGCGGCCCGTTGTCGGCCGCACCCTCGGGCGGGTCGACGCGCAGCGTGCGGTACTCGTACCAGGGCGGCAGCCGGCGGTCGTCGGGCGCGCTGGCGTTGTCGAGCACGGTCGCCACGCGGCCCATCTGCAGCCGGTGCCAGGCCTCGTCGTTGTCGCGCAGGCTCTTCCAGTCGCCGTTGAGCACGTAGTGCTTGAGCACCAGCTGCGAGAGCCAGTCCATGCGGCGGATCTCGATTTCGGCCACGTAGGCGCCGAGGCCGCGCTGCAGCGCGAGGATCGAGAGCCCCGCGAAGCTCAGCAGCAGCACGATCAGCAGCGCGGCGAGCGCCAGGAAGATCTTGCGGGAGAGGGTCAGGCGCAGACGCGGCATGGTCTCGGGAGGTGAGGGCCGCATTCTGCGACAGGCGATGCGGGTGGCGCGGGCATGGCAGGCGGTGCGGCGGACGGAGGCGTCATCGGCAAGCCGCCGATCATGACCGCCAAATGTGAAGGAATCTGGGAGAGCCGATCTCCCATTTTTCTCCCGAATCGGCACGCACGATGGCGGCCATGACACCGTGCATCGACCTCCTGTGGCCCGCGCTCCTCGCGCTGTTCGGGCTGTTCGCTCCCGCCTGGATCTTCGCGATCCACTGGGCCGAGGGCCGCGCCACGCGGCCTGGCGTGGTCGGCGGCACGGCCGTCGGCGAGGAGTCGGCATGACCCCCGCGGAGCGTTCACCGTCGCTGGACCGGTGCGCGCTGCTGGCCATGCTCGGCGCGATCGGCCTGTCGGCCTCGGCGGGTTTCGCCGCCTCGGCCTGGCCGGCGCGTGCCCTCGGGCATGGCCCCGTGAAAGCGGTGCATGGCCCCCGGGCGCCCGAGGCCATGGCGTTGCCCGAGGAAGTTCCGCCGCCACCGCGCACCGGAGGCTGAGCCATGCAGGGCACGACGATGCTTCCCGCGGCGCCCGCCGAGCGCCGCAGCCGGCGCATGCAGCGGCTGGCGGGCGCGCTGGCCTTCTGCGGCCTCGCGGCCGGCACGGTGGTCGCGGTGCGCGACGAATGCCCGCCCGAGCCCGGCGGGCGCGGCTCGGCGCGCCGCATGCCGGTCTCCACGCTCGCGCCGATCATGGACGTCGAGCGCACCGCGCTGCCGCAGCAGGCCCGCCCCCGGCCCGGCCAGCCCGTCGACATCTACAGCCCCACCGCGCCGAAGCCGGGCACGCGCCGCGGCGCGGGGGCCTGCCGCTACCAGGCGCGCTGAAACTCAGGCCGGCCGCTCCGCGAAGCTGAAGCCCACGCCGTAGATCGAGCGGATCCAGTCGTGCGCGGGCGCGGCGGCCGAGAGCTTGCGGCGCAGGTTCTTGATGTGGCCGTCGACCGCGCGCTCGTTGACTTCGAGCGCCTCGGGGAACGCGGCCTCGAGCAAGGTCGAGCGGCTGAACACCCGGCCCGGGTCGCCCGAGAGCGCGCGCAGCAGCAGCAGTTCGCGCCGCGTCAGCGCCAGCGGCCGGCCCTCGAGCCGTGCGCCGCCGTCGGCCTCGGCGAAGGCCACGGCCGCCGAGGGCCGTGCCGCGTGCCGGCGTTGCGCGTGGCGGCGCAGCACCGTGTTCACGCGCGCCACCACCTCGCGCGGCGAGAAGGGCTTGCAGACGTAGTCGTCGGCCCCGAGGTCGAGCCCGCGCAGCCGGTCGGCCTCGCGCGTGCGCGCCGTCAGCATGATGATCGGATGGTCGCTCAGCGAGCGCACCGCCTCCAGCACCTGCAGGCCGTCGATGCGCGGCAGCGCCACCTCGAGCAGCGTGAGCGCGGGCGGCGCATGCAGGATGCGCTCGAGCGCGGCCGCGCCGTCGGCGATCTGCTCGACCTCGTGGCCGGCGTCGTGCAGCAGGCCGTGCAGCACGGCGGCGCTGCTGTGCCGGGCGTCTTCCACCAGCAGGATGCGGGCCATGGCGTTCAGAACGAGGTGCCGATCTGGAACTGCAGCCGCTGCGTGCGGTCGGCCGCGATGCCGTTGGCCGTGTCCGCCTTCTGGTAGAGCAGCGGCACCGCGTAGGCCAGCCGCAGCGGCCCGAGCGGCGAGATCCAGCTGATGCCCAGGCCGGCCGAGGCGCGCAGCTTGTTCTGCGCCTTCCATTGCGCATCGCTCATGCTGGCCGTGCGGCTCGCGAAGACGTTGCCCGCGTCGAGGAAGGTGTACAGCCGCAGCGAACGGTCGTTGCCCGCGCCCGGGAACGGCGTGCTGAACTCGAGGTTGAAGATCGCCTTGCGCGTGCCGCCCAGCGAGCCGCCCGACACGGCATCGACCGGTCCCAGCGAGTTTTGCTCGAAGCCGCGGATCGAGCCCAGCCCGCCCGCGTAGAAGTTCTTGAAGATCGGAAAGGCCGCGTCGCCGAGCGCGCGCGCATAGCCGAGCTCGCCATTGAGCGCCAGCGTGTACTGCTTCGACAGCGGGAAGTACTGCTGGTACTGGTAGTTGCTCTTCAGGTAGCGCAGCGCGCCGCCCACGCCCACCTCGAGGTTCGCGCTCTGCAGCCGGCCCTGGGTCGGGATCAGCGCGCTGTCGCGGTCGTCGCGCGACCAGCCCAGCGTGGCCGGAAACGCCACCATGCTGCGGTTGGCGCAGCTCACGCTCGGTGCCGTGCCGGTGCACTGGAAGTAGTCGAGGTAGGCCTGCGGCGTGCCGGTGTAGACATAGGAGCCGTCGACCAGCGTGTAGGTGCCGTTGCTGCCGGGCGTGAACGCATAGCGTTCGACGCCGATGCCCAGGTAGATGCGGTCGAGCTCGCCCACCGGGATGCCGAAGCGCACCGAACCGCCGTCGCTCGCGAGCTTGTAGTTGCCGTCGGCCTCGTAGTAGGGGCGCGTGGTGGTGTGGAACAGGTTGACGGTGCGCGAGATCCCGTCCTTGGTGAAGTAGGGATCGGTGGCGGTCAGCGAGATCGTGCGGTTGTACGAGCTGGTGTTGACCTGCAGGCCCAGGTAGTTGCCGCTGCCGAACACGTTCTCCTGCGTGATGCCGAAGCTCAGCGAGATCTTGTCGGTCGACGAATAGCCGGCGCCGAGCTGCAGCGAGCCGGTGGGCTTCTCGGCCACCGTCACCGCGATGTCGACCTGGTCGGGCGAGCCGGGAATCTCCTGCGTCTCGACGTTCACCTCGGTGAAGAAGCCCAGCCGGTCCACGCGGTCGCGCGACAGCTTGATCTTGTTGCCGTCGTACCAGGCGCCCTCGTACTGGCGGAACTCGCGGCGGATCACCTCGTCGCGCGTGCGCGCGTTGCCGCCGATGTGGATGCGCCGCACGTAGGCGCGGCGCGAGGGCTCGGCCTTCAGCACCATCGTCACGCGGTTGTTCGCGCGGTCGATCTCGGGCTCGGCCTGCACGCGCGCGAAGGCATAGCCGAAGGTGCCGAAGTAGTCGGTGAAGGCCCTGGTGGTCGCCGTGACCTGCTCGCCGTTGTAGGGCTGGCCGGGCTTGATGGTGACCAGCGTCTTGAATTCGTCGTCGCGGCCCAGGTAGTCGCCCGCGAGCTTCACGCCCGCCACCGTGAACTTCTGGCCCTCGCTGATGTTGACCGTGACCGTGAGGTCCTCGCGATCGGGCGAGATCGCGACCTGGGTCGAGTCGACGCGGAACTCGAGGTAGCCGCGCGTGATGTAGTAGCTCTTCAGCGTCTCGAGGTCGGCGTTGAGCTTGCTGCGCGAGTACTGGTTCGACTTGGTGTACCAGCTGAGCCAGCCGCCGCTGTCCTGGTCGAACAGGTCGAGCAGCGTGTTCTCGCTGAAGGCCCGGCTGCCCACGACGTGCACTGAGCGGATGCGCGCGGGCTCGCCCTCGGTCACGCCGAAGCTCAGGTTCACGCGGTTGCGTTCGCTCGGCGTGGCGGTGGTGACCACCTGCGCGTTGTAGAGGCCGCGGCCCAGGTACTGGCGCTTGAGCTCCTGCTCGGCGCGGTCGGCCAGCGCCTTGTCGTAGGGCCGGCCCTCGGCCAGCCCCACTTCGCGCAGCGCCTTCTGCAGCGCGGCCTTGTCGAATTCCTTGGTGCCGACGAAGTCGACGTCGGCGATGGTCGGGCGCTCCTCGACGATCACCACCAGCACGCGGCCGGTGACGTCGATGCGCACGTCCTTGAACAGGCCCAGCGCGAACAGCGCGCGGATGGCCTCGCTGCCGCGTTCGTCGCTGTAGGTGTCGCCGGCGCGCAGGCCGAGGGTCGCGAAGACGGTGCCCGCCTCCACGCGCTGCAGGCCTTCGAGGCGGATGTCCTGCACGGCGAAGGGCTCGGCGGCCCGGGTGGAGGGTGCGATCAGCGCAGCGAGCAGCGCCAGGCCCGCGAGGGACTTCGGAGAGTTCATCGGCGCATGGTTTCGTCCAATGTCGGAGAAATTTGGGACGCCGCGCCGAGTTCACTTTCTCTCCTTTATTGCAGCCCGATGGCGTTGGCGGTCGGCCAGGCCGGGGCCGCCATCGGGGCCCGCGCGCCGGGCTCGCCGCAGGCGCGGCAATTGCGCAGGTGGTCCTCGAGGCTCAGTTCGCCCTGCACCTCGAGCAGCCGCTGCACCGTGCGTTCGACCGCCTGCGCATCGAGCAGCGGATAGCTGCGCGCGGTGCGGCCGTTGTTGCGCACCAGCCGCGCGATGTAGGGCAGGTCCTGCTGCGTGATGACGGCCGCGGGCATCACGCCCTCGAGCGCCACGCCTTCGCAGGGCAGCAGCACGAAGTACTGCAGCCGCAGGTCGTCGGGCAGCAGGCTGCGCAGCTGCGTGGTCTTGCGACCGCCCTGCCAGGCCGGGTCCTTCACCTCGCGCGCGCGGTTGCAGCCCTGCAACCGCAGGAACCAGCGCGGCGGTGCCTGGTCCGATTTCTTGCGGTAGACGAAGGCGTTGCGCCAGGCCTTGATCTCGAACAGGTAGACGCCGGTCTCGCAGACCACCACCGCGTCGATGCGCGCGGTGCGCACCGCGCAGCCCTCGGGCATCGGGATGATCAGGTTGCGAAGAATGCGCAGGTGGTCGAACGCGGGGCTGAATGCGTTGGCGAGCTGTTGCACGCCGAGCGAGGCGGCGAGGGTGCTTTGCAATGCGATGGTCATGGTGGCTCCTTCGAGTTAGGGCCTGTTGACGCTATGCAAGGGGTCGCGTTGCCCCGCAAAGGGGCTGGATGCAAGGCGCCCGTGCGCAGCAAGGCTGATGCCTTGCAAGCGCGGGCAACGCCGCAGACGGCCCCTTTGCGGGGCAACCCGAAGGGAAGCTCGCCAGAGCCCGCCCCTCGGCGTTGCGCTCCTAGCGTGTGCGGACGCACACGCGTCGTCGCGCGCCTTGATGGGCGGGCTCTGGCGAGCTTCGCGACCCCTTGCATAGCGTCAACAGGCCCTAAAGCATCGCGCGGCTTTTGGGAGACTTTTGGTAAGGACGGCATTGGGGTGTTCGCGCATCGATTGCGCGCAAAAACAACATTCGCCCCCATGCACCAGATTCCTCCAAATTTGGACGAGAGCATCCGTTCCGGCCGCTCGATGAAGAGCGCCGAAACCGGAGAAACCTGAATGAAGAAATCCCTCACGGCCCTGGCCGCGCTGACCGTCACCGGCCTGGCCTGCGCCCAATCGTCCGTCACCCTGTTCGGCGTCATCGACGCCGGCGTGAGCTACCAGTCGGCCACCTCGCGCAACGCGATCACCGGCATCACCAGCAAGCAGAGCCAATGGAGCCTGGCCAACTCGGGCTACAACTCCAGCCGCATCGGCTTCAGGGGCACCGAGGACCTGGGCGGCGGGCTGGCCGCGAGCTTCTGGCTCGAGGCACCGATCACCAACGACGACGGCGCGACCGGCATCGCCAACTTCAACCGGCGCTCCACCGTCAGCCTGTCGGGCGGCTTCGGCGAAGTGCGGCTGGGGCGCGACTACACGGCCACCTTCTGGAACGACACCGTGTTCGATCCCTTCGGCACCAACGGCTCGGGCACCAACGTCATCAGCACCGTGAGCGCCAGCACGGGCATCGGCAACAGCAACTACACGCGCGCCAGCAACATGGTCGCGTACTTCCTGCCGCCCAACCTCGGCGGCTTCTACGGCCAGGTGCAGTACAGCCTGAACGAGAACGTGCGCAGCACCGACGTCACCGGCACCGCCACCAGCAGCAGCGCGGGCCGCTACGTCGGCGGGCGCTTCGGCTATGCCAACGGGCCGCTCGACATCGCGCTGGCCGCGGGCCAGAACGTGGCGGTCGACACCACCACGCTCACGCGCAAGGTGCAGACCGTCAACCTCGGCGCCTCGTACGACTTCGGCCCGGTCAAGTTGTTCGGCGAGATCTCGAACGTGCAGAACAAGTTCGACACCGGCCTGGCCAACACGCACGACAGCTACAAGGGCTATCTGATCGGCGCCACTGTGCCGGTGGGCCCGGGCCTGATCCGCGCCTCGTACTCGACGGTGCGCTACAACGAGGGCGCCGCCGGCATCTTCGGCGAGGACCCGCGCGTCAACAAGCTCGCGCTCGGCTACGTGCACAACCTGTCGAAGCGCACCGCCCTCTACGCCACCATCGCGCGCGTGAGCAACCGCAACGACGCGGCCTACACCGGCAGCCTCACGGCCGCCAGCACCACCGGCTACGGCACCACGGGCGTGGGCTACACCGGCCTGCCCAAATCCTCGACCGGCTACGACTTCGGCATCCGCCACGCGTTCTGACGCCGGCATGCGCCCGCGCGCACTTCGTGGCGCGCGGGCGCGTGTGCCGTGCGCGGCCGCAGAAGAAAAGAGGAGAAGCTTTCATGACATTCCACATCCGCTGCCTGGCCGGCGCGCTGGCCGCGGCCAGCCTCGGCGGCTGCATCGTGCTGCCGCCGCCCATGGCCTATGGCCCGCCACCGCCGCCGATGACTCCGCGCCTGTCGATGCCCGGGCCGCTGACCGCGCGCCTGATGCCGCTGCCGGCCTGGGACATGTGCGAGGGCGAGCCCGAGGGCGCGCGGCCCGTGCCGCCGGGTCCGCGCGGCGATGCGCTCGCGGGCCGCTGCGAGCGCACGCCCTCGGGCGCGCTCGAGTACCGACCCGGCGCGCCGCGCTGAGACCGGCGCGCGCATCCATGCAGACCGGCAACCTCGGCCTCGTCATCGCCAGCGTCATCGGGCTCGGCTTCGCGGGCGTCTTCGGCCTGATGGGCTCGCTGCTGGTCGCGAACCTGCGCGACGGGGCGCGGGCGCGCGAGGCCGCGGCACGCGCGCGCGACGAAGCGCTGCAGCGGCTCGGCCGCAGCGCGGTGCACGACCTGCGCGCGCTGCTCGGCGCGGCGCTGCCGCGCGCCGCCATCGAGCTGCCGCCGCAGGCCGTGCCCGTGCTGGCGGTGGAGAGCGAATTGCGCGAGCTGCTCGCGCAGATCGCCGCGCAGGCGCTGCCGGCCGCGCCGCACGACGAGCTGCGCGTGCATGCGCGCATCGAGGGCGCGCAGGCGGTGGTGCATTGGCGCGATGTGGGCGCCGCGCCCGTGCGCGCCTGCGAGCGCATCGCGGCCGGCCTCGGCGGGCGGCTCTATGCGGCCTCGCATGCGGGCGGCCCGCTGGGGCTCACCTTGCGGCTGCCGCTGCATGGCGGCCCAGTGCCGGGCTGAAGTTCAGCCGGGCAGGCGCTGCGCCCAGGGCAAGACCTTGTCGAGCGGCATCGGCCGCGCGAGGTGATAGCCCTGCATCAGCGGGCAGCCGAGCGCATTGAGCGCCTCAAGCTCCTCGCCGGTCTCCACGCCCTCGGCCACCACGTCGATGCGCAGCGAATGGCCCAGCCGGATCACCGACTCGACCAGCACGCGGTTGCCCGGCGAGGCGGCCAGGCCGAGGATGAAGCTGCGGTCGATCTTGACCTGCCGCACGTACTTGCTGCGCAGCGAGGCCAGCGAGGAATAGCCGACGCCGAAGTCGTCGACCACGATCGCCACGCCCGCGTCGGCCAGCGCATGCAGCCGCGCGCTGGCGGCGAAGGTGTCGAGCGCGATCTCCTCGGTGATCTCGATCTGGATGCGATGAGGCGCGATGCCGTGGCGCGCGATCTCGCCGAGCACGATGCGGTCGAGCGCGAGCTGCGACATCTCGCGCGGCGAGACGTTCATCGCCACCGGCACGGCCTCGAAGCGCGGGTCGGCCGCGGCCAGCTCCTGCAGCCCGACGCAGATCTCGGCCAGGATGTGACGCAGCAGCGATTCGGCGAGGCCGGTGCTCGCGGCCGCGCGGATCACGTCCTCGGGCGGGATCCAGCCGTGGCGCGGATGCTGCCAGCGCAGCAGCGCCTCGAGGCTGTGCAGCCGGCGGCCGCCGTCGGCCAGGATCGGCTGGTACCAGACGCCGATGGCGCGCGAGGCGACCGCGCCGGGCAGGTCGCGCTCGACGTCGCGCCGCGTCACCAGGCGCTCGCGCAAGGCCTCGTCGAAGCGGCGGCAGCGGCTGCGGCCCGCGCGCTTGGCCTCGTGCAGCGCCTCGTCGGCCGAGCTCAGCATGTCGGCGATGGACACGCCGCGCTCGACGCAGATGCCCACGCTCGCGCTCAGCTTGCCGCCATACTGCGCGGTGGCCGAGGCGATCGATTCGATCAGCGCCTGCCCCACCTGATCGGGCGAGGGGCCGCCGTCCTCGGCGATGAACAGGGCGGCGAACTCGTCGCCGCCCCAGCGGCCCAGGATGGCGTCGCGCCCGGCCAGCTCGCGCTGCAGCCACTGCGCCACGTCCTGCAGCACGCGGTCGCCCATCTTGTGGCCGAAGGCGTCGTTGACGGCCTTGAAGCCGTCGATGCCGAGGATCAGCAGGCCGTGCTCGCGCTCCTTGCCGCCGGCATCGATGCGCAGGCTCGAGGCCTGGGTGAAACCCTCGCGGTTGAGCAGGCCCGTGAGCGCGTCGTGCGCGACGCGGAAGGCGAGCTGGCGCGTCGATTCGAGCGACAGCGTGTGCGACTGCCGCAGGCGCGCGGCCATCGACACGGCCTCGTTCTTGAGCCGGCTGCCCTCGCGGAAGCCGCGCGCGCTCTGCAGCGCCGCGCGCACCAGCGCCGCGAGGTAGACCAGCACCATCGCGGCCAGCGCGAGGTGGTCGAAGCCGCCGGCCCAGACCAGGCAGCCGAACACCGAGAGCAGCGCCGGCGTGATGAAGCTGATCGGCACCGGCGCGTAGGCGATGCCGTAGGTGACCGAGCCGGCGCAGATGCCGCAGACCACGGTCAGGTAGAACAGGGTCTGCGGCGAGGTGTAGCCCTCGCAGAGGATCGGGATCAGCGCCCAGACCGAGCCCGACAGCAGCGCGAACAGCCAGGCCAGGCGCAGCTCGTGGTCGACCGCGGGATCGCTGCCGTTGGCGCCGGGCGAGGCCACGAAGGGCCGGCGGCAGACGAAGATGCGCGTGATGTTGACGGCCAGCGAGAGCGTCAGCCAGGCCAGGCCGAGCGCGGTCAGGTCCGAGTGGTGGGCCAGCAGCGCCACCGTGAGGCTCAGCACCAGGTTGACCGGGATCGCGGCGAGCACGCTGCGGCGCACCGCCAGCATCTGCTCGGTGCGCACCATGCGCGACAGCGCGGGGCTGTCGGGCGAGCCAGCGGCTTCTTCTTCCTGCGGGGCGGAGGAGGCGTTCATGAAATGGATCGGCGACGCATCATGCACCGGTCCGCCGCATTGCGCAGCGCGGCACGGCCGCCGTGGGCGGCCTGCGCGGTTCCCCTCGGGGTCACCGCGCGCGGGAGGGTTGCCGCAACGGCACCCTTCAGCGCACCGTCGACATCACGGTCGCGCGGCAGCGCGGCTGGTCGCGCGGCGCGAGCAGGACGCAGTTGTCGAGCGCGCGCTGCTGCATGTCGCTGAGCTTCGGCGGTTCGCGGTAGACCGGCGGGGGCGGCGGCGCGGCATAGCGCTGGCGGCGCTCGTACTCCCAGCGGTCGCGGTCGTCGCGGCTGCGTTCCCAGCGTTCGCGTTCCCAGCGATCGCGGTCGCGCTGGCGGTCGAAGCGCAGCCGGTCCATGCACGAGTGGAAGTCCATGCCCGAACGGCCGCTCGCGCAGTAGCGGCGGTCGGCTTCATAGACGTCCATGTCGCGCTGGGCCAGCGCGGGGGCGGTCTGGATCAGGCCCAGCAAGGCCAGGGCGGCAAGTTTCTTCATGGTACGCTCGTCGAAGAGAAGCCGTGAGGCGGGTGGATCGGGGCGGTGCCTGCTCGGGGCCGCAGTCTGACCGTCGGCATGGCACGAAGTTTCTCATGCTCCGGACCCCTCGCTCTTCGGACGCGCGAGCTTCTTGTTGTAGGCGCGCGCGGACTGCGCGCCGCGTCGCGCCTGCGCCACGCCGGCCCGGACTTCTAGCGCGGAACGGTGACCGCGCCGACGTGCATCGTGCGGCCGGCGCCGATGCCCGCGATCAGCATCGCGACGCCGACCGCGACGAACAGCCACGAGGCGGCGCTGAAGCTGCCGGTCCAGCCGTGCAGCAGCCCGGCCAGCAGCGGACCGAAGGCCGCGATGACGTAGCCCACGCCCTGCGCCATGCCCGACAGGTGCGCGGCCACGTGCGAATCGGGCGAGCGCAGCACGATCATGGTGAGCGCCAGCGCGAAGGTGCCGCCCTGCGCGATGCCCAGCAGCACGGCCCAGACCCACACGCCGCCGAGCGGCGCGAACAGCTGGGCCAGCATGGCGGCCACGGTGAGCAGCGCGAGCGCCACGGCCAGGCCGATCTGGTTGCGCAGCCTGACCGCGAGCGCGGGGATCACGAGGCAGGTCACGACCTGCGTGATGACCGAGACCGAGACCACGTAGCCCGCGGTGTCGCTGGCCAGCCCGCGTTCGCGCAGGATCGGCGCCAGCCAGCCCATGACGATGTAGGCCAGCGCGGACTGCAGCCCCATGAAGCAGGTGACCTGCCAGGCCAGCTTGTCGCGCCACAGGCCGCGCACGGTGAAGCCGGCTTCGCTGGCGATCGGCTTGAGCGGCAGCGCCTGCGGCGCCCACAGCAGCGTGACCAGCGCGGCCGGCAGCGCCCAGACCGCGAGCGCCGCGGTCCAGCCGCCGCCCAGCGCATGCTCGATCGGCACCGTGAGGCCGGCCGCGCTCGCGGCGCCGCCGCACACGGCCATGGTGTAGAGGCCCATCATCAGCGCCGCCTGCCCGGCGAAGTCGCGCTTGACCAGGCCCGACAGCAGCACGTTGGCGACCGCGATGCCGCTGCCGGCGATCGCCGAGGCGACGAACAGCAGCGGCACGTGGCCGGTGCCGCGCAGCAGCGTGCCGACCAGGATCAGCGCCATGCAGCCCAGCAGCGTGCGCTCGGTGCCGAAGCGCCGGCCGAGGCCGGGCGCGAGCGGCGCGAACAGGCCCAGACACAGCACGGGCAGGGTGGTCAGCAGGCTGGCGGCGGTGGCCGACAGGCCGGTGGCACGGATGATCTCGGGCAGCACCACCGAGAGGCTGGAGAACACCGGTCGCAGGTTGAAGGCGATCAGCACCACGCTGGCACCCAGCAGGATGCGGCGGCCGCGGCTCGGCGCCGGGGTGGGCGGCGGCGCGGGCTGGCTGTCGACCTCGGCGTCGATCAGCAGTTGGCCGGCATCGGCATCGGCGGGCGCGTTGCGGCGGGTGGCCGTGGGGAGGGTGGTGGCGGTCATGGGCGGGACGGCGCGCGTGGGCCGTCGGTGGGGGTGTCGGTGCCGGCGGCGAGCGTCGCGATCATGGGCGTCATGAAGGCGCGCACGGCGGCGTCGGCGCGCTCGGGGTCGCGGCTGGCGATGGCCTCGACGATCGCGCGGTGGGCCGCGTCGTCGGGCTCGGGCAGCAGCGTGCCCATGGTGCTGGCGATCGTGTCCTTGATGTAGCCGCCGATGAAGCGCACGGTTTCGGCGAGCGCGAGGTTGCCCGCGATGTCGACGATGGCCAGGTGGAAGGCGAGGTCGCGCTCGATGAAGGCCGCGCCGCCGTCGCCGGGCGCGGGCGTGCCGCGGCCATCGAGCAGGGCGTGGAGCTGGCGCAGGTCCTTGGGCGTGTGGCGCAGCGCGGCCAGCCGCGCGGCCTGCACCTCGAGCGCGCAGCGCACCTCGAACTGGTCGAGCAGGCTGGCCAGGCGCAGCTTCTGCAGGCTGGCGCCAGGGTCGAAGCCCGAGCGCACGTAGGTGCCCGAGCCCTGGCGCACCTCGAGCAGGCCGCGCGAGACCAGCGTCTTCACGGCCTCGCGCACGGTGCCGCGGCTCACGCCGAGCAACTGGGCGAGCTGCGGCTCGATGGGGATGCGCGCGCCGACGGGCCAGCGGCCGGCGGAGATTTCGGCGCGGATGCCGTTGGCGGCGGCTTCGACCAGGGAAGTGCGGGGGGCTTGGGCGAGCATGAGGTGCTAATTCATTGAATCATCGGATGAATTGTGTCGGGGCTTCGGTAGGCCTGCTGGTGGGAGGGGCTTGGCTGAGGCGGGGGCGTTCGGGGGCGTGCGCAGGACACCGGGTACTCCCCTCCGCGAATGTCCCCCGGCCTGCGGCCTCCTCCTTGATTTCGCTGCGGGGAGTACCCGGTGCCCTGCGCACGTGGGCACGATGTCGGAAGCCGATGCGCGCGGCGTGGTGTGTTGCTACCAGCTTCCCGAGGCGCCGCCGCCGCTGCTCGAGCCGCCGGAATCCGACGAGGACGACGACGAGGAATCCGACGACGAGGACGAAGAAGAGTCGGACGACGAGGAGGAACTGCTGCTCCATCCGCTGTCGCCGTAGTCGCGGTCACCGCCGCCACCCCCGCCGCCGTCGGCCGGGAAGAAGGCCACGAGCAGCGCCACCACCGTGACGGCCGCGAGCACGATCCAGAACAGCTGCGGATCGAGCTCGTCGTGCGCCATCCCGACGAACAGGCCCACCAGCACGCACACCACGATCCAGCGCGTGACGAAGCTGCGCACGCCCTTGCGCCAGGCCTTGCGCATGCCGGTCACGATCAGCAGGCCGACCAGCACGGCCGCGCCCAGCGCCAGCATGCCGAGCAGGGACCAGCCCACGCGCTCCCAGCCCAGCTGCTGGCCCGCGATCACCACGCCCGCGATCAGCAGCGCGATGCCGGCGACGACGAAGCGCATCGTGCGCCACAGGCCGCAGCCATAGCCGAGGCCGAAGCCCATCGGCACCGGCATCATCGCGAGCGCGATCGCGAACATCGGCTCGCCGAGCGTGGCGGCCGCGGCGACCGGCGCGACCGCGAGCGCGCCGAAGGTCCAGGGCCAGCGCCGCAGGGTCTTGCCGGGCGCGGCCGCGGCAAGGGCCGAGGCGCTTTCCAGCTCGGCCGCGACGCTGGCCTGCGCGCGGCGTGCGCGCTTCGACGAGCGTCGCGCGCTGCTGCGGGCCTGCCGCGCGCGCCGCCGGGCGAGCCAGTCGGCGTCGGTGCGCAGCTCGGCCGCGCTCTTCTTCTGCCGGCTCTGCCAGAGCCCGACCAGCGCGGACCAGCCGATCACGGCGAAGAAGGCCCAGCCCTCGGGCGTGACATGCGATCCGCGCGGCTCGGGCGCCGTCGATTCGACGGGCTCGCCCGGATCGATCAGCGGCAGTTCCTGGGCCATGGCCATCGGCTCGCCGCGGATCAGCTGCGCGATGCCGTCGACCGCGGCACCCAGGCCGCCGTCGAAATCGCCGGCGCGAAAGCGCGGCGTCATCTCCTGGTCGATGATCCGCGCGGCCTGGATGTCGGTGATGCGGCCCTCGAGGCCGCGGCCGACCTCGATGCGCATGCGCCGGTCGCGGATCGCCACCAGCAGCAGCACGCCGTCGTCCTCGTCCTTGCGCCCGAGCTTCCATTGCGCGAACACGCGCGTGGCGTACTGCTCGATGCTGTCCTCGCCGGTGGTCGGCACGATCAGCACCGCGAGCTGGGCCTGGGTCTCGCGCTCGAGGTCGGCGATGCGCTCGCGCAGCGCCTCGGCCTGCGCGGCGTCGAGCGTCTTGTTCTGGTCGATCACGCGCGACTTCATCGCCGGCACGGGCACGGGCCTGGCCTGCGCGCCGAACACCGCGGCGAACAGCAGCACGAGGCACAGCCAGAGGTGCAGGCCGGGTCGGAAGTCCGGGGTCGTCGCCCTCATCGCTGGGCGCTCTTCGTCACGACGCCCGCGCCGCGCACCTCGAGCCGGCGCTGGTCCACCACCTTGCCGCCGGCATCGACCAGCTCGATCAGGTGGCGGCCCGGCCAGGGCAGCCACTGCGCGCTGTTGCCGCGCGCGAAGTGCTTGCCGTCGATGCGCCACTGCACGCCGCGGCCTTCCGATTCGAAGCGCACGCGCTGGCGCAGCGGCGGGATGTCGGGGTCGAGCGCGATGATCGTGCCGTCGGCCGGTGCCGTGATGCGCGCGACGCTGGCCGAGCCCGCGGCGCCGGGGTCGTTGGCGAGCGCGAACAGCGGCTGCTCGGTGCCCTGCACGAACCATTCGTCGCGCGCGGCCTCGAGCGCGTTGCCGTCGGGGCCGGGGCCGAAGTCGATGTGCGTGCGCACCAGGCCCGGCGGCGGCGCGGGCGCGCGGCTCGGCTCGCGCGCGTGCAGGAAGCGCATGACCTCGGCCCAGACCGGCGCCGCGCCGCTGGTGCCGCTCACGTCCCACATCGATGCGCCGCTCGCGTTGCCCACCCACACGCCGACCGTGTAGCGCTGCGACCAGCCCACGGCCCAGTTGTCGCGCATGTCCTTGCTGGTGCCGGTCTTCACCGCGCTCCAGAAGCGGGTCGAGAGGATGCTGTCGAGGCCGAAGGTGCGGGTGCGCGCGTTGGGGTCGGACAGGATGTCGCCGACGATGAAGGCGGCGCGCGGGTCGAGCACCGGGGCCGGGGCGGCCTTTGCGGCGGTGGTGGCGGCGGCGGTGGTGGGGGTCTTCTTCGACTTGTCCGGCGCGGCCGGCGCCAGCAAGGTGGTCGTGCCGTAGCGCCCGCCGTTGGCCAGCATGCGGTAGGCATTGGTCAGCGACAGCAGCGTGACCTCGGCGCTGCCGAGCGCGAGGCTGTAGCCGTAGTAGTCGCCGCTCTCGCGCAGCGGCAGGCCCGCCGCGCGCAGCCCGCGCGCGAAGGATTCGGGCGACACCATCACCAGCGTGCGCACGGCCGGCACGTTGAGCGAGGCCGCGAGCGCGGTGCGCGCCGACACCGGGCCCTTGAAGCGCCGGTCGTAGTTCTGCGGGATGTAGAGGCCGCTCGCGGTGTTGATCTGCGCCGACGAGTCCTCGATCAGCGAAGCCGCGGTGAGCCGTTGCTCGGCGATTGCCTGGCCGTAGAGCAGCGGCTTGAGCGTCGAGCCCGGCTGGCGCAGCGCGGTCACGCCGTCGACCTCGGCCGCCTGGCTCAGCGGCCCCGAGGAGCCGACCCAGGCCAGCACCTCGCCGGTGGCGTTGTCGAGCACCACCAGCGCGCCGTCCTCCACGTGCCGGCCGCGCAGTTCGCGCAGGTGGCGCTGCAGGGTGCCGAGCGCGAAGCGCTGCAGCGGCGCGCGCAGCGTGGTGCGCACGCTGCCGTCGCCGGCGTCCTTCGCGGCCGTCTTGGCCTCGCCCGGCTGCGTGTCTTCCTGCCCGGGCTCGCGGCCCTCGCGCGCCTGGCGCAGCGCGCGCCGCGCGGCATGCGGCGCGATGCCCTCGCTGGCATCGAAGGCGCGCCGCTGCACCGCGGCGCTGGTGAACATGTCGAGCGCCTCGCAGTCGGCCTTGCGCTGCGGTTCCATGGCGCGCAGCACCTCGCAGGCGCGCTGCGCCACCAGGGCCGGCCGCGCGTTGGGCGCGCGCACCAGCGCGGCGGCCACCGCGGCCTCGCGCGCGTCGAGGCCGCTCGGCGCCTTGCCGAACAGGGTGCGCGAGAGCGCGTCGATGCCCACGATCTCGCCGCGGAACGGCACGCTGTTGAGGTAGGCCTCGAGGATCTGGTCCTTGCGCCACTGGCGTTCGAGCTGCGCCGCGGCCACGGTCTGGCCGAGCTTCTGCGTCAGGCTGCGGCCACCGCCGCCACGCCGCAGGTCTTCGTCGAGCAGGCCCGAGAGCTGCATCGTGATGGTCGAGGCGCCGCGCGTGCGCGTGTTCCAGAGGTTGCCCCAGGCCGCGGCCGAGACCGCGCGCCAGTCGACGCCGCTGTGCTCGTAGAAGCGCCGGTCCTCGCTGAGCACCATCGCCGTGCGCAGCGCCGGCGAGATGTCGGCCAGCGCCGTCCACTGGCCGCGTCGCACGCTGGCGTCGGTGCGCACGCGCTGCAGCAGCTCGCCGTTGCGGTCGAGCACCGCGGTGTCGGACGAACGGAAGTCGCGCTTCACCTCCTCGAAGCCGGGCACGGCCTGCGCGCCCTGGGCCATCAGCATCAGCGCGCCGAACGCCAGCGTGGCGCGCAGCGCGGGGCGTGCAATCGAATGAGGAGGCAGGGCGTTCGGAGTCGGCATCAGGGCAGGGGTGCGCGCGGGGAAGGCGCCGGGCTGGAAAGCGGCCGCCATTCT
Source organism: Variovorax sp. GW821-FHT09B01 (assembly GCF_059418345.1). Taxonomy (NCBI): domain Bacteria; kingdom Pseudomonadati; phylum Pseudomonadota; class Betaproteobacteria; order Burkholderiales; family Comamonadaceae; genus Variovorax; species Variovorax sp. GW821-FHT09B01. Next base: position 2,682 of record NZ_JBWKPQ010000047.1, on the reverse strand, counting down.
CGGCCATGCGCGTCGGGCTGCCGTCCTGCCGAAAGATGTAGACGGAAGTTCGAACCGGTGCCGCGCGGCATGCGCCTACTCGCGGACGCGGGACGCACCGCCACGCGGGGGCCGGGCGCGTCGCTCACAGTCGGCAGCAGCTGCCACATCCGGTCACACAACTTCACCGCGGCGCAGCCATCGCGACACCGCGGCCCGACCTGCGTGGCCTTCAATGCGCTACCGCTGCGGTGCCCAGAGGCCAGCCGCCGCGGTGTTCCACAACCATTCCAAGGAGAACCCTCATGAAGAACAACAGACTCGCCACCCTGGCCGTCGTGCTGTCGGCCTCGGCCGTGCTGGCCGGCTGTGTGGTCGCCCCCGGCTACGACCGCCCGCCGCCGCCGCGCCATGGCGACCGTGACCGCGACGGCGTGCCGAACCGCTACGACCGCGATCGCGACGGCGACGGCGTGCCCAATCGCTACGACAGCCGTCCGGGCGATCCGCGCCGCAACTGATCGAGGGGCCGGCTCAGGCCGGCCGGCGCGCCATCAGCGCCCACAGGCCCGCCGCGCTCAGCAGCGCGCCGCCGCCGAGGTTGAAGCGGCGCTGCGCGCGCGGCGACGACAGCAGGCGCCGCGCCGAGCCCGCGAACACCGCATAGAGCGTGGCGTTGAGCGTGGCCATCGCGACGAAGGTCAGCGCCAGCACCCACATCTGCGGCGCGACCTCTGCCTTCTGGCTGATGAACTGCGGCAGGAAGGCCACGAAGAACACGATGCCCTTGGGGTTGAGCGCCGTCACCAGGTAGGTGTTGGCGAACAGCCGCCAGCGCGAGGCGGGTGCTTCGGGCGTCGCGATCTCGGCGCTCGACACGCCCGCGCGCAGCAGCTTGATGCCCAGGTACAGCAGGTACAGCCCGCCCACCCACTTCACCGCGTTGAACCAGAAGGCCGAGGCCGCGAGCAGCGTGCCCAGGCCCAGCAGCGACACCACCAGCGCGGTCGAATCGCCGAGCGCCACCGCGGCCACCAGCGGCACGTTGGCGCGGCGGCCATGCGACATCGAATAGCTGATGACGGTGAGGATGGTCGGGCCGGGAATGATCAGCAGCACGGCCGAGGCGGCCACGAAGGCGAGCCAGAGTTCGAAGGGCATGGGGGTGTCTCCTGGGGTTGTGTTTGTCTGTCAGGGATCGATCGCCGTGCGCGCCACGTGCCAGGTGCCGCGGTGGCCGTCGACGTAGCGCAGCGGCGAGTTGACCAGGTCGTCGAGGTCGACGTCGTCGAGGCAGGTCACGTTCACGCCATAGGCATGGGCGCCGGTCTCGGGCGAATGGCCCACGCCGAAGGAGCGCACGCCGCAGAGCTTGCAGACGATGTAGTGGCTGTTGCGGCTGTCGAGCATCTGGTCGCTGAGCTCGGATTCGCCCTCGAGCAGGCGAAAGGCCTCGGGCTCGACGATGGCCGGCCAGAAGCGCGTGCGGGTGCAGATCGCGCAGTTGCAGCGCAGCGTGCCCAGGCTCAGGTCGATGTCGGCTTCGAAGCGCACGGCGCCGCAGTGGCAGCCTCCGATATAGGTCTTTCTCATTCGGTCGATGTCCGCGTCTTCTTGAATGTGTTTCGGCTTGCAAGGCACGATACCAAAGGCCTTTTGGCCCTGCGCCGCGGCAGGCGCAAAAACCGTGCGCGGCGAAGGCCGAACGCGGCGGGTTCAGGCGCGAATGCCGGCCGCGGTCACGAAAGCTGCGTGCCGAAGCGCGCCGCCGAGCGGGCCTTGGCGCGCTCGGCCTCCACTTCGCGGTCGCGCGGCCCGGCCGTGGTCACCAGCGATTCGAGCAGCCGCGCCGCGCTGGCGCTGACTTCCTCGACGGCGCGTTCGAATGCGGCCTCGTTGGCGCGCGAGGGCACGTTGAAGCCGCTGAGCTTGCGCACGAACTGCAGGGCCGCGGCGCGGATCTCCTGCTCGGTGGCGGGCGGCTCGAAGTTGTAGAGGGTCTTGATGCTCCTGCACATGGTGTCGGGTCTCCGGGCTCTTGTCGGGTACGGACCAGTCTAGTGGGGCGCGGTGGCCTCGGTGGCGAGCAGGGCCATGGCGTGGACGTCGTGGTAGATGCCGTCGACGCGCATCGCCTGGCGTTGCAGGCCTTCGTGCTGGAAGCCGAAACGCTCGTAGAGGGCCTTGGCGGGGAGGTTGTCGTCGCGCACCGTGAGTTCGATGCGGGTGAGGCCTTTGAGCCAGGCAGCTTCGATGGTGGTGCGCAGCAGTTGGGGGCCGAGGCCTTGGCCGCGGGCGTTGGGGTGCAGGGCGATGCCTAGGGTGCCTGCGTGGGCGCGGGTCTGGCCGAAGGTGGGGGCGATGTCGCACCAGCCTATGACCTGGTTATTTTCTACGGCTACGAAGTGGGGGGAGTGGGTGGCGCGCAGATGGCGGTAGAAGTCGGTTGTCGAGTCGTAGGGCGGGGCCTCGGTGAGGGCCAGGTACTTTTTTTCTCGGGCTACCGTGTCGAGGGTTTGGTGGAGGGAAGGGTAGTGGTGCGCTTCTGCGGGGAGGATCGTTGGCATGGTGCGGGGCAGTTTGCCAGCGGTCTTGGTTTTTTGACTGTGCTCTTCTTGTTGAGATCGTTGGCCGGGACTCGCCCCGGCGGGCGAGTCACTTTCTTTTGCTTCGCCAAAAGAAAGTAACCAAAGAAAAGGCGAC
>NZ_JBWKPQ010000046.1:0-25131 GCF_059418345.1 Variovorax sp. GW821-FHT09B01 | reverse complement strand
GCAGACAGTGGGGTCGCCTTTTCTTTGGTTACTTTCTTTTGGCGAAGCAAAAGAAAGTGACTCGCCCGCCGGGGCGAATTCCCGGCTCCTGCCTCAGCAAGAGAAAGCCTCACCCATCGTGCTGAACCCAGGCCAACCTTTCCCCCTCGGCGCCATAGCAACCCAGACAGGCGTCAACTTCGCCCTGGCAGCACCAGCAGCCGAAAAGGTAGAACTCTGCCTCTTCGACCCCACAGGCACCCACGAACAGCAGCGACTCAAGCTCCCCGAGTTCACAGACGGCATCTGGCACGGCCAACTCCCCAGCGCCCGCCCCGGCCTCGTCTACGCCTACCGCGTCCACGGCCCCTGGTCCCCAAGCCAAGGCCACCGCTTCAACCCATCGAAGCTGTTGCTCGACCCCTACGCCCGCGAGATCGTCGGACGCTACGACGGCAGCGACCTCTTCCACGGCCACGCCGCCGCAGACCCGACGCAGCGCGACACACGGGACAACGCCAGCATCGCCCTCAAGGCCCGCGTGGTGCCCGCGCCAACCCATCCGAACCCAGGCCACGCCCGCATCCCCCCCACGGACCGCGTGATCTGCGAACTCCACGTCCGCGGCCACACGAAACTGCACCCCGCCGTCCCCGCCCCCCTGCGCGGCAGCTACGCCGCCCTCGCCGAGCCGGCCGTGCTCGACCACCTGCAGCGCCTGGGGGTCACCACGCTGAGCCTGATGCCGGTGCAGCACCGCGCCGACGAGGAACGGCTGCTCGCGATGGGCCTCACGAACTACTGGGGCTACAACACCATCGGCTGGTTCGCGCCCGAGGCGCGCTACTGGAGCGGCCGCCCCGGCACCACGCCGGCCAGCGAGTTCCGCGCGCTGGCCGACGCGGTGCATGCGCGCGGCATGGAACTCGTGATCGACGTGGTCTACAACCACAGCGCCGAGAGCGACGAGCTCGGCCCCACGCTGTCGCTGCGCGGCATCGACAACGCCCTCTACTACCACCTGCGCGCCGACGACCGCGCGCGCTACGAGAACTGGGCCGGCACGGGCAACTGCCTGAACCTCGGCGAGCCGCGCGTGCTGCAACTCGTGATGGACAGCCTGCGCTTCTGGGCCGGCGAGATGGGCGTGGACGGCTTCCGCTTCGACCTCGCGCCGGTGCTGGGCCGCGCCACGGCCACGGGCTTCGATCCGCGTGCACCCTTCTTCGCGGCCATCGCGCAGGACCCGCTGCTGTCGCGCACGCTGCTGATCGCCGAGCCCTGGGACATCGGGCCGGGCGGCTACCGGCTCGGCGAATTCCCGCCGGGATGGCTCGAATGGAACGACCGCTTTCGCGACACGCAGCGCGGCTTCTGGCTGCGCCAGGACCGCGAGGGGCGCGCCGGCCTCGGCGACTTCGCGCACCGCTTCACGGCCTCGAGCGCGCAGTTCGCGCACGACGGGCGCTCGCCCGCCGCGAGCGTGAACTTCGTGACCGCGCACGACGGCTTCACGCTGCGCGACCTGCTGAGCTACGACACGCGCCACAACGAGGCCAACGGCGAGAACAACCGCGACGGCCATGGCCACAACCTGAGCCACAACTGCGGCGTGGAAGGCCCGAGCGACGATCCCGCGGTACGGGCCGAACGGCTGCGGCTGCGGCGCGCGCTGCTGGCCGCGCTGATGCTGTCGCAGGGCACGCCGATGCTGCTGGCCGGCGACGAGATCGGCCACACGCAGCAGGGCAACAACAACGCCTACTGCCAGGACAACGAGACCACCTGGCTGCACTGGGTCGGCAGCACCGACCCGGCCGGCGAGCCGGCTCGGCTGAGCGCCTTCGTGGCGCGGCTGGCCGCGCTGCGGCGCGCGGCACCGGTGCTGCGCAGCACGCGCTGGTGGCCGGCCGATCCCGCGCCGGGCACGGCCGGCATCCGCTGGCTGCGCCCCGACGGCGCACCGATGCAGCCGCCGGACTGGGAAGGCGGCACGGCCCTTGCAATCCTGTTCGGCAGCCTGGAGGCAGGCACCGCCAAGGAGACACCGACATCGACCACCACCCCAGTGACACCGAAGGCAGCGCCGGCCTGGCTGCTGCTCGTGAACGCGGGCGCGCAGGCGCAGCCGTTCCGCCTGCCGCCCGGCGCCTGGCGCTGCGTCCTCGCCAGCGACCCCGCCATCGACCCGGGCCCCGAGCCCTCGGCCGTGAACGTTGCCGAGGTCGCGATACCGCCCTCGAGCCTCTGGATTGCAAGAACGTAGGAGCCTGCGCCGCGCAGCGGTGCTAGTGTGCAAGGGCCCGAGCGGGCACACGCACACACAGAAACTCTGACGACACACGAACGAACGAACGGAGACACAGGATGGATCACAAGACACCCGCGGCCGCCCCCGGCACGCCGCTGCAATCGCACCAGCTCGTGCGCCGCACCATCGCGCTGGTACTGGCCGGCGGACGCGGCTCCCGGCTCAAGCAGCTGACCGACCGGCGCGCCAAGCCGGCCGTGTATTTCGGCGGCAAGTTCCGCATCATCGATTTCGCGCTCTCCAACTGCCTCAACTCGGGCATCCGGCGCATGGCGGTGGTCACGCAGTACAAGTCGCATTCGCTGATGCGCCACCTGCAGCGCGGCTGGAGCTTCCTGCGCGCCGAGCTCAACGAGATGGTCGACGTGCTGCCCGCGCAGCAGCGCATGGGCGACGAGCACTGGTACCGCGGCACGGCCGACGCGGTCTACCAGAACCTCGACATCATCCAGACCCGCTCCACGCCGCACGACTACGTGGTGGTGCTCGCGGGCGACCACATCTACAAGATGGACTACTCGATCATGGTCAAGGACCATGCCGAGAGCGGCGCGGGCTGCACCGTGGGCTGCATCGAGGTGCCGCGCATGGAGGCCACGGCCTTCGGCGTGATGGCGATCGACGACAGCCGCCGCATCACCAGCTTCCTCGAGAAGCCGGCCGACCCGCCCGCGATGCCGGGCCACCCCGACGTGGCGCTGGCCAGCATGGGCATCTACGTGTTCGATTCGGCCTATCTCTACAAGCTGCTCGAGGAAGACAGCCGCGACCCGAACTCCAGCCACGACTTCGGCAAGGACATCATCCCGCGCGCGGTGGCCGAGGGCCGGGCGCTCGCGCATCCGTTCGGCATGTCCTGCGTCACGCGGGCCTCGCGCGGGCCGGGCGCCAAGGCCTACTGGCGCGACGTGGGCACGATTGATGCATTCTGGGCGGCGAACCTCGACCTCGCGTCGATCACCCCGGAGCTGGACATCTATGACACCGACTGGCCCATCTGGACCTACCAGCGGCAGCTGCCTCCGGCCAAGTTCGTGCTCGACCGCGACGGCCGCCACGGCATGACGGTCAACACCATCGTCTCGGGCGGCTGCATCGTCTCGGGCTCGCAGGTCAGCAGCTCGGTGCTGTTCTCGGGTGTGCGCATCCACTCGTTCTGCACCGTCCACGAGGCGGTGCTGCTGCCCGACGTGGAGGTCGGGCGCGGCTGCCGGCTCAGCCGCGTGGTGATCGACCGCGCCTGCGTGATCCCCGACGAGATGGTGATCGGCGAGGACGCCGAGGCCGATGCCGCGCGCTTCGAGCGCACCGAAACGGGCGTGGTGCTGGTCACGCGCGAAATGCTCAAGCGGCTGGCGGAGCGCTCCGCGGCGCCCACCGCCTGATGCCGCCGATGAGAGTCCTCCAGGTCAGCGCCGAACTCTTTCCCCTGCTCAAGACCGGCGGCCTGGCCGACGTCGCCGGCGCGCTGCCGCTCGCGCTGATGGCCGCGGGCCAGGACGCGCGCGTGCTGCTGCCGGGCTTCCCGGCCATCGTGGCGGGCGTGCGCGGGCTCGCGCCGGTCGCCGCTTTTTCGGCGCCCTGGGGCGAGCGCTTCGGGCTGCTGCAGGGGCGCATCGAGATCGACGGCGCGCCGCCGATCCCGGCCTACGTGGTCGATGCGCCCGCGCTGTTCGACCGGCCCGGCAATCCCTACGAAGACGCCGACCGCCAGCCCTACGGGGACAACCACCTGCGCTTCGCGCTGCTGGGCTGGGCCGCGGCCCAGCTCGCGCAGGGGCTCGATCCGACTTGGCAGCCCGAGGTGGTCCATGCGCACGACTGGCACGCGGGGCTCGCGCCGGCCTACATGGCCTTCGCGCGCGGCGCCGACGGGCCGCGCGTGGGCAGCGTCTTCACGGTCCACAACCTCGCCTACCAGGGCCTGTTCGCGCCCTGGCACTTCCCCGAGCTCGGCCTGCCCGCGCCCGCCTTCCAGATGAACGGGCTCGAATACCACGGCCAGCTCTCGTTCATGAAGGGTGGGCTCGCCTATGCCGACCGGCTCACCACCGTGAGCCCGACCTACGCGCGCGAGATCCAGACGCCCGACCAGGGCTGCGGCCTCGACGGCCTGCTGCGCCAGCGCGGCGGCGTGCTCGACGGCATCCTCAATGCGGTCGACGACCAGGTCTGGAACCCGGCCGCCGACCCGGCGCTGGTGCAGGGCTACCAGACGCCCGAGGGCCGCCACATGGCGGGCAAGGCGCGCTGCAAGTCCGTGCTGCAACACCAGCTCGGGCTGGCCGCGCGGCCCGACGCGCCGCTGTTCATCCTCGTGAGCCGGCTCACCGAGCAGAAGGGGCTGCGCCTGGTGCTGCAGGGCCTTGACGCGCTGCTCGCGCAGGGCGGCCAGCTCGCGCTGCTGGGCAGCGGCGAGGCCTGGCTGGAAGACGCGTTCCGCCAGCGCGCGGCCGCCGCGCCCGACGCGGTCAGCGTCACCATCGGCTACAACGAGACGCTCGCGCACCAGCTCTTCGGCGCGGGCGACGTGACCCTGGTGCCCTCGCTGTTCGAGCCCTGTGGCCTGACGCAGATGTACGGCCTCAAGTACGGCAGCCTGCCGCTGGTGCGCCGCGTCGGCGGGCTGGCCGACACGGTGGTCGACTGCTCGCTCGAGGACATGGCCAGCGGCGAGGCCACCGGCTTCGTGTTCGACCGTTTCGACTCCGCGGACTACGATCGCGCGGTGCGCCGCGCCTTCGCGCTCTACCAGCGCGCCCCCGACTGGCGGCGCGTGCGCGGCCATGCGATGCGGCGCCCCGCCGACTGGGCCACCGCGGCCGCGCAGTACGTGGCCGTGTACCGGCAGGCGCTGGCCGCGGCCCAGGCACCGACGCCCCTGCCTCACTGAAAAAGGCCCGGGGCATCCGTTCAACCCGCACACAAGACACACCCACCATGACGATCGAAGACTTCGCCTACGACCATCCCGACCGCGATGTCGCGGCCTTCAAGCGTGCCGTGGCCAACAAGCTGATCTACGCGGTCGGCAAGGACCCCGTGGCCGCGAGCCAGGACGACTGGCTCTATGCCACCGCGCTCGCGGTGCGCGACCAGCTGGTGGAGCGCTGGATGGCGACCACGCGCGCCAACTACGCGCAGGACCTCAAGCGCGTGTACTACCTGTCGATGGAGTTCCTGATCGGGCGCACCTTCACCAACGCGCTGCTCGCGGTCGACCTCCACGCCACCGTGCGCGACGCGCTGGCCGACTTCGGCGTCGACATGGAGGCGCTGTCCGAGCGCGAGCCCGACGCGGCGCTGGGCAACGGCGGCCTCGGCCGGCTCGCGGCCTGCTTCCTCGACTCGATGGCCACGCTCGGCGTGCCGGGCATGGGCTACGGCATCCGCTACGAGTACGGCATGTTCCGCCAGCGCATCGTCGACGGCCAGCAGGTGGAGACGCCCGACTACTGGCTCACGCGCGGCAATCCCTGGGAATTCAAGCGGCCCGAGGTCAACTACCGCGTGCGCTTCGGCGGCCGCGTGCAGAAGCGCGAGGGCACCAACGCGCCCTACGGCGCGGCCGACTGGGTCGACACCCACGACGTGCGCGCCGTGGCCTACGACACCATCATCCCCGGCTACGGCACGCAGGCCACCAACACGCTGCGCCTGTGGTCGGCGCGCGCCACCGAGGAGATCGACCTCTCGGCCTTCAACCGCGGCAACTACATGGCGGCGGTGGAGAGCAAGAACCACTCGGAGAACGTCTCGCGCGTGCTCTATCCCGACGACTCCACGCCCTCGGGCCGCGAGCTGCGGCTGCACCAGGAGTACTTCTTCTGCAGCGCCAGCGTGCAGGACCTGCTGCGGCGCTACCTGCGCAACCACACCAGCTTCGACCGGCTCTCGGAGAAGGTCAGCATCCACCTCAACGACACCCACCCGGTGCTCGCGGTGCCCGAGCTGATGCGCCTGCTGCTCGACGAGCACGGCCTGCCCTGGGACACGGCCTGGGCCCACACGCAGAAGGTGTTCAGCTACACCAACCACACGCTGATGCACGAGGCGCTCGAGACCTGGCCGGTCGAGATGCTCGGGCGCATCCTGCCGCGCCACCTGCAGATCATCTACGACATCAACGCGCGCTTCCTCGCCACCGTGACGCAGACGCACGGCAACGACGTCGAGCTGATGCGCCGCCTCTCGCTGGTCGACGAGGCCGGCGAGCGCCGCGTGCGCATGGCCTACGTGGCGGTGCTCGCGAGCCACTCGATCAACGGCGTGTCGGGGCTGCACTCGGAGCTGATGAAGCAGTCGATCTTCGCGGACTTCGCGAAGATCTTTCCCGAGCGCTTCAACAACAAGACCAACGGCGTCACGCCGCGGCGCTGGCTCGCGCAGGCCAACCCGCCGCTGGCCGCGCTGCTCGACCAGCGGCTGGGCAAGGGCTGGCGGCGCGACCTCTCGCAGCTCGAGGCGCTGCGGCCGATGGCGGCGCAGCCGCCCTTCGTGCGCGCCTTCCGCCACGCCAAGCGCGAGAACAAGCTGCGGCTGGCCAACTGGATCGAGCAGCACATGAACATCGTGGTCGACACCGACGCGATGTTCGACGTGCAGGTCAAGCGCATCCACGAGTACAAGCGCCAGCTGCTCAACGTGCTGCACGTGATCGCGCGCTACCACCGCATCCTCGACGCCCAGGCCGCGGGCGGCAGCGTCGACATCGTGCCGCGCGTGGTCGTGTTCGCGGGCAAGGCCGCCTCGGCCTACGTGATGGCCAAGCAGGTGATCCGGCTGATCAACGACGTGGCCGCGACCATCAACGCCGACGCGCGCGTGGGCAAGCTGCTGAAGGTGGTGTTCCTGCCCAACTACAGCGTGAGCCTGGCCGAGATCATCATGCCGGCGGCCGACCTGTCGGAGCAGATCTCCACCGCCGGCACCGAGGCCTCGGGCACCGGCAACATGAAGTTCGCGCTCAACGGCGCGCTGACCATCGGCACGCTCGACGGCGCCAACGTCGAGATGCGCGAGAACGTCGGGCCCGAGAACATCTTCATCTTCGGCAACACCACGCCCGAGGTGGCCGAGATCCGCGCGCGCGGCTACCAGCCGCGCGACATCTACGACGGGAACGAGGAGCTGCGGCGCGTGCTCGACGCGATCCGCGACGGCGCCTTCTCACCGGCCGAACCCGCGCGCTACCAGGGCATCTACGACGCGCTCGTGAACTGGGGCGACCACTACCTGCTGCTGGCGGACTATGCGAGCTACGTCGCGAAGCAGGCCGAGGTCGATGCGCTCTACCGCGACGCCGATGCCTGGACGCGCACCGCGATCCTCAACGTGGCGGGCATGGGCGCCTTCTCGTCGGACCGCACGATCGCCCAGTACGCGCACGACATCTGGCAGACCAAGCCGGTGGTGCTGGGCTGAGCCCGGCGCCGGGCGGCTTCAGCGCGGCGTCGTCGGCGGCGGCGCCTCGGTGACGAAGCCGATGCGGCTCAGGCCCGCCTTGTTGGCGATGCCCATCAGCGCCACCACGCGGCCGTAGGGCACGGTCTGGTCGGCGCGCAGCTGGACCTCGGTGTCCTTGCTGTCGGCGGCGGCCTTCTCGAGGCGGGTCGCGAGTTCCTCGTCGGTCACGGGCTGGTCGTTGAGGAAGGCCTTGCCCGCCGGGTCGACCGACAGGCTCACGAACTTCGGCGTGTCGTTGGGCTGGCCGGCATCGGTCTGCGGCAGGTCGAGCTTGATCGAGCTGGCCATCAGCGGCGCCGTGATGATGAAGATCACCAGCAGCACCAGCATCACGTCGACCAGCGGCGTGACGTTGATGTCGGACAGCGGCCGCTGGCCGCCGGCACCGGTGGCACGGCCGCCGCCGGCGGAGCTGCTGCCGAGCGAGGTGCGTCCGAAGGCCATGGGGGCGAAGCGGTTCAGACCGGCATCGGCCGCGCGGGCGGCGGCGCGGCCGGCACGGCCGCGGGCGCTTCGCCGAAGCTGCCGAGCAGGTCGTGGGCGAAGCCTTCGAGCTCGGCCTCGACGCGGCCGATGACGCGGCCGAAGACGTTGTAGGCCAGCACGGCCGGGATCGCCACCGCGAGGCCGAAGGCGGTCATCACGAGCGCCTCGCCGACCGGTCCGGCCACCTTGTCGATGGTGAAGCCGCCGGCCTGGCCCGCGATGCCCACGAGCGCGCCGTAGATGCCCCAGACCGTGCCGAGCAGGCCGACGAAGGGCGCCGTGGCGCCGACCGTGGCGAGCAGGATCTGCCCGGCCTGCAGCCGGCGCAGAGCACCGTGCAGCGCCTCGCGCAGCACGCGCGTGAGGCGCTGGTTGCGGTCGCCCGCGGCGCCGAGGGTGGCGGCATCACGGTCCTGCGTGGCCACGGCCTGGCGCAGCGCCGCGACCGTGGGCAGCACCAGCGCCGAACGGTCGAAGGCCTGCAGCCGCTGTTCGGCTTCCGAGAGGCTGGTCGACTGCCAGAAGGCCGCGATGCTGCGCAGCACGTCGCGCGTGCCGCCGCGCAGCAGCCAGCCCTTCCAGAGGATCACGACCCAGCTCGAAATCGACATCGCGAGCAGCAGCGCGGCCACCGAGCGGCTGACGCCGTCGCCGTGGGTCAGCAGTTCGAGGACGCTCATCGTCGGGGATGGCGGAGGAAGGCCGGGCTCAGCGCAGGCCGAGCACGTCGAACATGTCGAACAGGCCGGCGCGCTGGTCGGTCAGGAAGCGCACCGCGCGCAGGCTGCCCTGCGCGTAGTTGGCGCGGCTCGAGGACTTGTGGGCGATCTCGATGCGCTCGCCGGTGCCGGCGAACAGCACCGTGTGGTCGCCGACGATGTCGCCGCCGCGCACGGTGGCGAAGCCGATGGTCGACGGGTCGCGCTCGCCGGTCACGCCTTCGCGACCGTAGACCGCGCATTCCTTGAGGTCGCGGCCCAGCGCGTCGGCGATCACCTCGCCCATCTTGAGCGCGGTGCCCGAGGGGGCGTCGATCTTGTGGCGGTGGTGGGCTTCGACGATCTCGATGTCGTAGCCGGTGGACAGCGCCTTGGCCGCCATTTCGAGCAGCTTGAAGGTGACGTTGACGCCCACGCTCATGTTGGGCGCCATGACGATCGCGATGTCCTTGGCGATCTCGGCGATCTCGGCCTTCTGCGCGTCGCTGAAGCCGGTGGTGCCGATCACGGCCTGCACGCCGAGTTCGCGGCAGACGGCCAGGTGCGCCATCGTGCCCTCGGGGCGGGTGAAGTCGATCAGCACCTGGGCGTCCTGCAGGCCCGCGCGCAGGTCGGCGGCGATGGCCACGCCGCTGGCGAAGCCGAGGAAGGCGCCCGCGTCGCTGCCGATGGCGGGGCTGGCGGCCACGTCGAGCGCGCCGGCCAGGCGGCAGTCGGGGGTGTTGCGAACCGCCTCGATCAGCATGCGGCCCATGCGGCCCGACGCGCCGGCGACGGCAACCCGGCGCGCGGCCGGCGTGGAGGAGGTGGTGGTGTTGGAGTCGGTCACGCGGATTCGGGCTTGCTTGCCGTCGGAGGACGGTAGGGACGATGGGTGGGGAAACCGCGCCGCCCCGCCAAGCCAGGTTCGGCGCGCCGGCCGGGCGCCGCTTTTAGCGCGCGGCCTCGAGCGGCGGGTAGGCGGCCGGCAGCGGGGGCAGCGTGGCGGGCGCCTTGCTCTCGGTGTCGGTGGCTTTCCGGTCGCCCTTGGGGTCGAACTTCTTGAGTTCTTCTTCGGTGGCCTCGAGCGGCGGCACCTTGCCGGTCTTCTTGCGGGTGTCGAGCGTGGCGACGAATTCTTCCTCGCTCGGCATCTCGCCGCCTTCCCAGCGCTCGAGCTGCTCGCCGTTGAAGAAGACGGTGAAGCGGCGTTCCTGCGGCTCCACGCCCTGGCGCCGGATCGTGAAGACGTAGTCCCAGCGGTTCGAATGGAAGATGTCGGTGAGCAGCGAGGTGCCGAGGATCTCGCGCACCTGCTGGCGCGACATGCCCGTCTTGAGCGCCGCGACCTGTTCCTTGGACACGAAGTTGCCCTGGACCACCTCGACCTTGTAGGGGGTGACGGCCGACAGCGCGCCACGCGAGCGCTCGCTGAAACCGCTGCAGGCACCGAGGCCCAGGGTGACGGCAACGGCCGCAGCCAGCAGCCAGGGACGGCGTTGGAAAATGGCAGGCATTGGGGGAAAAGGGGGTAGCGATATGATCGGCCATTGTAGCGGCTGGCCCCTCCGGGGCCTTTGGCTGCCCAGGGCGCAGGAACCATCATGGCCAACATCGACGAACTCAAGAACACCGGCCTCAAGGCCACCCTGCCGCGGCTGAAGATTCTGGAAATCTTCCAGACCGGCGGCCAACGCCACATGACCGCCGAGGACGTGTTCCGGGTGCTGCTCAACGAGCATTCCGACATCGGCCTGGCCACCGTCTACCGCGTGCTCACCCAGTTCGAGCAGGCCGGCATCCTCGAGCGCAGCCATTTCGAGAGCGGCAAGGCCGTCTACGAACTCAACGAAGGCACGCACCACGACCACCTGATCTGCACCGCCTGCGGCAAGGTCGAGGAGTTCTACGACGCCGAGATCGAGCGCCGCCAGCAGCTGGTGGCCAAGGACAAGGGCTGGATCCTGCAGGACCACGCCATGTCGCTCTACGGCTTGTGCGGCGACTGCGTCAAGAAGCGCTGAGCTAGTCCGCGTCGCGCGCGCTTTCCATCGCCTTGTGGTGGCGCGCCACGAAATCGGCATAGGTGTCGATGCCGCGCAGCTGCAGGATCGAATTGCGCACCGCGGCCTCGACCAGCACGGCGATGTTGCGACCCGCCACCACCTGGATGATGACCTTGCGCACCGGGATGCCCAGCACGTCCTGCGTGAGCGGGGTCGAGGGCATGCGCTCGTAGTCGCGCTCGAAGCTGTCGCGCCGCACCAGGTGCACGATGAGCTTGAGCCGCATCTTCCGCCGCACCGCCGTCTCGCCGAAGATCGCGCGGATGTCGAGCAGGCCGATGCCGCGCACCTCGAGCAGGTTGAGCAGCAGGTCGGGACAGCGGCCCTCGATGGTGTTCTGGTTGATGCGGTAGAGATCGACCGCGTCGTCGGCCACCAGGCCGTTGCCGCGCGAGATCAGCTCGAGGCCGAGTTCGCTCTTCCCGAGGCCCGACTCGCCCGTGATCATCACGCCCATGCCCAGGATGTCCATGAACACGCCGTGCATCGAGGTGCGCTCGGCGAAATGCTTGGACAGGTAGGCGCGCAGCAGGTCGATCACGAAGGCCGAGGATTCGCGCGTGGCGAACAGCGGCAGCTGGGCGCGCTCGCAGATCGACAGCAGCTCGTCGGGCGCGGCCTGGCCGTCGGCCAGCACCAGCATCGGCGGCTCGAGCGTGACGATGCGGGCGATGCGCCGCGCGGTGTCCTCGGGGCTGCCGCGCGTCAGGTAGGCGACCTCGCGCGCGCCGAGGATCTGCACGCGGTACGGGTGGATGTAGTTGAGGTAGCCGACCAGGTCGGCGGCCGACTGGGCGCGGCTGATGACCTCGGGATCGAACTGGCGTTCGGACGCGCCGAGTCCCGCGAGCCATTCCCAGCGCAGCGAGCCGCGGAACTCCTCGAACATGGCATCGGCGCTGATGACGGTCGGCTTCATGCGTTCAGGGCGCGGCGCGCGGCACCGCTTCGGAAGTGAGGGGGACGGGAAGAAGGGCAGCGCAGCTTAGCAGCAGCCACGCCCCGCGAGCCATGGGCTCAGGCGACTTGCGTGGAGTGCCAGCCGGCGATCAGGCCGTGCAGCGCGGCCGCGTCGGTGCTCGACTTGATCTGCTCGCGCAGGCCGGCGTCGCTCAGCAGCTCGGCGATCTCGGACAGGATTTCGAGGTGCTTCTGCGTCGCGGCTTCGGGCACCAGCAGGAAGATCAGCAGGCCGACCGGCTGCTCGTCGGGGGCATCGAAGCCGATCGGGTTCGCAAGCTGGAACACCGCGGCCATCGGGGCCTTGAGGCCCTTGATGCGGCCATGCGGAATGGCGACGCCATGACCGAGGCCGGTGGAGCCGAGGCGCTCGCGCGCGAAGAGGCTGTCGGTGATCAGGGCGCGGCCCAGCCCGTGAAGGCTTTCGAACAGCAAGCCGGCTTCCTCGAAAGCACGCTTCTTGCTGGTGGCGTCAACGCTCACAAGCACTTGAGCGGGCGGCAGGATGGACGCGAGACGATTCATGGTGGGTCAGAGCGGGGGCGATTATGCACCTGCTTGGTAAAAACCCCCACTCCGCTTATCTACTTTCTGGTTACATGTTGCCCGCAGGCCTCGCTTCCCTCGACAGAGGCCCTTCAAACCCTTGATGGGCAGTCGGAAAAGCCCATGAAAAAGCCGCCCGGAGGCGGCTTCGAGAGTCTCCGGCGCGACAGCCGGAGATCCGCTGGGTCTTACATCAGGCGCTTGGGCGCGCTGTGGTGATGGTCCTGCAGGCGGTCCTTGTGGCGCACCACCTGGCGGTCGAGCTTGTCGACCAGTTCATCGACCGCGGCATAGAGATCAGCGTGGCTCGACTCCGCGAACATGTCATTGCCCTTGACGTGGATGTTGCACTCGGCCCGTTGCCGGCGTTCCTTTTCCTTCTGCTTTTCCACCGTGAGGATCACCTTCACATCGACCACCTGGTCGAAATGTCGGGTGATCCGGTCCAGCTTGCTCGTGACGTAGGTGCGCAAGGCAGGGGTGACGTCGAGGTGATGACCGCTGATCGTCAAATTCATGAATGACCTCCTGGAATTGACGGTTGGGGAAATGACCATCGCTGCGGATACAGCGCGGCCGGCGAAAACGGTTGTGGGGTGGGAGAAGAAAGGGGGAGAGGGGGAAGAGAGAGGGGTGCGGGAGAGGAGAAGGTCGATTCACTATGCCCAAGCTGTCACGGTATTGCAATACCGGGGGATGCCCGGATGACGCACCGGCGGACCGCGTCGCATGCTCAGCTATTTCTTCCATAGCAGGCCCCAGCGGCCCCGCAAGCTGCGGGCCGCGTTGCGAAGCCTCGCTGCCGCGCCCATCTTTCGCGGCCACCCGCGCATGACCCTGCTGAAGAAAGGGCCGGGCTTGCTCAGCGCCAGGCGGCGCGCATCCGGTTGCGCAGGTCGATCACCGCGGCCGGCGGCGGCACTGCCGGCGCACGCGGCGGCGGGGGCGGCCAGGTCTGGGCCTCGAAGCGCGCGAGGTCGGCATCGGGAATGAAGCGGCTGCGGTTGGCATAGAGATGCCGATCGCCGCGCGCGGCCTGCTGCGGGATGTAGAAGCGCTGCGGCACCAGCAGGTGCAGGTGGTCGCGGGCCCGAGTCATGGCCACGTAGAGCAGGCGCCGCTCCTCCTCGAGTTCCTGCGCGCTCTGCGCCACGTCGGCCGGCATGCAGCCATCGACCACGTTGAGCACGTGGACCGAATTCCACTCCTGGCCCTTGGCCGAATGGATGGTCGAGAGGATCAGGTAGTCCTCGTCGAGCAGCGGCGGCCCCGGCCGGTCGCTGGTGGCCTCGGGCGGATCGAGCGTGAGCTCGGTGAGGAAGCGTTCGCGCGAGGCGTAGCCCGAGGCCATGTGCACCAGTTGCTCGACGTCGCCGCGGCGCGTGCCCGCGGTGTCATCGTAGAGCCGCTCGAGGTGCGGCAGGTACCAGTCCATCGCGATGCCCACGTCGGCCGGCCAGGCCAGCGATGGCGCGCGCAGCGCGGCATAAGCCTCGGCGAAGGCGGCCCATTCGGCGCGCGCGGCGCTCGGCGGCACGAAGTCGCGCAGCGCGACGGCCGGATCGGCCGCCTGATCCATCGCGTCGAGCAGCTTCGCGCTGGTGGCCGGCCCGATGCCCGGGATCAGCTGCGTGACGCGAAAGCCCGCCATGCGCCCGCGCGGGTTCTGCGCGAAGCGCAGCACCGCGAGCAGGTCCTTCACGTGCGAGGCCTCGAGGAATTTGAGCCCGCCGTACTTCACGAACGGGATGTTGCGGCGCGCCAGCTCGAGCTCGAGCGGCGCGCTGTGGCTCGAGGTGCGGAACAGCACCGCCTGCGACTTGAGCGCGAGCCCGCCCTCGCGGTGCGCGAGCACCTTGTCGGCCACCCAGCAGGCCTGCTGCGATTCGTCGGGCACGCGCACGATCTGCGGCCGCCCGGCCGAGGGCTTGTCGGTCCACAGCGTCTTGGCATGGCGCTCGGCCGCATGCGCGATGCACGCGTTCGACACGTCGAGGATCGGCTGGGTGGAGCGGTAGTTGCGCTCCAGCGTGACCACGCGCGCCGGCCGCGAGAACTGCGTGGGGAAGTCGAGGATGTTGCGCACCGTCGCGCCGCGGAACGAGTAGATCGACTGCGCGTCGTCGCCCACCACGGTCACGCCCCGGCCATCGGGCTTGAGCGCAAGCAGGATCGCGGCCTGCAGCAGGTTGGTGTCCTGGTACTCGTCGACCAGCACGTGGTCGAAGCGCGCGCCCAGGTGCTGCGCCAGCGTGGGCTCCTCCATCATGCCGGCCCAGTAGAGCAGCAGGTCGTCGTAGTCGAGCACGTTCTGCTGCTGCTTGGCCTCGACGTAGGCGCCGAACAGCTGCTGCAGCTCGACGCCCCATTCGGCGCACCACGGGAAGGACTGCCTGAGCACCGACTCGAGCGGCGCGCGCGTGTTCACGCAGCGCGAATAGATCGACAGGCAGGTGCCCTTGTGCGGAAAGCGGCGCGCACTCGACGAGAAGCCGAGTTCGTGCCGCGCCAGCCCCATCAGGTCCTCGGCGTCGCCGCGGTCGTGGATGGTGAAGTTGTCGTCCAGCCCGATCTGCGCGGCGTACTCGCGCAGCAGCCGCGCGCCGATGCCGTGGAAGGTGCCGGCCCAGGGCAGCGCGGGCGCGGTGTGGGCCTGCAGACCCAGCACGCGCGCGAGCACCTGGCCGGCGCGCTGCGCCATTTCCTGCGCGGCACGGCGCGAGAAGGTCAAAAGCAGCAGGCGCTGCGGATCGACCCCGCGCGCGATCAGGTGTGCCACCCGGTGCGCCAGCGTGCTGGTCTTGCCCGAGCCGGCGCCGGCGATGACGAGCAAGGGCCCTGCATCGGCCGCGTCCGGCGCGCCACCGGCCAGCGCCTCCACCCCGTGCTCGACAGCCGCGCGCTGCTCGTCGTTGAGGCTGGCGAGGGCGGCCGCGAGGCGCTCGGCCTGGGTCGCCGGCGGGCTGGAAAAAACGGGGGACACGGCGCTCGGCATGGGCGCCACTCTACTGGATGTTCGTCCAGTCCAGCCAACTCTGCGCTCATTCGCCGATGACATAATCGCGCCTCGCTGCAACTGGAGACCGCATCGTGGAAACCGCCCCGTCTCGGCAGCTTTCAACTCCCGGCTGAGTCAGGCCGACCGGGTCCGGGATTTGAAAGCGCCCCCCTTTCTCGCCCCCCGCCCGTCCGCCCCATCGCCCCAGCCATTTCACGGGAGTGAGCCATGCTCAATATCTTCACGCTCGCCAACGGCCGCCTCGTCCAGGAAGAGATCGAGGCCCTCGAGGAGCTCTCCCGCTTCCAGCCGATCTGGGTCGACCTCGAATCGCCCACGCTCGAGGAGAAGCGCTGGATCAAGCAGTACTACGGCCTCTCGATCCCCGAGGACGCGATGGACGAGGACATCGAGGAATCGGCGCGCTTCTATGAAGAGGACAACGGCGAACTCCACATCCGCAGCGACTTCCTGATCGACGACGACGAAGCCCCGCGCGCGGTGCGCGTCGCCTTCATCCTCAACCAGCACAACACCGACCTGCGCAGCCGCGGCGTGCTGTTCTCGATCCACGACGAGGACGTGCCCGTGTTCCGCCTGCTGCGCATGCGCGCGCGTCGCGCACCGGGGCTGATCGAGGACGCGAAGGAAGTGATGCTCAAGCTCTTCGACGCCGACGCCGAGTACTCGGCCGACTCGCTCGAGAACATCTACGACGAGCTCGAGGCCGCCAGCAAGAAGGTGCTCTCGGGCAACGTCAGCGACGAGCTCGCGGGCGAGGTGCTGGGCGCCATCGCGCGCCAGGAAGACCTGAACGGGCGCATCCGCCGCAACGTGATGGACACGCGCCGCGCGGTCAGCTTCATGATGCGCAGCAAGATGCTCAATGCCGAGCAGTTCGAGGAAGCGCGGCAGATCCTGCGCGACATCGAGTCGCTCGACAACCACACGGCCTTCCTGTTCGACAAGATCAACTTCCTGATGGATGCGACCGTCGGTTTCATCAACATCAACCAGAACAAGACGATCAAGATCTTCTCGGTGGCCAGCGTCGCGCTGCTGCCGCCGACCCTGATCGCGAGCATCTACGGCATGAACTTCAAGTTCATGCCTGAGCTCGACTGGGCCATGGGCTATCCCTACGCCATCGTGCTGATGGCCGCGAGCGCGCTGGTGCCGATGTGGTACTTCCGCCGGCGCGGCTGGCTCAAGTAGAAGGCTGGGCGGCGAGCCAGGCGCCGACCAGCGCGAGGCTGTAGCGGCTCGCGACCTCGGCGACGAAGCGTGCGAAGTCGCCATGGGCTTCGTCGTCGGCACGGTCCGAGATCGTGCGCATCGCGGCGAAGGGCACGCCGTAGTCGTGGCACACCTGCGCCACCGCGGCGCCTTCCATCTCCACCGCCAGCGCATCGGGCAGCGCGCGGCGCAGCGCCTCGCTTTCGGCCGCGGTCGCGACGAAGCGGTCGCCACTGATCAGCAGGCCGCGATGCACGGTCGGCGAACGCAGGCCGAATTCATCGACGGCGCCCTGCCCCACCAGGGTCACGGGATCGCGCAAGGTCTGCTCGGCCACGGCCGCCAGCGCATCGCCGATCGCCGCATCGGCCTTGAAACGCGAGATCCCCATCAAGGGCACCTCGTGCTTCGGAAAGAGCGGCGAGGCATCCATGTCGTGCTGCAGCAGCTCGGTCGCCACGACCACGTCGCCGACCTCGACGCCCGGCGCGAGCCCGCCCGCCACACCGCTGAAGACGATGGCGCGCACGCCGAAGCGCTCGAGCAGCAGCGTGGCCGTCACCGCCGCGGCGACCTTGCCGATGCGCGACAGCACCGCGACCACGGGCTGGCCCTGCAGGTGGCCGACCCAGAAGTCGCGGCCCGCGACGCGCACGCGTTGCTCGTCGGGCATCAGCGCAAGGAGCGCCTTGAGCTCCTCGTGCATCGCCGAGACGATCGCGATGGGTGCGGTGGCGCCCACCGCTTACTTGATGTCCACGCCGTAGAAGGTGTGGCGGCCGAAGGGGCTGAGCTTGAAGTCGATCACTTCCTTGCGCACCGGCTTGAGCTGCACCGCGTGCGCGATGGTGAACCACGGCGCCTGCTCCTTGAAGATGACTTGCGCCTTCTTGTAGAGCGCGTCGCGGTCGGCCTGCTTGGTCGCGCTCTTGGCCTTGACCACGATGTCCTCGTAGGGCTGGTAGCAGAACTTCGAGATGTTGCTGCCGCTCGCCGACTTGGCCGAGGCGCAGCCCAACAGCGTGTAGAGGAAGTTGTCGGGGTCGCCGTTGTCGCCGGTCCAGCCCAGCATGCCCATCTGGTGCTCGCCGGCCTGCAGCCGCTTGCGGTACTCGCCCCATTCGAAGCTCTTGATCTCGGCCTTGACGTTGATCTTGGCGAGGTCGGCCTGCATCAACTCGGCGATGCGCTTGGCGTTCGGGTTGTAGGGCCGCTGCACCGGCATGGCCCACAGGTCGGTCGAGAAGCCGTCGGGGAAGCCGGCCTGCGCCAGCAGCTTCTTCGCGGCTTCGGGATCGTAGGGGTCGTCCTTCACCGCATCGTTGTAGGACCACATGGTCGGCGGGATCGGGTTCTTCGCGGCCACGCCGGTCGAGAGGTAGACGCCGTCGATGATCGCCTTCTTGTTGATCGCCATGTTGATGGCCTTGCGCACGCGCACGTCGTCGAAGGGCTTCTTGGTCGTGTTGTACGAGAGGTAGCCGACGTTCAGGCCCGGCTGCTCGAGCACCTGCACGTTCGGGTCCTTGCGGATCGCATCGAGGTCGGCCGGGTTCGGGTACGGCATGACGTGGCATTCGCCCTTCTGCAGCTTGGCCCAGCGCACCGAGGCATCGGGCGTGATCGCGAACACCAGGTCGTCGATCTTGGCCTTGCCGCCCCAGTACTGCGGGAAGGCCTTGAAGCGGATGACCGCGTCCTTCTGGTACTGCACGAGGTAGAACGGGCCGGTGCCGATCGGGTCCTGGTCGACCTTCTCGGGCGTGCCGGCCTTGAGCATCGCGATCGCGTACTCCTTCGACTGGATGCCCGCGTACTGCATCGCGAGGTTGGCGAGGAACGGCGCCTCGGCCTGGTTGAGCGTGATCTTCACCGTGTAGTCGTCGATGCGGTCCACCGACTTCAGCAGCTTGGGCATGCCCATGTCGTTGAAGTAGGAGTGGTTCTGGCTCGTGACCTTGAAGAAGGGATCGCTCTCCTTCCACTGGCGGTCGATCATGAAGATGAAGTCGTCGGCGTTGAAGTCGCGCGTGGGCTTGAAGCTCTTGCTCGTGGTGTGCCACTTCACGCCCTTGCGCAGGTGGAAGGTGTAGACCGTGCCGTCGGCCGAGATGTCCCACTTCTCGGCCAGGCCCGGCACGACCTTGGTGCCGCCGCGCTCGAACTCGACGATGGTGTTGTAGACCTGCGTGGTCACGTCGAACGAGGTGCCGGTGGTGTTCATGCCCGGATAGAAGTTCTCGGGGCTGCCCTCGGAGCAGTAGACCAGCGTCTTGGCCGACACCGCGCCGCAGGCCAGGGTCAGCGCCGCGATCGCCACGGGTGCCAGCAGCGCCAGCCGTCGTGCGCGGCGCGGGAGGAAGGAACGGTTCGTCATGGGAACTCCTTGAGACACGGGTTGGAGAAAACGGAAAGCGGGTTTCAGGGATTCATCGCGACGGGCGCGACGAACGGCGGTGCCGACGGCAGGTCGGCGCGCACCACCGGCGCGCCTTCGAGAAAGCGCTCGGCGTAGTGGCAGGCGACGCGACGCTGGTCGAGCTCGCGCAGCACGGGCCGCTCGTCGCGGCAGCGCTGCGTGACATGCGGGCAGCGCGTGCTGAAGACGCAGCCCGGCGGCGGCGACAGCGGCGACGGCAGCTCGCCCTTGAGCACGATGCGCTGGCTGCTGAGGCCCGGCGTGGAGGCCAGCAGCGCCTGCGTGTAGGGATGCAGCGGGCGCTCGAAGATGCGCGCCTTCGGGCCCTGCTCCACCGCGTGGCCGAGATACATCACGAGCACGTCGTGCGCGATGTGGCGCACCACGCCGAGGTCGTGCGAGATGAACAGGTAGGCCAGGCCGAGCTCGGCCTGCAGGTCGGCCAGCAGGTTCAGCACCTGGGCCTGGATCGACACGTCGAGCGCCGACACCGGCTCGTCGGCCACCACCAGCCGCGGCTCGAGCATCAGCGCGCGCGCGATCGCGATGCGCTGGCGCTGACCACCCGAAAACATGTGCGGATAGCGGTTGGCATGCTCGGGCCGCAGGCCCACGCGCGCGAGCATCTCGCGCGCCTTGGCGGCACGCTCGGACTTGCCGAGCGTGGTGTTGATCGCGAGCGGATCCTCGAGCACCGCCGCGACCTTCTTGCGCGGATTGAGCGAGCCGTAGGGGTTCTGGAACACCAGCTGCACGGCCTGGCGCAGTTCGCGACGCCGCTCGGACGGCGGGTTCACGGCATCGTGGCCGACCAGCGTGAGCTGGCCCGCCGTCGGCTTCTCGATCAGCGCGACCATGCGCGCGAGCGTCGATTTGCCGCAGCCCGATTCGCCGACCACCGCGAGCGTGCGGCCACGCTCGAGCCGGAACGAGATGTCGCCCACCGCGCGCAGTTGCGCGTTCGGGCGGAACAGGCCGCGGCGCACCTCGTAGATGCGCTGCAGGTTCTTCGCCTCGACCACGATTTCCGCGGCGCTCACGATGCGGCCTCCTCGACGCGCGGCAGGCGCGGCCGGTCGCGCTCGATCGCGGCCATGCGCCCCGGTTCGCCGAGCGGGAAGTGGCAGCGCACCTGCGCGCCGGGCAGTGCCTCGACGCCGCGCAGGGCCGGGCGCACCTGGCAGGCGCGCGTCGTCACGTAGCCGCAGCGCGGCGCGAACAGGCAACCCGCGGGCCGGTCGTGCACGCCGGGCACCACGCCCGCGATGGTGGCGAGCCGGCCGTAGGGCGGCGCGCGCTCGGGCAGCGCGGCCAGGAGCGCCTCGGTGTAGGGATGCTGCGGCGTCGCGAACAGCCGGTCCACGCGCTGCTGCTCCATCACCTGGCCCGCATACATCACGGCGATGCGCTGCGCCATCTCGCTGACCACGCCCATGTTGTGCGTGATCAGCACCAGCGCCATGCCGCGCTCCTTCTGCAGGTCGCGCAGCAGGTCGAGGATCTGCGCCTGGATCGTGACGTCGAGCGCGGTGGTCGGCTCGTCGGCGATCAAGAGGCGCGGGTTGCAGGCGATCGCCATCGCGATCATCACGCGCTGGTTCATGCCGCCCGAGAGCTGGTGCGGATAGCTCGAGAGGCGCGACGACGCGGCCGGGATGCCGACCTGCTCGAGCAACTCGGTGGCGCGCTTCTTCGCCGCGCGCCGGTCGAGCCCGAGATGCAGGCGCAGCGTCTCCATCAACTGGAAGCCGATGGTGAAGCAGGGGTTGAGGCTGGTGGTGGGCTCCTGGAAGATCATCGCGACCTCCTTGCCCACCAGCGCGCGGCGCGCCTTGTCGGAGATGCCGAGCAGGTCGCGGCCCGCGAAGCGCATGTGGTCGGCGCGCACGCGGCCCGGGAAGCCGATCAGCCCCATCAGCGCCATCATGGTCACGCTCTTGCCCGAGCCCGACTCGCCGACGATGCCGAGCACCTCGCCCTCCTCGAGCGAGAGGCTCACGCCGTCGACCGCATGCATCACGCCGCCCTGGGTCGGGAATTCGACGTGCAGATCCTGGATGTCGAGCAAAGGCATCGATGCGTTCCCTTGCTTCAGCGCTTGAGCTTCGGATCGAGCGCGTCGCGCAGACCGTCGCCCAGCAGGTTGAAGGCCAGCACCGCCGCGAGGATCGCGAGGCCGGGAAAGGTCACGACCCACCAGGCGCGCAGCACGAACTCGCGCGCATCGGCCAGCATGGTGCCCCACTCGGGCGAGGGCGGCTGCGCGCCGAGGCCGAGGAAGCCGAGCGCTGCCGCGTCGAGGATGGCGGTGGAGATGCCCAGCGAGGCCTGCACGATCAGCGGCGCCGCGCAGTTGGGCAGCACCTCGCGGAACATCAGGCGCAGGGTGCCGGCGCCGCTGACGCGCGCCGCGGTCACGTAGTCGCGCGAGACCTCGGCGATGACGGCCGCGCGCGTGATGCGCACGTAGTGCGGCAGCACGACGATGGCCACGGCGAGCATCGCGTTGATGAGGCCGGGCCCGAGGATGGCCACGATCACGATCGCGAGCAGCAGGCTCGGCAGCGTGAGGATGATGTCCATCAGCCGCATGATCGCGATCTCGAGCACGCCGCGGAAGAAGCCCGCGACCAGGCCGAGCACCACGCCCACCACCACCGAGATCGCGACCACCGCGACGCCGATCGACAGCGACAGGCGCGCGCCGTACATCAGGCGCGAGAGGATGTCGCGGCCGATGGCATCGGTGCCCAGCAGGTAGGTGAGCGAGCCGCCCTGCTGCCAGGCCGGCGGCTGCAGGAACACGGCGCTGTTGGTCTGGTTGGGCGCATGCGGCGCGATCCACGGCGCGAGCAGCGCGACCAGCAGCAGCACGACGATGGTCACGAGGCCGATCACCGCGCCGCGGTTGGCGGAGAACGCACTCCAGAATTCGCGCCAGGGTCCGGGCGGCGTCGAGGCGGCGGGGGCCGCGTTCGCGAGGGTGTGGGTCGATGCCATGGATTCAGCGCCGGATGCGGGGGTTGATGACGCCGTAGGTCAGGTCGACCAGCAGGTTGACCAGCATCACGATGGCGCCGAGCAGCAGCATGCCGCCCTGCAGCACCGGATAGTCGCGCCGGCCGATGGCCTCGATCAGCCACTTGCCGACGCCGGGCCACGAGAAGATGGTCTCGGTGAGGATGGCGCCGGTGAACAGCACGCCCACCTGCAGCCCGATCACCGTGACGACCGGGATCAGCGCATTGCGCAGCGCATGCAGGCCCACCACGCGAAAGCGCGACAGGCCCTTGGCGCGCGCGGTGCGGATGTAGTCCTCGCCGAGCACCTCGAGCATGGCCGAGCGCGTCATGCGCGCGATCACCGCCAGCGGCACCGTGCCCAGCACCACGGCAGGCAGCACGAGGTGATGCAGCGCCGACCAGAAGGCATCGATCTCGCCGGCGCGCAGTGCGTCGAGCAGCAGGAAGCCGGTGTCGGGCTCGACGTAGTACTGCACCGCGATGCGGCCCGAGACCGGCGTCCAGCCGAGCTGCACCGAGAAGAAGAGGATGAGCAGCAGGCCCCACCAGAAGATCGGCATCGAGTAGCCGGTGAGCGAGGTGGCCATCACGCCATGGTCGAAGATCGAGTTGCGCCGCACCGCCGCGAGGATGCCCGCCGGCAGGCCCAGCACGAGCGCGAACACGATCGCGCAGACCCCGAGTTCGATGGTCGCGGGAAAGAGCGCGAGGAACTCGTTCATCACCGATTCCTGCGTGATCAGCGACTTGCCGAGGTCGCCGTGCAGCACGCGCGCGATGTAGATGCCGTACTGCACGATCACCGGCTTGTCGAGGCCGTAGGCCGTGAGCAGCTCGGCGTGGCGCGCGGGGTCGATCCCGCGCTCGCCGGCCATGGTCTCGATGGGGTCGCCCGGCACCAGCCGGATGAGGAAGAAGGCAAGCAGCGTCATGCCGAAGAAGGTCGGCACCAGCAAGCTCACGCGCGTGAGTAGGAAGCGAAACATCGACCCGCAATATGCAAGATCGATGCCGCGGCCCCACCCGGGCCGAACCCTTACTTTTTGGCGTCGCGCAACTCTCTGCGCAGGATCTTTCCGACCGGTGTCTTCGGCAAGTCAGTGCGAAACTCTACGATTCGCGGTTGCTTGTAACCCGTAAGGTTTGCTCTGCAGTATTCGCGCACCTGCGCCTCGGTGAGCGACTCGTCCTTCTTCACGATCACGAGCTTCACGGCCTCGCCGGTCTTCTCGTCGTTCACGCCCACGGCCGCGCATTCGAGCACGCCCGGAATCTGTGCGACCACGTCCTCGATCTCGTTCGGGTACACGTTGAAGCCCGACACCAGGATCATGTCCTTCTTGCGATCGACCACCTTGAAGTAGCCGCGTTCGTCGACCACGCCGATGTCGCCGCTCTTGAAATAGCCGTCGCTGGTCATGACCTTCGCGGTCTCGTCGGGGCGCTGCCAGTAGCCGGCCATCACCTGCGGTCCCTTGATCGCGATCTCGCCGGGCTCGCCGAGCGGCACCTCGTTGCCGTTGTCGTCGAGCAGCTTGAGCCAGGTGCTCGGCAGCGGCACGCCGATGGTGCCGGTGTAGGCCTTGCTGTCGGTCGGGTTGCAGGTGGTCGAGGGCGAGGTCTCGGACAGGCCGTAGCCTTCGCAGATCGGGCAGCCGGTCTTCTCGAGCCAGAGCTTCGCGACCGCGGCCTGCACCGCCATGCCGCCGCCCACCGAGACCTTGAGGTTGGACCAGTCGACGGTGTTGAAATCGGGATGGTTGGCCAGGCCGTTGAACAGCGTGTTGACCGCGGGGAAGCTGTGGATCGTGTGCTTCGACAGTTCCTTGAGCACCGCGGGCAGGTCGCGCGGATTCGGGATCAGGATCAGCTTGCCGCCCGTGCGCATGCTCAGCATCATGCCGACCGTGAACGCGAAGATGTGATACAGCGGCAGCGCGCACACGCTCGTGGGTTGCTGGCCCGCGGGCACCTTGCGCATCACCGGCTCGTTCCAGGCCTCGGACTGCAGCACGTTGGCGATCACGTTGCGATGCAGCAGCACCGCGCCCTTCGACACGCCCGTGGTGCCGCCGGTGTACTGCAGCACCGCGACGTCGTCGGCGCCGATGGCCGGCGGCTGCAGCTTGCGGCCCGCGCCCTGGTCGAGCGCATCGTTGAAGCGCACCGCGCCCGGCAGGTTGAAGGCCGGCACCAGCTTCTTGACGTTGCGCACCACGTAGTTGACGAGCGCGCCCTTGAGGAAGCCGAGCCGGTCGCCCATCGAGGCCAGCACGATGTGCTTGATCGGCGTGGCCGCGATGCACTGCTGCAGCGTGACGCCGAAGTTCTCCATGATGACGATCGCCTTCGCACCCGAGTCCTTGAGCTGGTGCTCGAGCTCGCGCGGCGTGTACAGCGGATTCACGTTCACGAGGATCAGGCCCGCGCGCAGGATGGCGGCCACCGCGATCGGGTACTGCGGGCAGTTGGGCATCATGGCCGCGACGCGGTCGCCCTTGACGAGGCCCAGGCCCTGCAGGTAGGCCGCGAAGGCCTTGCTGAGCTTGTCGGTCTCGGCATAGCTCACGTCCTTGCCCATGAAGCTGTAGGCCGTGCGGTCGGCGTACTTCGAGAAGCTCTCTTCCATGAGACCGACCAGCGAGGCGTACTGCGATGGGTCGATGTCGGCAGGCACGCCTTGCGGGTAACTGCTGAGCCAGGGACGATCGGTCATGGATGTGTCTCCTCCGGAGTCGGATTGGGATGAAAACGAAAACGGCGCCTGAGCGGCGCCGTAAGGGTTTGCCCGCAGAGCGCGGGCCGGGACGGAACCTCGGCCTATTCGATGGCCTTGCCCATATCTTCCACTACTTTTTTAGCATCACCAAAGACCATCATGGTCTTGTCCATGTAGAACAGCTCGTTGTCCAGGCCCGCGTAGCCCGCGGCCATGGAGCGCTT
>NZ_JBWKPQ010000045.1:0-27020 GCF_059418345.1 Variovorax sp. GW821-FHT09B01 | reverse complement strand
CTTCCCTCCGGGTTGCCCCGCAAAGGGGCCGTCTGCGGCGTTGCCCGCGCTTGCAAGGCATCAGCCTTGCTGCGCGCGGGCGCCTTGCATCCAGCCCCTTTGCGGGGCAACGCGACCCCTTGAATAGTGTTAACAGGCCCTAAGCGCGCTTCTTGAACAGCGCCGACGCCCCGCTCGCCGTGGCCACCTCGGCCGCCGCCTGCATCAGCGTGGGCCCGAGCGTCTCCATGCGCTGCGCCGTCAGCCGCACCGCGGGACCGGCGATGGTGATGACGCCGATCGCCGGGCCGGACGGGCCGAAGACCGGTGCCGCCATCGCGGTCATGCCGGGCGCGAACACCTCGTTGATCAGGCTGAAGCCACGCTGGCGCGCCGCCTTCACGTAGACCATCACGGCCTTGAGCGTGGTCGGCGCCTTGGGGCCGAAGTCCTCGGGCTTGCCCAGGCCCTTCTTCGCGACCAGCGCCATCGCGTCGTCCTCGGGCAGGGTCGAGAGCCAGGCATGGCCGGCCGCGCTGCACGACAGCGCCACCGACAGGCCCATGTCCGGGTCGTAGCGCAGGCCGTGGGTCGCGCCCTGCGCCTTGGCCACGAAGGTGAGCTCGTCGCCGTCGACCACCGCGAGGCGCACCAGCTCGCCCGAGGCCTTGGCGAGCTGGTCGAGCAGCGGCTGCGCGACGTCGACCACGCCCGAGTTGCTGAGGAACGAGAGGCCGATCGACACCAGCTTGATGGTCAGCACGTAGTGGCCGTCGCGCTGCTCCTGCCGCACGTAGCCGTAGCGGATCAGCTCCGTCAGCAGGCGGTGCGAGGCGCTCAGCGGGATCTGCAGATCGCCCGCCAGCAGGGACAGGGGCACGCCCTCGGGATGGGACGCCAGATATTCCAGCACCCTGAAGCTGCGTCCCAGCATTTCGCTCATGTCATTTCTCCCGGTTCATGTCGCGGACCGATGGCGACAGCCGAACTCTAGCAGATGAAGGGAAGGGATTTCCATAGTGGAAAGATTTTCCGATTCACCACAGAATTCCTCCCATCGCATCGGCCATGCCGTCTTCCGTCCTTCCCTGGAGCCCACCCGTGAAACTTCTTCGCACCTTCGCCCTCGCCAGCCTCTGCATCGGCCTCGCCGCGCCCGCCCTGGCGCAGCAGGAACGCACCATCCGATTCGGCCACCTCAACAACACCGACCATCCGGTGAGCCTGGGCGTGAAGCGCTTCGCCGAGCTGCTCGCGGCCAAGAGCGGCGGCAAGATGAAGGTGCAGGAGTACCCGGCCAACCAGCTCGGCAACGAGATGCAGCAGCAGTCGGCGCTGCAGGGCGGCGTGCAGCAGATGTCGGCGCCCGCGACCACCTCGCTCGCGGGCATCGTCAAGGAGTTCGGTCTGGTCGACTTCCCGTTCGCGGTCGCCAGCTTCGAGCAGGCCGACCAGCTGCTCGACGGACCGCTGGGCCAGGCGCTGATCGCCAAGCTGCCCGAGAAGGGCCTGGTGGCGCTCGGCTACTGGGACCTGGGCTTTCGCAACGTGACCAACAGCAAGCACCCGATCACCAGGGCCGAGGACCTGCAGGGCCTGAAGATCCGCGTGATCCCGAACCCGGTGTTCCTCGACACCTTCAAGGCCTTCAAGGCCAACCCGGTGCCGATGCCCTTCGCCGAGCTCTACGGCGCGCTCGAGTCGAAGGCGGTCGACGGCCAGGAGAACCCGTTCGCCGTGATCCTGTCGAACAAGTTCTACGAGGTGCAGAAGTTCGTGAGCGCGACCAACCACGTGTACGCGGCCAACATCGTGCTCGTCAGCAAGAAGTTCTGGGACCAGCTCTCGCCGACCGAGCAGAAGTGGATGCGCGAGGCCGCCGACGAGGCGCGCGGCTACCAGCGCCAGGCCAGCCGCACCGCGGCGCAGAAGGCCGTGGGCGAGCTGCAGGCCAAGGGGGCGCAGTTCAACGAGGTGGCGCCGAAGGAGCAGGTGCGCATGCGCGAGATCGCGCAGCCGGTGATCGACAAGTTCGCGGCGCAGTACGACCCGGCCACGGTCAAGCTCTACAACGACGAGCTCGCGCGCATCCGCGGCGCCAAGCAGTGAGCGCACGGCAACCGCGAGCATCCACCATGAAGTTCCTCGTCCTGCACGGCCCCAACCTCAACCTCTTCGGCCGCCGCGAGCCGCACATCTACGGCCGCACCACCCTGGCGGAGATCGACGCGCGCATCGACAAGCTCGCGCACGAGCTCGACATCACGGTGGCGACCATCCAGTCGAACCACGAAGGCGCGCTGGTCGACTTCCTGCACCAGCACATCGACGAGGCGCAGGGCGCGCTGGTCAACCCCGCGGGCCTCACGCAGCACGGCGTGCCGCTGCACGACGCGATCAAGGCCATGCCGTTCCCGACCATCGAGGTCCACATGTCGAACATCGCGGCGCGCGAAGCCTGGCGTGCGCACTCGATCATCTCGCCGGCCGTGCGCGGCACGGTGCAGGGGCTCGGGCCGCAGTCGTATCTCGCGGCGCTGCGCGCGCTGGTCGAGATCGTGCGCGACGGCAAGCAGTGAGCCCGCGCGTGCGCCCATGCGCCCCGTGCGCGGCGCACGCCCACCGACTGGATTGAAGAGGACGACATGAATCGATGGATCGATCGCGCCTGCCGCGTGGTGGAGGCGCTGATCGCGACCTTCCTGGCCGTGATGGTGGTGCTGGTGTTCGGCAACGTGGTGCTGCGCTACGGCCTCAACTCGGGCATCACCGTGTCCGAGGAGGTCTCGCGCTGGCTGTTCATCTGGATCACCTTCCTGGGTGCGCTGGTGGCGCTGCGCGAGCATGCCCACCTCGGCGTGGACATGGTGGTCGGCCGGCTGCCGCCGCTGGGCCGCAAGCTGTGCCTGGGCGCGAGCCATCTGCTGATGCTCTACATCCTGTGGCTGCTGTTCCAGGGCAGCCTGGCGCAGACGCGGATCAACTGGGACGTGGAGGCGCCGGTCACGGGCGCCTCGATGGCCGTGGTCTACGCCTCGGGCCTGGTGTTCTCGGTGCTGGCCGCGGCGCTGCTGCTGGTCGAGCTGCTGCGCCTGCTCACGGGCCAGCTCGCCGACGACCAGCTGGTGGCGATCCAGGAATCGGAAGAAGCCGCCGCGCTCGCGCAGGTGCTCGAGGCCGAACGGGAGCGTCGCGCATGACGATCGCCGTCTTCCTCGGATCGCTGCTGCTGGCCATGGCGCTCGGCATGCCGATCGCCTTCGCGCTGCTGGCCAGCGGCGTGGCGCTGATGTGGCAGCTCGACCTGTTCGATGCCCAGATCCTGGCGCAGAACCTGATCGGCGGCGCCGACAGCTTCCCGCTGCTGGCCGTGCCCTTCTTCATGCTCGCGGGCGAGATCATGAACGCGGGCGGCCTGTCGCGCCGCATCGTCGCGCTGGCGCTCGCGCTGGTGGGCCACGTGCGCGGCGGCCTGGGCTACGTGACGATCATGGCGGGCTGCCTGCTGTCGGCGCTGTCGGGCTCGGCCGTGGCCGACGCGGCGGCGCTGACCGCGCTGCTGCTGCCGATGATGGTCTCGGCCGGCCACGACCGCGCCCGCGCGGGCGGGCTGATCGCGGCCACCGGCGTCATCGGCCCGGTGATCCCGCCGAGCATCGGGCTGGTGATCTTCGGCGTGGCGGCCAACGTCTCGATCTCCAAGCTCTTCCTCGCGGCGATCGTGCCCGGCCTGCTGATCGGCGGCGCGCTGTGGGTGACCTGGGCCTGGCTGGTGCGGCACGAGAAGATCGAGCCGCCGCCGCGCCAGTCGGGCCGCCAGATCGTCGCGGCCGCGCGCGAGGCCGGCTGGGCGCTGCTGCTGCCGGTGATCATCCTGGTGGGCCTGCGCATGGGCGTGTTCACGCCCACCGAGGCGGCCGTGGTGGCCGCCGTCTACGCGCTCTTCGTGGCCACCGTGGTCTACCGCGAGCTGCGCTTTCCCGATCTCTACAAGATCTTCGTGAGCGCCGCCAAGACCAGCGCGGTCGTGATGTTCCTGATCGCCGCCGCGATGGTCAGCGCCTGGCTGATCACGGTGGCCGACCTGCCCGCCAAGGTGGTGGCGCTGCTCGAGCCCTTCATGGGCAACAAGATCGTGCTGATGATCGCGATCATGCTGCTGGTGATGGCGGTGGGCACGGCGATGGACATGACGCCGACCATCCTGATCCTCACGCCGGTGCTGATGCCGGTGGTGGTGGCGGCCGGCATCGACCCGGTCTACTTCGGCGTGATGTTCATCATCAACAACTCGATCGGGCTGATCACGCCGCCGGTGGGCGTGGTGCTCAACGTGGTGGCGGGCGTGGGCCGCATGCGCATGGACGAGGTCACGCGCGGCGTGCTGCCCTTCATGGTGGCGGAGTTCGCGATCATGTTCCTCATGGTGCTGTTCCCGCAGCTGGTGACGGTGCCCGCCAAATGGTTCGGCGGCTGATGCGCGCGCCCGCCTTTCTCCCTGCGCGCTGCCGGCTGCGCGCGCTGTGCGCCGCGCTCGCGCTGCTCGCTCCGCTGGCGGCGTCGGCACAGGATCCGGCGCGCGACGTGCTGCCCGAGCAGCTGCAGCCGCGCGCCTTCGTCGGGCCGACCGGCCTGGTGCGGCTGGGCTCGCGCGTGCTGTTCTCGGCCTTCCACGTGGCCACCGGGCAGGAGCTCTGGAGCAGCGACGGCACCACTGCCGGCACCGTGCTGCTGAAGGACATCCGCCCCGGCTTTCGCGGCGCCTTCCCGAGCTGGCAGACGCGCTTCGGCGCGCATGTCTACTTCACCGCCACCGACGGCGCGCATGGCCTCGAGCTGTGGCGCAGCGACGGCACCGCGCGCGGCACGCAACGCGTGACCGACCTGAACCCCGGCGAGGCCGACGCCATGCCGGCCGAACTGACGGCCTGGCGCGATGCGCTGTACTTCGTCGCCAACGACGGCCGCCACGGCTTCCAGCTCTGGAAGACCGGCGGCGATGCACGCAGCACGCAACGCGTGTCCTCGGTCGACGCGGGGCCGGGCGCGGTGGTGCGCCAGCTCACGGTGGCCGGCCCGCGGCTGTTCTTCACCGCCACCAGCCGCGCGCACGGCCACGAGCTCTGGGTCAGCGAGGGCACGCCCGAGAGCACGCGGCTGGTGAAGGACATCCGCCCGGGCGCGGAGGACAGCAACCTCGAGAACCTCGTGGCGATCGGCGACCGGCTCTGGTTCACCGCGAGCGACGGCCAGCATGGCATCGAGCTCTGGACCAGCGACGGCAGCGAAGCCGGCACGCGCATGGTCAAGGACATCCGGCCCGGCGAGGGCGCGTCGCGGCCCGCGCATCTCACGGCCGTGGGCGGCACGCTCTACTTCGCGGCCGAGGACGGCACGCACGGCATCGAGCTCTGGCGCAGCGACGGCACCGAGGCCGGCACGCGGCTGGTGAAGGACCTGCGGCCCGGCGCCGCGAGTTCGGTGCCCGGCCCGCTCGCGGCCTTCGGCGGCCGGCTCTACTTCGCCGCCACCGACGGCGAGACGGGTGCCGAACTCTGGACCAGCGACGGCAGCGCGGCCGGCACCCGGCGCGTGAAGGACCTGGGGCCGGGACCCGGCAGCGGCTCGCCCGCGCGCTTCGCGCAGGCCGGCGGCCGGCTGTGGTTCTCGGCGAACGACGGCGTGCACGGCGTGGAGCCCTGGTCCACCGATGGCAGCGCGGCCGGCACGCGACTCGCGGCCGATGTCGCGCCCGGACCGCGCCACGCGATGCCGCTGAGCTTCGTCGCGCTCGGCGACGCGGTGCTGTTCGTGGCCGACGACGGCCTCGGCAACGAGCGCCTGTGGTCGCGCAGCACGAAGGGCGGCGCGCGCCGCGCCACGCTGATCGGCGATCCGCTGCGCGAGCGGCTGCGCTGAACCGCGCCGGCTCGTCGGCTCCCTTCCTGCGCCAAAGAAAAAGGCCCCGGTTCGCACCGGGGCCTTCGTTCGTTGCGCCGCGCTCAGCGCGCGGCGATGTACATCGTGATCTCGAAACCGAACCGCAGGTCCACGAACGCGGGCTTGCTCCAGGTCATCGCTTTGCTCCTTTCTAGGTTGGGGGAAGAGGAACGCCCGCAGGCTCAGTACACGACGATCTTGCCGGTCGGTCGCGCGCTGTGGCAGTCGTTGTAGAAGTACTCGCCGGGCGTGTCGAAGCGGTGCTGCGCCGACTGGCCCGGTGCGAGCTTGAAGTCGAAGCGGCCCTCGAAGAACTGCGTGGCGCAGTGCTGGTTGGCATTGCCGGCGGGGTTGGTGAAGGTCACGGTGGTGTTCGCGGGCACGCGCATCCAGGTCGGCGTCATCGCGTTGACCGCGGTGCTCTCGCTGGCGCCGGGCGCGTTGGCCGCGGTCTGCACGCGCGCGAGGAACACGGTGTTGGGCGTGGGCAGCGCCGCGCCTTCCACCGCCTGGCCCGACACCGGCCGGCGCACCTCGGGCGGCTTCGGCGTGGCCGCCGGCGCCACCGTGCCGCCGACCTTGAAGGCCCAGAGGTAGTCGCCACGCGGCGCCGAGTCGCCGTAGGGGATGCTGGTGCCGCCCGCATAGACCGCGATGTACTGCTCGCCGTCGATCTCGTAGGCCACTGGGCTCGCGGCGATGGCCGCGCCGGTCTGGAAGCGCCACAGCTCGTTGCCGTCGCCCGCGTCGAGCGCGAGCAGGTTGCCGTCGGGCTGGCCGATGAACAGCAGGTCGGCGGCCGTGCTCAGGATGCCGTTGCCATGCGCCAGCGAATAGGGCATGGGCTTCTTCCACTTGACCAGGTTGGTGCTCGGGTCGACGGCCACCACCGCGCCCGTCATGTAAGTGCCCGGCGGGCGCAGGCCGTTGCTCGACTCGGTCAGCGAGTGCGCGGCCGAGACGTAGCCCATGCCGGTGTAGACCAGGCCGGTGCGCGGGCTGAAGGACTGGTGGTTCCAGTTGGCGCCGCCGCCGTGGCCCGGGATCGACAGCAGCGGCACGTCCCAGTGCGCGTCGTAGAGGCAGCCCTTGAGGTAGTTGGGCACGGCGCGGTTCGGGTCGCCGGGGATCGCGGTGCCCAGCGGCTGGTCGACGATGCAGGTCTCGGTCCAGGCGCCCTGGCGCGGGAAGGGCTGGGTCGGCCAGCTCGCCTGGCGGGCGTCCTGCTTGACCGGCATCTCGTCGATGCCCAGCGGCGCGCTGCCGTCCTTGCGGTCGAGGATGTAGTACATGCCGGTCTTGCTGCCGTAGATCACGACCTTGCGCTCCTGGCCCGCGATCCTCACGTTGGCCAGCACCGGCGACATCACGTTGTCCATGTCCCAGATGTCGTGGTGCACCGACTGGAAGTGCCACTTGTACTCGCCGGTCTTGAGGTCGAGCGCGACGATCGAGTTGGCGAACAGGTTCAGGCCCGGCCGCGTGGAGCCGTTCTGCGAGGAGCCGCCGCGCACGTTGCCGAAGGTCCAGTAGACGAGCCCCAGCTCGGGATCGACCGCGGGGTGGATCCACGGCGTGGCGCCGGTGCGGTCCGACTCGGGCGCGCCGCCCCAGGTGTCGTAGCCGCGCTCGCCCACGCGCGGCACGCCCCAGAAGGTGGAGAGCACCTTGCCGGTGGCCGCGTCGGCCGAGAAGGCGGCGCCGCGGTTGCCGTCGTTGGTGCCCACGTACAGGCGCTTGTCGTGATAGACCAGCGCCACCTTCTGCACCGCGCCCTGGTAGTCGGCGTCGGTGCTGCTGCTCGGGTACTGCTTGATCCAGACCGGCTTGCCGGTGTTCGTGTCGAGCGCCACCAGCCGGTTGCCCGTGGCCACGGTGTAGACCAGGCCCAGGTCCTTCGCGACCGCCGCGCCGCGGCGCGTGATCGCGCCATAGGGCGTGGTCCATTTCCACTTGGTGACGCCGGTCTTGCCGTCGACCGCGATCAGGTTGCCGAGCGCCGACTCGATGTAGATCACGCCGTCGACCACCACCGTGGTGCTCTGGCTGTTGCCGATATTGGTGCCGCCCTCGATGCGGTTGAGCCAGGCACCGCCGAGCTGGCCCACGCGCGCCTTGTCGATCTTCGCGAGGCTCGAGTAGTTCTGGTTGCCGAGGTTGCCGCCCACCTTGGGGAAGTCGCGGTCGCCCGCGGTGCAGCAGTCGGCCAGTTCGGCGGCCGAGGGGCCGGCCGCGGGCGGTGCCGGCGGCGGGGCCGGCGGGTTGGGTGCCGGTGGGGGCGCCGAGAACCAGGGAAAGGCGCCGCCGCCCGAATCGCCGCCGCCGCAGCCGGCCAGCAGCAGGGGCGCGCCGATCGCGCCGCAGGCGAGCAGCGTCGCTGCCAGTGATGTGAGTCGCATGGTGAAGATCTCCGCTCCGAAGGAAGGGTTGTCCGCGATGGGAAGAGGAAGGCGGCGCGCAGGGCCGCGCGCACGGCGCCGGGGCGCCGTGCGGGCCGCGAGGCCGGTGGGGTCAGATCAGGTGCAGAAGGGCGTCAGGCCCATGGCCGACTTCACGCCCTGCACCACCAGCTTCTGGAACTGGTCCGCGCCGGGCCCGGTCGAGCTGGCGCTGAACGAGTGGTCGTTGTGGCCCAGCGTGCTGAGCCAGGCGCGACCGCCGTCGTAGTACTGGCACCAGGCCACGGGATGGAAGTCCGCATGGCCCGGATGCGGCGGCGAGGTCAACGGCTTGAGCGTGGAGGTGTCGACCTTGGCGAGGAACTTCACGTTGGTCGGAAACGGCGCGAGGTTGTACCACTCGTCCTGGAAGGTGAAACGCTTGGGCAGGTCCACGGTGGAGGGGTCGTCGGCAATGATCTCGACGTCGCCCGAGCGGTTGGGCCCGTGGTTGTAGAAGTTGGCGTTGCCCAGCAGGCCTTCGTAGTAGGGCCAGTTGTATTCGGCGCCGAAGGCGTTGTGCAGCCCGACGAAGCCGCCGCCGCGGCGCATGTAGTTGCGCAGCGCCGTGCGCGCGGCGTCGTTGCTGGTCGCGACCGAGCCGTTCCACAGCGTGTCGCGGTTCGAGCTCGCGAAGATCACGGCCTTGTAGTTGTTGATGCGGCTGCCGAGCACCGCCACGTCCTCGGTCCAGTCGGCCGTGATGCCCGCGTCCTTGAGCATGCGCACCAGGCCGGCCTGCATCACGTTGTCGGGGTTCATGACCGGGTTGAGGCCCGTGCCCATCGGCGTGCCGAGGTTGGCGTGGCGCGGCCCGGCGGTGCGCGAGTAGATCAGCACGCGGTCGGGCGTGGTGGCGAAGGCGCCCCAGTCGTTGTAGCACTTGGGGTCGGTGCCGCGGCAGACGTTGTAGTAGGTGTCGAAGCTGGTGTCGGGCGCCTCGGCCACGGGATCGGTGGGTCGGTCGTCCACCGGTTCTTCGGGCGCGGCGGGCGGTGGTGGCGGCGCCACCGCGACCGGCACGAAGCCGGCACCGCCGCCGCTGCCGCCGCCACAGGCGGTCAGGACCAGGGCGAGCGCCGCGCTCGACACGAGGCCGAGGGTCAGGGAATGAGCTGGTTTCACGAAGTCTCCTACTTGTAGTGGTGGCCGGGGCCGCGCGGGCGCGCCCTGCCGGGATGGCTCGGCTGCTTCCGATGGCCGGGGAAGCAGCCGACGAAGCACCAAGGAATGCCGGCCTCAGACGGGAAAGCGGCGCCCTGCCTCGACCGGGTGCAGCAGGCCGTCCTCCCTCGGCGAGCGAAGGAAGCTGCGGTTGCGACGGCGGAAGCAGGTGCGCGAAAAAAGCGCAGGGGCGCGGGCGAACGCTCAGGACGGCGCGTTCGGCACGCGCCGCAGATCGGACACGGACAACGGGCGAGGCAGTGGCACGGATCGTCTCCAGGGCTGAAAGCGCAGGGCCAGAGGGCCCGGCTGCGGACGATCATAAGCAGAATTGGAAAGTATTTCCACTATAGAAATCCCTTCCTTTTTTCGGCCTCGCGCTTTTCCCAGGCTGGACGGCGCAAAGAAAAAGGGCCGATCGCGCATGGCGATCGGCCCTTGGCCGGCTGGCGGAGGCGGCGAGAGGCAAGCCCTCGCCGCGCTGTCCGATCAGAACGGAATGTCGTCGTCCATGTCGTCGAAGCCCGACGAGGACTTGGCCGGTGCCTGGCGCGGTGCGGGTGCCGGAGCGCGCGGCGCGGCGGCCGGGGCGCGTGCCGGTGCGGGGGCGTAACCGCCACCACCACCGCCGCCGCCATTGCCTTGCGAATAGCCGCCGTCGTCGTAGCCGCCGCCCGCCGGGGCGCCCTGGCCCTGGCGGCTGCCGAGCATCTGCATCTGGTCGACGCGGATGTCGGTGGCGTACTTCTCGACGCCGTCCTTGTCGGTGTACTTGCGCGTGCGGATCTGGCCTTCGACGTAGATCTGCGAGCCCTTGCGCAGGTACTGCGCGGCGATTTCCGCCAGGCGGCCGTTGAACACGAGACGGTGCCACTCGGTGGCTTCGCGCATCTCGCCGCTTTGCTTGTCCTTCCACTTGTCGGTGGTCGCGAGGGTCGCGTTGCAGACCTGGTCGCCGCTCGGGAAGGTACGGGTTTCGGGATCGCGGCCGAGGTTGCCGACGAGGATGACTTTGTTGACCGATGCCATGTGCGCTGCCCCTGATGAATGAGTAAGAGGAGGTTTGAAGGAAAAAGAAGGACACGCATTGTGCCCGATGGGCCGGGCGACGCGGCCTCCGCTGGCATGGCGGCCGGATACCGCGCGGCAGAATGGCGGGCTGGACCGATGAATCACGAGCCCGACTTCCTGCAGAACCTGCGCGCCGAGTTTTCGGGCTGGCGCCTGTGGATCGACCGCGCCATCGTGCTCGGCTACGCGGTGCTCGCGGGCCTGTTCGTGGTGGGCTTCACGCACGCGGCCGAATGGGCCTTCGCGCTGTTCGAGGGCCTGTTCCGGCGCCATCCCTGGGCCGTGCTGCTGTGGACGCCGGCGCTCACGGCCGCCATCGTCTGGGCCACGCGGCGCTGGTTCCCGGGCGCGGCGGGCTCGGGCATCCCGCAGATCAAGGCCGCGCTCGATCCCGATCTGCCCTCGGAGCGGCGCGGCCTGTTCGCCTCGCTGCGGCTGACGCTGGCCAAGATCGGGCTCGGCGCCGCGGGCTTCGCGGCCGGCCTGTCGGTGGGACGCGAAGGGCCGTCGGTGCAGGTGGCGGCCGGCGTGATGCAGCACGCGAAGCGCTGGCTGTCGCCCGGCAGCACCATCGACATGCGCGCGCTGCTGGTGGCCGGCGGCGCGGCGGGCATCGCGGCCGCGTTCAACGCACCGCTCGCGGGCGTGGTGTTCGCCATCGAGGAGCTGTCGGGCCGGCTGGAAGCACGCGCCAGCGGCGTGATCATCACCGGCATCGTGCTCGCGGGCCTGGTGGCGGTGTCGGCCTTCGGCAACCTCAGCTATTTCGGCGTGATCCGCGTGCCGCATCTCGACTGGAGCCTGCTCGGCCCGGGCCTGGCCGTGGCGCTGCTCAGCGGCGTGGCGGGCGGGCTGTTCGCGCGGTTGCTGATCGCCTCGCTGACCGGCGCGCCGCAGCGCCTGAACCACTGGCGCCGGCGCTATCCGGTGCGCTTCGCGGCCGCCTGCGGGCTGGCCGTGGCCGTCATCGGGCTGGCCACGGGCGGCGTCACCTACGGCGCGGGCTCGGAGGCGGTCAAGCGGATGCTGCATGGCGAGGCCCCGCTCTCGCCGCTCTACACGCTGCTGAAGTTCATCGCCACCTGGCTCACGGCCTGGAGCGGCGCACCGGGCGGCATCTTCGCGCCCTCGCTGTCGATCGGCGCCGGCATCGGCGACGCCATCGCGCGGCTCGCGAGCCCCGAGTTCGGGCCGGCGCTGATCGCGCTCGGCATGGCCGGCTTCCTGGCCGCGGTCACGCAGGCGCCGCTGACGGCCTTCATCATCGTGATGGAGATGGTCGACGGCCATGCCATGGTGCTGAGCCTGATGGCCTCGGCCATGCTCGCGAGCCTGGTCTCGCGCATGATCAGCCGCCCGCTCTACGAGACGCTGGCCGAGCACATGGTGGGCGTGGCGACCGGGCGGCTCGCGGCGCAGCCGCAGGAGCCCGTCGCCCGCGAAGAACCGCCCCGCTCGCCATGACATCCCGGGCGGTCTATCATGTCCGGTTGCCCTCGGACGATCGCCCCTTGAATTCAAAAGCCACCGAAGACACTGCGCAAGCAGAAGCCGAACGCGAAAGCGAGCGCGACGCCCAACGCGAAGCGTACCTGGGCGCCGTGCTGGCCCAGCAGCGCATCAGCATCCGCGGCGCGCGCACCCACAACCTCAAGAACGTCGACCTCGACATCCCGCGCAACAAGCTGGTGGTGATCACCGGCCTGTCGGGCTCGGGCAAGTCGAGCCTGGCCTTCGACACGCTCTATGCCGAGGGCCAGCGGCGCTACGTCGAGAGCCTGTCGGCCTATGCACGGCAGTTCCTGCAGCTGATGGACAAGCCCGACGTCGACGTGATCGAGGGCCTGTCGCCCGCGATCAGCATCGAGCAGAAGGCCACCAGCCACAACCCGCGCTCCACCGTGGGCACGGTGACCGAGATCCACGACTACCTGCGCCTGCTCTATGCGCGCGCCGGCACGCCCTTCTGCCCCGACCACCACCTGCCGCTGCAGGCGCAGACCGTCTCTCAGATGGTCGACGCGACCCTGGGCCTGGGCGAGGAACCGCGATTGATGATCCTCGCGCCGGTGGCGCGCGAGAAGAAGGGCGAGTTCGTCGAGCTGTTCGCCGAGATGCAGGCCGCGGGCTACATCCGCTTTCGCGTCGACGGCCAGACCTACGAATACAACGACCTGCCCAAGCTCAAGAAGACCGAGAAGCACGACATCGACGTGGTGATCGACCGGCTGCGCGCGCGCCCCGACATGCAGCAGCGCCTGGCCGAGAGCTTCGAGGCCGCGCTGCGCCTGGCCGAGGGCCGCGCGCTGGTGCTCGAGCTCGGCGGCGAGGGCCAGCCCGACCGCGAGCACCTGTTCAACGCCAAGTTCTCCTGCCCGATCTGCCACTACTCGTTGGCCGAGCTCGAGCCGCGGCTGTTCTCGTTCAACTCGCCCGTGGGCGCCTGCCCGAGCTGCGACGGCCTGGGCCACAGCGAGGTGTTCGACGCGGCGCGCGTGGTGGCCTTCCCCTCGCTGTCGCTGGCCAGCGGCGCGATCAAGGGCTGGGACCGCCGCAACGGCTACTACTTCAGCATGATCGAGAGCGTCGCGAAGCACTACAAGTTCGACGTCGACGCGCCCTTCGAATCGCTGCCGGCCTCGGTGCAGCAGGTGCTGCTGCACGGCTCCGCGGGCGAGGAGATCAAGTTCAACTACACCATGGAGTCGGGCAACTTCGCGGGCAAGAAGCTCACGAAGAAGCATCCCTTCGAGGGGATCATCCCGAACATGGCGCGGCGCTACCGCGAGACCGACTCGGTGATGGTGCGCGAGGACCTCGCGCGCTACCGCAGCTTCCAGCCCTGCCCCGAATGCGGCGGCTCGCGGCTGCGGCGCGAGGCGCGCAACGTGTTCCTGGTCGACGAGTCGGCGCGCCCGGCCGATGCCGAGCCGGCGCCGGGCCGCCCCAAGGCGGCGAGCGCCCCCTCGGGGGGCAGCGAGGACACGCCAGTGCCGAGCGTGGGGGCCACACAACCGCCGCGCATGGCGATCTTCGAACTCAGCCGCCTGACCCTGCGCGACAGCCTCTCGTGGTTCCAGCGCCTGCAGCTGCGCGGCGCCAAGGCCGAGATCGCCGACAAGGTGGTGCGCGAGATCGGCCTGCGCCTCAAGTTCCTCAACGACGTGGGCCTCAACTACCTGAGCCTGGACCGCAGCGCCGAGACGCTGTCGGGCGGCGAGGCGCAGCGCATCCGCCTCGCCTCGCAGATCGGCTCGGGCCTGACCGGCGTGATGTACGTGCTCGACGAGCCCAGCATCGGCCTGCACCAGCGCGACAACGACCGCCTGATCGGCACGCTCAAGCATCTGCGCGACATCGGCAACAGCGTGATCGTGGTCGAGCACGACGAGGACATGATCCACGCCGCCGACCATGTGATCGACATGGGCCCGGGCGCCGGCGTGCACGGCGGCCGCGTGATGGCGCAGGGCAGCTTCGCGCAGGTGGCGGCCAACCCCGAGTCGCTGACCGGCCAGTACCTGTCGGGCGCGAAGAAGATCGAGGTGCCGAAGCGCCGCACGCCGTGGCTGCCGGTGGTGAAGAAGGAGGTGCCGGCCGAGCCGCGCAAGGCCTCGCGCTTTCCGCAGAGCCCCGCAGCCGAGCGCCGCGCCGCGCGCGAGGCCGCGCACCTCGCCTCGCAGACCGCGCTGCAGGAGATCCGCGTGGTCGGCGCCAGCGGCAACAACCTCAAGAACGTGAGCGTGGCCTTTCCGGTCGGCCTGCTGACCTGCGTCACCGGCGTCTCGGGCTCGGGCAAGTCCACGCTGGTCAACGACACGCTCTACAGCGCCGTCGCGCGCACGCTCTACCGCGCCCACGAGGAGCCCGCGCCGCACGAGGCGGTCGAAGGCATCGAGTACTTCGACAAGGTCATCAACGTCGACCAGAGCCCGATCGGCCGCACGCCGCGCAGCAACCCGGCCACCTACACGGGCCTGTTCACGCCGATCCGCGAGCTGATGGCCGAGACCAACACCGCGCGCGAGCGCGGCTACGGGCCGGGCCGCTTCAGCTTCAACGTGGCGGGCGGGCGCTGCGAGGCCTGCCAGGGCGACGGCGTGGTGAAGGTCGAGATGCACTTCCTGCCCGACGTCTACGTGCCCTGCGAGGTCTGCCACGGCCAGCGCTACAACCGCGAGACGCTCGAGGTCCAGTACAAGGGCCGCAACATCGCGCAGATCCTCGACATGACGGTCGAGGTCGCGCACGAGTTCCTGAAGGCCGTACCGACCATCGAGCGCAAGCTGCGCACCCTGCTCGACGTGGGCCTCAGCTACATCAAGCTCGGCCAGTCGGCCACCACGCTGTCGGGCGGCGAGGCGCAGCGCGTGAAGCTCGCGCTCGAGCTCAGCAAGCGCGACACCGGCCGCACGCTCTACATCCTCGACGAGCCGACCACCGGCCTGCACTTCGCCGACATCGAGCTGCTGCTCAAGGTGCTGCACCAGCTGCGCGACGCGGGCAACACCATCGTCGTGATCGAGCACAACCTCGACGTCATCAAGACCGCCGACTGGCTGATCGACATGGGCCCCGAGGGCGGCGCCGGCGGGGGTACGGTGGTGGGCGCGGGCACGCCCGAGGACCTGGCGGGGAACGAGGCGAGCCATACGGGGCATTACCTGAAGCGGCTGCTGCCGGCCTGAAGGCGGGGCGTGCGGGCCCCTCCGCCTGCACGAAGCGCCGTGGCACGCCACAATCGCGCCCCATGCCTTCCTTCACCCCCCGCCAGTTCGTCATCCTCGTCCTGCTGACCCTTGCCTGGGGCCTCAACTGGCCGGTGATGAAGCTCGGCGTGGCGGACTATCCGCCGCTGGCCTTTCGCGCGATCTCGATCTGGCTCGGGCTGCCGGTGCTGGGCCTGGCGCTGGCGTGGATGAAGGTGCCGTTCCGCGTGCCGCGCGGCGCCTGGCCCGAGCTGCTGTGGCTGGGCGCCACCAACATGTTCGTCTGGCACGCCTGCATCATCCTCGCGGTGAAGGCGCTGTCGGGCGGGCGCGCGGCCATCCTCGGCTACACCATGCCGGTGTTCTCGGCCGTGATCGGCGCGCTGCTGTTCTCGGCCGCGCTCTCGCGCCGTGCCTGGACCGGCGTGGGCGCCTGCGCGATCGGCGTGGGCCTGCTGCTGTGGCACGAGCTCACCGACCTCGCGGGGCGGCCCGGCTACGTCGCGCTCGCACTGGTGGCGGCCGCCACCTGGGCGCTGGGCACGCAGCTGCTGCGCCACACGCGCATCGGGCTGCCGACGCTCACGCTCTCGTTCTGGATGACGGCGCTCACCGCGGTGGTGATGACGGTGCTGTCGGCGCTGTTCGAACGCGACCAGTGGCGCTGGCCCGGCAGCGTGACCTGGGGCGCGATCCTCTACAACGCGGTGCTGATCTTCGGCTTCGCGCACGCCGCGTGGTTCTATCTCGCGCGCGGGCTGCCGCCCGTGGCCTCCACGCTCAGCGTGATGTTCATCCCGGTGCTCGGCGTGTTCAGCGGCGCGGTGTGGCTCGGCGAGGCGGTGCACTGGCAGGACTGGGTGGCGGTGGCGCTGATGATGGTGGCGATCGCCTCGGTGCTGTGGCCCTCGCGCGCCGCGCGCACCTGAGCCGCTGCCGCGCGCGCATGACCCGCGAGGTCATGGACCCGGTGCAGTCGATGCGGGACAGTACGTCCAGGCATCAACCACTGGAGAAAGCACCATGAACGGCTTCAACATCCTCCCCCTCGCGGTCGCCCTGCTGATCGGCATCGCGGCACTGGGCTCGTGCATCGGCATCGCGCTGGTGGGGCAGAAGTTCCTCGAGGGCACGACGCGCCAGCCCGAGATGGTCGACACGCTGCAGACCAAGTTCTTCCTGGTCGCGGGCGTGACCGACGGGGCGTTCATCATCGCCACCGGCATCGGCCTGTGGTTCGCGACCGCCAGCCCCTTCGGCTGATCGGCGCGAAAGAAGCGGCGCACCACGCAGGCGCCGCGCCCTCTTCGAGGGCATCAGAAGCGGCATCGGCCCGGGTCGATGCCGCTTCTTTTTTGGGGACATCGGGGCCGCGCACGAGGCGGCCACTGGCACCATTCGTGCTAGCACC
Organism: Variovorax sp. GW821-FHT09B01; assembly: GCF_059418345.1. Classification (NCBI taxonomy): domain Bacteria; kingdom Pseudomonadati; phylum Pseudomonadota; class Betaproteobacteria; order Burkholderiales; family Comamonadaceae; genus Variovorax; species Variovorax sp. GW821-FHT09B01. Next base: position 10,308 of record NZ_JBWKPQ010000045.1, on the reverse strand, counting down.
GTTGACACCGAATTGTTTACGGCTAAAGTATTTAGCTATCAACGGTTCGACGCCGTTTCACCCCCATCCCTGCCGGAGAATCCGATGAGCCAACCGTCCCCGAAATCGTCCGCGCTGCTGCGCACCCTGCTTTCGCTGCTGCTGTGCGGCGCCGCGGCCTCGGCCCTGGCCGCGCCGGTCAAGGTCGGCCTCGCGCTCGACATCTCGGGTCCGTTCGCGGCGCTGGGCGCCGAGGCGCGCGACGGCTTCGCGCTCGGCATCAAGCAGCTGGGCGGCAAGCTCGGCGGGCAGGAGGTGGAGTTCGTGCAGGCCGACATGGCCGGCAGCCCCGACCAGGCCAAGCAGCTGGTCGACCGCATGATCCAGCGCGACAAGATCGACATCTTCAGCGGCCCGATCGGCTCCAACGTGGCGCTGGCCGTCGGCCCGACGCTGTTCAACGCCAAGGTGCCCTACCTCTCGGCCAATGCCGGCCCGAGCCAGTTCGCGGGCGCGCAGTGCAATGCCTACTTCTTCGGCACCGCCTACCAGAACGACCAGTTCCACGAGGCCGCCGGCAAGTTCGCGCAGGACCGCGCCTTCAAGAAGATCGTGCTGATCGCGCCCAACTATCCCGCGGGCAAGGACGCGCTCGGCGGCTTCAAGCGCCAGTTCAAGGGCCAGGTGGCCGACGAGCTCTACACCAAGCTCGGCCAGATCGACTACGCGGCCGAGCTCGCGCAGCTGCGCGCCTCCAAGCCCGACTCGATCTACTTCTTCCTGCCCGGCGCGATGGGCATCAACTTCATCAAGCAGTTCGTGGGCGCGGGCCTGTCGAAGGACATCACGCTGGTCACCAGCGGCTTCTCGGCCGACGAGGACGTGATCGGCGCCGTGGGCGAGCCGATGCTGGGCCTGTTCAACACCTCGCACTGGGCGCACGACCTCGACAACGCCGCCAACAAGGCCTTCGTGGCCGCGTTCCGCAAGGAGTACAACGGCCGCTACCCGTCGGTCTACGCCGCGCAGGCCTACGACGCCATCCTCGCGATGGACGCCGCCGTGAAGCAGGCCGGCGGCAACGCGCAGAACCGCGAGGCCGTGATCGCGGCGCTCAAGAAGGCCAACTACGCCTCGACGCGCGGCACCTTCAAGTACGCCAACAACCACTACCCGATCGAGAACTTCTACCTGCGCGTGATCGGCAAGGACGCGCAGGGCAAGGTCACGAACAAGCTGATCAACACGGTGCTCACCAACTACGGCGACAGCTACGCCGACAAGTGCCCGATGAAGTGATCGGCGGGCCGGCTCGGCCTTCCGAATTTCCGCACGCCGGGGACGCGAGATTCGCGCGCCCCTGGCGTACGGCCATCCGCATTCCCTCTTCCTCCCCATGACTCCCATCCTCGTTCTCGAGCAGCTGCTCAACGGCCTCGGCTACGGCCTGATGCTGTTCCTGCTGGCCGCGGGCCTCACGCTGGTGTTCGGCATCATGGACGTGCTGAACCTCGCGCACGGTTCGCTGTTCATGGCCGGCGCCTACGTCGCGGCAGAGGCGCACACGCGCACCGGCTCGTTCGCCGCGGCCATCGTCATCGCGGTGGCGGTCACCGTGGTGGTGGCGCTGCTGCTCGAGGTGCTGCTGATGCGCCGCCTCTACACGCGCGACCACCTCGCGCAGGTGCTCGCGACCTTCGGCGTGATCCTGGTGGCCGACGACCTGGTCAAGATGATCTGGGGCCCGTCGCCGGTGATGGCGCCGACGCCCGCCGCGCTCTCGGGCCCGGTCGAGCTGATGGACGGCCTGCCCTATCCCTCGTACCGGCTGGTGATCCTGGTCGGCGGCATGCTGGTCGCGCTGGCGCTCTACCTGCTCGTGAACCACACGCGCATCGGCATGCGGGTGCGCGCGGGCGCCTCCGACCGGCCGATGGCCGAACTGATGGGCGTGCGCGTGGGCCGCATCTTCAACGGCGTGTTCCTGCTCGGCGCGGCACTCGCCGCGCTGGCCGGCGCGCTGATGGGACCGATCGTCGCGGTGCAGGTCGGCATGGGCGAACAGATCCTGATCCCGGCGCTGGTGGTGCTGGTGATCGGCGGCATCGGCTCGGTGCGCGGCGCCTTCGTGGCCGCGCTGCTGGTGGGCATCGTCGACACCATCGGCCGCGCCTTCGTGCCCATGCTGCTGCGCGCCACGCTGCCGCCGGCCACCGCGGCCGACCTCGGTCCGCTGGTGGCAGAGGTGGCGATGTACGCGCTGATGGTGGCGGTCCTTCTCTTCAGGCCCTCGGGCCTCTTCTCGGCACGCGCATGAAAACCCGTCACATCGGCCTCGGGCTGCTCGTGCTGCTGCTCGCCGCCTTTCCCCTGATCGCACCGCTGTTCGGCTTCGAGTTCTACATCGGCTTCGTGCGCCGCGTGCTGATCGTCGCGCTGGCCGCGGCCAGCCTCAACTTCATCCTCGGCTTCGGCGGCATGGTCGCGCTCGGCCATGCGGGCTTCATCGGCGTGGGTGCCTACACGGTGGTGGCGCTCAGCGACGCCGGCACGACCTCGGCCTGGGTGCTGTGGCCCGCAGCCGTGGTGGTGGCCGGCCTGGCCGCCGCGCTGATCGGCACGGTGGCGCTGCGCACGCGCGGCGTCTACTTCATCATGACCACGCTGGCCTTCGCGCAGATGCTGTATTTCGTCGCGGTCTCGCTGCGCAAGTACGGCGGCGACGACGGCTACACGCTGATGAGCCGCCCCACCCTGCTGCCGGGCCTCGACCTCGGCAACGAGAGCAACTTCTACTGGGTGGTGCTGGCGCTGGTGGCGCTCGCGCTGTGGTGGCTGCAGCGCGCCACGCAGTCGCGCTTCGGCCATGCGCTGATGGGCATCCGCGACAACGAGACGCGCATGCGCGCGCTCGGCTACCCGGTGTTCCGGCTGCAGCTCGCGGCCTTCGCGATCGCGGGCGCCATCGCCGGCCTGGCGGGCGCGCTGCTCGCGGGCGGCAACGGCTTCGTGAGCCCGGCCACCATGCACTGGACGCAGTCGGCCACGCTGCTGGTGATGGTGGTGATCGGCGGCCTCGGCCGCAGCTGGGGCGGGCCGGTGGGCGCCGCCGTGTGGCTGCTGCTCGAGGAAGCGCTCAAGCAGCACACCGAACACTGGCACATGCCGCTGGGCCTGCTGCTGATCGCCGTCGCCCTGTGGGCGCCCAAGGGACTGGCCGCGCTGTCGCGCCGCCGCGCACCGCTCGCAAAGGCTACGCCATGAGCCTGTTCAGGATCGAAGGACTGGTCAAGCGCTTCGGTGGCCTGCTGGCGACCGACCATGTGAGCCTCACGGTGGAGCGCGGCGAAGTGCATGCGCTGATCGGCCCCAACGGCGCGGGCAAGACCACGCTGGTGAACCTCATCACCGGCCTGCTCAAGGCCGATGCCGGCCGCATCCTGCTCGACGAGAAGGACATCACCGGCTTCAAGGACCACCAGCGCGTGGCCGCGGGCATGTCGCGCTGCTTCCAGGTCACGCGCGTGTTCGCCAAGGACACGGTGCACGACAACCTGATGCTGGCCGCGCAGGCGCACGCGGGCAGCAGCCTGCGCTTCCTCGCGCCGCGTTCGCGCGAGAAGGACCTGGCCGACCGCGCCGCCGCGCTGGCCGAGCGCGTGGGCCTGGCGCGCGAACGCGACCGCATCGCCGGCACGCTGCCGCACGGCGCGCAGCGCGCGCTCGACGTGGCGCTGGCGCTCGCGGCCGAACCCAAGCTGCTGCTGCTCGACGAACCGATGGCCGGCATGGGCCCCGACGAGTCGGCGCGCATGGTCGACCTGATCGAGTCGCTGCGCGCCTCGATGGCGATCCTGCTGATCGAGCACGACATGGACGCGGTGTTCCGCCTCGCCAGCCGGCTCACGGTGCTGGTGCAGGGCCGCGTGCTGATGAGCGGCACGGCCGACGAGGTGCGCGGGCATCCCGACGTGCAGGCGGTCTACCTGGGCACCGAAGCGGAAGGTCACGCATGAGCTCGACGACATTGTTGGAAGCCAACGCCATCGAGGCCGGTTATGGCGCGAGCCAGGTGCTGTTCGGCATCGACCTGCGCATCGGCGCGGGCGAGGTGCTCGCGCTGCTGGGCCGCAACGGCATGGGCAAGAGCACCCTGCTCAAGGTCATCACCGGCATGCTCGCGCCGATGCGCGGCGAGCTGCGCTTCGGCGGCGCGGCCATCGGCGGTCACAAGCCCGACGCCATCGCGCGCCGCGGCGTGGCCATCGTGCCCGAGGGCCGGCACGTGTTCCCCAACCTCAGCGTCGACGAGCACCTGCGCGCCTTCGCGCGCCCGCGCCCCGGCAGCGCGCCGCGCTGGACCGTCGAGGCGCTCTACGGCCTGTTCCCGCGCCTCGCGGAGCGCAAGGCCAACGCGGGCAACCAGCTCTCGGGCGGCGAGCAGCAGATGCTGGCGATCGCGCGCGCGCTGTCCACGCATCCGCGCCTCTTGATCCTCGACGAGGCCACCGAAGGCCTGGCGCCCGTGATCCGCGAGGAGATCTGGCACTGCATCGCCACGCTCAAGTCCGAGGGCGAGGCGATCCTGGTGGTCGACAAGTACGTGCAGCGCCTGCTGCCGCTGGCCGACCGGCACGTGATCCTCGAGCGCGGGCGCGTGGTGTGGCAGGGCGACTCGGCCGCGCTCGATGCCGACCGCTCGCTGTGGACGCGCTACCTGGGCGTGTAGGCGGCGTTCATCCGCGCGGACGGCGGGCCAGGAAGCTGGCCCAGCGTACGTCCTCGCGGCCGATCCACTGCCGCTCCCAATCCAGCTGCAGCCCGGCCGCCGCGAGCTGCGCGGCGAACCGGTCGCGGTCCCAGTACACGGTCTGGTAGTCGCCGTTGGTCTCGCCCTCGCCGATACGCATGCCCGCGAGGAAGACGCCGCCGGGCGCGAGCGCGTCGAACACCTTGAGCAGCACCGGCGCGATCTGCGCGCGATCGACATGGATCAGCACGGCCATCGCGAGGATGGCGTCGAAGGGCCCGCCCAGCGCGTCGGTGACGACATTGAGCAGCGCGCCCTGCTTGCCGCGCTCGGCCTGCAGGTCGAGAAAGGCCTGCGTCGCATCGGTGCGCCTGACGATCGCGCCCAGCGATTCGACGAAGTCGGCATCGCGCCCCGTGCCCGAGCCGACCTCGAGCACGCGGCCGCCCGCGGGCATGCACGCCACCATGCGGCGCAGCGCGTCCTCGATCTCGGGCGGCGGATGGTCCGCCACGATCGCGTCGTAGTCGCGCGCGGACGCCTCGTAGGACTGGAGGGTTCGCTGCATGCTGTCGAGCACCGGGGCGGGAATGTCCATCAAAGCCTTTGCAGTCCATCGAATCTCCGACGGAACGCACAAAGGCTAGGCCCAAGGCCACGCCTTGCTCACGGGGCAATCACTTAGAACCCCTGCATGACACCGGGCACGCGCCGCACCGGCGGCCGCAGGGCGCGCAAGGCCAGCGTCAGCACCACCGCGGCGCAGCCGGCGATGCCCGCCACCATCGGCAGCGGCGTTCCGTCGGCAAACGGCGCGACCAGCGCCACCATCACCGCGCCGCCCGCGAAGTTCATCGTGCCGATCAGCGCCGAGGCCGTGCCCGCGAGCGCGGCATGGCCCTCCATCGCGAGCACGAAGGCCGCGGGCACGATCAGGCCGTTGAGGCCGAAGCCGATCATCAGCAGCACCACCAGCACGAAGAGCCGGTCCACGCCCGCGAGCGTGAGCACCAGCAGCAGCCCGAGGGTGGCGGCCTGCGCCATCACCGCCGTGCGCAGCACGCGCCGGATGCCGAAGCGCGCCACCAGCCGGCCATTGGCCTGCGACAGCGCGAGCAGCGACACCGCATTGAGCGCGAACAGCACCGCGTACATGCGCGGCGAGACGCCGAAGTGCGTGCTCATCACGAAGGGCGAGTTGGCCACGTAGACGAAGAAGCTCGAGACGGTGAACGAGGCCATGAAGGCCAGCGCCATGAAGTGGCGGTCGCGCAGCAGCACGCCGTAGCCGGCCATGGCGCTGCGGAAGTTGCTCGACAGCCGCGCGGTGGCGGGCCGGGTCTCGGGCAGCAGGGCCAGCAGCATCGCGAGGCCCGCGAGCCCGACGGCGGCAACGGCGACGAACACGGCGCGCCAGCCCAGGCTCTCGGCCACGAGGCTGCCGGCCAGCGGCGCGAGGATCGGCGACACGCTGTAGACCATCAGCAGCAGCGACATCATCCGCGCCGCCTCGGGCCCGGTGTACAGGTCGCGCACCACGGCGCGCGGCGTGACCATGCAGGCGCAGGCGCCGAGCCCCTGCACGAAGCGCAGCGCGACCAGCACGCCCGCGCTGGGCGCGAAGGCGCAGCCGATGCTGGCGAGCATGAACAGCACGAGGCCCGCGACCATCGGCCGGCGGCGGCCGAACATGTCCGACAGCGGGCCCGCGACCAGCTGGCCGGCGCCGACCGCGATGAAGAAGGCCATCAGGCTGGCCTGCATCGCATGCGGATCGGCGTTCAGCGCGCGCCCGATGGCAGGCAGCGCGGGCAGGTACATGTCGATGGCGAAGGGGCCGATGGTGGTGAGCAGACCCAGCACGACGGCGTGACGGAAAACTGGAGCGTTCGAGGAGGACATGCCCCGATGGTCGCGCGTCGGGCTGAATGATTGAATAATCATCAGCACGCATTTCCTATTCATTCGTACAGAATCATGGATCCCTTGTCCGATGTGCTGGCCATGCTCACGGTGAGCAGCACGCTCTCGTCGCGCTTCGAGGCGCGCGGCCGCTGGGCCTTCCGCTACGGGCACTACGCCTCGCACATCAAGCTGGGCTGCGTGCTCGAGGGGCGCTTTCGCATCGAGGTCGAGGGCACGGCCGCGCCGGTGATGCTGGAGGCCGGCGACTTCTTCCTGCTGACCAACGGCCTGCCCTTCTCGGCCGCGAGCGATCCGCCGGGGCCGCTGCAGGACGGCACGCGCCTGAGCCGCGAGCAGCGCGGCCCCGACGGGGTGCTGCGCCACGACGGGCTGGATGCGAGCGACGCGACGCGCGTGGTGCTCGCGAGCGGGCGCTTCGCGCTCTCGGGCGAGGCCGGCGAACTGCTGCTGCGCCACCTGCCGCCGCTGATCCACCTGCGCGCAAGCGATCCGGGCGCGCGGCCGCTCGTGGGCCTGCTCGACCTGATGGGCTGGGAGACGGCAGAGCTGCGCCCGGGCTCGACCCTGGCGCGCACCAACCTCGCGGCGCTGGTGCTGGTGCAGGCGCTGCGCGTGCACCTCGCGAACGCGCCGCAGCCCGAGGGCTGGCTCGGCGCGATGACCGATGCGCGCATCGGCGCCGCGCTGTCGCGCATGCATGCCGACATCGCCCAGCCCTGGACGGTGGAGCGGCTGGCGCAGACGGCCAGCATGTCGCGCACGGCCTTCGCGCTGCGCTTCAAGGCGCTGACGGGCTCGACGCCGCTCGACTATCTCGGCGGCTGGCGCATGACGGTGGCGCGCCACGCGCTGCGGCACGGCGACGAGGGCATCGCGCGCATCGCCGAGCGCGTGGGCTACCAGTCGGAGACGGCCTTCAGCGCGGCCTTCCGGCGCGCGGTGGGCGAGAGCCCGGGGCGCTTTCGCAGCCAGGTGCGCGCCGAGGCGGCCGCCGCGGCCTGAGCCGCTTCACTCGGGCGCCGCGTCGAGGCGCAGCACGAGGTCTCGGCTGGCCTGGTTCATGCCGCTCACGTCGACCACGCTGCCGTGCTTGCGCAGCCGCTCGACCACCTTGCGCAGCGCCGCCACGGCGGTCACGTCCCAGAAGTGGGCCTGAGAAACATCGATGCGCACCGGCGCGCCGTCGATCTCGCGCACGTCGAAGGCATCGACCAGCATGTCGGCCGAGGCGAAGAAGACCTGCCCGCTCACGGCGAAGCGCCAGGCGCCCTCGTCGTCCTGCCGCCCCTGCACCCGCAGCAGCCGCGCCACCTTGAAGGTGAAGAAGACGCCGCTGAGCAGCACGCCGATGCCCACGCCCGCGGCCAGGTTGTCGGTGGCGACGGTAACGGCCACGGTGGCGAGCATCACGACGCTCGACAGGCGCGGATGGCGCACCAGCGTGCGCAGCGAGCCCCAGTCGAAGGTCGAGGCCGAGACCATCACCATGATCGCGACCAGCGCCGCCACCGGCACCTGCGACACCCAGGGCTTGAGCAGCACCATGAGGATCAGCAGGAAGGCGCCCGCGAACAGGGTCGAGAGCCGGCCGCGGCCGCCGTAGCGCACGTTGCTCACGGTCTGGCCGATCATTCCGCAGCCCGCGATGCCGCCGAAGCAGCTGGCCGCCACGTTCGCGAGGCCGAGGCCGCCGCACTCGCGGTTCTTCGAGCTCGGGGTGTCGGTGAGTTCGTCGACCACGCTCGCGGTCATCATCGATTCGAGCAGGCCGACCATCGCGATCGCGAAGGCGGGCAAGGCGATGATGCGCAGGGTCTCGAGGTTCAGCGGCACGGCGGGCAGCGCGAACATGGGCAAGGCATCGGGCAACTGGCCGAGGTCGGCCACGGTCTTGAGCGGCAGCCCGAGCCACTGGCCCGCGAGCGTGACCACCACGATGCACACCAGCGGCGAGGGCACCGCGGTGGTGAGGCGCGGCAGCAGGTAGATGACCGCGAGCCCGAGGCCGACCATCGCCCAGGTGGCGGCGTTGGCGCCGATGAAGTGCGGCATCTGCGCGGCGAAGATCAGGATCGCGAGGGCGTTGACGAAGCCGGTGCGCACCGACGACGAAACGAAGCGCATCAACACGCCCAGGCGCAGCAGCCCGAAGGCGATCTGCATCGCGCCCGCGAGCAGGCCGGCCGCGAGCAGATAGGCCAGGCCGTGCGCATGCACCAGCGGCGCGGCCACCAGCGCCACCGACCCGGCCGCGGCCGAGACCATGGCGGGGCGCCCGCCAGTGAAGGCGATGACGATGCCGATGACGAAGGAGGCGAACAGGCCCACCGCGGGATCGACGCCGGCGACGAAGGAAAAGGCGATGACCTCGGGAATGAGCGCGAAGGTGGCGACGGCGCCGGCCATCAGTTCGCGCGGAATGCTCGGGCACCACTCGGTGCGCAGGCGGCTGTAGCGGGAAGACATGGAGAAAACGGAAAGCAGCCCGCGTGCCGGCAAGGCATCGCGGGACGTTGGAAGGCATCGCGCCGGCTGGCGGCGCAAGGGAGAAAGCGGCGGGCGCTGCCGCCGCGCTTCATTCAATGCGCCAGGCTCAAGGGGGAGTCAGCCGCGAGCAGCCCGATTGCCGGGATTGGCTGTCGCGCGCGATGCGAGCGAGCACGTAGCAGGAGGCGCGCCGGCGTACGTGCCGGCCGAAGAGGATGAGGTCCGCGCGAAGCGTGTTCGGGTGGCGGGACGTCCTCGGGCACATGGGCGCCGATTGTAGGCAGCGCCCATGACGGCCTCAGACGGAGCGCGTGATGCCCCCGTCGACGCGCAGGTTCTGGCCGGTGATGTAGCCCGCGCCATCGGAGGCGAGAAAGCCGATGGTGGCGGCGATCTCGTCGCTGCGGCCGTAGCGGCCCATGGGGATGCGTTCGCGGAACACCTCCTTCTCGGGCAGGCTGTCGATGAAGCCGGGCAGCACGTTGTTCATGCGCACGTTGTGCTCCGCATACTGGTCGGCGAAGAGCTTGGTGAAGGCAGCGAGGCCGGCGCGGAACACGCCCGAGGTCGGAAACACGGGATCGGGTTCGAAGGCGGCGAAGGTCGAGATGTTGATGATGGCGCCGCCCCCCTGCTTGACCATGTGCGGCGTGACGAGGCGGCTGGGGCGCACGGCGCTCAGCAGGTAGACGTCCATGCCGCGGTGCCAGTCGTCGTCGGTGATTTCCAGAACGGGCGCGCGCGGGCCGTGGCCGGCGCTGTTGACGAGCACGTCGATGCGGCCCCACTCGGCGATGACGCGGTCGACGAGTGTCTTGAGGTCGTCGTTCGACTGGTTGGAGCCGGTCACGCCAATGCCGCCGAGCTCCTTCGCGAGGGCCTCGCCCTTGCCCGAGGAAGACAGGATGGCGACACGGAAACCGTCCTGCGCGAGCTTGCGGGCCGCGGCGGCGCCCATGCCGCTGCCGCCTGCGGTGACGATGGCTACCTTGTTGTGTTGTTGCTCAGAAGACATCCTGGATCCTTGGTTTCTTGCGGAGGGTCGCATTTAGCCAAGGAATCGTCGGTCTTGCCAGACTGGGCGTTTTTGTTCGGGGCGCGTGCACAGGACAGCGGGTACTTCCCTCCGCGAATGTCCCCCGCCTTCGGCTCCTCCTTTATTTCGC
>NZ_JBWKPQ010000044.1:0-27478 GCF_059418345.1 Variovorax sp. GW821-FHT09B01 | reverse complement strand
TCCCGAACAGGACAGTGAAACGACTCAGCGCCGATGATAGTGCGGGTTCCCGTGTGAAAGTAGGTCATCGTCAGGCTATTACAGCCAAAAAAGCCCCAACCAATCGGTTGGGGCTTTTTTATTGGCACGAGCAAAAGCAGAAACAAAAAGCGCCCCGTCCACGACAGGGCGCTTTTTTATTGGCAATTCAGATAATAGGCAGCGCTTTATTTGAATGAAATCGGGACATCCTAGACAGTCCCGACCATTTCAAGAATTCAGAGGTTCCGAACCTCGTCTTCCGTGATTTCAGCAGCCCGCGCAGCGACGAGTTCAGCCAGGATCTCCTGCGCCAAGGCATCCAGCGCCACGCCCTCGAAGAACCGAGCGCACACCATGGCCAGATAAGGCGTCTCGCGCACCCAGGCCATCCAGTCGCCACGCGACATTCGCTGTTTTTCCAGCAGCTTGAACTTGATCAGCACCTTGATCGCATGCCGCGCATGCTTGGTGGGATCCCGTTGCAGCCCCTCGAGCCGCCGCCGCGCCACCTTCAGCGCGGCTTCCACGTCCGTGAAGGTCGACCCGTGCCCCGGAATCACGATCGATGGCGCCAGGCGTTCGATCAAATCCAGAGTGACCGCCATCTCTCCGAACGACGGTTCGCCCTTCAGCTCCGGAAACGCGATACCGAACCCGTTCTCCCACAGCGCATCCGCGGACGCCAGGGTCCGCGACACAGGCTCGAAAAGAATGACCGAATGCGGATCGTGACCTGGCGCCGCATGGATCTGCCAGCACAGTCCACCGACATCGCGTTCGGTCCCGGGCTGCAGTAACCCAGAGACGCGAAACCGCGGGCAGCTCTGCCCCGTCGCCCTGAAGCTCAGCGCTTCTTCATCCCAGCGCTCCACCAGCGCCGCCTCGCCCGGCGGGATCTCGATGCGAAGGGCCGGATAGCGCGCCTGCAGCGCCGCATTACCGCCGCAGTGGTCGCTGTGCAGATGCGTGTTGAGCACCCGGTCCAACGGCCGCCCGTCCAATGCCGACTCGACCAGCGCCACCGTCTGCTCGGCGTGCGCCACATAGCCGGTATCGATCAGCGCCGTCTCATCGGCCCCGATCGCGAGGATGTTGTTGGACGACAGCCACCCACGCTCGAGCACGACGACATTCGCCGGCAACCCGGCGACCGCCGCCGCGCTCATTCAATGGCCCGCGGAGGCGGTGGTGCGAAGTTCGCGGCGCAGGATCTTGCCGACGTTGGTCTTGGGCAGCGCATCGCGGAATTCGATGTGCCGTGGGCGCTTGTAGCCGGTGAGTTGTCCATTGCAGTATTGCAGCACAGCCTCCTCGGTCAGGCTCGGGTCGCGGCGCACCACGAACACCTTGATCGCCTCGCCCTGCTTCTCGTCGGGCACGCCGATGGCCGCGCATTCCACCACGCCGGGGCACAGCGAGATCACGTTCTCGAGCTCGTTCGGGAACACGTTGAAGCCGCTGACCAGGATCATGTCCTTCTTGCGGTCGACGATGCGGCTGTAGCCGTCCTCCTGCATCACGGCGACGTCGCCGGTGCGCATGAAGCCGTCGGCGGTGAAGGCCGCCGCCGTCTCGGCCGGCTGGTTGTAGTAGCCCTTCATCACGTTCGGGCCCTTGATGCAGAGCTCGCCCGATTCGCCGATCGGCATCGAATTGCCCTCATCGTCCTTGATCGCGATCTCGATGCTCGGCAACGGCAGGCCGATGGTGCCGGTGAACTTGGTGTTCGATACCGGATTGTTGGTGCCGATCGCGCAGGTCTCGCTCATGCCCCAGCCTTCGATCATGGGGCAGCCGGTGGCTTCGAACCAGCGCTTCGCCGTGCCCTCCGAAGCGGCCATGCCGCCCGCCTGCGAGACGAACAGCGTCGAGAAGTCGATGGTCTTGAACTCGGGATGCATCAACAGCGCGTTGAACAGCGTGTTCACCGCCGGCAGCATGTGGAACGGTCGCTTTTTCAACACCGCGATGAATTTGTCGAAGTCGCGCGGGTTCGGCACCAGCGTCATGTGCGAGCCCTGGCGGATCACGAGCAGGCACAGCGTGAGCGCGAAGATGTGATACAGCGGCAGCGCCGCGATGCTGTTGACCTTCGCGAGGTCGCCCGCGCGCGCGAGCGCCGGCGTGAACCAGGCCTCGGCCTGCAAGGTGGCGGCCACGATGTTGCGATGCGTGAGCACCGCGCCTTTCGACAGTCCGGTCGTGCCGCCCGTGTACTGCAGGAAGGCGATCGAATCGAGCGTGCTCTTGTCGGCCGCCAGCGTGCGGCCGCGCCCTTCGCCGAGCGCCTGCGAGAACGGCGTGACCGTGCGGCCATCGCTCAGCGGCAGCTTGAAGGGCGGCACCATCTTCTTCAGGTGCCGCACCGCAAGCGTGATCCAGCTGCCGTAGAGGCCGCCGAGCAGGTCGCCCATCGCCGTGATGACCACGTGCTTCACGGGCGTCTTCTCGATCACCTGCTCGAGCGTGGAGGCGAAGTTCTCGAGGATCACGATGGCCGTCGCGCCCGAGTCCTTGAGCTGATGCTCGAGCTCGCGCGCGGTGTACAGCGGATTGACGTTCACGCAGGTGTAGCCGGCGCGCAGCACGGCACACATGGTGACCGCGAACTGCGGGATGTTCGGCAGCATGATCGCCACCCGCGCGCCGGGCTCGAGACCGCGCGACTGCAGCCAGGCGCCGAGTGCCTTCGATTGCGCATCGAGCTCGCCGTACGACATCCAGCGCTCCATGCACACCGAGAACGGGCGGTCGGCATAGCGGCCGAAAGCCTCGTCGAACATGTGGGAAAGCGATCGGTACTGCTCGGGATCGATCTCGTGCGGTACGCCGGCCGGATAGTGCTGTCGCGCGGATGTCTGCATGCAAGCTCCTTTGGCGCGGATTGTGGGAGCCGCACAGGACAAGCGACCAGCGGGCTTGTCCTAGGTAAATGCATCGGCTGTCGCCTGCGCGATAGCTGCCGATCGATGCATGGAGCTGACGGGAGCCGCGCGCTTGGGCGCAGCTACCGAAAGGAAGCTCAGGCCTTGCCGGACTCGCCGGGCTGCAGCACGCCGGCCGGAATGTCGGTCGCCGTCTCCAGCGCCCGGTACAGCGGCGCGAAGTCGGGCTCGGTCAGGTCGAACAGCTGCGCGAAGCTATCGATGACGAAGTAGTTGGCCTGGTAGGTGTCGATCTTGTAGAGCGTGCGCATGGTGCGCAGCAGATCGAGCGGCAGCCGCAGCGGCTCGTTCGAGCGCACCGCGTGCTGCAGTTCGCCGACCGAGCTCAGGATGCCGGCGCCATAGGCACGCAGTCCATCGGGCTGGCGGATCAGCCCGAACTCCACCGTGTACCAGTACAGCCGCGCCAGCTTCTCGCCGGCATCGAGTTCGTGGGCCTTGATGCCGCCCGCGCCGTAGCGCTGCACGTAGTCCGCGAAGGTCGGGTCGAACAGCATCGGCACGTGCCCGAACAGGTCGTGGAACACGTCGGGCTCGACGATGTAGTTGAACTCCTCGGGCTTGCGGATCCAGTCGGTGACGGGAAACTTGCGGTTCGCGAGCAGCGTGAAGAAGGGCAGCTCGGGAATCAGCCCCGGCACCGCCACGATCTCCCAGCCGGTGGCCTTGTGCAGCCGTTCGTTGAGCTCCTCGAAGCGCGGGATGCGGTCCTTCACGCCCAGCAGCGGCAGCGCCTTGATGAAGGCATCGCAGGCCAGCCCCGGCAGCTGCGCGGCCTGGCGCTCGTAGAGCCGCTTGTAGGTGTCGTGGTCGGCCGCCGTGTAGCTGGCCCAGTCCTGCGCGCAGGTGTAGTCGGCCTGCACCGTGCCGCCGCGCGAGTAGTCGCCGCGCGGCGGGCGATCGGAGGCGCCGTAGACGGCGGGCGTGACGACGGTGGCAGGGGTGTCCATGGGTGCTTCGGTTGATTACTTGAGCCAGCGGTCCATGACGCGCTGGAAGTCGCCGCCGGCCTGCTGAAGGTGAAGCCATTGGTCGACATAGGCCTTGAAGGCCACGTCGTCGCGCGGCAGCATCCAGGCCATTTCGCCGTATTGCAGCGGCTTGTCGGGATTGATCGCGCACAGGCCCGGCTTGAGCTTCTGCTGCACGATCGCCTCGGCCGACTCGGTCACGAACACGTCGGCGCGGTTGGCGAGGATCTCGTCGAAGATCGTCACATTCTCGCCGTGCAGCGTGAGCCGGGCCTGCTTGAAGTTGGTGCGGGCGAAGCGTTCGTTGCTGCCGCCCGGATTGAAGATGACGCGCGTGGCGGGCTTGTCGATGTCGGCCACGCTCTGGTACTTGGCCACGTCGGCGCAGCGCGCGATCGGCGTCTTGCCGTTGACCATGTAGGGCGCGCTGAAGAAGGCCCGCTTCTGGCGGTCGGTGGTCACCGATACGCCGCCCACGGCGATGTCGCACTTGCCGGCCGCGAGGTCGGGCAGCAGGTTGGCCCAGGTGGTCTTGATCCACTCGGGCTTGGCGCTCAGGCTGGCGCTGAAGCCGGCCATCAGGTCGACGTCGATGCCTTCGAACGAGGCATCGGCCTTCTGGAAGCTGAACGGCCGGTAGTCGCCCGGCGTGCAGATGCGCAGCACGGCCGCCTTCTGTACGCTGTCGAGGTGCGAGCCCGCGGCGCCGCCGGCCGGTGCGCCTCCCGGCCCCGCCGCGCATCCCGAAAGAACGACCGCCGCAGCGAGGGTGGTCAGGCCGATCGAGAGGATGTTGCGCATGCGGAGCTCCTGGAGGGTGGAAGGAGCGCTTATTTTGCGGCGCTCAGCACGCCGCGGCGCATCTGGTCGAGCTCGATGCTCTCGAACAGCGCCTTGAAGTTGCCGTTGCCGAAGCCGTCGTCGCCCTTGCGCTGGATGAACTCGAAGAAGATCGGGCCGAGTTGGTTCTCGCTGAAGATCTGCAGCAGCAGCGCGTCCTTCTTGCCGTCGATCAGGATCTTGCGCTTCTGCAGTTCTTCCACGCTCTCGCCGTGGCCCGGAATGCGCTTGTCGACCAGCTCGTAGTAGGTGTCGATGGTGTCCAGCAGGGTCACGCCCTTGGCGCGCAGCGCGTCGACCGTCTCGTAGAGGTCGTCCGAGCCCATCGCGATGTGCTGGATGCCTTCGCCCTTGTACATGTCCAGGTACTCCTGGATCTGGCCGGCCTGTTCCTTGCCCTCTTCGTTGATCGGGATGCGGATCTTGCCGCAGGGGCTGGTCATGGCCTTGCTCTTCACGCCGGTGACCTGGCCTTCGATGTCGAAGTACTTGATCTCGCGGAAGTTGAACAGCTTCTCATAGAAGCCGGCCCAGGTGTTCATGCGGCCGCGGTAGACGTTGTGCGTCAGGTGGTCGATGTAGGTCAGGCCGTTGCCCTTGGTGGTCAGGGCGTCCTGCGAGGCCACGCCCGGCAGCGGTTCGAAGTCCACGTCGTAGAAGCCGATGTTGCCGATGTCGCCGGGCTTCGCGCCGTTCTTGCCGGGCCAGCGGTCGACCAGGTAGATCAGGCTGTCGCCGATGCCCTTGATGGCGGGGATGTTCAGCTCGCCCGGGCCGGCCTTGTCGGCGAAGCCCCAGGCGCCCAGCGAGGTGGCGCGCTCGTAGGCGGCCTTGGCGTCCTGCACGCGGAAGGCGATGGCGCACACGCTCGGGCCGTGCTCGCGCGCGAAGCGCTGCGCGAAGGAATCGGGCTCGGCGTTCAGGATGAAGTTGATCTCGCCCTGGCGGTACAGCAGCACGTTCTTGTGGCGATGCTTGGCGATGGCCGTGAAGCCCATGCGCTCGAAGACCTTGCCCATGGCGACCGGATCGGGTGCCGCGTATTCGATGAATTCAAAGCCGTCGGTGCCCATGGGGTTGTCCCAGGGCGTGAAGGCGGGCGCGTCGGCGTGGCTCATGGCAGTCTCCGAAGAAGTGGGGATCGAGGGGAAAGTAAAAGGATGGCGGCTCGGCCAGTGCAGCAATGTAGGTCGACTGCCGCTCATGATTTCAGCGTTTGTGGGCGTGTTTCTTGGATCGATTGCAGGAAAAGTGCAAAAATCTCCTCATGGAAGCACTCGACAAGATAGATCGGCTGATTCTGCGCACGCTGCAAGCAGATGGCCGCGCCACCTACGACCAGATCGCCGAGCAGGTCAGCCTCTCGCCCAGCGCCGTGCTGCGCCGGGTCAAGCGGCTCGAGGAGCAGCGCGTGATCGACCGCTACGTGGCGCTGGTCAAGCCCGAGGCCGTCGGGCTGGGCCTCACGGCCTACCTCAACGTGCGGCTCGAAAAGCACACCGAGAGCCACAAGCGCAACCCCATGGACCTGTTCCGCGCCAGTGTGCAGACCTGGCCCGAAGTCGTCGAGTGCGCCGCCCTCACGGGCGAGATGGATTACCTGCTGCGCGTGGTCGTGGCCGACATGGCCCACTACAGCCGCTTCATCATGGACACCCTGCTCAAGCACCCGAGCGTGCAGGACTGCAAGACCAGTTTCGTGCTGGACCGTGTCAAAGCCACCACAGCCGTGCCGGTCTAGGCACGAAAAAGTTGCTCCGGGCACACGCTTTCGGGTATTGATTCACAAATGAGTCACGAAAGTGTCCCGCCGGGCTTGTGGGTTAAGGGAAAACCCTTACATTCAAGCCATGCTTACCGCCAAGGACCTCCTCAGGGCATCCCTCGGCCTCGGCTCTTTTCTGAAGGCGCCGATGGTTGAGGCCCAACCACGCGCCGTTGCCGCGCCGCAGCCCGTCATGGTGCCGATCCGCTCGATCGGCCCGCGCGAGCGCGAGCGCATCGCGCGCCACCTGCTGGCGCTCAGCGCCCACGACCGCTACCTGCGCTTCGGCTATGCCGCGGGCGACGAGCAGGTGCAGCGCTATGTCGACGGCCTCGACTTCGACCGCGACGAGCTGTTCGGCATCTACAACCGCAAGCTCGAGCTGATCGCGATGGCCCACCTGGCCTTCGCGCCCGACGACCAGCACAGCGACTGCGCCGAATTCGGCGTTTCCGTCTCGGCCCATGCCCGCGGACGCGGCTATGGCGCCCGGCTGTTCGAGCGCGCCGTGGTCGTGGCGCGCAACGAAGGCGTGGGCATGCTGTTCATCCATGCGCTCAGCGAGAACGCCGCGATGCTCAAGATCGCGCGCAATGCCGGCGCCACCGTGGTGCGCAGCGGTTCCGAATCGGAAGCCCACCTGCAGCTGCCGAGCGCCACCTTCGACAGCCGCATGAGCGAGATCGCGCTCGAGCACTACGCGGCTGTCGACTTCCACCTCAAGTCGCGCGCCAAGCAGTTCTGGGCCTTCCTGGCCAGCCTGCAGGAAGTCCGCAGCGGCGTGCGCAGCGCGCGCGGCAAGTCCGCGCAATAAGGCCCTCGGGCGGCCCGGCCCTGCCCGGGAACGCTCCTTGCATACCCCCAGGCGGACCCGGTAGAGCCTGTCACATGCAATCCGGTATCCTTGCACTCCCCCCAACTACGCCCTCCCGCAGTGGCCGAACCTCACCCTGAACGCGCACCCGTCGAACGGGAAGACAAGCGCGGCTTTCTCCAGAAGCTCGCCGAATTCATCCATCCCGGTCCGGACTCGCGCGACGAGCTGATCGAAACCCTGGCGGATGCCGAAGACAACCAGGTGATCGGCGCCGAATCGCGCGTGATGCTCGAAGGCGTGCTGCGCATGGCCGACATGACGGCCGGCGACGTGATGGTCGCGGCGCCGCGCATGGACCTGGTGAACATCGACGCCCCCTACGACGCGCTGCTGCACCTGGTCATCGACACCGCGCACTCGCGCTTCCCGGTGTACGAGGGCGAGAAGGAAAACATCATCGGCATCCTGCTCGCGAAGGACCTGCTCAAGCTGCAGCGCGCGCCGGGCCTGAACATCCGCGCGCTGCTGCGGCCCGCCACCTTCGTGCCCGAGAGCAAGGGCCTCAACGATCTGCTGCGCGAATTCCGCGGCAACCGCAACCACCTGGCGATCGTCATCGACGAGTTCGGCCGCGTGGCCGGCCTGATCACCATCGAGGACGTGCTCGAGCAGATCGTCGGCGAGATCGAGGACGAGTTCGACATCGCCGAGGACGAGGGCGACATCTTCGGCCTGGCCGACCACACCTACCGCGTCTCGGGCGACACGCCGATCGAGCGCGTGGCCGAGGCCTTCGGCATCGTGTTCGACGAGGAACAGCTCAGCGAGGACTTCGACACCATCGGCGGCCTGATCGCGCACGAGATGGGCCACGTGCCCAAGCGCGGCGAGCACCATGCGATCGGCGGCTTCGACTTCGTGGTGCTGCACACCAAGGGCGGCGCGGTGCGCTGGTTCAAGGTGTCGCCGGCCCGCGGCGGCGACGCGGCCGACTGATGCGCGCCGCACTGCTGGCCCTGGCCTTCCTGCTGGCCGGACTGGGGCAGGCCGCCTCGATCGCCTTGCCCGGCTCGGGCCGGCCGATGTGGCTGCTGCAGCTGGTGTCGCTCGCCGTCCTCGCCTTCGGGCTGCGCCGCCTGCGCGAGCAGCACGCGGGCTGGCGCCGCGCCGGACTGCATGCCTGGCTGTTCTCCACCGCCTGGCTCTGCGGCACCTTCTGGTGGCTCTTCATCTCGATGCACACCTATGGCGGCCTCGCCGCGCCGCTGGCCGCGATCGCGGTGCTCGCACTAGCCGCCGCGCTCGGCCTGTACTACGCCTTGGCCGGTGCCTGGTTCGTGCGGCGCGGTCCGCGCGGCACGGTCACAGGCGCACTGGTGTTCGCCGCGCTGTGGACGCTGGCCGAGCTGGTGCGCGGCAGCTGGTTCACCGGTTTTCCCTGGGGCGCGGGCGGCTATGCGCATGTCGAAGGCCCGCTCTCGGGCTGGGCGCCGTGGATCGGCGTCTACGGCATCGGCGCCGTGGCGGCCCTGGCCGCTGCACTGGTCGCGCTGGCACGGCCCGCGGCCCGCGCCGAACTCGCGGGCGCGGCGTTGCTGGTCGCGGTCGTGTTCGGCTTTCCGCTCGTGGCCCAGCCCTCGCGCGGCGAAGCCGCGGGCACGCTGCAGGTCGCGCTGCTGCAGGGCAACATCGCGCAGGACGAGAAGTTCGTTCCCAATGGCGGCATCGAGAACGCGCTGCGCTGGTACGGCGAACAGCTGCGCGATGCCAGGGCCTCGCTGGTGGTCACGCCCGAGACCGCGATCCCGCTGCTGCCGCAGCAGCTGCCCGCGGGCTACCTCGAGGCGATCCAGACACGCTATGCGAGCGGCAGCCAGGCGGCCGTGGTCGGCCTGCCGCTGGGCGACCGCCAGGGCTACACCAACACCGTGCTCGGCTTCCGGCCCGGAGCCGCCTCGGCCTACGCCTACAGCAAGCACCACCTCGTGCCCTTCGGCGAGTTCATTCCCTTCGGCTTCCGCTGGTTCATCGACATGATGAGCATCCCGCTCGGCGACTTCCGCAGCGGCGGCCTCGCGCAGCCCGCGCTCGCCTGGCAGGGCCAGCGCATCGCGCCGAACATCTGCTACGAGGACTTGTTCGGCGACGAGATCGGCGCCAACTTCCGCGACGCGGCGACGGCACCGACCATCCTGCTCAACGTCAGCAACATCGCCTGGTTCGGCGACTCGATCGCCATCGACCAGCATCTCGCGATCTCGCGCATGCGCGCGCTCGAGTTCGCGCGGCCGATGGTGCGCGCCACCAACACCGGCGCCACCGTGGTCATCGACGCCGAGGGCCGCGTGACCCATGCGCTGCCGCGGCTCACGCGCGGCGTGCTCGAGGCCCCGGTCGAGGGCCGCACCGGCCTCACGCCCTATGCGCGCTGGGTTGCGCACCTCGGGCTGTGGCCGCTGTGGGGCCTGGCCTGCGCGATCGTCGCGGTCGCCTTCGTGCGGCGCCGCCGCGCGGCCTGACTCAGGCCGCCACCGCGGCCGCGCGCGGCTTCACCGGCCAGTCGCGCAGCTTGCCGGGGTTCAGCAGGCCCAGCGGATCGAAGCGCCGCTTCACCGCGATCACCTCGGGCGGCAGCGGGCCGCCGGCCTTGCCGTCCTCGACGATGTTCACGTGCGGGTTGTTGATGTGCACCTCGTGCTCGCGGTGGATCTGCATGATCTCCTGCAGCCGTTCCTCGGTGCTGAAGCGCACCAGTTGCAGACCGCTGCAGGTCATCAGGCCCGCCACGTTGCGGATGAACTCCAGGTGCATCATCACCTCGCCGCCGAGCAGCTTCTCCATCTCGATGACCTGCGCCACGTGGCGCCCCGGCACGAAGCCGCTCTGCAGGTAGGTCAGGGTCGGGTCGACCTTGAGCGCGTGCAGCGTCGTGTGGTTCCAGGTGAACTCCATCAGCGTGCGGTTGCTCTTCTGCACCTCGGCCGCGGTCTTGCGGTAGCTCACGGCGCCGCCGAAGCTCTCGACCAGCTGCAGCAGCGCCGGCTCGCTGGCCTCGGCCACCAGCGACAGCACCGTGTGGCAGCCCTTGGGCAGGTGCGCCGCGAGCTGCGCCAGGTGGTCGGAGATCGGCGCCGCATAGAACGACACCTCGCGCTTCACGATGCCCGGCGCGTTCGCGAGCTTATCGGCGAAGTTCAGCGCACCCTCGAAATCGGAGAAGGTCACGAGCGTCTCGAGCCACGGATGCGCGGGCGCCAGCGCGACCTCGAGCTCGAGCACCAGCCCATTGGTGCCCCACAGGTGGTGCATGCGCATCGCCTCGGCGCCGCGCAGTTCCACCACCTGGGGTTCGGCCTCGATGGTCATCGCGCGGATGCCGAGCACGTTGCCGGGCGCGCCCAGCGGCCCGTAGTTGATCGAGCCCACGCCGCCGAAGCCGCCGCCGAACAGGCCGCCGAGCGTGGCGCTGCGGTAGGTCGAGGGCACGCAGCGCATCTCCTGGCCGCTGGCCCTGGTCTGCTTCTCGAGCTCGCCCAGGCGGATGCCGGCCTGCGCGCGCGCCACGCCGGGCTGCACCCAGAGGCAGGCGTTGTAGCCGGTCATGTCGAGCACCACGCCGCCGGCCAGCGGCGTGGTCTGGCCGTAGTTGCCGGTGCCGCTGCCGCGCACGGTGATCGGCACGCCGTGGCGTGCGCAGGCGCCGACCACCGCGCGGATCTCGTCCTCGCTGCGCGGGCGCACCACCACGTCGGCATGCTTGCCCTCGAGCTGGCGCTTGAGCACCGGGCTGAACCAGGAGAAGTCCTGCGACAGCCGCACGACGCGGCCCTCGTCGGTGATCCAGTCGAGGTCGGGGAGTTCGAGCAGCAGCGGCCCGATGGAAGATTCTTGTGCGTTCATGTTGGGATCAGTCCTGGGAAAGTTCGCTCGCATGCCACGAGCCCAGCGCCACCTTGGTGAGCCAGGCCATCAGCACGAAGAGCGCGACGCCGGTGAGGGAAATCAGCAGCAGCGCGGCGAACATCCGCGGGATGTTCAGCTGGAAGCCCGCCTGCAGGATCTGGTAGGCCAGTCCCGCGCCCGAGCCGCCGGTGCCGGCCACGAACTCCGCCACCACCGCGCCGATCAGCGCGAGGCCGCTCGAGATGCGCAGGCCGCCGAAGAAGTAGGGCAACGCGCTCGGGATGCGCAGCCGCACCAGTTGCTGCCAGCGCGTGGCGCGGTTGAGCTTGAAGTAGCTTTGCAGGTCGGGGTCGATGCTGCGCAGGCCCAGCGTGGTGTTGCTGATGATCGGGAACAGCGCCACCAGCGCCGCGCACACGGTCATCGCGGCCGTCGGGTTCTTGACCCAGATGATGATCAGCGGCGCCACCGCCACGATCGGCGTGACCTGCAGCAGCACCGCGTACGGAAAGAGCGCGGTCTCGATGCGCTTGCTCTGCACGAACAGGAACGAGATCAGCACGCCCGCCACCGTGGCGAGCACGAAGGACAGCACCGTGATCTTGAGCGTGACCAGCAACGCGTTGCCCAGCGGGGCCCAGTCGGTCACCAGCGTCTGCAGCATCAGCCAGGGCGAGGGCACGAGGTAGGGCGGCAGCTCCATCGCCACCACCATCCATTGCCACAGCGCGATCAGCAGCAGGCCGATCGCCATCGGATAGAGCACGCGCTGCACGCGCGGCTGGCTCAGGAGAGGCGTGCGGCTCATCGCGCGTGCTCCTCGTCGGCATGGCTGGCGCGCAGCAGGCTGTCCTGCAGCCGCTTGGCATGGCGCGCGAACTCGGGCGTGACCATGAAGTCGGCGCTGCGCGGATAGGGCTCGTCGATCTGGAACTGCTCGACCACGCGGCCCGGCCGCGCGGCCATCATCACCACGCGGCTCGAGAGGAACACCGCCTCGTGGATCGAGTGCGTCACGAAGATCACCGTGAGCTTCTTCTTGCGCCAGAGCTCGAGCAGGTCGGCGTCGAGCTTGTGGCGCGTGATCTCGTCGAGCGCGCCGAAGGGCTCGTCCATCAGCAGCAGGTCGGGCTGCGTGACCAGCCCGCGCGCGATCGACACCCGCATCTGCATGCCGCCCGAGAGCGCGCGCGGCAGCGCGCTGGCGAACTTCTCGAGGCCCACCAGCGCCAGCGACTCCATCACGCGCGCATCGGCCTCCTTGCGCGGCACGCCCGCGAGATCGAGCGGCAGCCGCACGTTGGTCTGCACGCTGGCCCAGGGCATCAGCGTGGGCGACTGGAACACGAAGGACAGCTTGTGCGGGCAGTCATGCAGCTGCGCCACCGGCTTGCGCCACACCAGCAGCCGGCCGTCGCTGGGCTCGAGCATGCCCGCCACCATCTTGAGCAGCGTGCTCTTGCCGCAGCCCGAGGGACCGAGCAGCGTGACGAACTCGCCCTCGGCGATCGACAGGTCGACCGGCAGGAGCGCCTGCGTGCCGTTGGGATAGGTCTTCTCGGCCGAGAGCACTTCCACCGCGGGCACGGCAGGCACCGTCGGCGGCGCGAGGGTGTGGGGGTCGATGCGGTTCATGGCGTGGCGACGATCAGGGCAATACCTTCGCGTCCTTCACGAACTCGGTCGTGTAGGTCTTCGCGAGCTCGACCTTGGCCGGGTCGAGCAGCTTGGCGCTCACGAGGAAGTCGTAGCTGGCCTTGGCGCGCGTGTCGGTCATCACGCCGATGCCGAGCTTGGCCGCGTCGCCGCCCGTGATCATTCCCATCTCCTTGAGCTTGGCCACGCTGTAGGCGAGCTGGTCGTCGGTCATGTTGGGGTTGTCCTTCTTGATCAGCGCGTTGGCGGGCGCGGGATCGGCGAGGTAGCTCTTCCAGCCTTCGGCCGAGGCCTTGACGAAGGCCGCGACCTGCTTGCTACGCTCCTTCACCGTCTTCTCCATGCACGAGACGGTGGTGGCATAGGCCGGGAAGCCGTGGTCGCTGAACATCAGCACCGTGCTCTTCACGCCGGCCTTCTGGATCGCGTAGGGCTCGGAGGTCAGGTAGCCCTGCTGGGCCGTGTTCTTGTCGGCTACGAAGGGCTGGATGTTGAAGGTGTAGGGCCGGGTCTGCTCGTCCTTGAGGCCGAACTTGGCCTTGAGCCAGGGCCAGTAGCCGCGGTTGGCCTGCGCGCCGATCAGCAGCGTCTTGCCCTTGAGGTCCTCGAAGCTCTTCACGTCGTCGTGCGCGATCAGCACCTGCGGGTCCTTCTGGAAGAAGGCCGCCACGTTGACCACCGGCACGCCGCCCTCGCGCACCTGCATCATCTGGATGTCGCTCGAGCCCATGATGCAGTCGGCCTGGCCGGCCGCCATCATCTGCGTGATGTTGACCTGCGGGCCGCCCATCTTGATGGTCACGTCGAGGCCGTACTTCTTGTAGATGCCCTGCGCCACGGCCTGGTAGAAGCCGCCGTGCTCGGCCTGCGCGTACCAGTTGGTCATGTAGGTGAACTTGTCCTCGGCCTGCGCGGGCGCGGCGAGGAAGGCGATGGCGGCGGCGCCGGCCAGGGACAGTGCGAAGGAGCGCATGGGGGGACCTCTCTAGGGCGTGGGTGAAGAAAAAGGGGAAAGACGGGCCGATGCAAGAAGCAGGCTCAGGCCGGCGCGAAGGACTGCTGCACGAAGCCCTGCTGGTGGCCGCGCTCCCAGGTGGCTTCCTCGCGCACCACCCAGCGCAGCGCATGCAGCTCGGTCAGCGCCTGCACCCAGCTGTCGGACAGCGTGTCGAGGATCGCCTCGCCCTGCTCGCGCGTGGCGGTGGTCGGGTCGCCGATCACGCCGCTGGGGCCGAAGTCGCGCGCGGTCCAGGCGCAGGCCGGGCGGCCGTCGGCCGACAGCAGCTTGATCGGGAACGGCGGCGGGAAGTTGGCCACCGCGCGCTCCATGTGCACCGTCTCGGGCGCGAGCGCGAGCATCAGCGCGGTCTCGGAATGGCCGGCATGCATCGCGAGCTTCTTCTCCTGCTCGCTCACCTGCTTGCTGGCCGCGCTCGGCAGCCGCGACACGCCGTGCGGCACCACCACGAAGTCGCCATGGCGCAGCCGCAGCTCGCGCGCCGCCATCTCGAGCACCTGCGGCTGGCCGCCGTGGCCGTTGGCGAACAGCAGCTTGCGAAAGCCCGCGCGGTAGACCGACTCGCCGATCTCGGTCACGGTCGACAGCAGCGTGGTGCCGGTCAGCGTCATCGTGCCGGGGAAGTGCAGGTGCTCTTCCGACTTGCCGTAGGTGATGGTCGGCAGCGCGAAGGCGCGCACCTCGGCCGGCAGCTTCTCGAGCGCCTTGCCCATCACGCCCGAGCTGATCACGCTGTCGACCGAGCACGGCAGGTGCGGGCCGTGCTGCTCGATCGCGCCGCAGGGCAGCACGATGACCGTGTTCTCGCGGTCGGGCAGCGCGGCGATCTCGGTCCAGCTCAGGTAGGGCAGGAAGCGGTGGGGAGGGATGTAGCCGTGGAGCATGGGGACGGTCCTTGGAGTGGTTCTGTTCGTTGAAGAGGGCTCAGGCGCCGACGGCGCCGCCGTGCGCGCGCCAGGTCGCCGGCACCTCGCCGTGCGCGACGCGGCCCGCGCGCAGCACCACGCGCGATGCGCTGCGCGAGGGCCAGCCGAAGCGGTCGGCCGCGCCGAAGAGCACGAGGTCGGCGGGCGCGCCGACGAGCGTCGGGCGTTGCACGGTGGCGTCGCGGCGCAGCCAGTCGGCGCGGCACAGCGCCTCCGACCAGGTCTCGAACGGCTCGTCGAGCTGCGCCACCAGCGCGGCCGTGCCCAGCGCTTCCACGGGATCGAAGCTGCCGAGCCGGCAGAACGGGTCCTGCACGTTGTCGCTCGCGAACAGCAGCGGAATGCCGCGCTCGCGCGCCTCCTTCACCAGCGTGATGCCGCGCCGGCGCGGCGTGCGGCCGGTCACGGCGTCCTGCAGCAGCAGGTTGGTGGCGGGCAGCGAGACCACCGTGATCGGCGCGCGCGCCACCGCGTCGAGCGTGGCGAGCGCCTGCGCCTCGGGCTGTTCCGCAAGCGCGCAGACGTGGCCGCAGACGACGCGGCCCTCGTAGCCGATCTCGGCCAGGATGCGCGCGGTGGCCGCCAGGCCCGTGGCCGAGGCATTGAGCTCCTCGTCCACGTGCAGGTCGATGTCGAGCTCGCAGGCCTGCGCCGAGCGCAGCAGGTTGCGCAGCGCGTTCTCGCTCCAGTTGGTGGAGTGCACGAAGCCGCCGAGCAGCGCATGCGGCCCGGTGGCCTTCACCTGCTTCGCGAGCCGCAGCGCCTGCGCCGCATCCTCGAACAGCGGCAGCTTGATCAGGCTCACCTGCTCGAGCCGCACGCGGCCTTTCCATTCCTGCGCCAGCTCGGCCATCACCGGCCAGGCCATCGGCAGGGCATCGGGCTCCCACCAGTCGACGTGCGTGCGCAGGTGCGTGGTGCCGCATTCCCAGGCCCATTGCAGCCCGCGCGCCGCGCGTTCGCGCACGTCGGCGGGCGTCCAGTTCACGCGGTCGGCCAGCATCGCGTCGATGGCGCCGAGCAGGCCCGGCTGCACCGCCTTCATGCGCGGCAGCGTGAAGACCTTGTCGAGGTGCGTGTGGGCATCGACGAAGCCCGGCAGCGCGAGCGTGCCGCCGAGGTCCCAGCCTGCGGCGGGCGTCGGGGCATCGTCCGCGGGGCGCAGCGACTGCACGCGGCCGCCCTCGATCGCGAGCCGCGCGAGCACCGGCACGCCGTCGCGCTGCGGCCAGTCGGCCGGCAGCAGCCAGCGCGGCAGGCGCACCCGGTCGAGCAGCACGGGCGCGCTCATGCGAAGCGCGCCATGGCGTTGCCGACCTTGGCCATGAAGCGCTTGAGCTGGGGCTCGGTCGCCACGTTCATGTGGTAGTGGGCGTGGTAGTCGACCCGGGCGCCATGGCCGGTCAGCCGCTTCATGTAGCGCGTGACGATCTTGCGCGGCGGGTCGCCCATGTACATCGCCACCCAGCGCGGCCGGCCGTAGGTGACCACGGCGCTGATGCGCTTGATGTGCGTGAGCATCGGCTTCACGTTGGCGGGGTCGCTGATGTCGAAGGCCACGCCCGGCATGAACAGCCGGTCGAAGTAGCCCTTGAGCATGGCCGGCAGGCCGAAGCACCAGGTCGGGAAGCAGAACACGATGCCCTCGGCCCACTGCAGCCGCTCGACGTAGGGCTTGAGCGGCAGCTGGTTGGCCGGCACCTCGTGGTAGCCCAGCCGCTCCTCGCG
Source organism: Variovorax sp. GW821-FHT09B01 (assembly GCF_059418345.1). Lineage (NCBI taxonomy): Bacteria > Pseudomonadati > Pseudomonadota > Betaproteobacteria > Burkholderiales > Comamonadaceae > Variovorax > Variovorax sp. GW821-FHT09B01. Next base: position 10,888 of record NZ_JBWKPQ010000044.1, on the reverse strand, counting down.
CGAGAGCACCGGATCGAAGCCCTCGGCATAGAGGTCGCAGTCGTCGACCTCGTGGCCGGCCGCGCGCAGGTTCTTCAGCACCTCCTGGTGCAGGGCGGCATGGAAGCTGGTTTCGACCGGATGGCAGTAGACGACGAGCACGCGCATGGTGTTTGACCGCTTAATCAGAGCAAGTGGTCAGGTTTAGCAAGCGACGTGCCAGCGCGGGCGCACCGGATTGGGGCCGGTGCGGTTTCTGGCGGGGAGGAGGGCGCCCGGGCGGCGCGGGCGGCTAGCTGGCGCGGATGCCGCAGCCGGCCAGCACGAAGGCCACCAGCTCGCGCGCGATCGGCTCGCGGTCGATCGGCGCGTCGGGCGGCAGCCCCAGCATCACGCGGGTCTGGATCGCGTAGTCGGCGTAGCTCTGGGTCATGGCCCAGACGTGCATCAGCAGGATGCGTGCATCGAGCGGGCGCATCTGGCCGCGCGCGATCCAGCCGTTGATGATGTCGACCTTCTTCTGCGTCCAGGCGCGCGCATTGGGCCAGTAGCGGTCGAGGTTGCGGCCGCCGTCGAGGATCTCGCGCGTGAAGATGCGCGACATCTCGGGGCTGTCGATCGCATGGTCGAGCTTCTTGCGGATGTAGTCGCCGAGTACCGTCGCCGGGTCGCTCGCGTCCTCGAACGAGAACACCACCTTCCACGCATGCAGCACCTGCATCAGCAGTTCTTCGTACAGCTCTTCCTTGCCGACGATGTAGTAGTGCAGCTGCGGCTTGGTGAGGCCGGCGCGTGCCGCGATGGCCTGGGTCGAGGTGCCCTTCAGGCCGTGCAGGCTGAACTCCGCGATCGCCGCGGCGCGGATCGCCGCCATGATGCGTTCGCGGCCCGGGCGCGCGCGCGACAGCGGCCCGTCGGGCGCGGGCATTTCCTGGGCGGTCGAGACGGGAAGGGCGGCGGAATCGGCGTTCATGGCGAGGGAGTGGCGCGGCGTGCGCGCGGTGGATGGTAATCCTTGCGTCCCCACGGCCGCATGACCGCATGCCATGCCGGCATGGCCGCGCCGGGCAGCCGGGCATGGTTCATGTATCTTCTCGCCGCCTCGAAAAATTCATTCAACACAAGGAGTTCTCCATGTACCTTTCCCCTCGCTTCAGGGCCCTCGCGGCCGGTGCCGCGATGCTGGCGGCCAGCGCGCTCGCGCAGGCACAGCAGGCGCTCCCCAACGTGGTGATCCTGGCCACCGGCGGCACCATCGCGGGCGCCGGCGCCTCGGCCGTCAACAGCGCCACCTACGCGGCCGCCAAGGTCGGTGTCGAGAAGCTGATCGCGGGCCTGCCTGAGCTCTCCAAGGTCGCCAACGTGCGCGGCGAACAGGTGTTCCAGGTCGCGTCCGAGAGCCTCACCAACGACAACCTGCTCACGCTCGCCAAGCGCGTGTCGGCGCTGTCGAAGCAAAGCGACGTCGACGGCATCGTGATCACGCACGGCACCGACACGCTCGAAGAAACCGCCTACTTCCTGACCCTGACCGTGCATACCTCCAAGCCGATCGTGGTGGTCGGTTCGATGCGTCCGGGCACCGCGCTGTCGGCCGACGGCGCGCTCAACCTGTACGACGCCGTGACGGTGGCCGGCAGCAAGGACGCCGCGGGCAAGGGCGTGCTGGTGACGATGGGCGACAACATCGACACCGGCCGCGACGTGAGCAAGAGCGTGAACATCAAGACCAGCGCCTTCTCGAGCCAGTGGGGCCCGCTGGGCATGGTGGTCGAGGGCAAGAACTACTGGTTCCGCGCGCCCGTGAAGCGCCACACCATGAACTCGGAGTTCGACATCGACCAGATCAACGCGCTGCCGCCGGTCGAGATCGCCATGGGCTACGAGGGCGTGTCCTCGACCGCCATCGACGCGCTCGCCAAGAGCGGCATCAAGGCGCTGATCCATGGCGGCACCGGCAACGGCTCGGTCGCCGACCGCATCGTGCCGAACCTGCAGAAGGTTCGCGCCGACGGCATCGTCGTCATCCGCAGCTCGCGCGTGCCCGACGGCTTCGTGATCCGCAACGCCGAGCAGCCCGACGACAAGTACGACTGGGTGGTGGCGCACGACCTGCGCCCGCAGAAGGCGCGCATCCTCGCGATGGTCGCGCTGACCAAGACCAGCGACACCAAGGAACTGCAGCGCATCTTCTGGGAATACTGATCCCTCGATCCGCGTCGGTCCCCGGGGCCGCGTTCCTTCCGCAGGGAAGGGCGCGGCCCTTTTTCTTTCGCGGCCGGTTCAGCGCACGAGCCGCCGCTGGCGATGCCGCGCGAACTCCAGCCCGCCCACGCACACCAGCAGCCAGGCCAGCCCGGTCAGCAGGCCCGCCACCACGTCGCTCGCGAAGTGCACCTGCAGGAAGATCCGGCTGCAGGCGATGGTGACGATCGCGGCGGCGCCGGCCATCGCCGCCGCCACGTGCCAGCGCGGCGGCAGCAGGCGCAGCGCGAGATAGACCAGCATGCCGTAGCTCACGATCGCGCCCGCGCTGTGGCCGCTCGGGAAGCTGTAGCTGGTTTCGTGCGCCAGGCCGTGGTCGTGCAGCGGCCGGGCGCGCGCGAAGATCTGCTTGAGCGCCGGGTTCAGCAGCACGATCCCCACCAGCGCCATCGACCAGCCGAGCGCCAGGCCGCGATGGGCACGGTGCCACAGCAGCAGCGCCACCAGCACCGCCACCGGCGCCAGGGTGGCGAAGTCGCCGAGCCGCGTGAGCCAGCTGAACGCGAGGATCACGCCGCGCGGCATGTGCTGCGCGATCGCATCGGTCAGTGCCTGGTCGGCCAGGCCCAGCGTGCGGCCGTCGCCGAGGTTGGAGGCGATCCAGGCGAACAGGCTCGAGGCGCCGAGGATCGCCGCGAAGCCGAGCACCAGCGCGAGCACCAGCCGCGGTTCGTCGGGCTCTTCCTCGGCGGCCAGCGCGAGCCGGCGGCGCTGCGCCATCCAGCAGGCCAGGCCGGCGATCAGCACCGAGGCCAGCAGCAGCGAGAGGAAGCCGCCCAGCGCATGGGCGCCGAGCTGTTCGGCATGCGCGACGAGGGCGGGCGGGTGGGGGAGGGGAGCGGAAGGAAGGGAAGGAACGGGGACGGCCGATGACATGCGGCGCACCCTAAAGCGGCGCCGTCGTGCTGGCAAGCGAAAGCCTTACGGCGTCGGCGAGCACGAAGGCCTGGCGCTCGGCCGCATAGTCCCAGCGCTCGACCGCGCAGGCGCGCGCATCGTCGTCGCGCCGCACCACGTTGACCGAGTTCGGATGCCCCGCGCGCACGCGCCACGACACGGCCGTGCCCGCCTGCACCGCCCACATCGGCCGCGGGCAATCGACGAAGCACTCGTGCAGCGGCAGCACGAAGGGCAGGTGGATGTGGCCGCCGAGCACCAGGTCGGCCCCGGCCGCGGCCCAGCGCGCCACCGCGGCCTCGCCGCCGTGCAGCCGGTTGCCGATGTCCTCGCGCCGCGTCACCGCCACCGGCTGGTGCGTGACCACCACGCGCAGCTGCGACGGCGCCGCCGCGGCCAGCCGACGCGCCACGCGCTCGACCTGCGCGTGCGACACCTCGCCGTCCTCGTGGCGCCAGCGGCGCGTGGTCTTGACGCCGATCGCCAGCCAGCCGGGCGTGTCGACCACCGGCTCGAGCTCGTCGCCGAAGGCCTCGCTGTAGCGGCCATAGGGTGCGAAGGCGCGCGCCGCGAGCTGGAACAGCGGGATGTCGTGGTTGCCCGGAATCGCCAGCAGCGCCCGCGGCGCCAGCCGGTCGACGAAGGCGCGCGCGGCCGCGAACTGCGCGCGCGTGGCGCGCTGCGTGATGTCACCCGACAGCACCAGCAGCTCGGGCGCGAGCTCGCGCGCCAGCCGCTCGAGCGCCGCCAGCACCGGCGGCTGCTCGGTGCCGAAGTGCGGGTCGGAAACCTGCAGCAGCACGCTCATTGCTTGGCCGCCTCGAGCTCGGGCGCCACGTCGGGCCGCACCAGCCACAGCGGCTCGGGCGAGACGCGGAACAGCAGCGGCATCTCGGCCCAGCCGATCTCGCCGTCGGTCGCCACCTTCACGCGCCGCGGGCCGCGGCTGCCCGCGCGGCCGATGCGCACCGTCATCGACTCGAAGGGAAAGCTCAGGACCTCGTCGGCCTCGCCGAGCCGCCCGAGCGCGCCGCGCAGCAGCAGCCCCGGCATCGACAGCAGGCCATGCGGCTTGAGCGCCACCGCCGCCAGCTGCCCCTGCTCGGGCGCATCGGCATGCTCGATGCCGATCTGCAGCAGCTGCAGCGGGTTGTTGCCGACGAACAGCGTGGGCGTGCGGATCGCGCGCTCCTGGCCGCGCCAGCCCATGCGCAGGTCGAGCGTGCGGTGGCCGCGCAGCACGGTCAGCAGGCCGGCGCCGAGCGCGATCAGGCGGTTGCGCCCGTAGCGCGACTTGTAGTGCTCGCGCTCCTCGAGCAGCTGGGCGTACAGGCCCAGGCTGGCATTGACCAGAAAGGCGCGGTCGTTGAGCAGCCCGACCTGCACCGGCCGCGGCGGCTGGGTCAGCAGCACCTCGAGCGCCTGCGCGGTGTCGCGCGGAATGCCGTGAGCGCGGCTGAAGTAGTTGAAGGTGCCCTGCGGCAGCACGCCGAAGGCGCAGCCGCTGCCCAGCGTGGCCTGGGCCACGGCATTGATCGTGCCGTCGCCGCCCGCGGCCACCACCACGCCGCCGGCGGCGCGCGCGCGCTCCACCGCCTCGCGCGCCAGCGCGCGCAGGCTGCCGGGGCCGTCGTCGGCGCTGCCGCGGTCGACCGTGAAGATGCGCAGCCGGCGGTCGGCCGCGGCGCAGCCTTCCTCGATGACCTGGCGGGCCTGGACGGCGTCCTCGCTGCCGGAGGCGGCATTGAGCACGATGAAGAGCGGGGTGTTCGGGCCGGTCTCGGGCACTGGCATGGGGCGTGTGGGGCTGAGGGCTCGTGGGGGAGGGACGTCGGATCGGCGTGGCGGGCGGGCGTTCCCGGCCCGCATGAAAAGCGCCGGCCGCGCGGCCGTCGGAAGACGATGGCCCGCGCGGACCCCGGTTTGTCGCACGGCCCGTGTCCGCTGCGTGGCAGGCACCTTCCCGACCCGCTGTGGGAGAGTTGCCCTCCGCCCGTAAAATCGCGGGCTTTCGCGGCGCACCGCCGCGCTTTCGTCCAACGCCCGGCCGCGCCGGCCGGCACCCTTCATGTTGACCTTCCAGCAAATCATTCTCAAATTGCAGTCGTACTGGGCCGACAAGGGCTGCGCGCTGCTGCAACCGTACGACATGGAAGTGGGCGCGGGCACCTCGCACACCGCCACCTTCCTGCGCGCGCTCGGCCCCGAGCCCTGGAAGGCCGCCTACGTGCAGCCCAGCCGCCGCCCCAAGGACGGCCGCTACGGCGAGAACCCCAACCGCGGCCAGCACTACTACCAGTACCAGGTCGTGCTCAAGCCCGCGCCCGCGAACATCCTCGAGCTCTACCTCGGCAGCCTCGAGGCGCTGGGCTTCGACCTCAAGAAGAACGACATCCGCTTCGTCGAGGACGACTGGGAGAACCCCACGCTCGGCGCCTGGGGCCTGGGCTGGGAGGTCTGGCTCAACGGCATGGAGGTGACGCAGTTCACCTACTTCCAGCAGGTCGGCGGCATCGACTGCAAGCCGATCACCGGCGAGATCACCTACGGCCTCGAGCGCCTGGCGATGTACCTGCAGGGCGTGGAGAACATGTACGACCTGGTGTGGACCGAAGGCCACGGTGGCGCCAAGCTCAGCTACGGCGACGTGTTCAAGCAGAACGAGGTCGAACAGTCGGCCTACAACTTCGAGCACTCCGATGCCGAGTTCCTGTTCACCGCCTTCGCCGCGCACGAGAAGCAGGCCAAGCACCTGATGGCCGAGCAGCTCGCGCTGCCGGCCTACGAGCAGGTGCTCAAGGCCGCGCACAGCTTCAACCTGCTCGACGCGCGCGGCGCGATCAGCGTGACCGAACGCGCGGCCTACATCGGCCGCATCCGCAACCTCGCGCGCAGCGTGGCGCAGAGCTACTACGACAGCCGGGAACGGCTGGGCTTCCCGATGGCACCGCGCGAATGGGTCGCGCAGATCGCACCGAAGAAGGCCGCCTGAGCGATGACGACCCCCATGAACAAGACCTCCCTGCTGGTTGAACTGTTTGTCGAAGAACTGCCGCCGAAGGCACTGAAGAAGCTCGGCGAGGCCTTCGCGGGCGTGCTGCGCGAACAGCTCGTGGCCCAGGGCCTGGCCGAGGCCGGCTCGGTGCTCACGCCCTTCGCCTCGCCGCGCCGCCTGGCCGCGCATCTCACGCACGTGGCCGGGCGCGCCGCCGACAAGGCCGTCTCGCAGAAGCTGATGCCCGTGGCCGTGGGGCTCGATGCCTCGGGCCAGCCCACGCCCGCGCTGCTTAAGCGCCTGGGCGCGCTCGGCGCCGACGCCTCGGCCGTGCCCGGCCTCAAGCGCGCCATGGACGGCAAGGCCGAAGCCCTGTTCTACGAGAGCACGGCCAAGGGCGCCACGCTGGCCGAAGGCCTGCAGAAGGCACTGGCCGAAGCCATCGCCAAGCTGCCGATCCCCAAGGTCATGAGCTACCAGCTCGAGAGCGGCTGCGAGCTGCCGGGCTGGACCAGCGTGAGCTTCGTGCGCCCCGCGCACGGCCTGGTCGCGCTGCATGGCGATGCCGTGGTGCCCGTCGAGGCGCTGGGCCTCCAGGCCGGCCGCGAAACGCACGGCCACCGCTTCGAGGCCGCGGTCGATCCCGTGGTGCTGCGCAACGCCGACAGCTATGCGCTGCAGCTGCAGGACGAGGGCGCGGTGATCGCGAGCTTCGAGGCGCGCCGCGCCGAGATCGCGCGCCAGCTCGCCGCGGCCGCGGTCCAGGTCGGCGGCGGCTCGGTGCCGATCCACGACGACGCGCTGCTCGACGAGGTCACGGCGCTGGTCGAGCGGCCCAACGTGCTGGTCTGCAGCTTCGAGCGCGAGTTCCTCGAGGTGCCGCAGGAATGCCTGATCCTCACGATGAAGGCGAACCAGAAGTACTTCCCGCTGCTCGACGCCTCGAGCAGGCTCACCAACCGGTTCCTGGTCGTCAGCAACATCAGCCCCGACGATGCCAGCGCCGTCATCGGCGGCAACGAGCGCGTGGTGCGCCCGCGCCTGGCCGACGCCAAGTTCTTCTTCGACCAGGACCGCAAGAAGACGCTGGCCTCGCGCGTCGCGTCGCTGGGCAAGGTGGTCTATCACAACAAGCTCGGCACCCAGGGCGAACGCGTGGAGCGCGTGATGCGCATCGCGCGCGCCATCGCCGACCAGCTCGGTAATGCCGAGGTGGCGCGCCAGGCCGTGCAGGCCGCCCAGCTGGCCAAGGCCGACCTCGTGACCGACATGGTCGGCGAGTTCCCCGAGCTGCAGGGCATCATGGGCCGCTACTACGCGCTGCACGACGGCCTCGACGCGGCCGTGGCCGATGCCATCGAGGACCACTACAAGCCGCGCTTCGCGGGCGACGAACTGCCGCGCAACAGCGTCGGCCTGGTGGTCGCACTGGCCGACAAGCTCGAAACCCTGGTCGGCATGTTCGGCATCGGCAACCTGCCCACCGGCGACCGCGATCCGTTCGCGCTGCGCCGCCATGCGCTCGGCACGATCCGCATGCTGATCGAGAAGAACCTGCCGCTGGACCTCGACGCGCTGCTGGCCGAGGCCGCCGCGCAGTTCAAGGACATCGCTGGCTTCGATGCCTCCAAGGCCACCGTCGAGCTGCAAGACTTCATCCTCGACCGCCTCGCCGGCAGCCTGCGCGAGCAGGGCGCCAGCGCGCAGGAAGTCGATGCCGTGCTGGCCCCGCGCCCGCAGCGCCTGGGCCAGGTGCCCCAGCTGCTCGCCGCCGTGCGCGCCTTCGCCGTGCTGCCCGCCGCCGCCGCGCTGGCCGCGGCCAACAAGCGCATCGGCAACATCCTCAAGAAGGCCCCCGAGGCCGACGCCCACGTCAGCGAGCTGCTGCTGCAGGAGCCCGCCGAGAAGGCGCTGCATGCCGCCATGGCGCAGGTGGTGCCCGCCGCCAACGCCCAGTTCGATGCCGGCGACTACACCGCCTCGCTGCAGACCCTGGCGGCGCTGCGCGAACCGGTCGATGCCTTCTTCGACGGCGTGATGGTCAATGCCGAGCAGGCCGACCTGCGGCTCAACCGGCTGGGGCTGCTGATGTCGCTGCATGCCGCGATGAACCGCGTGGCGCAGCTCGAGCGGCTGGCTGTCTGAGCGCGCCGGTCCCCGTCATCCCGTTGTCCTCTTCCACTTCCTCTTCATCGGCAGGCGCGTCATGAAACTCGTGATCCTCGACCGCAACGGCACGATCAACGTGCACCGCGAAGACTTCGTGAAGAGCGACACCGAGTGGACGCCGCTGCCCGGTGCGCTCGAGGCCGTGGCGCGGCTCAACCATGCGGGCTGGCACGTGGTGATCGCGTCGAACCAGTCGGGCTTGGGGCGCGGCCTGTTCGACATGGCCTCGCTCAATGCGATGCACGCCAAGATGCACAAGATGCTCGCGGCCGTGGGCGGGCGCGTCGATGCGGTGTTCTATTGCCCGCACAGTCCCGACGAGGACTGCGGATGCCGCAAGCCCAAGCCGGGCCTGTTCCAGCAGATCGGCGACCGCTTCGGCATCGACCTGGCGGGCGTGCCCACCGCGGGCGACAGCCTGCGCGACCTGCAGGCCGGCGCAGCCGCCGGCTGCGAACCGCACCTGCTGCTGACCGGCATGGGGGCGGCCTGCCGCGGCTTCGATCCGCTGCCTCCCGAATATCCGGCGGACACGAGGGTGCACGAAGACCTCGCCGCTTTCGTCGACTTTTTGCTCGCGCGCGAGGCGCGGGCCGAATCCATGCAGGTGGCTCTCTGATGGCGTTGCTCCGTTCCGTTCTCCACGCGCTGTGGATGTTCGTCACCGTCGTCCCCTGGGCGATCATCATGCTGGTGTGCTCGATCTGGATGCGCGGCATACCGCTCTATTGGATGGCGGCGCGCTGGCTCTCCTGGGCCGTCGGCAGCGGCGCGCGTGCGCTGCTGGGCATCCGGCTGCGCGTGAGCGGCATGGAGAACCTGCCGGCTGACAAGCTCGCGGGCGCGATCCTGCTGGTCAAGCACCAGTCCACGCTCGAGACCTTCCTGATGCCCACGCTGATGCCGCATCCGCTGGCCTACGTGTTCAAGAAGGAACTGCTCTACGTGCCCTTCTTCGGCTGGGCCATGGGCCGGCTCGACATGATCCACATCGACCGCAGCCAGCGCGCCCAGGCCTTCAACAAGGTGGTGAGCCAGGGCCGCAAGCTGCTCGCGCAGGGCATCTGGATCATCATGTTCCCCGAGGGCACGCGCATCCCGCGCGGCCAGAAGGGCACCTACAAGAGCGGCGGCACGCGCCTGGCCTGCGAGACCGGCGTGCCCGTGATCCCGATCGCCGTGACCTCGGCCAAGGTCTGGCCGCGCAAGGCCTTCGTCAAGCGCGCCGGCGTGGTCGACGTGTCGATCGGCGTGCCGATCTCGAGCGCGGGCCGCAAGCCCGACGAGCTGATGCGCGAGGTCGAGGCCTGGATCGAGGCCGAGATGCATCGCCTCGATCCCGAGGCGTACCGCGATGCCGATGCCACCGGTGGCGTGGCCGGCAGCAGCGCCACGGTCGAGAAGGCGGGTTGAAGGCGCGCGCGTCTTCGGCCGTCGTTCCTTCCTTGTCGTCCATCATCGGGAACCACGCATGCGGGAGCTGATGCAGCTGGCGCTGGACCTGTTCGGCGATGGCGCCGTGGCCGCGCCGCCACCGCCCGCCGCGCCGCGCGGGCGCAAGAGCCCGGGCCCGGCGCGGCCACGCACGCGCCAGCCCGGCAGCCTCGTGCCCGACGCGCTGCCGTTCGCGATGCCGCCGGTGGTGGCCGTGCCCACCCCCACGGTGCCGCTGGTCGAGGACACGCGTCCGGCCGTGCCGCTGGCCGACACCCTGACGCCCGCGAGCTTCGTGCATCCGCAGGCCTCGCGCGAGCTGATGCTGGGCGCGGCGCGCGTCGCCTACGAATTCAAGCGCGGCAAGCGCCGCACCATCGGTTTCGTCGTCGGCGCCGAGGGCCTGTCGGTGCGCGCGCCGCGCTGGGTCGCGCTGCGCGACGTCGATGCCGCCGTCCGCGAGAAGAGCGACTGGATCCTGCGCAAGCTCGCCGAGATCCAGCAGCGCCACGCGCGCGTCGAGGCCACGCGCATCGACTGGAAGGACGGCGCGGGCTTTCCTTTCTTGGGCGAACCGGTGGTGGTGCGGCTCGATCCGAAGCATGGCTTCGAGGGCGTGGGCGGTGCGCTCGACGCGGGCGACGGCACCGGTCCGCGGCTGCTGCGCCTGGCCGTGGCGCAGAACGCCGAGCCGGCGCAGATCCGCGATGCGGCGCAGGCCTGGTTGATGCGGCAGGCACGCAAGCTGTTCATCGAGCGGCTCGATCACTTTGCGCCGCTGCTGGGGGTGCGGTGGGCGAAGCTGTCGTTGTCGAATGCGGCGACGCGGTGGGGGAGTGCGAGTGCGGATGGGTCGATACGGCTGAACTGGCGGTTGATCCACTTTCGGTTGTCTGTGGTGGACTACGTGGTGGCGCATGAGTTGGCGCATCTGCGGGTGATGGATCACTCGCATCGGTTCTGGGAGACGGTGGAGAGCGTGGTGCCTGACTACGATGTGTTGAGGCAGCAGTTGAAGGATGAGGCTGTGCCTCGGTGGGGGTGAGCTTTTTGTTTAGGCTGTTGGCCGGGACTCGCCCCGGCGGGCGAGTCACTTTCTTTTGCTTCGCCAAAAGAAAGTAACCAAAGAAAAGGCGACCCACTGTCTGC
>NZ_JBWKPQ010000043.1:0-27608 GCF_059418345.1 Variovorax sp. GW821-FHT09B01 | reverse complement strand
GGGGTCGCCTTTTCTTTGCCTACTTTCTTTTGGCGAAGCAAAAGAAAGTAGGTCGCCCGCCGGGGCGAGACCCGGCCTACGGCCTCAACAAAAAGCGCGCCCTAAAAAAACATCAAGCCCTGAACCGATTCCGAGTCAAAGCCAACGCCACCCAAAACGCCACCCCCGCATACACAACCAGCACACAAGCATGCCGCCCCCACCCCACAGGCCACTGATCCATGAACAAAGGCCGAACCAACGCCACAGCATTAGCCAACGGCAACCACCCCGCCACCACCTGCACAGCCCCAGGCAGTTGCTCAAGCGGAAAGAACACCCCACTCAAGAACATCATCGGCGTCATGAACAAGGTGAAGTAGTACGTGAAGAAGTCATACCCCTTCGCCATCGCATTGAAGATCAGCGCGATCGAAGAAAACGTGACCCCCGCCCCCGCCAACACCAGCCAGGCCACGAACAGCTTCGGACTGTGGCTGATCCCCAGCCCCAGCATCACGAACAGGATCGCCGTCACCGTGAAGATCGACTTGAACGCCGCCCACAGCATCTCCGCCAGCACGATGTCGTCGAGCCCCACCGGCGCGTTCATGATCCCGTCCCAGGTCTTCTGCACGTGCATGCGCGAGAAGGCCGAATAGAGCGCCTCGAACGAGGCCGCGTTCATCGCGCTCATGCAGATCGAACCGCTCGCGAGGAACAGGATGTAGGGCACCTTCGTCTCGCCCACGCTCACCTGCCCCACCAGCGCCCCCATGCCGTAGCCGAAGGCCACGAGCCAGATCAGCGGCTCGGCGATGTTGCCGATCAGGCTCGGGATCGCGAGCTTGCGCCACACCAGCAGGTTGCGCAGGAACACGGGCCACCAGCGCATCGACAGCTGCGGTGGGCGCCACGCGGAAGGCGAGGGTGGCGAAGAAGAGGAGGAGGGCTCGGTGGCGAGGGTCGGGGTGGTCATGCGATGCGATCGGTGGGTGTCTCTGATGTTCTCGTGGCGTGGCGCATCACAGGCGTCAGCCGTCCTCGCGAATCTGCCGCCCCGTGAGCTTGAGGAACAGGTCCTCGAGATTCGCGGGCCGGTGGAAGGTGCGCAGGCCCGGGTGCTGCGACAGCGCCTCGAGCAGGCGGCGCGCGTCCTGCGTGTAGAAGAACACCGTCTCGCCGCTGACCTCGACGCGCGCGGCCAGGGCGCGCAGTGCGTCGACGTTCGCCAGCGCGAGCGCGCCGTTGCCGTAGACCTCGACCACGTCGGGCTCGAGGTGCTCGGCGATCAGGTCGCGCGGGCGGCCCTCGGCGATCTTGCGGCCGTGGTCGAGCACCAAGAGGCGCGAGCACAGGCGCTCGGCCTCGTCCATGAAGTGGGTGGTCAGCAGGATCGACTTGCCCTGCTGCAGCAGCACCTGCAGGCGCTCCCACATCAGGTGGCGCGCCTGCGGGTCGAGGCCGGTGGTGGGTTCGTCGAGCAGCAGCAGCTTGGGGTCGTTGACCAGCGCGCGCGCCAGCGAGAGCCGGCGCCGCATGCCGCCCGAGAGCTCGCCGGGCTTGGCATCGGCCTTGTGCGAGAGCGCCGCGAACTCGAGCAGCTGCGGCACGCGCTCGCGCACCTGCTTCTTCGCGAAGCCGAAGTAGCGGCCGTAGACCACGAGGTTCTCGGCGCAGCTGAAGTCGGGGTCGAGGGTGTCGAACTGCGACACCACGCCGAGCTGCGCCTTGATCGCGAGCGCGTCGCGCGGCATCTGCAGGCCCAGCGCCTCGATGCTGCCGCCGTCGGGCGCCGTGAGGCCCAGGCACATGCGGATGGTGGTGGTCTTGCCGGCGCCGTTCGGGCCGATCACGCCCAGGCACTCGCCGGGCGCGATGTCGAACGAGAGATCGTCGACCACCGTGGTGTCGCCGTAGCGCTTGCGCAGGTTCGCCACGCGAAAGAGCGGCGCGGCGGGCGCGGCGGCCGGCGAGGGAGGGGAGGCAGCTTGGGAGGAGGAGTACACGGGCGGGACCAGAAAGAGGAAGACAGGGAGGACCGCGGAACGCGACGATTCTGACGCAGGCCCGCGCGCGGCGCCGTCCGTCGGGGGACCAGGGTTCACCGCGAGCCCATGGCGCGCGCGAGCGAGACACAATCGCGGCTTCGCCGGCCCTGGCCGCAGTCCCCCCCACGCATCCTTTCGTCCGACCTTCCATGCAGACAAGCCACAGGCCGTGCACTTCCTTCTTCTTCCGGGTCCGCGGCCGATGACGGCAGCGACCGCGTCGCGGCCCTGGCGAGTGCTGCTGCTCGTGCTGTGCAGCGCGCTGCTCGCGGCCTGCGCGCCCTTCCATCGTTCGATCGGCGCGGCGGAGCGCGCGAAGCTGCCCGAGGTCGACGTGCGCGTGGTGGTCGCGCAGGAGAGCTTCATGTTCTCGGCCCAGCCGCCCGGCGCGGCCGCGGCGCTCGGCGGCGGCATGATCGGCGCGCTGATCGACTCCTCGGTGCAGCAGGCGCGGCAGAAGGAGATGAGCGCCGAGGTCGGCGCCACGGTCGGGCCGCTGCTCGACTACGACTACCGCACCGAGGCCGGCATCGCGCTCGGCGAGATCGGCGCCACCGGCCTCTATCCGCCGCTGCGCATCGCCTCGGCGCAGGTGCTGCCCGCGATGCCGCCCAAGGCGCAGCACGAGGCGCGCATCGCGGCCACGCGCAACGGGCCCGCCTACCTCGTGCTGCTGCTGCAGTACGCGCTCGAACCGGGGCTCGGCGCCTTCACCACGCGCACCACCGCGCTGCTGTGGCAGGACGGCGGCAGCGAGCCGGTCTACCGCGCGGGCGCGATCTACCAGTCGCCGATCGGCGGCGGCACGCGGCCCACGGTGGTGCGGCGGCTGGTCGCCAACGATGGGCAGGCGCTGCGCGCCGTGATGCGCGACTCGGTGATGCAGACGATGCGCCTGTTCGCGCTCGACATCGCGGGCGCGCGCTCGGGGCCGGTGAAGACCGGGCGCTTCAACGTCAACGGCACCTGGGTCGTGATCGGCGGCCAGGGCATCGAGGACACGCAGGCCGGTCCGCCGCGCGTGCTGTTCCGCGACGAGGACAAGGCGCTGTATTCGATCCGGAGCACCGTGCCATGACGCGCCTTCGCTTTCATCACGCTGCCGTGCTCGTGCTGCTGGCCGGCGCGCTGACGCCGTTGGCGCACGCGGTCGACGAGAACGAGCCGCTGAGCATGGTCTTCGAGTCCTCGCCCGAACCCGGGCAGCGGCCCGACGAGGCGCCGGTGCTGGCGTTCCGCATCGCGCAGCGCTGCACCTTGTTCCTCGCGCGCGTCGACGACATCCGCCGCAACAAGAGCCACATGGGCAACCTCACGCGCATGCTGCCGACGGTGCATGCCACGCCGCGCCGCGTGGAGTCGCTGCGCGGCGGCGATGCCGTGCCCTGGGTGCGCGACGCGCTGCTGGCCACGCGCCGCTACGGCTTCGACGCGCTCGCGGCCGCGCCGCCGGCCGCGGGCCTGGCGCGCCGCCAGCTCGGCGCCGAGGTTTCGCTGCGGCTCGCGCATGCCTGGTCGGTCGACCTCAACCTGGTGTCGCACGTGGCGATCAAGGTCGACTACCGGCTGCCGGGCGGCGCCACCGTCTCGCGCCAGTACCACGGCATGGGCACGCGCGCCAACTGGGCCAGCGCCAACGGCGAGTTCATGACGGTGCTGAACCTCGGCCTCGAGGAAGCGGTGCGCGGCATGGTCAACGACGCCGAGCGGCTGTGCGACGGCCGGCCGCTGCCGCCCGAGGCGCCCTGAACCCCCGAGCTACATCCGCAGCCCGGTGAACTCGTCCTTCATCCAGTCGATGAAGGCGCGCGTGCGCGCCGGCAGCAGCCGCGCGTTCGGATAGATCACGCTGACCGGCCGCGGCGGCGGCTCGAAGTCCTCGAGCACCAGCGCGAGCCGGCCCTGCGCCACCAGCGGCAGCACCTGGTAGGAGAAGAAGGTGCCGAAGCCCATGCCCGCGGCGCAGGCCTCGACGGCCGGCGCGAGGTGGTTGAACTCGAGCCGCGTGACGGTCGCGACATGGATCGTGCGGCTGCCTTCGTGGAAGCTCCATTGCGCGGGCGCATCGAGCCGGCCGCGCACCGCGGGCGCGCCGGCCAGGTCGCGCGGATGGCGCGGCGTGCCGTGGCGCTTCAGGTAGGCGGGGCTCACGGCCACCACGCGGCGGATGCTGCCGAGCGTCTGCGCGACCAGCGAGGAGTCTTCCAGGCTGCCGATGCGGATGCCCACGTCGATGCCTTCCTCGAGCAGGTTCACCGTGCGGTCGTACAGCAGCACGCTGCAGCGCACGCGTTCGTGGCGCTGCATGAAGCGCGTGATCGCGGGCGCCACGTACATGTGGCCGAACAGCACCGGCGCGGTGATCGTGAGCCGGCCCTCGGGCTCGCGCGCCTCGGCCTGCAGCGCGAGGTCGGCGGCGTCGGCCGCCAGCAGCACCTCGCGCGCGGCGGGCAGGTAGTGGCTGCCTTCCTCGGTCAGCGACAGCCGCCGCGTGGTGCGGTGGAACAGCCGCACGCCCAGGTGCGCCTCGAGCGCGGCGAGCGCGCGCACCACCGCGGGCAGCGAGGTGCCGAGCGCCTCGGCGGCGCGGGTCAGGCTGCCCTGGTCGGCAATCTGCACGAAGGTCTGCATGGCCTTGAAGCGATCCATCGGGCGATTAGATCGGATTCATCCGAAAAACGCAGCAGTCAAATCCGATGACGTGTATTCCTTCGATCGACGCAAGAGAGAAGAATCCATTCCGACGCCACCACTTCGAGGATTCCGACCATGACCGCTTCCCGCCAACCGGCCCAGTTCATCAAGCTCTACGGCACGCCGATCTCGGGCCACGTGCACCGCGTGCGCCTGTTCCTGTCGTTGCTGGGCCTGCCCTTCGAGGCGATCGAGATCGACATGCGCACCCGCGCCAACCGCACGCCCGAGTTCCTCGCGCGCAATGCCTTCGGCCAGGTGCCGGTGATCGAGGACGGCGAACTCACGCTCGCCGATTCGAATGCGATCCTGGTCTACCTCAACGAGCGCTATGCGCCCGATCCCGGCCGCTGGATGCCGCGCGACGCCTTCGGCGCGGCGCAGGTGCAGCGCTGGTTCTCGGTGGCCGCGGGCCAGCTCGCCTTCGGGCCGGCGGCCGCGCGCGTGTTCGCGCTGTTCGGCCGGCCCGACGATCCGAGCGAGGTGCGCAAGCGCGCCCATGCGCTGTTCGAGGTGATGGAGCAGCACCTCGCGGCCCGGCTCTTCCTGGTGGGCGAGTCGGCCACGCTGGCCGACATCGCGAACTACGCCTACGTGGCCCATGCGCCCGAGGGCGGCGTGTCGCTCGATCCCTATCCCCACGTGCGGCAATGGCTCGCGCGCGTCGAGGCGCTGCCGGGCTTCGTGCCGATGGTGCGCTCGCCCGTTGCGCTGGCCGCCTGATCGCGTCCACCCTCACCGAAGAAACTCGCGGAGGTCCGCCATGATCGATGTTCCCTTCCACGCCGGCGAACGCGCGATGCAGCTGCAGGCCGGCTCGCGCGAGGTCATGGCCGCGGCCGGCTCGCGCGTGATCCGCGACTTCATGCCCGACCAGCACCGCGACTTCTTCGCGCTGCTGCCCTTCCTGGTCACCGGCAGCATCGACGCGCAGGGCCAGCCCTGGGCCAGCATGCTGGCCGCGCCGGCCGGCTTCGCGCATTCGCCCGACCCGACGCACCTGCGCATCGATGCGCTGCCCGATGCCGGCGATCCGCTCGCGGCCTCGCTGCGCGACGGCGCGACGCTCGGGCTGCTCGGCATCCAGCCGCACACGCGGCGGCGCAACCGCATGAACGGCACGGTCGAGGCGCTCGACGCGGCGGGCTTCACGCTCGAGGTGCAGCAGAGCTTCGGCAACTGCCCGAAGTACATCCAGGCGCGCGAACCCGCCTACCAGCCGCCGGCCTCGGCGCCCGCGGCGGCGCAATGGCTCGATGGCCTCGACGACGCGGCGCGCGCGCTGATCCGGCGCGCCGACACGCTGTTCATCGCCAGCGCCCATCCCGCGAGCGCGGCCATCGAGGGCGACGAGGTCGATGCCAGCGCGCGCGGCGTCGACGTCTCGCACCGCGGCGGCCGGCCCGGCTTCGTGCGCGTGGACGACATCGGCGGCGGCGTGCTGACGGTGCCCGACTTCACGGGCAACCGCTTCTTCAACACCTTCGGCAACCTGCTGGCCTATCCGCGCGCGGGCCTGTTGTTCGTCGACTTCGACAGCGGCGAGATGCTGCATGTCGCGGCCACGGCCGAGATCGTGATCGACGGACCCGAGCTCGCGTCCTTCGAGGGCGCCGAGCGGCTGCTGCGGCTGCGCGTGCAGCAGGTGCTGCGCCGGCCCGGCGCGCTGCCGCTGCGCTGGGGCGCGGCGCAGCTGTCGCCGTTCCTGGAGCGCATGGGGCAGTGGGCGGAGTCCTCCCACCGTTCGGGCTGAGCTTGTCGAAGCCTCGCGCGACGCTTCGACAAGCTCAGCGTGAACGGTGGGGTCTCAATCGAACTGCGGAATGCGCCCATTGACCGACGGCCGATAGCGCCACCCGCGTTCGAGCAGCCGCTCGACCTCGGCCCGGCGCTCGCCCAGCAAGGCCTCGAGCCCGGCCGCCGCGAGCGTGCAGGCCAGCGCCTGCCCCGGGCACGCATGCAGGCCATGCCCGAAGCCCAGCATGCGGCGCCGCGCGCGCAGCGGCTGGAAGCGATCGGGCTCGGGATTGAAGGCCGGATCGCGGTTCGCGGCCGCCAGCACCAGCAGCACGGCATCGCCCGCGGCCAGCGTCGTGCCCGCGATGTCCACCGGCTCGGTCACGAAGCGCCGCGTGTTGTGCACGGAAGGGTCGTGGCGCGCGGTCTCCTGCACCACCATCTGCAGGCCATCGTGCGTGGCCGCGGCCTCGCGCGCGGCCGGTTCGCGCCGCCAGGCGATCAGGCCGTTGCCGAGCAGGCCGGCCGTGGCATCGCAGGTCTGCGACAGCAGGCCGACGAGGTTCGCGAGCAGCGCGCGCGAGGGCGGCGTGCCCGCGGGCTCGGCCTCGCGCACCGCCGCGAGCAGCGTGCCGCGCGCGGCCGGTGCGTCGGCCACCAGGGCCTCGAAGCGCGCCATCAGCGCGGCCGTGGCAACGCTCGCCGCACGCAGCTGCGCTTCGCTCGACAGCGGCGACAGGCAGGCCACGAAGTCGCGCATCCAGCCGTCGACCCGCGGCAGCGCCGCATCGCCGAAGCCCAGCAGCCGCGCCACCGCGCGCAGCGGGATCGAGAACAGCGCGTCCGACAGCGGCAGCGCGCGCGTGCCCGTGGCCGCTTCGAGCGCGGTGGCATGCGCGCCCTGCAGGTCGAGGCCCGCGAGCGCGCGCTGCAGCGCGGGCCGGTGCGCCTGGTGCGCCGCGCCTTCGTTCATGCGCACCAGGTGGCCGAAGACCTCGCCCGCGGGCTGGCCGACGATGGCGCGCGGCACCGGCTCGGCGGCCGGGCGCACGCGCAGCGCGCCGTGGGCCTGCAGCAGCGTCTCGATGACCTCGGCGCGGCTCGCGACCCACAGGCGCAGCGTGGCGTTCCAGGCCAGCGGCGGGCCGTCGCGCAGGGTGGCGTAGTAGGGATAGGGATCGGGATGCACGACGGCCTTGACGGGGTCGGTCGGGGCCATCGTCTCGAGGGTGGGGTGCGGCGTGCTCATGGCCGAAGTCTGCGCCGCCCGTGTCCGCCACACTTCGCTCACGGCCGAAGTGTGGGATGGCATGGCGCCTTAGGATCGCCGCATGAACACCGCCGCCTCCGCGAACCCGGACCTCCAGCTCGCCCGCCTCGCCGGCGCCATCGCCGAGCCCGCGCGCGCCCGCATGCTCAGCTGCCTGATGGACGGCCATGCGCGCACCGCCACCGAGCTCGCGACCGTGGCCGAGGTCGCGCCCTCGACCGCGAGCGCGCACCTCGCGCGGCTCAGGGAGGAGCGGCTGGTCGCGCTGCTGGTGCAGGGCAAGCACCGCTACTTCCGGCTCGCCGACGACGACGTGGCGGCCGCGCTCGAAGGCCTGATGGTGGTGGCCGGCGCGCCGCGCGTGGCCGGGTTCAAGCCCAGCACGCCGAGCCGGCTGCGCAGCGCGCGCACCTGCTACGACCACATGGCCGGCACGGCTGGCGTCGCGCTGCATGACCGGCTGCATGCGCAGGGCTGGCTCAGCGGCCTCGCGAGCGGCTCCTACGAACTCACGACCGAGGGCGCGGTCGCGCTCGAGAGCCTGGGCGTGGAGGTCGATGCGGTGCGGCGTTCGCGCCGCCGCTTCGCCTGCGCCTGCCTCGACTGGAGCGAGCGCCGGCCGCACCTGGGCGGCGCGCTCGGCGCCGCGTGGCTGCAGCTCTCGCTGAAGCGCGGCTGGGTGCGCCAGGAGCTCGACGGCCGCGCGCTCGCGCTCACGCCCAAGGCCGTGCGCGAGATGCCCGAGCTGTTCGCCGGTGCCTGATCGGGCCTCGAATCAGGCCTTGAGCTTGAGCAGGTAGATCAGCGGGCCCGCCATCGCGGTGTCGAGTTCGAGGAAGCCCTCGAAGTCCTTGCCCGCCATCCAGTAGGCGTCCCAGTTGTTCTTCCGGATGGTCTTCTGCCAGAGGTCGGCCACGGTGGCGCGGCGCACCGCCTCGAGCAGCACGGCGCGCCGCTCGGGCGTCACCTTCTTGCCGGTGAGCACGCCGCGCCAGTTGGCGAGGTCGGCGTCCACGCCCTGTTCGCGCACCGAGGGGATGCCGAGGAAGGGCCGCCTGGCCGACACGCCGATGGCGCGCAGCTTGCCGCTCGCGAGGGCCTCGCTGAATTCGCTGTAGCCCGAGATGCCGGCCGCCGACTTGCCCGACTCGAGCGACTCCACCACCTGCGCGCCGCCCGGGTGCGGCTGGTAGACCAGCGCCGCGGTGTTGCCCGCCACGCGCGCCAGCATGCCGGCGTACATGTGGTCCACGCCGCCGGCCGAACCGCCGGCGATCACCGTCTTGGCGGCGTCGGCGCGCAGCTGGGCGATCAGGTCCTTGGGCGTCCTGATCGGCGAATCGGCGCGCACCGCCACCACCTCGTAGTCGCTCGTGAGGCGCGCCACCGGCGCCACCTGGGCCAGCGTCACGGCCGGCTTCTGCAGCGCCACCGCGCCGACCATCACCATGCCGCTCATCAGGATCGCGTCGGGGTCGGCGTCGTATTTCTCGACGTACTTCGCGAGGCCGATGGTGCCGCCCTTGCCGCCGATGTTCTCGTAGACCACGTCGCCCACCGCGCCCGAGGCCAGCATCGCGGCGCCGAGCGCGCGGCCGGTCTGGTCCCAGCCGCCGCCCTCGTTGGCGGGGATCACGATGCGCAGCTTCGCGGTCAGCTGCGGCTCGGCCGCGCGCGCGGCCCCCGTTCCCAGCACGGCCATCGCGCCCAGCCAGGCATGGAAGCGCCGGCGTCCGGGCGAAGGCGGCAGGGCGGTCGGGTGCGGCATGTTTGTTTCCGATTGTCTAAAAAGGTAAACAAATGATGACGCACGGCGCCTGTCGTGTCGGTGACAGGCGCCCAGGGGAAAACCCGGGGAATGGGCCTCCAGTCCCGCCAAATGCGGAACTAAGTCACGCTTTTGGCGGGCCAGGCCTTACTGGAACGCCACTTCCGCGAAGCTGCGCAGCTTGCGGCTGTGCAGCCGGGTCGAGCCTTCCTGGCGCAGGATCTCGATCGCCCGCATGCCGATGCGCAGGTGCTGCTCCACGCGCTCGCGGTAGAAGTGGTTGGCCATGCCGGGCAGCTTGATCTCGCCGTGCAGCGGCTTGTCGCTGACGCACAGCAGGGTGCCGTAGGGCACGCGGAAGCGGAAGCCGTTGGCCGCGATGGTCGCGCTCTCCATGTCGAGCGCCACCGCGCGGCTCTGGCTGAAGCGGCGCTGCGGCTGGTTGCCGGGCAGCAGTTCCCAGTTGCGGTTGTCGGTGCTCGCCACGGTGCCGGTGCGCATGATCTTCTTGAGCTCGGGCCCCTCGCACTTCGTGACGTCGGCCACCGCCTGCTCGAGCGCGAGCTGGATCTCCGACAGCGCGGGGATCGGCACCCACAGCGGCAGCTCCTCGTCGAGCACGTGGTCCTCGCGCACGTAGGCATGGGCCAGCACGTAGTCGCCGAGCTGCTGCGTGTTGCGCAGGCCCGCGCAGTGGCCCAGCATCATCCAGGCATGCGGGCGCAGCACCGCGATGTGGTCGGTGATGGTCTTGGCATTGGCCGGGCCGACGCCGATGTTGACCATGGTGATGCCGCTGTAGTCCTCGCGCACCAGGTGGTAGGCCGGCATCTGCGGCAGCCGCGGCGGCGCCGTGCCCTGGCTGCCGTCGAGCAGGTGGCCGAAGGTGGCGCTGGCGCCGGCCGAGAGCCCGCGCCGGCGCGTCACCACGTTGCCGGGCTCGATGAAGGCGATGTACTCGCTGTTCTCGTCGGCCATCGCCTCGTGGCCCAGGCGCACGAACTCGTCGATGTAGAACTGGTAGTTGGTGAACAGCACGAAGTTCTGGAACCAGTCGGGCAGGGTGCCCGTGTAGTGGCGCAGCCGGTGCAGCGAGTAGTCGACGCGCGCGCCCGTGAACAGCGCCAGCGGCTGCGCCTCGCCGGGCAGCGCCTCGAAGGTGCCGTTGGCGATGCCGTCGTCCATCGCGCCCAGGTCGGGCAGGTCGAACACGTCGCGCATCAGCGCGCGCCGCTCGGGGCTCATCGTGCCCTCGATGTGGTCGTTCTCGGCGAACGAGAAATGGATCGGGATCGGCTGCGTGCTGGTGCCCACCTCGAGCTCGACCTGGTGGTTCTCGAGCAGCAGCCGGAACTGGTCGAGGTAGTAGCGCGCATAGAGGTCGGGCCGCGTCAGCGTGGTCTCGTAGCGCCCGGGGCCGGCCACGAAGCCGTAGCTCAGGCCGGCATTGGCCGGCGGCGTGTGGCGCGCCACCGTGTGGGTGTGGACCCGCACGAAGGGATAGCAGGCGCGCACGCGGCCCGGCAGCTCGTCGCCGTCCACGAAGCGCAGCATCGATTCGCGCAGATGGGCGAGTCCGCCCTGGTAGATGGCCTTCACCTGGTCGAGCGCGGCGGCGGCGTCGGTGAAGCGGGCGGGTGCGACGAAGGGGGGCATGTAGGGCATGGCGGCATTGTGCAATGCCGTCGTGACCGCTTTCGGAACGCTTCCGGCCGGCTCGCCCTTCAGGCCAGCAGGCAGCCCAGCACCTTCGCGAGCATGTCGTCCGCATCCGTCGCGGGCACCGCGCCCGGCAGCTCGACGTCGCCGTGCATCACGAACACCGGCTTGCCCCACTTGAGGCCCATCGCCATCTCCGACAGCGTGCCCATGTTGCCGCCGATGGCGACCAGGCACAGGCCGCTGCGCGCGACGATGCCGTTGCGCAGCTCGCCCATGCCGGTGGGGATGGCCACGCTGAGCCATTCGTTGGCGTTGCGGTCGTCGTCCTCGGGCAGGATGCCCACGGCGATGCCGCCGGCCTCGGTGGCGCCGCGCGAGGCCGCGGCCATCACGCCGCCGCGCCCGCCGCACACCACCGCCATGCCCGCGCCGGCCAGCGCATGCGCGACCGCATAGGCGGCCTCGCACTCGGCGGGCCCGCCGTCGCCGGGGCCGATGATCGCCACCGGCTGGCGATGGCGGTCGGGCCCGCGCTGCCGTTGCGCGAGGCGCGCCAGCGCCTCAATGACCGGCGCCGACCACCGCACCGCGTTCGCGCCTTCGCGTAAGCACATCGCCCACTCCCATCACGATCACACACACCACCATCAGCACCAGCGACAGGGCCGCCGCCACCGCGAAATCGGAACCGCCGTCGCCCACCTGCGCCAGCAGCATCAGCGGCAGGATGTTGAGCTGCGTGCCCACCAGCGCCAGCGCCGTGCCGTAGGTGCCCATCGCGATCGCGGCCACCATGCAGGCGTTCGACAGCACCGAGGGCGCGACCTCGGGCAGCACCGTGTCCCAGAAGGCGCGTGCGCGCGAGGCGCCGAGCGTGCGCGCGGCCTGCGCCGGGCGCGGATCGAGGTTGGCGAACACCGGGTACAGCGACAGCGCCACGCGCGGGATCAGGTAGTAGGCATAGGCGAAGCCCAGGCCCGACACGCTGTAGATCCAGCTGCCGAGCACGGCAGGATCGGCGCCGAGCCCGGCCATGAGCTGGGTCACGAAACCCGCGCGGCCGAAGGCCAGGATGAAGCCGTAGGCGATCACCAGCCCCGAGAAGGCCAGCGGCAGGCCCAGCAGGGTCATCAGCCACTGGCGCCGCGCGGCCGGCTGGCGCGCGAGCTCGATCGCGATGCAGGTGCCGACCAGCGCCGACACCGCGCCCGCCGCCAGCCCGAGCGCCAGCGTGTTGCGCAGCGCGCCGAAGAACAGCGGGTTGCCGACCAGCCGGCCGAAGGCGCTGCCGCGCTCGGCGAAGGCCTCGGGCAGCAGTGCCGCCAGCGGCACCGCGAAGAACAGCGCCATGAAGGCCCAGGCGGGCCAGGCACCGAAGCGTCTCATCACGAAGCGCCTACTTCCCCAGCGCGGCCTGGGCCCAAAGCTTGTCGAGCTCGGCCTTGCGCTCCGAGGCCTTCACCACGTCGAGCGGCTTGATCTGCGGCGCGGCCGGCATCTTGGCCGCGACGTCGGCGGACAGCGGCGTGCCCGGCACCGCGGGCCGCACGAAGCCCTGCGCGAACAGCGACTGGCCGGCCTCGCTCATGATGAAGTTGAGCCACAGCTTGCCGGCGTTCGGGTTCGGGCCGTTCTTCACCAGGCTGATCGCATAGGGCGCGGCCACGCTGGCCTCCTTTGGGATCACGACCTCGACCGCGTCGCCCATGCCGTCGACATGCTTGGCCTTGAGGCCGTCGTTCTCGTAGCTGATCCAGACCGGGATCTCGCCCTTGAGGAACTTGGCATACGGTGTGGTGCCTTCCACGCGCAGCACGTTGCCGGCCGCATGCAGTTTGCCGAGGTAGTCGGTGCCGGGCTGCACGTTGTCGACGCCGCCGCCGTTGGCATAGGCCGCGGCGAAGGTCAGCACCTGGCCGATGCCGGTGGAGCGCGGGTCGAGGTAGACGACCGTGCTCTTGAACTCGGGCTTGAGCAGGTCGGCCCAGCCGGTGGGCACGTTCTTCACCAGCTTCTTGTTCACGAGGAACGCGATGTTGAGCGTGTGGATGGTGAACCAGCGGCCCTCGGCCTCGCGGAACACGGCCGGCAGCTTGTCGAAGTTGACGGGCTTGAACGGCGCGACCACGTCCTTCTTCGCGGCATCCACGGCCGAGGCCGCGAAGTAGTAGGCGGTGTCGGCCTGCGGGCGTCGCTTCGTTTTTTCCAGCGCGACCACGGTGGCGGCCGAGCCGATGTCGTTGTAGGTCAGCTCGATCTCGGGATAGCGCTTCTTGAAGTCGCGGAACAGCGACTTCCAGTTGGCCCATTCGGGGCCGGTGTCGAAGGAGACGCACAGGCCTTCCTTCTGCGCCTCGGCGTAGAGCGCCTTCTCGCCCGCGTAGAGCTCGGGGCCGTCGAAGGCGAAGGCGGTGCGCGCGAGCGCCAGCACGGGCAGTGCGCCGGCGGCCTGGATCAGATGTCTGCGTTGCATGGGTGACTCCTCGGGAGTAGATGATTCAGTGGTCGAGCAGGCGAAGGTGTTCGGGCGCGATCGCGATCGCCTCCGTGGCCGGCCGCGCCGATTCGGCGAGGAAGGGCCTGGCGGCGCCCGGCACCTCGAAGTCGTAGCGCGTCAGAGAGCCCAGGTAGCGCTGCGCGCCGCAGCGGCCCGCGATGCGGTTCGGCGTGCCGGGCGCGGGATCGGGCGCGATGTGCTCGGGCCGCACCAGCACGTGCAGCGCGGTGCCGGGCGCGCGCATGCCGGTGGGCGCCGCGAGCTGGGCGAAGCCCAGGTCGAGCTTGTTGAGGCCCGCGACCTTGGCCGGCAGGATCGTCGAGAGCCCGACGAACTCGGCCACCGCGCGGCTCGCGGGCTGCTCGTAGATCTCGCGCGGCGTGGCGATCTGCAGCAGCCGGCCGTCCTTGAGCATCGCCACGCGGTCGGCCATGGCGAGCGCCTCTTCCTGGTCGTGCGTGACCAGCAAGGTGGTGGCGCCGAAGCGCTGCTGGATCGCGCGGATCTGGTCGCGCAGGTGGCCGCGCACGCCGGCATCGAGCGCCGACAGCGGCTCGTCGAGCAGCAGCGCGCGCGGGTCGATCGCGAGCGCGCGCGCCAGCGCCACGCGCTGCTGCTGCCCGCCCGAGAGCTGCGCGACGGCGCGCTGCGCGTACTCGCCCAGGCCCACGGTGTCGAGCAGCGCCTGCGCGCGCCGGCGGCGCTCGGCGGTCGCCACCTTGCGCAGCTTGAGGCCGTAGGCCACGTTGTCGAGCACGCTCAGGTGCGGGAACAGCGCATAGCTCTGGAACACCATGCCGATGTGGCGCCGGTGCACCGGCGTGCGCGACATGTCCTCGCCGTCGAGCGCGATGCGGCCCGTGTGGCCGGTCTCGAGGCCCGACACCAGCTTGAGCAGGGTCGACTTGCCCGAGCCGCTGGGCCCGATCACCGCGACCAGCTCGCCGGTGCGCACGTCGAGCGAGACCTCGTGCAGCCCGTGCGTGCTGCCGGGGTAGTTGTAGCTGACCGTGTCGAGGAGGAGGCTCATGGCGTGACGGCGCGTTGCTTCACCAGGGAGGAGGAAAGAAGCGCCGACGCGCTCGCCAGCACCAGGAGGATGACCGTGGCCGCGCAGGCGAAGCCCGTGGCGCCGTAGAAGGCCTGCAGCAGCACCACCGGATAGGTGCGGTTCTGGAAGCTGGTGAGCAGGTTCGACACGCCGAACTCGCCGACCGAGATCGCCGCCACCATCACCAGCCCGCTGATCAGGCTCTGGCGCAGGCTCGGCAGCACGATGCCGCTGAACTGCTGCCAGCCCGAGGCGCCGAGCGTGGCCGCGGCCTGCTCGAGCCGGTCCAGGTCGAGGTGGCGCAGGTCGGTCAGCAGCGTGTTCGTGAGGTAGGGCAGCGTGAGGATCGCGTGCGCCGCGATCAGAAGCGGCATCGAGCCCAGCCAGGGCGCGAGGTCGGTGTTGAACACGATCATGTAGCCGAAGGCCAGCGTGATCGCCGGCACCGCCACCGGCGTGGCGCTCACGATGCGCGCCGCCAGGCTGCCGCCGCGGCGCGCGCCGTGGTACAGCGCATAGGCCAGCGGCAGCGCCAGCACGGTGTTGATCGCGCAGGCCGAGAGCGCCACCACCAGGCTGCTCACGAAGGCCTTGCGAAACGAGGTGTCGAGCCAGAGGTCCACATACCACTGCCCGGTCAGGCCCGTGGGCAGCAGCGTGTTGGTCCAGTTGCCGCCCACGCTGCCGACCAGCAGCAGGGCGATGGGCAGCAGCAGATACAGGCCGTAGAGGAGCGAGATGCCGCGAACCAAGGGTTGTCTCCGTGTCACGCGCGGCCGGCATACTTTCCGGATGCGCTACTGTCTGCGCCGGGTCTTCCGCCGCATCGGCCTGAATTCTAGGAAGCGCCTTGGTATTCATGGGTGAAAGTTGGATGACGACACTTGAGCTGTTGGCAACTGTTTTTCACCGAACTTTCATCAACCGGAGCCATGCATGAAGCGCGACTGCCCCACCATCCAGGAGCTGCTGGCCTTCGACGCGGTGGCGCGCCACGAGAGCCTGACGCTCGCGGCCGGCGCCCTGTGCATCACCGTGAGCGCGGTCAGCAAGCAGATCGCGGGGCTCGAGGCCTTCCTCGGCCGGGCCCTGCTGCAGAAGAACGGGCGCGGCGTGCAGCTCACGCCGCAGGGCCGCGTCTACTGGCAGAAGATCGCCGGCGGCCTGCGCGCGATCGAGACCGCCACCTTCGAGGCGCGCTCGGGCGATGCCGGCGCCGGCCTGCTCACGCTCGCGAGCGTGCCCACCTTCCTCACCAAGTGGCTGATCCCGCGGCTGCCCGCCTTCAGCCAGAAGAGCCGGCACGTCATGCTGAGCTTCAGCCGCCATCTCGAGCCCAGCGACGGCATCCCGGCCGGGGTCGACGCGGCGATCCGCTACGGCCCCGACGGCTGGCCCGGCGTGGTGTCCGAATACATCGCGGGCCGCGAGTTCGTGCTGATCGTGGCGCGCTCGCTGGTCGAGGGGCGGCACCGCATCGCGCAGCCGGCCGACATCCTCGGCCACACGCTGCTGCATCACGAGGGCGCGCCCACCGCCTGGCGCCAGTGGGCCGCGCAGCACGGCGTGCCCGAGGTGCAGACCGTGGCCGGCCCGCGCTTCGCGCAGTACTCGGCGCTGATCCAGGCCGCGCTCAACGGCTTGGGCATCGGCCTGGTGCCGAAGCTGCTGGTGCAGGAGGAGTTCGCCGAGGGCTCGCTGCTCAGTCCCTGCGGCACGCCGGTCGGCGTGAACCAGGGCCACTACCTCTGCTACCGGCCCGACCGGCTCGACCTGCCGGCCTTCGCGGCCTTTCGCGCCTGGCTGCTCGACGAAGGCCAGAAGTCGCGCGGCGTCGAGGCCGAGGCATGAAGTCGCGCGAGTGGTTACGCTCGCCATCCCTCATCACGACAAGGACGATGCATCGATGAAAGTCGCAGTCATGGGCGCCGGCGCGGTCGGCTGCTATTACGGCGCCATGCTGGCGCGCGCGGGCCACGAGGTGGTGCTGATCGGCAGGCCCGCGCACGTGGAGGCCGTGCGGGCGCGCGGCCTGCGCCTCGAGGCCCAGACCTTCGACGAACACGTGCCCATGGCCGCGAGCACCGAGCCCGATGCAGTGCGGGGCGCCGACCTCGTGCTGTTCTGCGTCAAGTCGACCGACACCGAGGCCGCCGCCGCGCAGATCGCGCCGCATCTCGCGCCCGGCGCGCTGGTGCTCACGCTGCAGAACGGCGTGGACAACGACGAGCGCGCGCGCTCCGTGCTGCGATCCCACGAGGTGGCCGCGGCCGTGGTCTATGTCGCGACCGGCATGGCGGGCCCGGGCCACGTCAAGCACAACGGCCGCGGCGAACTCGTGATCGCGCCCTCGGCCCGCGGCGAGGAAGTCGCGCAGGCGCTGCGCGCGGCCGGCGTGCCGACCGAGATCTCCGACAACGTGCGCGGCGCGCTGTGGGCCAAGCTGGTGCTCAACTGCGCCTACAACGCGCTGTCGGCGATCACGCAGCTGCCCTACGGCGTGCTGGTGCGCAACGAGGGCGTGCCCGGCGTGCTGCGCGACGTGGTGGCCGAATGCCTCGCGGTCGCGCGGGCCGAGGGCGTGACGATCCCGGGCGACATCGGTGCCGCGGTGGCGGGCATCGCGCGCACCATGCCCGCGCAGTTCTCCTCGACCGCGCAGGACCTCGCGCGCGGCAAGCGCAGCGAGATCGACCATCTCAACGGCTTCGTGCTGCGCCGCGGCGAGGCGCTGGGCGTGCCGGTGCCGGCCAACCGGCTGCTGTGGACGCTGGTGCGGCTGCTCGAGGACAAGCCGGCGCGGGCCTGAACCGGGCCTCAGCCCGGCATCGGCTCGCGCATCGTCACGAACTCCTCGGCAGCAGTGGGGTGGATGCCCACTGTGCTGTCGAACATCGCCTTGGTGGCGCCCGCGCGCATCGCGACCGCGAAGCCCTGCACCACTTCGCCCGCGTCGGCGCCCACCATGTGCAGGCCCACCACGCGGTCGCTCTTGGTGTCGACCACCAGCTTCATGAAGGTGCGCTCGCTGCGGCCCGAGAGCGTGTGGCGCAGCGACTTGAACTCGCTCGAGAACACCGTGACCTGGCCGAACTTCGCGCGCGCGTCGAGCTCGCCGTAGCCGCAGGTGCCGATGTTCGGGTGCGTGAACACCGCGGTGGGAATGAACTCGTAGTCGAGCCGGCGCTTGCCCTTGCCGAACAGCTCGTCGACCACCACCATCGCCTCGGCCAGCGCCACCGGCGTGAGCTGCACGCGCGTGGAGACGTCGCCCACGGCATAGATCGAAGGCACCGAGCTGCGGTAGTGCGCATCGACCGCGATCGCGCCGCGCTCGTCGAGCGCCACGCCCGCGGCCTCGAGGCCCAGGCCCTGCGTGTTGGGCACGCGGCCGGTGGCGAACAGCACCGTGTCGGCCTCGATCTGCTGGCCGCGCGCGAGCGTGGCCACCAGGCCGTCGGCGGTGCGCGTGACCGAGGCCACCTCGCAGTTCAGGCGCACGTCGACGCCGGCCTTGCCCATCTCGTTGGCGAGGAACTGCCGCACGTCGTCGTCGAAGCCGGTCAGCAGGTGCGCGCGCCGGTGCAGCAGCGTGACCTTCGCGTCGAGCCCGTTGAAGATCGAGGCGAACTCGCAGGCGATGTAGCCGCCGCCCACCACCAGCAGGCGGCGCGGGAACGGGTCGAGGTCGAACATCGCATCGGAGGTCACGATGTGCTCGCGGCCCGGGATGTCGGGCACGAAGGGCGTGCCGCCGGTGGCTACCAGCAGGTGGCGCGCGGTGTAGCGCTTGCCGTCGACCTCCACCGTGTGGGCATCGGCGAGCTGGGCCCAGCCCGTGACCAGCGTGACGCCCGAGTTCTTGAGCAGCGAGGCGTAGATGCCGTTGAGCCGCGAGATCTCTTTGGCGCGCTGCGACTTCAGGTGCGACCAGTCGAACACCGGTTCGCCCGGCAGTTGCCAGCCGTAGCCCGCCGCTTCCTCGAAGGATTCGGCATAGCCGGCCGCGTAGCTGTAGAGCTTCTTGGGAATGCAGCCGACGTTGACGCAGGTGCCGCCGAGTTCGGCGGCCTCGGCCAGGCCGACGCGGGCACCGGTCTGCGCGGCCATGCGCGCGGCACGCACGCCGCCGCTGCCGCCGCCGATGACGAAGAGGTCGAAGTCGTAGGGGGTGGACATGGAAGAAAGGCGCTCCTTTGCGAGCGCACTGTAGCCCGCGGCGATGACCGCTGCCGGGCACGGGGCTTGGAGCACGCTCCGAGGCGTCGCGCGCGCCGGCGGCGGTGGAGCGAGAATCCGCGCTCGTCGGCAACGAAGGACAGAGACAAGCGCATGAAGAACGACCCCAGGCACCTTCCACGCGGCGCGGTTGCGCGCCGGCTTGCGCTGCTCGTGTCGTGCCTGTCCGTTCTCGCGCCCCTGCCCGCCGATGCGCAGCTCGCGCGCAAGCCCTCGTTCTATGACGCTCAGAAGCGCGTGGAGGAACCGGCCTCGCCCGTGCGCCCCGCCGGCGGCGCCTCGTCGCTGCCCGCGCTCGCCAGCCGCGCCGACTTCGACGCGCTCGCGCGCACCTACGATGCCGGCACGCCGATGGCGCTGCCGCACGTGCTGTTCGTGATCGACCGGCGCGCGAAGCCGGCGCCGCGCGTGTACTACCTCGACACGCCGCGCTGGCAACTCCATGTGCGTTTCGTGCGCGACACCGGCCTGGCGCCCCACGCGGGCAAGCGCGAGATCGATCGCAACTACCTCGTGCCCGACCGGCGCTTCCTGTTCGGCACGCTGAGCTGGCAGCAGAACGTCGCGGGCTTCGGCTACGAATTCTGGGAAGGCGACCGGCTCACCGAGCCGCTGCTGCGCGAGGCCGACCGCGCGGTGAAGGCCAGCTTCTTCGCGCCCGTGAAGTTCAAGACCAACTCGACGCTGCACGAGCGCGTGGCACGCGAGGCCGGCGTCGACTTCGTGACGCAGGAGGCGCTGATCCGCGAGCAGCCCTACCTGCCGATGAACCTCGGCACGGCCAGCGGCCGGGTGCGCATCGTCGAGGACGAGGGCGCCGTCAACGCGCTGCTGCCCGAGGACATCGCAGTGCTGCGCCAGGTGCCGATCGCGTTGCCGCCGGTGGCGGGCGTGCTGACCGAGCGGCCGTCCACGGCGCTGTCGCACGTCAACCTGCTGGCCAAGGGCTGGGGCATTCCCAATGCCTACGTGCGCGACGCGGCCGAGGCGCTGCGCGCGCATGCGGGCCAGTGGGTGGCGCTCAAGGTCGCGGCCTCGGGCTACCAGGTGCGCCCGCTCACGCCGGAAGAGATCGCGGCGCTGCCCACGCGCGCCGCGCGCACGGCCGCCATAGGCCGCGGCAGCGCCGCGCCGGGCGGTGCCGCGGCCGTGCGGCCCGACCTGCGCGAGGCGCGGCTGCTGCCGCTGGCTTCGCTGCGCGCTCGCAACAGCACCCAGTGCGGCGTGAAGGCGGCCAACCTCGGCGCGCTGCAGGCCGCGCGCATACCGTCGACCAGCGTGCCCGACGGCTTCTGCATTCCGTTCGCGCACTACGACCGCTTCATGCGCGCCAACGGCCTGGCCGAGCGCATCGCGCGCATGCAGCAGGCGCCGGGCTTCGCGGCCGATCCGCTGGTGCGCCAGCGCGCGCTCGAGGCGCTGCGCGCCGAGATCGTGCAGTGGCCGGTCGATCCCGCCACCGCGGCCGCGTGGCGCGCGGCCTGGCAGTCGCAGCTCGGCGGCGGCGGCGTGTTCGTGCGCAGCTCGTCCAACTCCGAGGACCTGCCGGGCTTCAGCGGCGCCGGCCTCTACACCACCGTGCCCAACGTGAAGAACGGCGACGCGCTCGAGCTCGCGGTGAAGAAGGTCTGGGCCTCGGTGTTCAATGCCGAGGCCTGGGAGGCGCGCGGCGCGGCGGGCTTCGGTGCCGAATCGGTGCTGATGGGCGTGTTCGTGCAGACCGCGATCGACGCCACCAGCGCGGGCGTGATGATCACGCGCGATCCCTTCGACGCCGGCCATCCGCACGTCACCTACATCTCGGCCAAGCGCGGCATCGGCATCCGCGTGGTCGAAGGGCGGCGCGTGGCCGAGCAGCTCATGTACTCGAGCTGGTCGAAGGCGATCCAGGTGCTGAGCCGCTCGGCCGAGGACAGCGCGCTGCAGCTCGACAAGGACGGCGGCGTGAAGGAGGTGCCGCTGGAGGCCGGCCGCAGCGTGCTGACCGACGAACTCGTGGTGCGGCTCGCGAACGTGGGCGCGGCGGTCAAGCGCGGCTTCGGCGGTGTCGACCAGGACATCGAATGGGCCACCGTGGGCGAGCGCATCGTGCTGCTGCAGGCGCGGCCGTACGTCGAGCGCCGCCGCTGAAGCAGGGACCGGCGCCATGAACCTGCACCGCCTCGACCTGGTCTCGCTGTCGCTGTTCAACCTGGTGGTGCGCACCGGCAGCATCAGCAAGGGCGCCGAGCTCGCGCACCTCGCGGTGGGCGCGGCCAGCAAGCGCATCTCCGACCTCGAGGCGGCCGTGGGCACGCCGCTGCTCGAGCGCCATTCGCGCGGCGTCACGCTCACGGTCGCGGGCGATGCGCTGCACCGCCATGCGCAGCGCATCCTCGACGACGTCGACCAGCTCGCGGCCGACCTGTCCGACTACGCCTCGGGCGTGCTCGGCGTGGTGCGGCTGTGGGTCAACACCTCGGCCGTCACGCAGTTCCTGCCGCGCGGGCTGTCGGGATTCGTGGCGGCCAATCCCGGCATCCGCATCGAGCTCGAGGAACGCAACAGCAGCGAGATCGTGCTCGCGGTGCTCGACGGCCGCGCCGACGCGGGCATCTTCGCGGAGGGCACGCCGAGCCTCGGGCTGCACATCGTCAATTACCGCGTCGACCGGCTGGTGATGGTGGTGCCGCGCGGCCATCCGCTGGCGCGCCGGCGCAGCGTGCGGCTCGAGGAGGCGACCGAGTACGACTTCGTGAGCCTGCCGGCCGAGACCTCGCTCGCGCAGCGGCTGCAGGCCGCGGCCGAGGCGCTGGGCCGGCGGCTGCGGCTGCGCATCCAGGTGCGCAGCTTCGATGCCGTCTGCCAGATGGTGGCGGCCGGCATGGGCGTGGCCGTGCTGCCGCACGCGGCGATCCAGCCGCACCTGCGCTCGATGGGCCTGCGCGAGATCGCGCTCGACGACGCCTGGGCCGAGCGCCGGCTGCTGATCGGCCTGCGCGACGCCGGCGTGGTGCCGCGCCACGTGCGCACCCTGATCGACCACCTCTGCCAGGGTTAACCCTCGGGCGCTTTCGCGTTCCGCGAAAGCTGCGTGCGCGCCTTTGTCGTTCTCCCGCGCGGCCGCGCTGCCCAGAATCCGGGCAACGAATGCGGCGTCGTGCTGGCGAGCCGCGCAGACAAAGGCTCCCATGGCTACCCCCACCTCCCTCCTCGACGACGACGGCGCCATCGTGCGCAAGGTCGCGTGGCGAATCATGCCGCTCATCATGGTGTGCTATCTCTTCGCCTTCTTCGACCGCATCAACATCAGCTTCGCCAAGTTCGCGCTGCAAAGCGACCTGGGCCTCAGCGACACCGCCTACGGCTTCGGCGCCGGGCTGTTCGTGGTCGGCTACGTGCTGTTCGAGGTGCCGAGCAACCTGATGCTCTACAAGGTCGGCGCGCGGCGCTGGATCGCGCGCATCATGGTCTCGTGGGGCGTGGCCACCGCGCTCATGATGTTCGTGCAGACCGAGTGGCAGTTCTATGCACTGCGCTTCGTGATCGGCGCGATGGAAGCGGGCTTCGCGCCCGGCGTGCTGTTCTACCTCACGCTGTGGTTCCCCGCCGCGCACCGCGGCCGCATCACCTCGATGCTGTTCCTGGCCTCGGCCTTCGCGGGCCTGTTCGGCGCGCCGGCCGCGGGCCTGGTGCTCGCGCACTTCGACGGCCTGCTCGGCATGGCCGGCTGGCACTGGCTGTTCCTGGTCGGCGGGCTGCCGTGCATCGTGCTCGGCCTGCTGGTGTTCGTGCGGCTCGACGACCGCATCGCCGACGCGCACTGGCTCACGCCCGACGAGCGCACGCGGCTGTCGCTGCGCATCGCCGAACAGGGCGGCGCGGCCGGCGCCCACGGCTCGCTGCTCGACGCGCTGAAGACGCCGGGCTTCCTCATGCTCGGGCTGATCTACTTCCTGATCCAGGTCGCGTCCTATGGCCTCAACTTCTGGGCCCCGCACCTGATCCGCGCCTCGGGCAGCACCGATCCCACGGCGATCGGCCTGCTGACGGCCGTGCCCTACCTGTGCGGCGCGATCGCGATGGTGGTGGTCGGGCGGCTGTCGGACCGCAGCGGCGAGCGCCGCCGCTTCGTGATCGCGCTGCTGCTGCTCGCGGCCATCGGCTTCTTCGCGGCCGGCCTGTTCGACCGCCACACCGACCTGCTGGTGCTCGCGCTGGCCGTGATGGGCGCGGGCGTGATCGCCTCGATCCCGGCCTTCTGGGCGCTGCCGCCCAAGCTGGTGAGCGGCGCGGCCGCGGCCGGCGGCATCGCGCTGATCAACACGCTGGGCCAGCTCGGCGGCATCGTGAGCCCGGTGATGGTGGGCCGCATCAAGGACCTGAGCGGCAGCACCACGCCCGCGCTCTACGTCATCGGCGCGCTGGCGCTGCTGTGCGCGGCGCTGCTGGCCTTCGCGCTGCCCGAATCGCTGCGCCGGCGCGAGCCGCGTCCGTCGGCCGCTTCACGTTCCCCCGCGAGCGGCGCGCTGCATGCGTCCGGCATCGCCTTCGCCGAGAAAGCCCCCAAGCCATGAACCTTCCCCTGAGTCCCGGCGCGCTGCAAGGCCTGCGCGTCATCGAGATGGGCCAGCTGATCGCCGGCCCCTTCGCCGGCAAGACGCTCGGCGAATTCGGCGCCGACGTGATCAAAATCGAGCCGCCCGGCAGCGGCGACCCGCTGCGCAACTGGCGCCTGCTGCAGGACGGCACCTCGGTCTGGTGGCAGGTGCAGTCGCGCAACAAGCGCTCGCTGGCGCTCGACCTGCGCAGCGAGGAGGGCCAGCAGATCGCGCGCCGGCTGATCGCCGAGGCCGACGTGCTGATCGAGAACTTCCGCCCCGGCACGCTCGAGGGCTGGGGCATGGGCTACGAGGTGCTGCGCGAGCGCAACCCGGGCCTCGTGATGCTGCGCATCTCGGGCTACGGCCAGACCGGCCCCTACCGCGACCTGCCGGGCTTCGGCGCCATCGGCGAGGCGATGGGCGGGCTGCGCCACCTCACTGGCGAACCGGGCCGGGTGCCGGTGCGCTGCGGCATCTCGATCGGCGACACGCTGGCCGCGCTGCACGGCACCATCGGCGTGCTGACCGCGCTCTACCACCGCAAGGTCAACGGCGGCCAGGGCCAGGTCATCGACGTGGCGCTCAACGAGGCGGTGTTCAACGTGATGGAGAGCCTGGTGCCCGAGTACAGCGCCTTCGGCGCGGTGCGCGAGGCCGCGGGCAGCGCGCTGCCGGGCATCGCGCCTTCGAACGCCTACCGCTGCGCCGACGGCTACGTGCTGATCGCGGGCAACGGCGACAGCATCTTCCGCCGACTCATGCAGAGCATCGGCCGCGACGACCTCGGTGCCGATCCCGCGCTCGCGAACAACGCGGGCCGCGTGGCGCGCGTGGCCGAGATCGACCAGGCGATCGAGGCCTGGACGCTGCCGCAGTCGGTGGCGACGGTGCTCGAAGTTCTCGGCGCGGCGCGCGTGCCCGCGGGCAAGGTCTACACCGCGAAGGACATCGCCGAGGACCCGCACTACCGCGCGCGCGAGATGCTGCTGCGCCAGTCCACGCGCGACGGCCACGAGATCGAGGTGCCCGGCGTGGTGCCCAAGCTCATGGGCACGCCGGGCACGGTGCGCTCCTCGGCGCCGCGGCTGGGCGACGACACCGACGCGGTGCTCGGCGAGATCGGATTCACATCGGAAGACATCGCCGCCTTGCGCGGCAGGAAGGTGGTTGCATGAACGACGCGGTCTGGAACGGAAGAACATTCGACGGCGATCGCCGCGTGCGGATGTGCGAGGTGGGCCTGCGCGACGGCCTGCAGGTCGAGGCGGCCTTCGTGCCGACCGAGGACAAGATCGCGCTGTGCAACGCGCTCTCGCGCGCCGGCATGGCGAAGATCGAGGTCTCGGCCTTCGTCTCGCCGCAGGCCATTCCCGCGCTGCGCGACGCCGAGGTGGTGCTGCGCGAGATCGAGCGCGTGGACGGCGTGGCCTACACCGCGCTGGTGCCCAACGTGCGCGGCGCCGAGCGCGCGATCGATGCGCGCGTGGACGAGATGAACCTCGTGATGTCGGCCAGCGAGAGCCACAACCTCGCCAACCTGCGCATGATGCGCGAGCAGTCGTTCCGCGCGCTGGCCGAGGTGGCGGCGCTCGCGCGCCAGGCCGGCGTGGCGGTCAACGTCTCGCTGTCGTGCAGCTTCGGCTGCCCGATCGAGGGCGACGTGGCCGAGGCCGGCGTGCTCGGCTGGTGCGAGCGCTTCGTCGAGGAGCTCGGCGCCGGTGGCGTCACGCTGTGCGACACCACCGGCATGGCCTGGCCCGGCCAGGTGCATGCGCTCGCGCGCGCCTTCCTGCAGCGCTGGCCCGGCACCGAGCTCACGCTGCACTTCCACAACACGCGCGGCATGGGGCTGGCCAACGTGCTGGCCGGCATCGACGCCGGCGCGCGCCGCTTCGATGCCTCGATCGGCGGCATCGGTGGCTGCCCCTATGCGCCGGGCGCCACCGGCAACGTCTGCAGCGAGGAGATCGTGCATGCGCTCGAGCTCTCGGGCTGGGACACCGGCGTCGACCTCGCGCGCGTGATCGATGCCGCGCGCCGGCTGCCGGCGCTGATCGGCCACGACATCCCGAGCCAGATCGTCAAGGCCGGCCGCCGGCTCGACCTGCATGCGCCGCCCGCGGACTTCGAGGCCACGCGCGAACGCGCGCTGGCGCGCGAGGCCGCGCGCGCGCACTGAGACCGCTTCGCTTCCCTTTCATCCCACAAGACCAGGAGACATTCGCATGCAACCCCTTCGCTTCATCGCCGCGCTCGCAGCGGCCGCGCTGCTCGCCGGCCCGGCCCTGGCCCAGACCTATCCCTCCAAGCCGATCACGATGCTGGTGCCCACGGCCGCCGGCGGCACCACCGACATCGCGGGGCGCATGCTCGCCGACCCGCTGGGCAAGGCGCTGGGCCAGCCGGTGGTGGTCGACAACCGCGGCGGCGCCAGCGGCGTGATCGCGGCGGTGGCGGTCAAGCGCGCCGAGGCCGACGGCCACACGCTGCTGATGCAGTACTCGGGCTACCACGTGATCTCGCCCCACGTCACGAAGCAGAAGGCGCAATGGGTGCCCGAGGATTTCCGCGCCGTGGCCAACGTGCTGAGCGCGCCGCAGGTGGTGGTGGTGCGCGAGGGCCTGCCGGTGAAGACCATGGCCGAGCTGATCGCCTATGCCAAGGCCAACCCCGGCAAGCTGACCTATGCCTCCTCGGGCCCGGGCTCGCTGCAGCACGTGACCGGCGCCATGCTCGAGCAGCAGGCCGGCATCCAGCTCACGCACATCCCCTACAAGGGCACCGGCCCGGCGCTGCAGGACCTGCTGGGCGCGCAGGTCGACATGACCTTCGGCACGCCGCCGCCGTTCATGCCCTTCATCCAGTCGGGCAAGCTGCGCGCGGTGGCCGTCACCGGCAAGGCGCGCGTGGCCTCGCTGCCGAGCGTGCCGACCGCGGCCGAGGTCGGCCTGCCGAACCTCGACGCGACCTCGTGGTTCGCGGTGTTCGCGCCCGCGAAGACGCCGCAGCCCGTGATCGACAAGCTCAGTGCCGAGATCGCCAAGGTGGTGGCCACGCCGGCCTTCCAGCAGAAGGCCGCCGAGCTCGGCGCCACGGCCGACTACATGAACCCGCAGAAGCTCGCCGACTACAGCAAGGCCGAGTCCCTGCGCTGGGGCAAGGTGGTCGAGGCAGCCAAGATCGAAGGCGAGTGAGACCGCGCGCATGGCGGCGGTCGGTGGTCGGCCGCCGCCATGCGTTTCCCCTCCGCCGTCGTCTTTCTCACTTGTAGAGCAGCTGCGGCAGCCACAGGCCGATCTGCGGCCACATGTAGAGCAGGAAGATCGCGAAGATCTGGATGCCCATGAAGGGCAGCATGCCGAGGAAGATCTGGTTCAGCGTGACATGCGGCGGGCTCACGCCCTTGAGGTAGAAGGCCGCCATCGCCACCGGCGGCGAGAGGAAGGCGGTCTGCAGGTTCAGCGCCACCAAGAGGCCGAAGAACAGCGGATCGACGCCGAAGTTGTCGAGCAGCGGGATGAAGATCGGCATGAAGATCACGATGATCTCGGTCCACTCGAGCGGCCAGCCGAGCAGGAAGATGATCACCTGGCTCAGCAGCAGGAACTGCACCTTCGTGAGGTTCATGCTCAGCACCCATTCCTCGACCAGCGCCTGGCCGCCGAGCAGCGCGAAGGCGGCCGAGAAGATGGCCGAGCCCACGAACAGCCAGCACACCATCGCCGAGGTCTTGGCGGTGAGGAACACCGACTCCTTGAGCACCGCGAGGTTGAGCCGCCGGTAGGCCGCCGCCAGCAGCATGCCGCCGAGCGCGCCCATGGCCGCGGCCTCGGTGGGCGTGGCCAGGCCCAGCACGATCGAGCCCAGCACCGAGAGGATCAGCAGCACCAGCGGGAAGAAGGAGGCCAGCAGCATCTTGAAGATCTCGAGCCGCGCGAAGCTCAGGAACAGGTAGAACAGCGCCGTGATCGCGCCGAGCACCGAGAAGGTCGCGACCCACCAGGTGGGCGGCGGCCGGGTGCTGGCGCCGGCCGGCGCGGTCTGCGCGGTTTCGGCGGCGGCGGGCGCGGGCGCGGG
>NZ_JBWKPQ010000042.1:0-29400 GCF_059418345.1 Variovorax sp. GW821-FHT09B01 | reverse complement strand
CTGAACGCGCAACTCAACACGCGTGACGACCGGTCACGATAGAGCGGAATCGTCGGTCACGTTCGCTGGAATACGCATTCATCCATCAATCTATCGCCAATCACATCTTGCCATTTGACCAATACTTACTCACGATTATGGAATCCTTTGAAAAGGAAATAGCGCAACTGTGCGCCTGTTGTGGCAACAACGTCGGGCAGATGCACGTAAATTTGACGTACACGGAACAGCGCATTTCTCGGATGCCTGATGATTTGGAAGACTTGGTAGAGGTGTTGAGCGGGGTAGTTCTGAAGTCGTATTGCATGAACTGTCAGGCAGACGCTGCGATTGAAGAACTCTCGGCACTTGGCATTAATCTTCGCGCGGTTTCCGGACAGCAGACCAATGCGCAGTCTTCTGTATGCTGCATTTGTGGAAAAGCGCATATCGATTTGCAGCACTGGCATGGTGCGTACACGATCACCGTCGATGAATTCGATGGCGAATCGTGCAACGTGCTGCAGACGCCTGTAGCCTTGGTTGCATGCGTGAATGTCGGGGCAGCACAGGGGAGCTGCTGCGCCGCCCCCCAGGGTGCGCACGAACATTGGAAGGCGGACCAACGGGCATAGCACAGTGAGGGAATTTTCGCCGCTCGGCAGGAAGGTTATTCTTCACAGCTGTGGAAATCTTTGTGGATAACCCTGGGACAGCTCTTCACGTCGTCAGCGCTCGTGCGGCTCGCCACTGAAGTGCCATCATTCTGGGCAGACGCCCCTTGACCGTAGGGGCAAGTGTTTACAGCGGGGCGCTACCTTCCCGGATACGCCGCCCGAGGGCTGTGCAACCGGCGGCAGGTCAGGGATGGAAGAACTGCCTGGCCTTGACATGGCGCTCCAGTTCACGGGCGATATCCTGCAGGGTTTCTAACAACTCACGAAGCTCCTTCACGAGTTTCGGGTCTTCGCTACTTCCTCGTGTGAGCCTGATTGCTGGTGGGATGCCGGTATCGGCGAAAGTCATGACGGCTTTGCTCAGCGCTGTGATCTCGCCGAGGACCGAGAAAGCTCTCTCAGCTCTTCGGGCGTCACTTAGACACTGCTCGAGGTAACCAAAGTACTCGGCCGCACCCACCCGATCGATGAATTCCTCCTCCAGATGGTGTTCGAGTTTTTGGATTTTCTCGCACAGATCCAGGAACTCGCGTCGGGCCATGCCGTACATGTCGCGGTACTTCTGTGGCACCGCGCCCGAACTACCTGTCTCCTGGCGCTCGGGACGGCTTCTTTCAGGAGCGGGAGACCTCGGTTTGCCATCGAGCTTCAAGAAGGCCTGAAGACCCTCCACAAGCCGCGCGACCTCGAGCGCATTCACTGCCAAGCAATCGATCAGCTTGTAGCCATTGATGTAGATCGCCGTCTTCTGCGAGGTGATCGAGCGGATGTTCGGCCACTCCCACACGGCGAGCCCATCGCCGAGGTCCTTGAGGCGTATTTGCTGCTCGGTGAGCATGACCCCGTCTTTCGCGCCCCCGAAGATCGTCGAATCCATCAGGGCCACAACATCCTCGGCCCGCACGGCCCGGCCTTGACGGCCGTAACTCAGCAACGCATTGCTGAGCTTCTTCGGGGGGATGTCAGGGGCAAAGTAGGTGCGTGCAAAAGCATCGAACGGAGCAAAGCGTTGGTGCAGGAACTGGGCGAGAGATAAGGTGGACGTATCTTGCCTATCTGACACCTTGGATGTCCCACTCGCCTGCTGCGCGTCGTCGGACCTGTCGGTGCCGCTCCCTGCGTCATATCGCGCACGCTGCTGCTCATCCCCTAGCGACGCGTACGCCGCATTCACTTCCTGCATCCGATCCGTGGCCCAGCGCACCGTCTGAGCATCGCTGTCCGCATAGCGGTCGGGGTGGTACTGGCTGCGCCGGCCCCTGTAGGCCAGTTCGATTTCGGCGATGCCGGCGCTTCTGCGCACGCCGAGGACTTCATAGGGATCCTTCATGGTCGATTCCTGAGTTCGAGAGTCTTCTGGGATTGCTTCGAGAGGCGCCAGATGGCCCGCTCCTTTGCGTCATTCCCTCAGGCATACCTGCGTCGCCTGGACCAGTTCCAGCTGGACCTCGTCGCTGGGGGCAAGTTGTTGGCTCGCCTCCATCGCGCGAAGCTGAGATTCCACCTTGCTGAAGATGCACTTGCACAGCGACTTCGACACGCCGCTTTGAACGCACCCCTCCATGAAGTCCGCCCTCACCGCATCACGGCCGCACCCGCCCAGCAAGGCCATGCACGCGAGTAGCGAAGAAGCCGCCCCAAGGCGCCAGCGCAACACACTCATGACGCCAGTACCAACGCGACGAAGCCGAAGATGATCACCGCACCGATGATCTTTCCGAGGCCAGGAAACAGCATGACGGGCCAGACCAGCCCCGTGCCGAGGTTGTAGGCGAAGCTCTTGTACGAGTTGTCTCCGAAAAGCCAGCCATACAGGGCGAAGAGCAGCCCCAGGACCAGATAGATGATGACGATGGTTGATTTTTTAGACATAGATTTTCTTGATGAAGTGACGCCGGATGTGCGCCGGAATGAAGTCGACGCCAAGGGCCTCCAACGCATCACTCTTGCGCAAGTGCGCCACCAGCGCGAAGAAGGCATCCCGCGCGTTGGTGGTGAGCAGCAGCTCATAGATGCGCTGGACTTCTTTGAACGTGAGCCTCCGCACGCACGGTGCAAGGACGTCGCGCAATACAGCGTCACGCTAAAGGCGGTATCAGTTGAGGAAAACGAGAGTTAGGGCTAGGTCGCTCCTTGGTATGAAACAGACTCCGAGGGAAGACACCCTTTCTGGGGCGCAAAGCCTCAGTAGATTTTTGAATCTATCTGGACGTAGTTTGCCAGATATAGATTCATCGTCTATGGATTTATCGGCCTATAATTTTCAGACTCGGGCCGATGCCCAAGACGCCCGCCAAACCAGCAAGCAAGGAGGAAGTCCAGCAACGGTTTGGCATGGCAGTCCGTACATTCAGAGATGCGTGCCAGTTGACACAAGAGCAACTTGCAGACTTCAGCGACATGCATGTGACCTACATCAGCCAGATCGAGCGCGGGCTAAAGAACGTTTCGCTGTTCAACATCCACCGCATCGCTGGTGCACTCGGCGTGGCACCCGGGGAGCTACTTAATGCTCCGGTTGTGACGCACCCAAGAAGGCGACACGACTAACTCAATCTTGCACCAGACCACAGGCTTGGCCGGCGCCGGGCAACTCTCGGTCGTAATAAAGCCTCAACGGGCAAACAAATACGAAAGTCGAGCTGCCAGCAGAGCCTGCCTCATGCCAAGCGCTCCCGCTTCGTTTCCAGGTCGTAGAGTTTGTGCAGACCGGCAATATGAGCCTCCTCCTCTGCCGCGCGGGCCGCACGCTCCAGCCGATAGGGGTCGGACTGCTTGTGTTGCAGCATGGCGCGGTCCATGCGCTGCAAGAAGGCTTCGTCGAACCCGGACGGAGCGCCTTGCCCCTCAGGGGTCGCAATCTCCTGCGCAGCCATCATGGGGTCACCTGCCCGGCAAAGATCACCTCGACGCGTTTCGCCCCGCTACCGTGCGCAGGAAATCCCACGATGCACGCGCGATCGCGCTGCTGACAGATGCCGCAGTTCAGGCAGTCGCTGTTGCCGATGGAAGCCGGGCACACGACGACATGGCGCCCGGCCGGCGAACGCATGGGCCTTGTCGCATCCGCAGGGAGTACCACCACCACGGGCGCGATGCCCAGTTCGGCGAACGCGTCCGCCTGCTCCAGCGTCTCGGCGCTGAGGTTGACTGTGAAGCCCATCCGGTTGGCGGTGGCAATGGCGCCCCGATTGACACCCGCCGGGCGGTAATGGGTGTACGTAAAGCCGCGGCGTCCCTTGTTGATCCATGCCAACCGTATCAACAGGCGTGCATCGATGACGCCGGGCGACGAGGGAGTGAGGTCCCCCGCCTGGTTGTGGCGCCACAGGGCGTTGCGCCGCAGCGTGCCGAGCTCCTCGAGCAAGGTGTCGAAGGTTCCGCCGCGAACACCGCTGTCGACGCGGGCCCAGTGGACTGCGAGCGGGCCGCTTTCGGCGTAGCAGCCATTGCGTTTGAAGCTGCAGTCCGGGGGACACGAGTTCGCGCTCGTCGTCGTCACTGGGATGGGGCCTGTCTTGCGGTTGCGGCTCACGCGCGCCAGGTGGTAGGTGAAGACCTCCTGCTCGGGATACGTTGAGTGAATGAAATCCGGGCGCTGTTGAAGCACCCGGCCTGAATTTGGGCGAGCGGGTGCCCGCGCCCTGATCGAGATGGACACGTTGGAAATCCTGTATGTGTGGGGAGCGCAGCCGGCGGTGGCTGCAGCAGGGGGTGCCCGGCCTCGGGCCGGGCCGGAGGGACGCAGCACGCCGGCTGCTGCGGGCTGGGCGCGATGCCTCAGCGTTTGGAGGTCGACGGCGGCACCGATGGCCTTGCCGCGTCGGCGCCGAAGCGCTTAGCGAACTTGTCGCGCGCCTCCATGGCCCAGCCATGCCAGGCATGACCACTGACCAGCGGGGTGTCCAGCGTTTGTGGGTCCATCGCAGCCACGCGCCTGGCGTACTGCTCCAGTGCCTGCATGACGAACGCCTGGATGAGCGCGCCGTGGGCGCTGTACTCCATCAACTCGGTGACGAATTCAACGTTGGTCGGCGGCATGCGCGCTCCCGTCATCGAACCGCTGGCCCCGACCGTCGCTGACCTCACATGTCGATTGGATGATCTCGAAGCCGGCCCCGGCCACAAGGCCGGGGTCGAGCAGCATGATCAGGTCATCGGACATGCCGCAGCGCAGGGACGCCCAGGTCTCGTCGCTCAGACCGTCCTCACGCGCGCGCTCGTTAGCCGCGCGAGCCAGCGCCTCTTGATCAAACACCGCGAGTT
This sequence comes from Variovorax sp. GW821-FHT09B01, assembly GCF_059418345.1. Taxonomy (NCBI): domain Bacteria; kingdom Pseudomonadati; phylum Pseudomonadota; class Betaproteobacteria; order Burkholderiales; family Comamonadaceae; genus Variovorax; species Variovorax sp. GW821-FHT09B01. Next base: position 24,478 of record NZ_JBWKPQ010000042.1, on the reverse strand, counting down.
CGACGCTCAACACCATCACCGTGCGAGGCCGGCAGGGAACGGCGGGAACGGCACTCATGCGCCCTCCCCGCTTTTTCGGTGTTGGATCGCAGTACCTTGAATCGGGGCCTGAGAGATCAATATCTCCGCACCGAACGCCAGCGCGGCGTTGTCGGGGCTGGGCGGTCCGTTCTGACGCACCCACCAGTCCGGCGGACTGTAGGGCACCGTCATGACCCCCAGATAGCCGTTCTGCGTGGCGTAGCCGACCACTTTGGCGCGACCGATGCCGTTGACGCGAATGATCACGTCTTCGCCGATCGCGGGGACATCGAAGTCGCCCGACCACTTGAACATGTCCTGCGCAAAGGGGTCGCGCGTGTACGGCGGCACGCTCGCGTGCCGCAAGAATCTGCTTTTCATGGATGTTTCTCTTGAGGAGGCAACATGGTTGCGTTGCCCAGTTGTCGGGACTTCATGCGAAAGACCTGTCCATCGCGCTCGCGCTGCACGCCCCAACCCCGTCGCCCGAGGTCGTGCTGCAGCACGTAGCTCTGCCCGCCGTAGGCGACGCGAGCGCCTGGGCGCATCGCCAGGCGCCGAGCCGCGCGATTGGCATGGAAGGCGCGCACCTGCTCGCGCCAGGGGCCGGCGTGCGGGCCGACGGGCGTGTCGGCCTGCGCCAGGAAAGACAGCGGGCAGTCGTAGTAGAGAGGCCCGACGGTCTCGTCCAGGCATTTCACGATCGCCTGGCCCCCGCGGCACTCGATGAGGGTCAGGCCGATCCACTTGCGACCAGCGAGCGTGCCCCTATGGGCCTGAGCCAGGAACCACAGTCGGCTGCCGATGACTCGATGAGCGAGGACCGTGGAAGAAGCGCCAACGCTGGCCAACTCATCGCGGATCGCCTGCGCCTTGGTGGCGCGGTACACGATGGAGCCCATGTCAGGCGCTTGGGGTAGACGGCTGCGGCGGCGATGTATCCGCGGCTTGGAGGCACATCGCGGCGAGCGTCGCCGAGGTGGCGCCAGACCTCGGCGGGCAGTGAGAAATGGGGTTGATGACGTAGTGCATTAAATGGACAGACGTAAAAAAGCCCGCATGAAGCGGGCTGAGGAAGAGATATGAGGGAGGGGGGTGCGCTGTGGGCGACTCGGTCGGCTCAAGGCCAGGCAAAAATCTCGAACTCCAGGACGGCTGGCAACACGAGGTTTTCGCGGGCGAGTTCGAGCGCTTCGCAGCGATGGACCTGCGCGAGCAGCAGCAGTCGGTGCAGGACATGCCATCCCTGCGCCTTGGTCGCTTCGATGTTGTCGCGCGTCACATCCACGCGCCAGTTGTAGTCCTCGAGCTCAAGAGCCTGCAGACCAGCAGCAGGAGGAAAGGCGCCAAAGGCTTCAGCCTCGCCCGTGCCACCCTGGGCGTGCATCTGCTGAACGATCTCCCAGGGAAGATGGCGTGCGCTGACGCGCAGCGCGCGGGCGATATAGCGAGATAGCGTCGCAGACGACCAAACGTAGGTTTCGTCGACCGCTGGAACATAAAGAGGTGGATCGTTGTTCACTTTGATCTGCGTTGAGTAGAGGGAAAAATCAGGCGGGCGGGGACAAGCCGTGCCGCCCCGGTCGAAAGGTGAGGGTTCAGTGACCTCGCGTGGTAAAAGCAAGACAAAAAAGCAAGACACTCGTCCAAAGATTCGCGCGAAACGGCACAACCGGCGGCACAATCGGTCTATGAGAATGGAGCAGGAGCTGCCCGACGAGGCGTTGCACACGATGGCCATGGAGTGGCGCAGGAAAGCGCTCGAGGGAGACCTTCACGCTCGTGGTTTCGCTCACGAGCTGGAGGCCGAATTGCGCCGACGTGGGGGTGCGCCGTTCACAAACTACGATGCGCTGGATTTGCGTCCGCTCGCTGCGCGGACGGCTCGGCGCCGGTGGTGGGCGTTCTGGCGAAGACCCCGTTGACCGGGGAGCCAGCCCGATCGCACTACGGCAACAGGACTTCTTCATCGTCCGCAGGCCGGGCCCGGTCGAGCTCCACCCCGCGCCAGAACGCGCGCTCCTGTTCGATGAGTCTTGCGATCTCTCGCTCGTCGCGCTCGATGCGGTAGACCTGCAGATCCTGCCCGCACAGCAACACGACCACATCGGCAGCGCGCTGACCTGTCACTGCCAGCAGGTGCATCACACGAACCCGCATGTATTGCGGGACACCGTCAGCCCAAAGTGACGCGACCTCCCTGCCCACGCACAGGCATTCGAGGAGCTGAACATCGAGATCGGACACGATCTCGCGCGTCACGGTTGCGAGCATCCACGGAAGCTCGGCGTGCTGCACTGGGGCATCGACGCGCCTTACCGCGCGTCCCGTGCGGTTGATGTAATGCGCAGCCACCAACGGCTCGAGCAGGCGGCCCCAGTATGAAAGGCTGCCATCCTGGAGCTGCGTCGGGTGCAGCATCTCTTGACGTCCGGTCTTCTCCATCCACAGGCGGACCTGGGACTTGAAGGGATCGCAGCCGACGGCAGCGGCGGCATCGCGGTTGCAGATACCAACTTCTGGCTTCAGAGAAGCGACCAAGCCAAAGTCGGCGATGGCAGGATTGGCCGTCCGTCGCATCGGGCGTGAATCCGGCACGACGCTTTGTGACTTCGCAAGAGTTACGGTTCGCAGGCGTTCTGCGCGGGTCAACATCATGTTTTCCTCGGGATGAAATGCCCCATAGCCAGAAGCCCCGCCCTCCTGGAGGAGGCACGGGGCTTCGGGCGATGGCGCGGGGGTGAAAAGCGTGTGAGGGTGATAGTGAGTAAATGGGTGAGAAGAACCAAGGGGCCGTCGATTCGCCTCACGATGTGAGCTCAAGAGCAAGATCCAGCGCACGCTGTTTCAGCGCCGCACCCTGACCGAACCAAGCGCTATCGAGGCGGTTATCCCGGCTGCGCGCACGCCGCTCGTGGTCAACGCACTCGGTCACAGCGTTCAGTAGGCCCCAGGCGGTTCCCTTGGCGGCCGCAAGTTCGGCACCGCGGCCTTGGCCTTCGTATAACGCCTGAAGTCGTTTGGCCGCCCGGTCACGAGGGACAGCCATCTGTTTGCGATCGATCTCCTGGTGCGCGGCAGCTTTGCTTGTCGGTTCGCTGGGCTTTCCGTTCAGCACTTGGACAAAATAGTCCATGGACTCGCGGGTCTTGACCTTGCGCTCGGATAGGGCCTTCATGCGATACATGAAGCTGTCCCAGTGCGATACCGCGATGCCCAGCTGCCGCTTGATCGCATCGGCGTCGAAGGCTGTGCTGTGCGGCACACGGATGGCGTTGCTGCTCGCGCCGTTGATCGCCATCGTGAGGGTGTTGTGGCACACGACACGCACGGTGGTCGGCGTCGCGGTGGTGGCCAAGGTACCGTCGCAGGAGGTGGCCAGCAGCAGATATCCCTCCACCGCATCGGAGCCCTGGAGGACGATGCGCTGGCCGGTGCGCGCAAGCGCCCAGAACTTGCGGCCTGCCTTGAGGATGCCAGCGGTCTCCATCTCGTAGCCGCCGATCTCGGTAAGGTCCCGGTAGAACTCCAGAACCTCCCGCGGCTGCACAACTTGGTAGCGATGGCCCACCACAGACAGCGCTGCACCCGTGTCGCTGCGGTAAAGCACCTTGTGCTGATCGAAGACCTCTAGGCCATGGGTAGGCAGCGCCCGATTTCCGGTCTCTGCGGCTCGCTCGGCTTCACGTGAGAAACGTACTGGCGTCTCCTGGATCGACCACTCCATGCCGGCGCTACGCGCCCAGACCTCCAAGGGCTGCTGCCGCGCAATTGCGTGACCAAGATCGTGCCAAGGGGTTTGACCAACATAGGCCATTTGCTCGAGAAGATGTGCCATCAAAAATCCTTAAAGGGATAAATAAGCTGTAGGGAAGAGGAAAAAGGACAGGGAAAAAAGCCTGTCGGGCCTGAAACGAAAAAACCCGCACGAGGCGGGTTCAGGTGAAGGTGCAGCCGTCGCGTCAGCGCGAGGGCTGAGAGTACGGATCCAAGGCGGATGACAGGTCAGACATGAAAAATGTGGCAACAAGCAATGCATTGGTAGTTGTTCAGCGCGGTGAGATCGAGGGCCTCGCCCAGAGCAGCGCCTGCAGCGAGTCCGCCGAGCGCGCCGCCAACCACAGCACCGATCCAGCCACCGACGGGAACTGCGAGCAGCCCCATTGCGGCGCCCGCCTGCGCGCCTCTCAGAGCCCACGCCGCGGTACAAGCGCCAGCAAAGGCCCCAGTAGCGCTGCCTAAGCGGCGAGCGATATCGCGAGTTTTAACGTTTGGAGAATTGCATTGAGGGCAAATTGGCATAAACGAGTGTTAAAGAGGATATAACGACGAGAAAAGCGCGGTGGAACTGCCTGGAGCGGTCCCACGAGCCTGAAATCTCGCATCATTTGAGCTTTTCTTGCTAGAAAGGCATCATCCATGCGCGAAAGCAGCCTTGCGTTTTTTGCTCAATCGTGTGATATAGGGTTCAATTTTTCTAGATTCCTCCCCCCTCTTCCGCGCCAGACCCCACTTCACATCCGCAGTCGAGGCGCATTCGATGCGTTGCCATCTCGAATCATGCAATCTAGTCGCACTTAAAAAGATCGCTATTCGAGTGTTCGACGCCTATCAGAGTAGAAAAACTAATCCGCTGGTGGCTCCCTAGCCGTCATCGCTTAAACCGAAAGTCGAGAAGTGATTCAGATGCCGAAGCACGACATTTATTCACGAACTCAAGCGAAAGGCGATTACGCTGCTTGCTGGACCCGGGCTCAGCATGGCGCAAACGACGTAAAGCGAGCGACATTACATCTTTGCTGCTCAGGCGGCGCCGGGGCACGAACGGAGATCCATCCTCTAACAAGAAGGGGCTTATCGTCAGTGACGTTTTCGTCACGGATGCATCCGGGCCAAGATGGAGCATCCATTTTGCGTAATCAAGCAGCAGTTAGATTTCACCCAGGTGAGAGGTACTGCGGGCGGACGAAGAACCCGTCGCAGATCGTCACATTGTTCGCTTTGTCGAATCTGAGAATGGTGCGGCAACGGTGGATGGGAATCGTGAGATGAGTGCGTCTGCGAAGCCCGAATCAGCCCGCCAGACCTGCGCGGCGGCTACGCCGTGCAGCATATTTATGCCGACCGCATTCCGGCGCTCTTAGAGCGTAAACGATCAACAGACTCAGCTTGCACCAAGCTCGTTTGAGAAAATGCGTGCTAAACTTTGGGTTAGAAACATCGACTGAAGCGATGCGGAGAATTGAAGCTGTAGCGCAATCGTGTATTGCATCGCTGAGGGCCTCCCTTACCCATGATCTAATTTTTTGCACAGCCCGAGTCGCGCAGGCCTACGTTAATTCAGGCTGGGCGAGAATAGCCCGTGCAACGGGAATCAAATCGACAAGGCGCCTCGCGCATATATCCGCCAATTCGGGTTCTATCGCCTCAACCATCACGCGCAGCAGCGGCTCGGTGCCGCTGGCTCGGATCAGCACGCGGCCCGAGTCGCCGAGCTCGGCCTCGATGCGCCTGGTTTCGCTGGCCAGCGCCTCGTTGTCCTTCCAGTTCTGGCCCGGCGCCAGGCGCACGTTGATCAGCGTCTGCGGGAACAGCGTCACGCCCTCGAGCAGCTGCGCCACGCTCTTGCCGCTGCGCACGCAGGCCTGCAGCACCTGCAGCGCGCTCACGATGCCGTCGCCGGTGGTGTGGCAGTCGAGCGCCAGCAGGTGGCCCGAGCCCTCGCCGCCCAGCAGCCAGCCGTGCTTCTCGAGTTCCTCGAGCACATAGCGATCGCCGACTTTGGCGCGCACGAACTCGATGCCCTGCCCGCGCAGCGCCACCTCGACCGCCTTGTTGGTCATCAGCGTGCCGACCACGCCGGCCGGCTTGCTGCCGCGCGCGATGCGTTCGGCCACCATCAGGTAGAGCAGTTCGTCGCCGTTGAAGAGGCGGCCGCTGGCATCCACCAGCTGCAGCCGGTCGGCATCGCCGTCGAGCGCGATGCCGTAGTCGGCCTTCTGGGCCGTCACGGCGGCGATCAGGGCCTCGGGATGCGTGGCGCCGAAGCCGTCGTTGATGTTGAGGCCGTCGGGCGTGCAGCCGATGCTCTGCACCTCGGCGCCCAGTTCGTGGAACACGTCGGGAGCCACCTGATAGGCCGCGCCGTGGGCCGCGTCGACCACCAGCTTCAGGCCGCGCAGGGTGAGGTCGTTGGAGAAGGTGCTCTTGCAGAACTCGATGTAGCGGCCGGCCGCATCGTTGAGGCGGCGCGCCTTGCCCAGGCTGGCCGACTCGACCCAGACCGGGTCTTCCTCGAGCGCGGCTTCCACCGCGAGTTCCCATTCGTCGCTGAGCTTGGTGCCCTGCGCGCTGAAGAACTTGATGCCGTTGTCCGGATAGGCGTTGTGGCTCGCGCTGATCACCACGCCGAGGCTGGCGCGCTGCGCGCGCGTGAGGTAGGCCACGCCCGGGGTCGGCAGCGGGCCGAGCAGCACCACGTCGACGCCGGCCGAGTTGAAGCCCGATTCGAGCGCCGACTCGAGCATGTAGCCCGAGATGCGCGTGTCCTTGCCGATCAGCACGGTGGGCCGGGCCTCGGTCTTCTTGAGCACGCGGCCCACCGCGTGCGCGAGGCGCAGCACGAAGTCGGCGGTGATCGGCGAACGGCCGACGGTGCCACGGATGCCGTCGGTGCCGAAATATTTTCGACGCATATTTATGATTCCTTCGCAGCTAATATGAAGCTTTTGAGTGAGTCTTATTTTTTCGTATGGGCGCAGAAGGTTTTAGTTGACCCAGCGGACGACTATTCCAGAGCCCTCGCATGAGACAACACGAGCTAGAAAGACGGGTGCATATAGAACTTCTTCGAGAGCTATCCGGTTCCATGTCGAAACGCTGAAGACGAACGTGCGTGCCTGCGAGCGTCTCCCGTCCATGCGTCCAATTGGGAGTGCCAGTAGCCTGCTGTGCCCGTTGCCCAGACTTCGCCAACTCCGAAGGTGCGCGCCGACTTGGGCTTTGCCGCCGAAGGGGTCTTGGGCGTGCGAAACAAACTCTATCTCCACGGATGCCCCAACGATGATCGCGCTAGCGCATAGTTAGTCGTACGCACCTTCAAAGCGATTCAGCAGCGGAACACTCGAGCCATATCAGACTTGTTTATGAGGTCGCTTCCAATCTGAGACGCTGACCTGTTTTTCGCGCGCCACGGTCAGCGCGCCCGCCGGCGTGGTCTTGGTAATCGTGGAGCCGCCGCCGATGGTGCCGCCTGCGCCGATGGTGACCGGCGCCACCAGCACGCAGTTGCTGCCGATGTGCACGTCGTCCTCGAGCACGGTGCGGTGCTTGTTGGCGCCGTCGTAATTGGCCGTGATGCTGCCCGCGCCGTAGTTGACGCGCGCGCCCACGGTGGCGTCGCCCAGGTAGGCCAGGTGGTTGGCCTTGGCGCCGGCGGCCAGGGTGGAGTTCTTGACCTCGACGAAATTGCCGATGTGCACCTCGGTGCCGAGCTGGGCGCCGGGGCGCAGCCGCGCGAAGGGGCCGATTAGCGCGCGCTCGCCGACCGTCACGCCGGCCTTCTCGCCGTCGATGTGGGTGAAGGGATGGATCACGGCGCCGGCCTCGATGCGGGCATTGGCGATCACGCAGTTGGCGCCGATGCGCACGCCCTCGCCGAGCGAGACCTGGCCCTCGAACACGCAGTTGACGTCGATCTCGACGTCGCCGCCGCATTCGAGCGTGCCGCGCAGGTCGAAGCGCGCCGGGTCGGCCAGCCGCACGCCCTGGGTCATCAGGGCCTCGGCCTGGCGGCGCTGGAAGGCGCGCTCGAGTTCGGCCAGCTGCACCGGGCTGTTGATGCCGGCCACCTGCAGCCCGTCGGTCGTGATGTGGGCCACCACCGGCACGCCGTCGGCCGCGGCGTGCTTGACGATGTCGGTCAGGTAGTACTCGGCCTGGGCATTGCGGTTGTCCAGCCGCTCGAGCCAGCCCTTGAGCAGCTTCGCGGGCGCGGCCATCACGCCGCTGTTGATCTCGCGCACCGCGCGCTGCGCCTCGCTGGCGTCCTTGTGCTCGACGATGGCGGTCACCTCGCCGCCCGCGGCGTTGCGGATGATCCGGCCGTAGCCGGTGGGGTCGTCCAGCTCGATGGTCAAGAGCGCCAGCCGCTCGCCGCCGCTGGCGGCAATCAGGGTGCGCAAGGTGTCCTCGGCGATCAGCGGCACGTCGCCCGAGAGGATCACCACCGTGCCGTCGTCGGGCAAGAGCGGCGTGGCCTGCTGCACCGCGTGGCCGGTGCCCAGCTGCGGCTCCTGGCGCGCGAAGCGCAGCGAGGCGGCCTCGGGCGAGGCGGCCATGGCGGCCTCGACCTGCTCGGCGCCGTGGCCCGTGACGATCACCACGTGCCGGGCGCCGATGCGCGCGGCGGTGCCGGTCACGTGCGACAACAGTGCGCGGCCGGCCAAACGATGCAACACTTTGGGCAGTCTGCTCTTCATGCGCGTGCCCTTGCCGGCCGCCATGATCACGACGTCGACCGGTCCCTGGTTGCCCTGCTTCGGAATCTGATTCATGCCTTTTTCTACCCGGATGCGTTGTTTCAAGCTGGCGCGGATTATGGAAGGCGGCCTCCCTCATTCGGCCACAGTGTGATCCCAAGTGTGATGTTTATGAACACTATCAACAGCTCCGGATCAATGCGCAAGCGATTCATGACCGTCCAACAGCCCGCAAAAGCTTCCCAGCAAATCCGACGGCTTTCACGGAGAGGATAAAGGCGAAAAGTTTCTCAAGCGTGCTTGGTGAGCGGCGCAGCGCAATAGCGCGCGGCATTCAAGATTTTGACGCTTAACGCGTCCCGCCGCAGAACGCCTTCTGCCTCGAACCGTCGCATTTCCTTGTTTACCACTCCGCGAGATAGACCTAAATATGAAGCGATCACCCGCTGTGTAATTCTCTTGTCGTAACCTCCCTCGCTTGTCGGCGCATAGCTGAGCAACTGACAAAGCCCGTACCAAACGCGCTGACTTGAAGTTAGCGACGAAACTTGGCGGAAATGCGCCCGCACTAAATTCGTACGCTTGATGGCGTCTGTCAAAAAAAAGATAGCGGATTTCGGGCTTTTCTGTAAAAGCTTATGCACCGCAGAAATAGGGATGAGATAAACCGATGATGGCAATGTCGCGACCACTGAATGCGAAGGGCAATAAGCACCCACATTCAGAATTGACTCAGAATAGAAACCTCCCGAACCTATGAAATCCGTAGTGATTTCGCCCCCATCGCTTCCTTCCGCCACAACATGTAAAAGCCCATGGTTAACAAAAGGAACCACATCGGTCGAGCCCCCAATCTTTAGCACTTTTTCGTTTCGCCTGTATGACCGAAGTTGCATATCTTGGATCCAAGCGAGCCGATCCTTTGGAGCGAGGTTAGCAAGAATAGGATGTAAATACATTCTTGCATGCTACAAGCTCGGCTCCCCGCCCACATACCCATTTTGGGGGATTGAAGTCCACCGACCACTTACAATAGATCCCTGAAATTTAGGCGGAATATTCTTTGGAAGTTTATAAAAATCGCTTCGTCTCATAAAGCGCATTTGTAGTTTGCTAATTGCAAAATCTTATATTGCCGACCCTACTTTAAAATGTAATCAGCTCTCCTTCCAGAAATCAACATTCAGCCTGAACATATTTACCCAAAGAGATTCAATGCTCAATGAAAGTAGAAAAATAAAGCGTTCTCGCACTACCGACTCGACCTTTCCGTTAACCCTGGGATACCGTGCGTATATTAAATTTCAAATCGAATTCCAACAACCGTGCAGCAGTACAGTTGCGTTAAGCAGAATATATGAAATAAGCGCGGAGAGGTTTTTAGTGGCGACGCGAAATTAGGACAAATACGCTTGATCGAGATTTGGTGCCATCGCCCAAAACTTACGGACCGACGCTTTGAGCAATAAGAACTTTTTCCCCAGCATCCTCCGAAAAAGGGTCTGCTCGCGGCGTCTGGCCACCTAGCTTCCTCGTTGAAGATGAAGCCGAATCTCGCCGTTGGAAGATCTCGTGGCAGTGACGTTAATAGCGCAGCCGAATGACAGAGGATATACGCATAAAGAGATGGGACTCCCGCACAAACTCGGCACAAAACTTGATACCTTTGTCACAGGAGCAAGCAAATAATAAAACCCACAAATTGCCCCTCCAACAATATTTTCGTCTTCAGTGCATGTCGCTGCTCCATGAACCAGCTTCATGACGTACCGCGAGAACATTGGACGCGCCTAATGCCATGCCTAAGAGCATACCGCTGCTCAATTTGCGGAAGAGTTCAGCTCCGTCCGCGAGACGACAGGGCCCGTGCACCGATTGCATTCGCACAACGCGCTTTAAATAGCACCTCCGTAGGGCGATACGACACGTTCCAAGCTCATCCCATGAGTGCTCGTCGACAATAGTTAGGACATGAGAAATAGGGACAGAGGAACCAATTTTGACTCGCGTGGGGCTATGCACTGAACCGCTTCAAAAGCGAAAGCGGTTTGAAGTTGCAATGGCGGCTCGCACGAAACTCGAAGAAAGCATATGCTTATCTAAAGAATTGCGCCGCCAATAGCCAAAAAGAAAATTCTTCTATAGGAAAATTCTTGGGCGACAAGCTAACAACATATTTCTTAATAGGCCGACCTCAAAAAGATTCTCAAGGAATCCGGGCGTAACTGTTTATTCTTCAGATTCGCATCGCATGGCGATCTCGGCTTTTTCATGCGAAAGAAAAAGCCCGGCCGTTCTTGGACACTGCCGGGCTTCTTCGGGTGCCTTGTCTTTATCACTAGGCTTTGATTTGGTGCCGCTTGTCCGAATCGAACGGACGACCTTCCGCTTACAAGGCGGGTGCTCTACCAACTGAGCTAAAGCGGCCGAAAAAGAAAAATCTGCAGCGGATTCTAGTGGGGTGCCCACCAGGGTCCGGAAGCGGGCGCGTCTTGCAGGCCTGGGCCGGTTACTTGACGCGCTTGAGCGAAGGCCGCGCGCCGCCGCCGGCCGGAGGGCGCGGCGGTTCGTCGGTCGGGTCGGCCTCGGGGCCATCGCCGATGTCGGTCACGTCGCTGCCCGCATCGTCAGCCGTCACCAGGTGCACGACCCGGTTGGCCTCGCTCTCGCCACCGCCGCGCGAGGCATCGCGCAGCGCCGAACGCACCGGGCTCGCCGGTGCCGGCACGCCCGTGGCGGCCGGGGAATCGAGCCCCATGCCAGTGTCGGCCGCCGGGGGCGGTGCGGGGAAGGCCATGCCCTGGCCGTTCTCGCGCGCATAGATCGCGATCACGCGGCCCACGGGCACGCTGATCTCGCGCGCCGTGCCCGCGAAACGGGCCTTGAACTCGATGAAGTCGTTGCCGAGCTTGAGCGAGCTGGTCGCGTCGAAACTGATGTTCAGCACGATCTCGCCGTTCTTCACGTACTCGCGCGGAACCTGGACGGTGTCATCGACCTGCACCGCGACATAGGGCGTGAACCCGTTGTCGGTACACCATTCGTACAGCGCCCGGATGAGGTACGGGCGGGTGGAAGACGACTCGAGCGCGTTGATCATGAAGGACGGCGATGAAGCGAAGCGGAAACGGACCTGCGCGAGGATTACTTGCGCATGACCTTTTCGGAGGGCGTGAGTGCTTCGATGTAGGCCGGGCGCGAGAAGATGCGTTCGGCGTACTTCAGGAGCGGCGCGGCGTTCTTGCTGAGGTCGATGCCATAGTAGTCGAGGCGCCACAGCAGCGGCGCAATGGCCACGTCGAGCATGGAGAAGTTGTCGCCCAGCATGTACTTGTTCTTGAGGAACACCGGCGCGAGCTGCGTGAGGCGATCGCGGATGTGCGAGCGTGCCTTTTCGAGCGCCTTCTCGTTGCCCTTGGCGGTGCGGTTCTCGAGCGTCGACACGTGCACGAACAGTTCCTTCTCGAAGTTGAGCAGGAACAGGCGCACGCGCGCGCGGTCGACCGGGTCGCCGGGCATCAGCTGCGGATGCGGGAAACGCTCGTCGATGTACTCGTTGATGATGTTCGACTCGTACAGGATCAGGTCGCGCTCGACCAGGATCGGGACCTGGCCGTACGGGTTCATCACGCTGATGTCTTCAGGCTTGTTGTAGAGATCGACATCGCGGATCTCGAAGTCCATGCCCTTCTCGAACAGCACGAAGCGGCAGCGGTGGGAAAAGGGGCAGGTCGTACCTGAATACAGCACCATCATGGCGAAAGACTCCTAAAAATCAAAAAGAGTGGGTTGCGTTGGCAACCCACTCCACGGGACCGGCGCACTTGACGCTCCGGTCGGCAAGGATGGAACTACTTGACGTCTTTCCAATACGAGGCGTTCAGTCGCCACACGAAAATCACCGACATCGACAGGAACAACAGCACCCAGACACCGATGCGGATGCGCGTGTTCTGCGCCGGCTCCGCCATCCACTGCATGTAGCTCACCAGGTCGCCCACTGCGGTGTCGAACTGCAGCGGGGTCATGGTGCCGGGCGTGACCTGCTCCCACTTGCCGGTGAACACATCGGCTTCGTGGCCATGCTGCTCGACCTTGGCGTGGATCGGACGACGCTCGCCCTGGAGCTCCCACAGCGGATTGGGCATGGCCACGCTCGGGAATGCGAGGTTGTTCCAGCCGGTCGCCTTGGTGTCGTCGCGGTAGTAGGTGCGCAGGTAGGTGTAGAGGTAGTCCGCACCGGCGCCGCCGTGGCCGGCGCGCGAGCGCGCCACCAACGTCAGGTCGGGCGGCGTGGTGCCGAACCATTCCTTGGCCTGGCGCGCGTCGATGTTGGCCTTCATGGTCTCGCCGACCTTCTCGGTCGTGAACAGAAGGTTGTCCTTGATCTGCTGCTCGCTGATGCCGATGTCCTGCAGGCGGTTGAAGCGCATGAAGGCGGCCGAGTGGCAGTTGAGGCAGTAGTTGACGAACAGCTTGGCGCCGTTCTGCAGCGCTGCCACGTCGTTCGTCTTGTTCGGGGCCTTGTCCCAGGCGAGGCCGCCGGATTCGGCCGAAGCGGCCGTGGAGAAGGTCAGGCCAGAAGCCAGGCCGATGACCAGGCCCAGGGCCGCGAGCCAGCCGGAAATGCTTTTCTTCATCGTGTGTCTCTCGAGCTGTCTTGCGCTTTTCAATGGGCGGCGAAGGTCACGCGGTCGGGCACGGTCTTGAACTCGCCCTTGCGGCTCCACCACGGCATCAGCAGGAAGAAACCGAAATAGAACAGCGTGCCGATCTGCGAGATGGTTTGCGCGATGTCGAGAGCGAACGAGCCGATCACGAGATTGCCCCAGACGCCGGGCGGCTGGATGCCGAGGTAGCCCAGGATCAGGAAGAAGAAGACGAACACGCCGTACACGTACTTGTGCCAGCTCGGACGGTAGCGGATCGACTTGACTTCGCTGTGGTCGAGCCACGGCAGGAAGAACAGGATGATGACCGAGCCGCCCATCACGACCACGCCCCAGAACTTGGCGTCGAAGGTCTTGAGCAGGAAGATCGCCACGGCGGCCACGACGATGATCGCGACCTTGAGCGCCACGCCCGACTTGCCCTTGACAAAGTTCCAGATCGCGGCCGCGCCGATGATCAGCGCGAACACGTTGACCATGTCGTCGGTGGTCGCACGCAGCATCGAATAGAAGGGCGTGAAGTACCAGACCGGCGCGATGTGGTTCGGCGTCTTCAGCGAATCGGCCGGGATGAAGTTGTTGTACTCCAGGAAGTAGCCGCCGGCTTCGGGAGCGAAGAAGATCACCGCCGAGAAGATCGTGAGGAACACCACCACGCCGAAGATGTCGTGCACCGTGTAGTATGGGTGCGACGGGATGCCGTCGAGCGGATGGCCGTCGGGACCGCGCTTGGCCTTGATCTCGATGCCGTCGGGGTTGTTCGAACCTACTTCGTGCAGCGCGATCAGGTGAGCCACCACCAGGCCGAGCAGCACCAGCGGCACGGCGATCACATGGAAGCTGAAGAAGCGGTTGAGCGTGGCGTCGCTCACCACGTAGTCGCCGCGAATCAGCAGGGCCAGGTCAGGACCGATGAACGGGATGGCGGCGAACAGGTTCACGATCACCTGGGCGCCCCAGTAGGACATCTGGCCCCAGGGCAGCAGGTAGCCCATGAAGGCCTCGGCCATCAGGCACAGGAAGATCGCGCAGCCGAACACCCAGATCAGCTCGCGCGGCTTGCGGTAGCTGCCGTACATGAGGCCGCGGAACATGTGCAAATAGACCACCACGAAGAACGCTGACGCGCCCGTCGAGTGGATGTAGCGGATCAGCCAGCCCCATGGCACGTCGCGCATGATGTACTCGACCGATGCGAACGCCTGGTTCGCGTCGGGCTTGTAGTGCATGACGAGGAAGATGCCGGTGACGATCTGGATCACGAGGACCAGCATCGCCAGCGAGCCGAAGATGTACCAGAAGTTGAAGTTCTTCGGCGCGTAGTACTTGCCCCACTGATCGTTCCACAGCTTAGTCAGCGGGAAGCGGTTGTCGACCCAGTTCAGCAGCTTGGCGCTGGCCGGGGCGTTGGGGGAGATTTCGTGGAATTCAGCCATGTTCTTCTTCTGCCTCAGGCCTTCTTGGAGTCTTCACCGATCAGGAGCTTGGTGTCCGACAGGTACATGTGCGGCGGCACAGGCAGGTTGTCGGGCGCGGGCTTGTTCTTGAAGACGCGGCCGGCCAGGTCGAACGTGGAACCGTGGCAAGGGCAGAGGAAGCCGCCTTCCCAGTCGTTGGGCAGCGAGGGCTGCGGGCCGGACTGCAGGCGGTCCACCGGCGAACAGCCGAGGTGGGTGCAGATGCCGACCACGACCAGCACGTCGGGCTTAATCGAGCGGTGCTCGTTCTGAGCGTACTTGGGCGTGAATTCGTCGGGATGACGCTTGGACTGCGGGTCCGCGAGCTGCGCATCGAGCTTGGGCAGCTCGGCGATCTGCTCCGGGGAGCGCTTGAGGATCCAGACCGGCTTGCCGCGCCACTCGACGGTGACTTTCTCGCCGACCTTCAGGCCGGAGATGTCGACCTCGACGGCAGCGCCGGCGGCCTTGGCCTTTTCGGAGGGCTGGAACGTGCTGACAAAGGGAATCGCGGTGGCCACGCCTCCCACTGCACCGGCACAGCCGGACGCGATCAACCAGGTCCGCTTGCTTGTGTCGATCCGGGGGGAGCCGGCGGTCATGTCACTCATGGGGATCCTCTATCTTCTTCGCTGGAGCAGGGTCAACCGACGATTGTAGCGGGGCGCAACGTGCGAATTCAACGGTTGCAAGACCGCGCGGTCGCGCGAATGACGCTCCGATCCGACATCGGCGGGGTGCCGTCCGCTCGTGATCGATGGGCTATCGATGAACGGAACGAGCGCGCGCGAAAGCGCCCGCGGCTTGCGACCGCGGGCGCTTCACGAGGGAAGATTCAGTTCAGCAGGCCGTGCTGCATCGCTTCGCGAACGGCTTGCGTGCGCGACTTGACCGCGAGCTTGCGGTAGATGCTCTTGGCGTGGAACTCGATCGTGTTGATCGAGAGATAGAAGGCCTCGGCGATCTGCCGATTGCTCCAGCCCTGCGCGATCAGGTTCAGCACCTTGAGCTCGCTGACCGACAGCACGGACTTCGGCGCTTCGGTTTCGGCGGCGGCCGACGGCACCTGCGTGCTGCTGCTGGCCGGCGCGCGGCGCGGATTGCCGAACATGCGCTCGAGCACGCAACGGGCGACGCGCGGGTCCATGGCCGCACCGCCGCGTTCGAGCGAGCGCAGCAGAAAGACCAGCTCGGTGTCGAGCGCATCGGTGAGCAGATAGCCCGCTACGCCGGCCGAGACCGCGGCGCGCACACGCTGCGTATCGGGCAGGGCCGAGACGGCGATGCGCTCCATGTGCGGGTGGGCTTCGCGCAGATGCAGGATGGTCGAGACGCCGCCGTCCTCGGGCAGGTCCATGCCGACCAGCGCCAGCGAGCAGGAACTGCGCACCAGGATTTCACGGGACTGGGCGCACGAGCGGGCGACCAGCACGCGGGCTCGGGGCTCGAGCACCGACACCACGCTGCGCAGACGTTCGGTCACCTGAAGATCGTCGTGGACGATCAGCACGCTCTGGAACTTCGAATTTCTCGCCATCACGCTGGCGTCGGTCTTTTCCAACAGAATTTCCACCTTGAATCTCCCGGTGCGGCAACTGGGTTGCGGGTCTGAAAAAAGTTAACGTTGGTTTACGCAATCGCAGGATCGATGCCTGCGCGGGGCGCCGACACCAACAACCCGAGCCCAAGACGACTAAACGGTTGATTTCATTGGAGTTTTTTGAAGCCGATTTGCCCGGGCGCCCCCGGAACACGGTGGATTCCGGGCGTTTCGAAGGCCTCGTTACGGTCGATGTCACGTTTGTCGCTACGTAACATCAGATGCGTAACCTTTTTCACAGACACGCCCAGCATCGGGTATCAAAGAAGAAACCGAGTGCAAACGGGTTGCGGCCCACTTTCAATGCTGCTACTCTCGAATCGATTGCATAAAAATCTTTGAGAGGATCCCTTATGAAAACCAACCAACTGGTTGCAGCTGTCGCTCTGTCCGCCCTGGCGGTTTCTTCCGTGTTCGCTCAAACCGCTCCTGCTGGTGGCACCAACGCCACCAACAACGCGCAAGGCAGCTTCACGACCGAAGAGAAGATCGCTGCTGCTGCAGGCGCGGCTCTGTTCGTCGCGGCCGTCAGCGGCAACGGTGGCAATTCGGGCGGCGGCTTCGGCCTGATCCCCGGCACCGGCACCACCGGCACCACCGGCACGACTGGCACCACGCGCTGATGCCGCGAGCCCTCCTTGACGGAGGGCATTCGCTGAAAAGTCCCCGCGTTGGTATCGCCACGCGACTTATAAAATGTTGCCTTTTGGCAACGTTTTTTTTGGGCGTTGGCGGTTGTTCTTCCGGTTCTTCCGCGATGCTGGACACAGCACGCGCCCTCTATGGAGGGCAATCGTCGGCATCCTCGCCGACTTTCAATCCCACTTTCGCCTATCTGCGGGCCAACATCTCGGGCCGCACCCTTTACATGGTGCTTGGCTACCTGGATCAGCGACCCGAAGGCGCTGTCGAAGTCTGGTACAGCGGCGGCGGCGAAGTCATTCGGTTGTTGAATGGCCGCCTGATCGGCACCACCGGGCTTTCCACGGACTGGCGCGCAGTTCGCATTGCCAACTGGCCCGCATGGCCCACCACGGCTTCGAACGCCGGCAGCGCCCCCGTGCAGCGCTACGAACGCGAGCGCGACGTCATGCCGGGCTATCGATTCGGCATCAACGACGAAATCACCCGCATCTCCATACCGGCGCCCAGCGACAGCGCGATTGCCGGCACGGACCCGAAGTCGCTTCAGTGGTATGAGGAGCGCAGCGTCTCGCGTCCGGCGAGCGCCTCTCTTCCTGCCGCCCGATTCGGAATCTCGAACAAGACAGGCACACCTGTTGTCATCTATTCCGAGCAGTGCATCTCCAACAATCTGTGTATGAGCTTCGAGCGCTGGACACCCCCCACGCCGCCGGCAGCCGGCGCCCCGGCGAGCGCTGGGACATGACCTCGCGAGGCCCATCTCCTCGGCATTTCCACTGGCCCCGTCACATAGCGGCGGCGTGCGCGCTGCTCGTCACATGCGGCGCCTGGGCTCAGCAAGCCGGTACGGCACCTTCGAACGGCCCGGCCACGAGCTCGGACGCCGATGTGCGCGCCGGCGAACGCTTCAGCACCTGGTTGCTGCGGCAGCCGTCGGAGACGGCATCCCCCGGACTCTCATGGCGCGTCCCCGAGGAGCGGCTGGCGCAGCAGTTCCTGAAGAACACCCTGCTGGTCCGCCTCGAGGCCGAAGCCCGCCGCGCTCCTCGTGCGGACCAGGTCGACCGGCTCGCACTGATCACCTGGCTGCAAGGCCTGCCCGTCACCGGGCGCGTGGCTCTGGGCATCGTCGACCCTCGGTGGCTGGAAACCCATCCCGCGGAGGACCCCGTCCTGTCGGCCGGCCAGCAATTCGTGGCGGGCCCGCCTGAACTGAGGACGATCGCTGTGGTGCGTTCCAACGGCGAGCTCTGCTACGTCCGGCACGAGGCCGGCCGCAGCGCCTGGGACTATGCCAAGGCCTGCGATCTTCCCACGGCCGATTGGGCCTGGGTGGCGCAGCCCGATGGCCGCACCGCACGCGTCGCTGTCGCGCCCTGGAATGCGCAACCTTCGGACGAACCCGCGCCTGGATCCTGGATCTGGGCCGCGCCGCGAGCGATGCCGGATCTGGTCGCGACGTCGGAGGGGATGATCAAATTCCTGGCGACCCAGGGACCCTCGCCCCAGGTGCTGGATGCCGCAGCGCTCGATGCCGTCGCGCCGGCGCCCGCCGCCGACAAGCGCACACCGCTGATCACGTCCCTCGACGCACGGAAAGGCGTCGACGCAACCCACTACGCGCCCGTGCGCTCCGTGCTGCCCGAGCCAGTGCCCACGCCCAAGGTCTTCAGGACCAGCACGAACGACTGGGGCGAAACCGGCCTCCTCCAAACGCCTTCAGCCCGCATGGGCGAGCTCGGGGACTTCCGGCTCTCGTTCACCAACGTCTATCCCTACTCGCGGCTGAACTTCATGTTTCAGCCGCTGGAATGGTTCGAAGCGGGCTTTCGCTACACCTCGATCAGCAACCAGGCCTACGCGGCAAGCACCACGGGCCAATCGAACAAGGACAAGAGTATCGATTTCAAGGTGCGGCTCGCCAAGGAGTCGGCCTATGTGCCGGAACTCGCGCTCGGATTCCGCGACTTCGGCGGTACCGGCCTGTTCTCGTCCGAGTACCTCGTCGCCAGCAAACGCTATGGCGACTTCGATTTCAGCCTCGGCATCGGCTGGGGCTACATGGGCAGCAGCGGCAACATCAAGAATCCGCTGATCGCCGTCAGCAATCGCTTCAGAACACGCCCCGGCAGCACGGCCACCACCGGCGGCCAAGCCAATTTCAACAGCTTCTTCCGCGGGCCTGCCGCGATTTTCGGTGGCGTGGAATGGCGGACTCCCTGGGACCCGCTGACCCTGAAGCTCGAATACGACGGCAACGACTATCAGCACGAACCGTCAGGCATCAATCAGCGCCAGCGAACCCCGTTCAACGTGGGGCTCGAGTACCGCTACGCGCCCGGACTGTCGTTCTCCCTGGGCTTCGAACGCGGCGACAAGGTCATGGTCGGCGTCTCGCTCTCGACCAATCTCGCCAAGCTCCAGTCCCCCAAAGCGCTCGATGCGCCGCTGCCACGCTTCACGCCCGAAGCACCCAAAGCGCCACCTGGCTGGCCGACGACCGCGGCGGACATCGAGGCGCGCACCGAATGGACCGTGCAGCGCATCGCGCCGCAGGACGACAAGCTGCATGTCTGGATCAGCGAAAGCTTGACGGTCTATCGCGAAGCGCGCGTCGAGACCATCACCGCGCTGCTGCATCGCGACGCGCCAGCCTCGATCAAGTACTTCGTCCTCCACTACCGCGAACGCGGGCTCTCGCTGCATGCGCAGGTGATCAATCGCGACGAGTGGGTCAACGAGCATTACCGGGCGATGACTCCGAGCGAGAAGCGTGCTGTTGGCCAGCGCGAATACGCACCCAACGTGGACAGCAGTGAAGACATGCAGCCTCTGCCTGCCGTCGCCGCTACGGCGGCGAGCGCATCCGTAAATGCGCCGCAGAAGGCAGGAGATGGTTCGTCGGCCAATGTCGCCACTGTGGCGACAACGCCTGCGCCAATGGCGCCATGGGAACGCAAGCGCGAACGCTACACCTTCGGCATCACGCCCAGCACCTCGCAGATCGTCGGCGGCCCGGACGCCTTCCTGCTCTATCAGATCGGCATTCAAGCGGTCCTCGAGTACCGCCTCACCGACAGCACCTGGTTCAACGGCGCCCTCAACTGGCGCATGTTCGACAACTTCGATAAGTTCACCTACACCGCGCCCAGCAATCTGCCGCGCGTGCGGACTTTCCAGCGGGAGTACGCCACGACGAAGCGGCTCACCCTGCCGGTATTCCAGCTCACGCATGTGGGCCGCCTGGCGGAGGATCAGTACTACAGCGTTTATGGTGGTGCGCTCGAGCCGATGTTTGCCGGTGTTGGCGCCGAATGGCTCTACCGCCCGTCACGCAGCCGCGTCGCTTTCGGCATCGACATCAACCATGTGCGTCAACGCGACTTCGCACAGGACTTCGGTCTGCGTGACTACAAGGTCAATACGGGCCACGCCACGCTGTACTGGGACACGGGCTGGAACGGCGTTCGCGCGAGCATCAGCGTGGGCCAGTACCTCGCGGGTGACAAGGGCGTGACGCTCAACGTCAGCAAGAGCTTCGACAACGGCGTCGTTCTCGGCGCCTATGCGACTAAGACGAATGTGTCGTCGCGCGAGTTCGGCGAAGGCAGCTTCGACAAGGGCATCTACGTGGCGGTGCCTTTCGACTCATTCCTGCCGAAGTCGAGCAAGTTCACCGCCGCTTTCAATTGGTCGCCGCTCATTCGGGACGGTGGCGCGAAGCTGGGCCGGATCAATCCGCTGTACGACATGACGTCGATCAGGGATCCGAAGGCCTTTTCGATCGGGGCTCCCGAGAGCAATTCGCCGCGGGCGGGGGACAATATTTTGAACTTCGAAGGGGCTCGCTGAGGCGGAGGATCGTATGCGTCCGGTGAAGACATCTTGCCCAGGGGCACTAGATGCAATACGACGGATGAAGGCCATCAAATGGCGTGATGACTGCATGCGCGCCATAGAACTCCCGGCATGCTGCCGCATACGCTTCATGGGCCTTCAAGAGGCTTACAAGCTCGGCTTCGCCCAAGCTTACCAGTTTGCGTAGGAGTTCTTGCCGTTCCAGGGGATCTTCCCAGCTATAGGTTTCTTCACGTGCTCCAATGTCCATGAGCACATCGTCCGATTCGAGTGAGCTGACCTTGAGTGAATTTCGCTCCTCAACACGGAGACCAATGCTGGTTTCCAGCCGGGTCAGTTTGACAAGCAGTGATATGTACTTGCTGCTCGTAGCCTTTGACTTTTCGAACTCGCGCTCTGCATCGTGCTTGGCTGACAACGTTTCGCATAGCAGCCTTGCCGTATAGCGAACAAGATTTTGGAGGTGGAAGGAGAGGAGTCTGAAGTCATCATTCGTGAACTTCGCCCACTTCTGTAAAGGTGTCCCCAAGGATGAGTTCTGGAGGAAGGATGCCGTGAGGTCGACTGTTAGATAGTGTTCCAGCGCGTACCTATACTGATTGATCACATCTCGCTGCATCAAGTAGACGGTCGCCGCAAGAGGGGCAGCTTCGAGATGCTCCCCGCCATCCAGAATCGACGTCAAAGCGTCATTGAAGACCGGCTCAATATTCAGCATTGGTGGTTACTCATAACGCGATGACTGACCTTCCAGTCCAGCTCGACGATGCATAGGGTGTAGGCGGTGCTGCGCAGTGTGCCACCGATGTGGCAACGGGCCGCTGGTCGCAGTGCACTGCGGCAGGCCATGCACAAGCGAGCCGTCAGCTCGATTGCCAGCGATGCGGCAGCAGCTCTGCAATGCGGCTGGCCGGGTGCGTAGGAAGCCGCTCGAGAACATCCTTCAGGTACGCGTGCGGCTCGTGGCCGTTCAGACGCGCCGAGTGCACCAGGCTCATGACGGCAGCAGCTCGCCGGCCGGCGCGCAAGCTGCCGGCGAACAGCCAGTTCTGTCTTCCAAGCGCAATCACGAGGTCATTCTGCCCATGTCGGGCAAGAGGTCGAAGTCTTCTACCGCTGGCACGCGCTGTACGGCCGTCGTGTGCGACGTCGGTACAGCGAGCAACGAGCGACGGGCGAGGTCGTTCACGTTGAGGTGAGTCCTGGCATCGTTATCGTCGTGGCCGCCTGGATGCTCGACGCAGCCTCTTGCGCCGGCATGAACCTTGGCGCTCCAAGCGCGTCGATCGCCGCCCTGACCGAACTGCATCTGCTGCTGTCGCAACGCGGCCTTCGGCGAAGCTCCTCCGGTGTCCATCACACCGATCGCGAGGAGCAAGATGACGAGTTCACCCAGACCACGCCTGCGGAGCCTGGTGCCGGCTGCGCCGGTGTCGCAGCGGCAGTTGAGCATGGCATTCGAGTCCCCAGTCCTTCAGGGAATGTGCCCAAGCGAACGCGCCAACGCGATCGCTCAACTGGCGATCCTGCTGCTTCAGGCGGCGGGTGTTCAGCGGACGGGAGCTGACGATGGCGAACACTGATCTGTTGCCCGCCACTGTGCTGCGTCGCAAGGCCGTCGTCTACGTGCGGCAGTCCACCCAGACGCAGGTTCAGAACAACCTGGAGAGCCAGCGCCGCCAGTACGACCTGGTCGAGGAAGCACGCCGCCGTGGATTCACGCAGGTCGAAGTCATCGACGATGACCTCGGTCGGTCCGCGAGTGGCATGGTGGCCAGACCTGGCTTCGATCGGCTTGTCGCGTGGCTCTGCGCCGGCGAGGTTGGCGCCGTGCTGTGTTTCGACGCCTCGAGGCTGGCGCGCAATGGTCGCGACTGGCATCACCTGCTGGAGCTTTGCGGCTTGGTCGAGGCCCGTGTCATCGACCTGGATGGCGTCTACGACCCGTGTCGTCCCAACGATCGGCTGCTACTGGGCATGAAGGGCAGCATCAGCGAGTTCGAACTCGGCGTGCTCAGGGCGCGCATGTTCGAGGCCGCCCGTGCTAAGGCCCAGCGCGGCGAACTGCGCATCAGCGTGCCCATTGGATACGTCTGGCATCGCGAAGTCGGTTTGGGGTTTGATCCCGACCTGCGCCTGCAGGAGGCGATCCGGTTGATCTTCGCTCGCTTTCGCAAACTGGGCAGCGCGCGCCAGGTCTTTCTGTCGCTCGCCGCTGAACAGGTTCACTTCCCGCGTCCCTCTGATGGCAAGAAGATGGTGACGTTCGACTGGACACCGATCCGCTATCGCAACGTGATCTCGGTGCTCAAGAACCCTTTCTATGCTGGCACGTACGCCTACGGCAAGAGCGAGAAGCGCACCACCCTCGTGGAGGGGCGACTGCGCAAGAGCTACGGGCACGGCAAGCCCGTCGAGCAATGGGAGGTGATGCTCAAGGACCACCATGAGGCCTACATCGATGGGGCCGAGTTCGAGCGCAATCAGAAGCAGCTTGCCATCAATGCCTACGGTAAAGTCGATGGCCCGAAGTCGGGGCGTGGCGGCCGAGCACTGCTTGCGGGGATGCTCTGCTGCGCACGCTGTGGCCGCCGCCTGACGGTAGCGTATACGGGCCGAGGGGCCGGCCAACCCGTATATCGATGCGACCGCCGCAGTGTGCAGTTGGCGCTGCCGCAGTGCTTCGCCTTCGGAGGCCGTCGCCCCGATGAGGCTATCGCACGAGAGCTCCTGAGAGCGGTCGAGCCCTTGGCTGTCGAAGCGGCATTGCAAGCTGAACGGAAGCACATGGAAGTCCAAGCGGACCAACGGCGAATCGTGGACCTGGAACTGCAGCAAGCACGCTATGAAGCAACGCTCGCAGAGCGTCGCTACGCGGCATGCGACCCCGACAACCGTTTGATCGCCGCCCAGCTCGAGAAGAGCTGGGAGTCGGCATTGCAGCGTGTGCAGCGGTGCCAACGTCGCGTCGACGCTGTGGACCAAACGCTGTCGGCCGTCCCGGTGCCCGACCTCGGTGGACTAGCTCAGAATCTCGCTGCCGCATGGGATGCGCCCGGCGTGACGATGCGCACGCGCCAGCAATTGCTTCACACCTTGGTCCACGAGATCATTGCCGATCTCGATGAGAAGACGCGAGAGATAGTGCTGACGATTCATTGGCGTGGAGGCCAGCATTCGCAGGTCAGGCTTGCGAAGCCGAAGTCCGGCGAGCACGGCTGTCGAACTCCCGATGAAGCCCTGGCTGTGATGCGCAGCATGGCGGGCAAGTGGTCCGACGAACACATTGCCGCAACCCTCAATCGCATGGGCCTTCCCACGGGCCAGGCGAAGACGTGGACCGCGCATCGCGTGAGCTCCGTGCGCAGGGTGAACGACATCCGCGCGTACCGTTCAGCGCACAAGGATGGGCAGTGGTTGACCATGTCAGAGGCCGCAGCCGAACTCGGCGTCAACAACCACCGCATTCGTCGCCTGATCAAGGACGGCATACTGCCCGCCGAGCAGGTGGTGCCGCGGGCGCCGTATCAGATTCGAGCCAGCGACCTGCTGGATCCGAAGGTTATCGACGCGGCAGCCCGAACAGATCGCCCGTGTCGCGCCCTCGTCGAGAACCAGATCTCAATGTTTTCAACTACTTAACGAAGTGGGGCACTATGAACAGGTCATTGCGATCGGCCGGATCTGGTTCTCCACCCAGTTGTTGTCTGCAGGCAAGTTGCCGTCGTCCAGGTAGCGCGTCAGCGC
>NZ_JBWKPQ010000041.1:0-40596 GCF_059418345.1 Variovorax sp. GW821-FHT09B01 | reverse complement strand
TTGCAAGGCATCAGCCTTGCTGCGCACGGGCGCCTTGCATCCAGCCCCTTTGCGGGGCAACGCGACCCCTTGCATAGTGTTAACAGGCCCTAGGCCCGCGGGCCTCGCTCCGGATAGACGAAACCGATCCGCGCATGCACCCCGCCCGAGTGCGCGAACGAGAGCCAGCCGAAAAGCCAGGCCAGCAGCAGGTTCCACAGCAGCGCGTTGGCAATCGCGGCGAGCGTGGCGGCGCCGTGCGCGGCCGGCCAGGTGATGTCGGGCAGGAACCCGCTGCCCCAGCCAACCGCAAGGAACAGGGCTGAGCCCATGCGCCGGCTCATGCTGCGGTAGTGCAGCGCGAGCGTCTCGCGGCAGGCATAGGGCTGCCGGTGCTGGCGCTGGTTGATGCGCGCGATGCTCGCCGCATTGACGAGCGCGACGATACCCAGCAGCGAGAACCAGAAGGCGGGATGGTCGCTGCGCGCATCGATCGCCAGCAGCGTGCCCACGAGCCAGAAGCTTGGTGCCATCGCTGTGGCCAGCAGCCACGAGGCCAGCAGGCACGCCTGCCAGGGCGCGCGCCAGTGCAGGGCGCTGGGCGCGTCGGGGGCGTCGGTCCAGGCGTGCGGGGCGGCCGAAGGCGCCCAGGCGGGCACCGCCGATGCCGCATCGCCCGGGGACAGCCAACGGCGTAAAGCCGCTTTCATCGTCATCTGATAGTGTTTTCGAGGATGTGGAGGGAGCTTCGGCGAGCTGCTCTCCTATAGACGGATGCGCGGACCCATTCCCGCAATCCGTCGGTGGCGGCGGCTGCCGCCCATCGTTCCTGCGCCGTCGGCCGTCAGACGAAAGAAAACACTCGGCCGCCAAGAATTTCGAAGATCGGTCTGCGGGTTTGCCAGTTGGTACTCGTCTAGAAAACGGTCGCCCACGCCATGGTGCGTGGAGCCGGCCTGGTTTCGACATCCACTTCGGCAGGAATACTCATGAGCACACGCGGGGGCAGCGGCAGGGAACGGGCAGGGCAGGCGGGGGGCACGTCGTCATGGCGCCTGGCCCCGATGGCGCGGGCCATCGCGGTGCTGGTGGCGGCGGGCGGCATGATCGGCGGCGCGCACGCGCAGCGCGCCTTCAGCGCGGGCTGGATGGCGCAGAAGAACCTGAACCAGAGCACCGCGGTGCAGACGGGCCGGCTGGCCAACGGCATGGCGGCATCGGCTCTGACCAGCCCGCAGGCGCAGCAGCAGCGTGCCAACGAGCAGCTTGGCCGCTCGATCAACAACCTGAACCTGGCGGCACGCGGCATCGCGGCGCAGCAGGCCGCGCAGGCGGCCGCGCGCCGTGCCGCGGGCAACGATCCCTCGGTGCCCGACGGCCTGGCCGAGGGCGGCCTCGAGATCGACACCAACAGCCTCACCGCCGGTTGGCACAACGCCAATGCACCGGTGCAGACGCAGGTCGACGGCCGCACCAACGTCGCGATCCAGCAGACCGGCGACAAGGCGATCCTCAATTGGGAGACCTTCAACGTCGGGCGCAACACCACGGTCGATTTCAGGCAGGACCCGAGCTGGGCCGTGCTCAACAAGGTCAACGATCCGCAGGCGCGCCCTTCGCAGATCCAGGGCCAGATCAAGGCCGACGGCACGGTGCTGATCGCCAACCGCAACGGCGTGGTGTTCTCGGGCACCAGCCAGGTCGACACGCGCAACCTCGTGGCCGCCGCGGCCAGGATCACCGACGAGCAGTTCCGCGGCGGCGGTGTGTACGGCAGCGATACCACCGCGAGCTTCACCGATGCCCTGGGCAAGGTCGAGGTGCAGGCCGGCGCGCAGATCAGCACACGCACGCCCCAGTCGGCCACGCAGGGCGGCGGCTACGTGATGCTGCTGGGCAGCGAGGTGCACAACGCCGGGCAGATCAGCACGCCGTCGGGCCAGACGGTGCTCGCCGCCGGCGACAGCTTTTTCATCCGCAAGGGCGTGGGCTCGACCGGCAACCAGCTCTCCACCACGCGCGGCAACGAGGTGACGCCCGCGTTCGGCCCCGACAGCCTGGCGGGCAAGGTCGTCAACAGCGGGCTGATCCAGGCGCCGCTGGGCGATGTCACGCTGACGGGACGCGAGGTGCGCCAGGACGGCGTGGTCCTGAGCAGCACCTCGGTCAACACCCGCGGCACGGTCCACCTGAAGGCGATCGGCGATGCCGGCACGGTGACCTTGGGCGCGGGCAGCACCACGGCCATCGTGCTGGACATCGGCAACGCCACCGCGCTCGACAGCCAGCGCGCGGGCCTGATGGCGCCGGTCATCGACGGCACGGGCGACATCGTCGCGGCCGGCAACGATCGCAGGGATCTCTCGCGCATCGAGATCGGCAGCGGCGGCACGGCCGACTTCGAGGGTGGCTCGCTGACGCTGGCCACCGGCGGCCAGGTGATGGTCGATGCGAAGCGGCGCAGCCTGGTGCGCGATGGCGCGCTGATCGACGTCTCGGGCGCCATCGGCGTCAAGGTCTCGATGGAGTCCAACAACGTCAAGGTCAACATCCAGGGCAACGAACAGCGCGATGCCCCGATCAACCGCGACGGCAAGAGCCTCAACAACAACGACGTCTGGATCGACCGCCGCAGCCTGGTCTTCGTGCCCAAGGGCACCAACGGCTATGCCAGCGACCGCTGGTACACGGCCGGCGGGCTGCTCGAGGTGTCGGGCTATCTGGGCACCCAGGGCCACACGGTGGGCGAATGGATGGCGCAGGGCGGCATCGTGCAGTTCTCGGGCAACGACGTCGTCACCCAGAGCGGCTCGCTGGTCAACCTGTCGGGCGGCACGCTCGATGTGCAGACCGGCTTTCTCAAGCAGAGCTGGCTCAAGGGTTCGGACGGCCGGCTCTACGAAGTGTCGAGGGCGCCGGGCGACCTGCTCTACAAGGGCCTGTACAAGGGCTTCGAGGACGAGCACGCGCGCTGGGGCAAGAACACCACCGACTACTTCTACAACCCGCTGATCGGCCCGCAGCGGCGATTGGAGAGCGGCTACACAGCGGGCCGGGATGCCGGCGTGCTGGTGATCGGCACGAAGAGCGCGGTGCTCGAGGGCGAGATCGCGGGCGACACCTTCCAGGGCAGCCGCCAGACGCAGGCGGCGCAGGCCGCGCTCGACGGCTACAACCAGTCGCAGCAGGCGGTGGCGCGCCGCGGCCAGCTGGTGGTGGGCAGCTATGTGCCCTATTACGTCAAGAGCAGCGGCAGCTGGGTGTATGGCCTGAGCGCCAATGCCGACACGCCGCAGAACGTGGTCATCGCCGAAGAGGCACGCAAGATCGCCGCCGGCCTGGGCCTGGACGGCGTGCTGCCCGACGACCGCGGCACGACCTTGTACCTGGACAGCGCGCAACTCAGCGGCTTCGAGCTCGGCGGCATCAGGATCGCCGCGGGCCGGCGCATCGCGGTCGAGGGCGCGCTGCAGGCGGCCCCGGCCGGCGAGATCACGCTGTACGGGCCGCAGGTCGAGGTGAAGGCCGATCTCCGCAGCGCGGGCGGAACGATCCGCCTGGGCAATGTGCTCGAGCAGGTCAGCGGCAACCTCCGCGTCGAGGACACCATCCTGGCGGCACCGAACGGCGTGACGGCCGGTGTCACCGTCGCGGATGGCGTCAGGATCGACACGCAGGGCCTGTGGAGCAACCTGCTGAAGGACCCCGCGGACATCGCCGCGCTGCCGTACCGGAACGGTGGGCGCGTCTCGCTGCGCAGCACGGGCGACGTCACGCTGGCGCAGGGCTCGCTGATCGACGTGTCCTCGGGCGCGGCGATCATGAGCGATGCCAGTGTCAAGGGCGGCAAGGGCGGTGACATCACGCTGCAGGCTGGCCGTGGTGTCGCCAGCGCCAGCGCGGGCACCGAGCCCGTCGACGGGGTCCTGTCCCTGCAAGGGCAATTGCGCGCCCATGGGGTTGCAGGCGGCGGCACGCTGGATCTGCAGACGGCGCGGGTGCTGATCGGCGGCGCGCCCGATGCGCCCGCGGAACCCGGGACACTGCGCCTGGACGGCGACTTCTTCACCCAGGGCTTCTCGGCCTACAAGGTCGTGGGCGAGCACGGGACGACAGTGGCCGACGGTGCACAGGTCGAGGCGAGGATGCCGGTGTTTCGCCTCGTGGCGGGCGCCAAGGATCTGCCGACCGGCAGCCCGTCTTCCGCAGCGCTCGAGGTCTGGACACCGCCGTTGTACCAGGAGGATCCCGCGGCGGGCGTGCTGACCCGGCGTGCCGGCGCCAGCCTGACCTTGCAGGCTGGAGATGCCGATACGACCGCGAGTTCGACCACGCTGCTAATCGGCCGCGATGCGCGCGTGGCCGTCGACCCCGGGCAGTCCATCGTGCTGCGCAGCGCTGGACAACTGACCGTGGACGGCCGGCTCGATGCCTGGGGCGGTCGCATCGAGCTGGGCAGCATCTCCGCGAAATTGAACGCCGACGAGGCCAAGGGGCTGTCGGCCTGGATCGGCGAGCATGCCGTGCTCGACGTGGCCGCGCGCGCCGCCACCGCGGTGGACGTGCAGGGGCGCCGCTATGGCCTGGTGGGCGATGGCGGGCAGATCGTGATCGGTGGCGAAGTCGATCCGCGCGATGGCAGCAGCACGGCCGTGGATCGGTTCGTGGTGCTGCGCGAAGGCGCACTGCTCGATGCCTCGGGCGCCCAGGCGGTGCTCGACGTGCCGGGGCAGGGCCGCACGGCAGTTGCAAGCCATGGTGGCTCGATCTCGCTCGGTTCCACCCGGGGGCTCTACCTCGACGGCGAGATGCGCGCGCTGGCAGGCGGTGCGGGAGCGGCGGGCGGGCAGCTGTCGGTGAGCATCGCCAACTCCGGCGTCATTCCCGAAACGCCGGTGCCGCTGCGTCAGATCCGCGAACTGGTGTTGGGTCAGGGAAAGGCGCCGAGCGCGTTGGCCGCAGGCATCGGTGCCGAAGAGGCCGCCGATCGGCTGCAGTACGGCCATGCGCGTCTGGGGGCCGACCAGGTCAGCACCGGGGGCTTCGATACCTTGACACTGCACAGCGGCGGCATGATCGCCTTCGATGGCGGCGTGTCCCTGTCGCTGGGGCAGGCGTTGAATCTCTATGCGGGCTCGCTGGGATGGACGGATGCCGCGGTTGCGGACAGCCGGGTGAAACTGGCCGCTCCCTCCATCCGTTTGGCAGCCTCGGCCCTGGCCGACAATCCTTCGGGCAGCCGTATCGATTGGCTGGGCATGCATTACGGTGATTCGCGGCTGAACGTTTCCGGTCAGCCCCTGATGGGCAGCCTGAGCCTGGAAGCCGGCCGCTTGCTCGAGGTTCGCGGCGGCAAGGGCCTCGGCAGCGGCGGCCAGCTGACGATCCCCGGCGCCACGAGCGCGGAGGACCAGACGGTCGACCGGCGCGGCATCGCGCAGATCGCACTGCGCAGCGGCGGGGATCTGCGCTTCGATTCGGGCACGCTCTACGCGCCGGGGGATCTGACCCTGGCCGCGGCGCAGATCTATCCGGTCACCGGCGTCGAGGCGGCGGTCTATGCCGGTTGGCGCGGCAAGACCGCCGGCTTCGATTCCGAGCGCATCCTGACGCTGGCGCGCACCACCGACGAACTGCCCGAGCTGCCGTATTCGGTGTTCGGCAGCCTCACGCTGGGCGCGGCCGTGATCGATCAGGGCGGTGTGCTGCGCGCGCCGCTGGGCGCGCTGAATCTCGGCGTGAACAAGGGCGGCGACGCGGGCAGCATCACGCGCGCCGTGAACCTGCTCGCGGGCAGCGAGACCTCCGCCAGCGCGGCGGGCCTGGTCATGCCCTATGGCGGTACGAACGACGGCGTGGCCTGGCAGTACGCCGGCGAGCAGGTCAAGCTGCAGGGCGTGGGGACGGCCGCCGTGGGCAGCGTGCGCCTGCTGGGCGAGCACGTGGACGTGCGCGAAGGCGCCACGATCGATCTGTCGGGCGGCGGCACGCTCGCGGGCGCGGGCTTCGTGTCGGGACGCGGCGGTTCCACCGATGCGCGTTTCAATCCGCTGGTGCAGATCAACGCGAAGGGTGGCTTCACGCTGCCGGGACTCGGCAGCAATCCGGTCTACGCGATCGTGCCGGGCAAGCCGGCCGGCCAGGCCCCGATCGGTGGTGAGGCCGGCGCGGTAGACCCGCTCGTGGGCCAGCAGATCACCATCGGCGCGGGCGTGCCCGGCCTGCCCGCGGGCACCTACACGCTGATGCCCTCGACCTATGCGCTGCTGCCGGGCGCTTTCCGCGTGGAGATCAATGGCGCGGGCGGGTTGCGCGAACAGGGCGTGCCGGCCGCGACGATCGCGATGCGCAATCGCTCGTGGTCCACCGCGGGTCGCCTGTCGGTGGCGGGTACTTCCATCGGCGACAGCCTGGCCAGCCAGGTGATCCTGACACCGGCCGACGTGCTGCGCACCTACTCGCAGTACAACGAAACCTCCTACGCCGATTTCGTGCGCGCCGATGCCGCGCGGCTCGGCGTGCCGCGCGCGCAGTTCGAGGCGGATGCCAAAACGCTGCTGCTCGAACTCGCCGACCGCACGGCGAACCGGCAGGAGCTCAGCTTCCGGTTCGACGGCACGGTGCTCGGCAACCCGGCGAAGGACGGGTACGGCAGCACGCTGGCCGTGCTCGGCAACACGATCGAGATCCTGGGTGATGGTGCCCCGGACATGACGCACGGCGCCGCGCTGCGAGCCGCGGACCTCGGCAAGATCGACGTGAACCGGATCGCCATCGGCGGCATGCCGCTGGCGGTGTATGGCCAGGGCGGCAACTTCGTGCGCTTCAACGTCGGTGCTGCGCCCTCCCGCGGCATCGTCGTGCGCAGCGGCGCTGTACTCGCCGCGCCCGAAGTGATGCTGATCACCCAGGGCAATGCGGAAGTGAGCGCGCCGATCGAGATCGAGCGCGGCGCGATCATCAGCACGCTGGGCCAGGGTGCGGCAGCCTATGACTCGGGCAACGGCTTCGTCTACCAGCCGGGCACGGCCAGCGTGGTGACGGTCTCCAACGGTCGCCTGCAGTGGCTGGCACCGGGAAAAACCGATACCGGATCGCCTGGTCCCATCCGCATCGGCACCTGCACCGTCGGCGACTGCACGGGAACGACCCGCCTGTATTCGGAAGGCAGCATCGCCTTCGCCACCGACAACGAATTCGAACTCGACAGCGCGGTACGCTACGGCACGCGCCACCTGAGCCTCGCGGTCGGTGCCTTCAATGTCGGCAGTCCCGAATCGCTGGCCGCAGCGAGCGCCCGCGGTGCGCTGGCCCCGGGTCTCGCACTCAATCAGCAGGTGATGGACCGCCTGCTGCAGGGCGACACCGAGGCCGGCGCGCCGGCGCTGGAGACGCTGGAACTGATCGCGGGCGGTTCGCTGAACTTCCTCGGCTCCGTGAGCCTGTCCACGCTGGACGCGAACGGCAAGTCGCGGCTGGACAACCTGATGCTGACCACGCCGGCCATCTATGGCTACGGCGGCGCCGGCGACACGGCCCGGGTCCAGACCGGCCACCTGATCTGGAACGGCGCGGCCGGACAGCCCGGCGCGGTGGTGGCCGATGGCGCCGGCACGGGAAGCGGCAGCCTGGACCTGCAGGCCGAGCGCATCAGCTTCGGCTACGGCCCCTATGGCCAGCCCGATGGCATCAGCGCGCTCGACCGCCAGGTGCTGGGCTTCGCCAACGTCAACCTCGCAGCCAGCGAGCGCATCACAGCCAACAACAAGGGCACGCTGGCGGTCTACCAGCGGCAGGGCGAGTACGTGGCCGGTAAGGGCTACCAGTACAGCGGCGGCAACCTGAACATCGTCACGCCGCTGTTCACCGGCGAAGCGGGCTCGGTCAACCGCATCAACGCGGGCGGAGCGATCTCCGTCACCGCGCCGGCCTCGGGCGCCGCCGACGCGGCACCGATCCAGGCGCTGGGCGCCGAGCTGTCGCTGATAGCCGGCGGCGCGTTGAACCTCGACACCACCGTGGCGCTGCCCAGCGGCAAGCTCACGCTCACCGCCGAGACCGACCTCGTGCTGGGCCCGCGGGCGCGCCTCGACCTGGCGGGACGCAGCATCACCTTCTTCGACGACCCGGGCGCCACCCAGTACAGCTGGGGCGGCGACGCCACGCTGGAAAGCCGCCGCGGCAATATCCGCCAGGCCGCGGAGTCGGTCATCGATCTCTCGGCCCGCAACAACCAGGCAGGCCGCCTGACCGCCATCGCGCTGGACGAGGCCGCGGGCCTGGTTGACCTGCAGGGAAGCATCCTCGGCGGCGCCAGCGGCCGCTACAACGCGGGCGGCACCCTGGTGCCCTACCTGGCCGGCGGCATCGAACTGCGGGCCCAGCGCCTGGGCGGCGCCGGCAGCCTGGACCAGCAGTTCGCGGCGCTGAACCAGCGGCTGAACCTCGGCGAGGTGTTCGGACTGCGCAGCTTTCAGTTGAAGCAGGGCAGCCTGACCATCGGCAACGAGCTCAAGGCCAGCCAGGTCGAGGTCTCGGTGGACAACGGCCATCTCACGGTGGCGGGCACCGTCGATGCCAGCGGCGAGCGCGTCGGCAGCATCCGCCTGGCCGCGAAGCAGGGCCTGACATTGGCGGGCAGCGCCGTGCTCGACGCGCACGGCACGCAGCTGCGGCTGGACAGCTACGGCCAGATCATCGACAGCCCGAACCGGGCCATGGTCGAGCTCAATTCGGGCGAGGGTTTGCTGACCTTGGCCGAAGGCGCGCGCATCGACCTGCGCCACGGCACCGACGATGCGCGGGTGAAGGCGCGTCCCGCGCTGTACGACGGCCGCGAGCGCGGCACGCTGGACCTGTATGCGCCGCGCATCGATGGCGCGGGCGGCGCGGGCACGAGCGCAGCTGCCACCTATGGCGATATCGCGATCGACGCGAGCGGCCGGCTCGACATCCGGGGCGCGCGGTCGATCGCGGTCAATGCGGTGCAGCGCTATGCCGACGCCGAGTACGGCCAAGTCAAGGGCCCGAACGGCCAGCCCGTGCTCGATGCCAACGGCAGGCCGGTGCTGGACCTGTCCGCCGATGGCCGGCCCTACCAGGTGATCGACCAGAAATACCTCGACGAAAAGCACGGCGACAGCACGGCATTCATCGGCAAGGCCCTGGCCAATGCCGACCTCCTGAACCGCAAGCTCGCGGGATTGAACAACGCGAGCTATCGCGACGCCTTCCATCTGCGGCCGGCCGTGGAGATCGTGAGTGCCACGCCCGATGGCGCGATGGTCGTCAGCGGCGATATCGACCTGTCGGGCTACCGCTATGCCAGCCTCAACCCACATGTGCAGAAGACCGGCATCTATGGCTCGGGCGAGCCGGGCGCACTCGCGATCCGCGCGGGCGGCAATCTCTCCATCTACGGCAGCATCAACGACGGCTTCGCGCCGCCGCCCGATACGCCCGACGACAAGGGCTGGGTGCTGACCCCGGGCGTGCAGGCCTTCGGCGGCGACGTGGTGGTGCCGGGGCCGGGCGTCACGCTCGCGGAAGGCACGCGCTTCGTGGGCGGCAAGGTGCTCAATTACGACCTGCCGATCCAGGACCTGATGCTGCCGGCCGGCACCGTCGTGCCGGTGTCGGCGACGCTCAACGAGGCCCTGGCATTGCCGGCCGGCACCGTGCTGCGCGCCACGGTGCGCGACGCCGCGGGCAATGTGCTGTACCCCGCCGGCACGGTGTTGCGGCAGGGCGTGACCCTGCCCGCCGGCGCGCGCCTGGATGCCGGCAGCGTGCTGCCGGCGCAGGCCGCGCTGAAGGCGCTGACCTGGCCGCGCGGCGTGCCGCTGCCGGGCCTGTCGGTGCTGCTGGCCGGCAACCTGGCCTTGCCGACGGGGGCGCTGATTCCGTCGATGACCGACGTGAAGCTGCCGGGCGATGCACTGTCGGTGCCGTTGCGTACGGTGACCGATGGCCGCATGGGACGCAACTGGGCGGTGGGGGCCATGCTGCCCGAAGGCTCGCTGTCGTGGTCGCTGCGCCTCGTGGCTGGTGCCGACACCGCCGCGGCCGATACCCGGACCGTGCAGCCGTGGACCGAAGCCAGCCTGGTGCTGGCCGATACGCACTACAGTCTGTATGAGCAGCACAAGAAAACGGTCATTCCCGGGCGCCCGGGTGGTGCGTGGTACTGGAACGAGGCGGGCGCGATTCTGTGGGGGTTCGAACCCAATACGCCAGTTCCGGTCGACTACGAGTGGGCTTGCGACGACGCAATCTCGTGTGCTCGTGTCAGCTACCTGTGGGATGTTGCCGGCGCGGAACTGTGGGGGTTCACGCCCAATACACCGGTGCCGGCAGACTACGTGTGGGCGTGCGCCGATGTCGGGGCTTGCATCTCGCTGGGCGAGCCCATTCCGGAGCAGATCATCGTCGGCGAAGTGATCAAGGTCCATCCGCTGGCTCAGAACTTCAGCGTGCTTCGTACCGGGACGGGCGATCTGGATCTGATCGCCGGTGGCGATGTCGCCACGCATTCTCTCTACGGCATCTATACGGCGGGCACGTCCACCGCTTCGCGTGCCGGCGCAGAGGCCGGCGCCTTCGACCGGGCGCGTGGCAAGGCGGCCGACGGCACCTACCTCGGCACCAAGAACTCGGCCGTGCCGCCCGAGGGCCTGCCGTCGGCGGGTTCGATCTACGAATCGCTGGTCAACGGCAGTGCGAGCAGCACTTATGCCGCCTGGTATCCCGATGGTGGCGGCAACCTGCTGTTGCGCGCGGGTGGCGATCTGAAGGGAGACCTGCTGGCAAGCTACGAGCCGGGCTTTCCGGGTCAGGAGTTGCGGTCCCAGCGCAGCAGCGCCGACATCGGCAACTGGCTGTGGCGCCAGGCCAGCGGCGGTACGGCCGGCGTGGACCCGATCCCCACCGCCTGGTGGATCAACTTCGGGACCTATGTGCCTGGAACGGCCGTAAAGAACACCAGCTACATCCTGGACCCCACGGATCTTCCGGAGGTGGCCGCGATCCCGGAACTGGTCGGTTTTACCGGCATTGGTACCTTGGGGGGAGGCAACCTGAACATCGAGGTGGGTGGCAATGCCGGCCTGACCTCGCGTCGCGGCGGCGATGCCGGTGCGAGGCCGCGCAGCGAAGGCCTGGCGCTGGCCGTGGGGAGCACCGGGCGGGTGACCGCCGATGGTCGCCTGATGCTCACGGGAGGGGGCGATCTGCAACTGCGCATCGGCGGCAACCTGAATGCCGGATTGCAGGCACGTGCCGCGACCTCCGATGGCAACCCCAATGCGGCTGTCGACCTTTACCGCACGCAGGACTTGAATCTCAATGGCGTGCTGGCCAATCTGCGCGGCGCCGTGCAGATGCAGGCCGGCGAGTTGGGAGGCATCGCGCTGACGTACTACCGCAACGGTCCTCCCGACGCCGATGCCCGCGAGGTTCGCGCCTACGATCCCTACACGGCCACGCTCGGTACCGCAACAGGCGGTCTGGTGTTGAAGCTGGGCGATGCGACCGCGACGCTGGACACCCGAGGGGACCTGGTCGTGGCGGGCAGTGGTGATCCGGGACGCGCGCCGCTGCCGTACCTGCTGCCCTACACCTTCGATGGCACGCGCTACGAATCGGGCGGCCAAGGCTGGTTCTCGCTGTGGACCAACAACACCGCCATCAACCTGATGTCTGGCGGCGGGGATCTCACGCCCGTGACGCCAGTGGTGAAGGCTGCCGAAGGCACGCCACGGCGCGACTTCGACGCGACGGACGGCCGGCTGGTCTACCCATCGCAGCTCAATGCAGTGGCTGCCTCGGGCAGCTTGTTCCTGCGGGGAGATTCGTCGCAGGGTCAATCGCTCTTGCTCGCGCCGTCCGCCAATGCCGGACTGAGTCTTCTGGCGGGAGACTCCATCTATGCCGGGGGTTATGTGGTGAGTCTGTCCGGGGCCGGCACCGACGCTTTGCCTACGCCTTCGAAGCCCGCCTTCGCGGCCTTCCAGTTGAAGGACAACGCCCCGACCATGGCACCGCACAACTTGGCGGACGATGCCGTCTATCCGGATTTTTCGTCGGGTGGCAGGTACCCGCTGTTCGTCTTCGGTCCGGATACGGCAGCAGCCGCCATCCGCCAGACCGTGGCGCCAGCGCGGCTGTACGCGAGGGACGGCGACATCCTCGGCCTCGAGAGTGGCGGAATCCTGGCGTTCACCAGCGGCGGACGCATCGGGCAGACGTGGTATGAGGGATCGGGGCCGGTCTGGATGCGGGCCGGGCGGGACATCGTCCGCTCCGGGTCCGTGCTGGGCCAGACACCCGCTAACCTTCCGCGCGAATTGCTGGAGACCGCCTCGGGCCCCGGCACCGGTGGCACCCGAACCGGCAACCTCTTCGTCCACAACGACCCCACCGACGTCTCCATCGTCCAGGCCGGCCGCGACATCCTCTACAGCAGCTTCGACGTCGCCGGCCCCGGCACGCTCGAGATCAGCGCGGGCCGCAACATCCTGATGGCGGGGCAGGTCGGACAGACCCTGCAAGGGGTGCCCGTGTACGGCGAGACCGCCGTGCGCAGCATCGGCCCGGTGGTGCCCGGCGACGCGCGGCCCGGCGCGGGCATCGTGATGCAGGCCGGCCTGGGCAGCCAGGGCGCCGACTACGCCGGCTTCCTGCGGCGCTACCTCGACCCCGCGAACCTCGCGGACAGCGGCGCCTCGCTGGCCAGCCAGCCGGGCAAGGTGCCCTACGTCTACAGCGGCAGGCTGACCCTGGCCGACTGGCTGCGCGAGGTGCATGGCTTCACGGGCGAGGACAAGGACGCGCCGGCCTTCCTCGACCAGCTGCAGGCCCGCCGCGACGCCGACAGCAGCCTGCCCAAGCGCATCCTGCGCAACGACTACCGCGCGGCGAGCCAACTGCACCTGGTGAACTGGCTGGAAGACCGCTACGGCTACGACGGCTCGGAAGACGCGCTGACGGTCTTCAACCGCCTCTCGCCCGAGCAGCAGCGCGTCTATGCGCGCGGCGTGTACTTCGCCGAGCTCAAGGCCGGTGGCCGCGAATACAACGAGGCCGGCAACGCCCGCGAGGGCAGCTACCTGCGCGGGCGCAACGCGATCGCCGCACTGTTCCCCACGGCCGATGCGCAGGCGCGGCCCATCGTCTACCAGGGCGGCATCACGATGTACGGCGCGGCCGGGGTCAACACCCTGTTCGGCGGCGACATCGAGACGCTGACGCCGGGCGGCAGCCAGATCTTCGGTGTCGAGGGCCAGGCGCCGGTGGCACTGCCGGGCGTCGTGCCGGGGCTCGTGACGCAGGGCGCGGGCAACATCCATCTCTACGCGCTCGACGACATCCTGCTCGGCCAGAGCCGGATCATGACCACCTTCGGCGGCAGCATCCTCGCCTGGTCGGCCGAGGGCGACATCAACGCGGGCCGCGGCTCGAAGACCACGGTGGTCTACACGCCGCCCAAGCGCGAGTACGACACGTGGGGCAACGCGACGCTGTCCTCGGACGTGCCGAGCACGGGCGCGGGCATCGCGACGCTGGCGCCGATCGCGGAAGTGCCGGCCGGCGACATCGACCTGATCGCGCCGCTGGGCACCATCGACGCAGGCGAAGCCGGCATCCGGGTCTCGGGCGACGTCAACATCGCGGCGCTGCACGTGGTGAACGCCGACAACATCGTGAGCCAGGGCAAGTCGACCGGCATCCCGGTGGTCGCGGCGGTCAACGTCGCCGCGCTGACCAATGCCAGCGCTGCGGCCTCCACCGCGGTCGCGGCCGCGCAGGACGCGATGCAGCGCGAGCGCGCCGTGGCGCGGCAGAACCTGCCATCGGTGTTCACGGTGCGCGTGCTGGGCTTCGGCAACGAGCCGGCCGAAGAGGGCAAGCAGGCACCGCCGCCACCGCGCGCCGGCCTGCAGGGCAAGGCACCGATCCCTTACGACCCGCGCAGCTTCGTGCAGATCGCGGCGCACGGCGATGCCTTCGACCCGGCCGTGATGTCGAAGCTGACCGAGGCCGAGCAGCGCGAGTTGCGCCGAGGCAAGTAGCAGTCGGTCGCCCATGCCGTGCCGCGCGCCCCGTGCGCGGCACGGCGCGAGCGATCCCACGAGACCCTGGATGCGGAGGTTCCCATGTTGGACATGAGTCCCTGGCTGTGCCTGGAGTCGCCGGAGGCCGGCGGCCATACGGACCGCGAGGCGCACGAGGACGCGGGCAGCGCGCTGCGCGAGTTCCTGGTCGCGAACTACGGCCGGCTGCACCGGCGCCTGCTGCGCCATCTCGGCGATGCCGACCTGGCCAGCGACAGCCTGCACGACGCCTGGCTGCGGCTCGGCGACATGGCCGCGCCGGCGGTGCAGAACCCCGAGGCCTACGTCTACCGCACGGCCTGCAACGTGGCGGTGGACTGCCTGCGCCGCAACCGTCCGCAGCCGCATGTGGAGGATGGCGAGGCGCTGTTCGAGTTCCTGGTCGACCGCGCGCCGGGCCCGGAGTCGATCGCCGAGGCGCGCTCGGACGTGCACGCGGTCGATCGCGCCATGCAGCACCTGCCGCGCCGCCATCGCGCCGTGCTGGTCGCGCTGCGGCTCGAGGAGAAGACGCGCCAGGAAGTCGCGGACCGGCACCAGATCTCGCTGCGCAGCGTCGACACGGCACTGCGCCAGGCGCTCGCGCACTGCGCGCAGGCCACGGGCCAGACGGTGCATGCGGGGATCGAACTGCGCGCGACCACCGCGCCGGCGCCGCGAAAAACACGCCGGCAGGCCGGCCCGAATTCCGCCGCGGCGCAGCCGGCCGCGCGGCACTGCCGCGCCTGAGCGGCGAATGTGACGTCTTCGCTCGACATGTTCGAGATGAAAGGGCACCGGGGTAGAGCAAAACGACTCATGCGGTGCGCCAGGGCGCGCGAATCCTCCCGAGTTCTTTCCATCAGCCTGACACGCGGCCCCGCCATGATTTCCTGCTGCAAACGGTAGCGACTGGAGCGAACGACATGGCCGCAGGGATTCTCGGACGGAAGCATCTGCGCCAGGCGCCGCAGCAGGGATTCACGCTCATCGAGCTGATGGTGGTGCTGGTGATCATGGGCGTGCTCGCGGCGCTGATCGTGCCGAACCTCATGAACCGACCGGACCAGGCGCGCGCCATCGCGGCACGCCAGGACGTGGGCGCGATCATGCAGGCGCTCAAGCTGTACCGGCTCGACAACGGCGAGTACCCCAGTGCCTCCCAGGGCATCCGCGCGCTGGTGGAGAAGCCGAGCTCGGGCAAGATCCCGGCCAACTGGCGCAACTACCTGGAGCGCCTTCCCAGCGATCCCTGGGGCAAGCCCTACCAGTACCTGAACCCCGGCACCAACGGCGAGATCGACGTGTTCTCGCTCGGTGCCGATGGCGAGCCGGGTGGAGAGAAAGCCAACGCCGACATCGGTTCCTGGCAACTCTAGGGCCCGGACATGGATGGCGTCCGGGAGCGGCCCGCGGGCCTGCAAAGGCAGGCTCGCGAAAGACAAGCGTGCGCCCGGCCGGCGCATGGGCAGCGCGGCATGGCCGTCGTTGCCGCGCTGCTCGTCGTCGCGGTGATCGCGGTGCTGGCGGGCGCGCTGCTCGAGCGGCAGACCGCGGCCATTCGCGCAGCCCAGTCGGCGCAGACGCGGGCACAGGCGCAGTGGCTGCTGCGCGGCGAGGTCGGCCGCGCGCAGACCGTGCTGCGCGCTGCGGCGCAGCGCGCGCCCTACACCCGCCTCGACGGCACCTGGAGCCAGCCGGTCGACGGCCAGGTCCTCGGCCGGATCGAGGGCGAGCCGGCGCTGGCGTTCACCGAGATCGTCGACGAGCAGTCCAAGTTCAACCTGCGCAACCTCGTGAACGCCGGGCAGTTCGATCCGGTGGAGGGCGGCGTCTTCCTGCGGCTGTGCGCGATGGTCGGCGTGCCGCCGGACCAGGCCGGCCGCATCGCGCGCCGCGTGGCCGTGAGCCTGGTGGAGGCGGAGCGGCGGCCGGCCGGCGCCACGCCGGTGGCGGAGGGCGAAGCCGCGGAGGAGACCGCCCGGCAGCTCGACCTCGAGAGCCTGCCCGCGCGCGAACAGGCACCGCGGTTGCGCACGGTCGACGACCTGCTCGCGGTGCCCGGCGTCGATGCCGGCAGCGTGGCGCGTCTGCGGCCCTATCTCACGGTGCTGCCGCAGCGCACCTGGATCAATGCCAACACGGCGCGCGCCGAGGTGCTGGCCGCGTGGGTGCCGGGCCTGTCGCTCGACCGCGCGCGCGCCGTGCTGCAGGCGCGCGACAACGGCCAGTGGTTCATCAACCGCGGCGATTTCGTGAACCGGCTG
The DNA here is from genome assembly GCF_059418345.1 of Variovorax sp. GW821-FHT09B01. Lineage (NCBI taxonomy): Bacteria > Pseudomonadati > Pseudomonadota > Betaproteobacteria > Burkholderiales > Comamonadaceae > Variovorax > Variovorax sp. GW821-FHT09B01. The sequence continues at coordinate 24,260 of NZ_JBWKPQ010000041.1, read as the reverse complement.
CAGATGCCCGGGCTCGACGAGAGCGCGGTCCTCATCGGCATCACCAGCCGCTGGTTCCGCCTCTCGAGCGCGCTGCAGACCTCGCGCACCACGCTGCTGATGCAGGCCCTGCTGTACGACGACAAGGAAGTGCTGCCCCAGGTGATGTGGCTGCGGGAGGGGGCTTGATGGAACGCGTGGACCTGCTGCGCCTGATGCTGCCGCCCGCGCGCGCCGTCGATACCGCGCCCGTGCGCTGCGCATGGCGCACGGCGCAGGGCTGGCAGGGCGCGACGCTGGAGAACCTGGCGGCGCTCGCCGCGCTGTCCACCCCTTCCCGGCCGCGGCGCGTCGAGGTCTGTCCGCATCCGGGCGACGTGTCGATGACCACGCTCGAGTTGCCGCCGCTGCCCGCCGCGCGCCTGCGCGTCGCGGTGCTCGGCGCGATCGAGCTGCTGGCGCTGGCCGCGCCGGCCGACCTGGCGGTGGGCATCGGTGCGCGCGATGGCACGGGCCGCGTCCCGGTGGCCTGGATGAGTGCCGAGGCGCTGTCGGCCTGCCTGCGCGCGCTGCGCCAGCACGGCCTCGCGGTGCAGGCGGTGCTGGCGCCGCCGGCCTTCCTGCCGGCACCCGACCAGGGGCTCGCCGCGCTGCGCGTCGACGGCTGGGCGATCGTGCGCGCCGGTGCCGGCAGCGGCCTCGTGCATCCGCTGGCCGCGGCGCAGGCCGATCCGGTGCAGCTCGAAGCCCGGCTGCGGCCGCTGCTGCCTGGCGCGCTGCCGCTGCACTGGCTGGCCGAATCCGAGGCGTCGTCGTTCGCCGGCAGCGGATGGGCGTGGACGCTGCCGATGGCCGCGAGCGGCGGCGAGGGCACGGACCGGCGCTGGCTGCGCCCGGCCATCGGCTGGAGCGTGGCGACCGCCGCCGTGTGCCTGCTCGGCCTGCAGCTCCAGGCCGCGCGCGTCGCCGCCGAAGGCCAGGCCCTGACGCGCCAGATGGCGGCGCAGGTCAAGGCCGCCTTTCCCGAGCTGCCGGTGGTGCTCAACCCGCTGCAGCAGGCGCGGCAGTTGCGCGATGCGCGGCGCGCGGGCACGGCCATGGGCGGCATCGAATCGGCGGATTTCGCCGCGCTCGTGCGCGCCGCCACGGCGGTGCTTGCGCAGGCCGAGGGGCAGGTGCAGGGCCTGGACTTCCGCGACGGCCAGTTGCGCGTGCGCTGGCGCGCGGGCGTGGTGCTCGGTGCCGACGAGCTGAAGGCGTTGCAGGCGAGCGCGCAGCAGCGCGGCCTGCAGCTCCTGCCCGAGGAGGGCGGCCTGCGCGTGGCGCTCGCCGAGACCAAGCAGGGCGGCGAGGGCGGCGTGGCGCCGGCCGCCGCTTCGAAGACCGCCGCGCAGAACGGAGCCGCACCATGAAGCGCGGGGCCACCGCATCCTGGCAGCGCTGGACATCGCCGCTGCACGCGCGCCTGCAGCCGCTGCGTGCCCAGCTGCAGGGCCGCTGGCGGGCCCTGTCGCGGCGCGAGCGCGGGCAGGTCCTCGCGATGCTCTGCGTGGTGACGGTGGCGGCCGTCTGGCTGCTGGGCATCAAGCCGGCGCTGGACACGCTGCGCTACTGGGACGGCGAGCTGCCGCGCCTGCGCTCGCAGGCCGCGGCGCTCAAGGACGTGCTGGCCGACGTGGGCGGCCCCGCCGTGGTGGCGGGCGATGCCGCGCGCGACCCGGCCGGCCGCGTGCGCGCCAGCCTCGATGCGGCGGGCCTGGCCGGCGCCTACCGCTTGAGCGAGGCGGGCGCCGAGCTGCAGATCGAGATCGAACGCGCCGCGGATGCGTCGCGCGTCGCGGCCTGGCTGCTCGCCGCGCCTGGCGCGCTGGGCATGACGGTGAACAAGGCCATGTTGCAACGGTCCGAGGACGCCGGCCCCGATGGCCGGAACGACGTCCGGGCCACGGTCGCGCTGACGGCGCGGCCTCAATCAGGGAATCGATGATGATGCGAGCGGTGGCGGGAAGAACGGGAAGATGCTGGGCACTGGCGTGCCTGGCCCTGGCGGGGTGCGCTTCGACCGCCTCCACCGAGGCGCCGCTGTTCCGCGAGGGGAACTACGTCCCGAGCTCGGGCGCCGGGGCCGAGGGCGCGGCGCAGGCGCAGCCCGTGGCGTCGCCGGCCACTTCGGCCGCGCCGCCCGCGCGCGTGGTGCGCCCGACCGGGCAGGACCGGCGTGCCGCCGCGGCCACGCCGGCACGCACGGCTGCCACCGCGACGACGGTGGCGGGCGCCACCGGCAGCGACGACCGCTCGGTGCTGAACTTCGTCGATGCCGACATCCAGTCGGTGGTTTCCGCGCTGTCGCGCTTCCTGGGACGCAACTTCGTGATGGACCCGCGCGTCAAGGGCCAGATCACGCTGGTCTCCGACGGCGAGGTGCCCTCGAAGACCGCCTACGACATGCTGGGCTCGGCCCTGCGCATGCGCGGCTTCACGATCGTCGACGTCGGCAACGTCAGCCGCGTGGTGCCGGTGGCCGACGCCAAGCTGCAGGGCGGCGCGGTCAATGCGCGCACGCCGGGCGGCGGCATCGCCACGCGCACCTTCAGGCTGGCCTACGAGAACGCCGAGGCGCTGGTGCCGGTGCTCAAGCCGATGATCGCGGCCGAGAGCAACATCGCGGCCTACGCGGCCAACAACACGCTGGTCATCACCGACTACATCGACAACCTTGAGCGCATCGCGCGCATCGTCGAGAGCATCGACACGCCGACCTCGCTCGACACCGACGTGGTCAAGGTGCACAACGGCGTGGCGGTGGACATCGCGGCGCTCGCCAACGAGCTGCTGCAGGGCGCGGGCAACGAGACCCGGCGCGACATCGTGGTGCTGGCCGATCCGCGTTCCAACAGCGTGATCGTGCGTTCGAGCAGCCCGGCGCGCACGGCGCTGGCGCGCGACCTCATCGTCAAGCTCGACAACTCGCAGGACGACCCCGGCAACCTGCACGTGGTGTACCTGCGCAATGCGCAGGCGACCTACCTGTCGGGCGTGCTGCGCGGGCTGCTGACCGGCGACTCGGGCAGCACGGCGCTCGGCAGCGGCGATGCCGCGCGCGCCACGCTCGGCGCCGGCGGCATGTCGGGCGGCGCCGGGGCGCCGGGCGGTGCGGGCCGCACGACGACGGGCACTTCTTCCACCTCCTCGTCTTCGTCCTCCTCCTCCTCGTCCGCGCAGGGCGGCGGCACGCGCGGCAGCACCGGCGGCAGCCGCTTCGGCGGCGGCGGCGCGCAGCAGGGCGGCTCGGGCAGCGGCAGCACGGGCACGGCCTTCTCGGCCAACGGCGTGACGGTGCAGGCCGATGCCACCACCAACACGCTGATCATCGCGGCGCCCGAGCCCATGTACCGCAGCGTGCGGCGCGTGATCGACCTGCTCGACCAGCGGCGCGCGCAGGTGCTGGTCGAGAGCCTGATCGTGGAGGTCACCGAGCAGGACGCGGCGCAGCTGGGCATCCAGTGGATGCGCAACAACGGCCGCTTCATCGGCGGCACCAACCTCGGCGGCGGCACGGGCCTGAACACCAGCGCCACCAACACCATCGACCTGCTGCCCAAGGGCCTGAACCTCGGCGTGCTCGACGGCACGGTGAAGCTGCCCGGCGTGGGCGAGATCGCCAACCTCAACCTGCTGGCGCGCGCGCTGCAGACCAAGGGCGGCGTCAACATCCTCTCGACGCCGAACATCATGACGCTCGACAACGAGGCGGCCTCGATCATCGTGGGCAAGACCGTGCCCTTCGTCAGCGGCCAGTACATCACGCCCGGCGGCGGTGGCTCGGACAACCCGTTCCAGACCGTGACGCGCGAGGACATCGGGCTGCAGCTCAAGATCCGGCCGCAGATCTCCGAGGGCGGCACGGTCAAGCTCGACATCTACCAGGAGGTCTCGAGCATCGACGACCAGAACTCCGGCATCGCGGGCATCGTGACCAACAAGCGCGCGCTCGACACCAGCGTGCTGCTCGACGACGGCCAGATCATGGTGCTGGGCGGCCTGCTCGAGGACAGCGTCACCAGCACCACCGAGACGGTGCCGGGCCTGGGCACGATCCCGGTACTCGGCAACCTGTTCCGCTACGACAAGCGGCAGCGCGCGAAGACGAACCTGATGATCTTCCTGCGGCCCTACGTGATCCGCGATGCCAATGCCGGCCGCGGCCTGACCCAGGACCGCTACAACTTCATGCGCACGCAGCAAAGCCGCGTGCAGCCTGGGCGGCACCTCGTGCTGCCCGACATGCCGGCACCGATCCTGCCGCCGCCCGACCTGCCGGTGGCCGGCGCGGCCCCCAGGCTGGACCTGCGGCCCGAGCAGTGGAGCAGCACGCGCGAGCAGGGTCCGCCGCCCACCCGGAGCGAGCGCGAGGTGCACCAGCCGCTCGCGCCGAACGCGCCGCGCGAGCCCGAGATGCGCTCGCAGCTGCCCGCCAACGTCGGCGTGACCGGCGATCCGGCCGTGCTGTACGCCACGCCAGAGAACAACCGCAGCGTGCTGCAGGTGGCGGACCTCGCGCAGGAGCCCGACGCGGTGCGCATCGCCAAGCGCGTGCGCATCAGCGGCCTGCCCGCGTACATCGTGGCCGGCCCGGGCGGCATCGGCTATGCGGTGCGCGTGGACCTGCCGCGCGATGCGCGCGCGGTCGACACCGCGGCGGGCGTGCTGCGCGAACTGGGCTACCGGCCCGAGATCGTGGTGGCGCCATGAATGCCGCGGCACAGCCGACCTTGCCGCACGGTTGGGCGCGTGCGCAGCGCCTCGTGGTGCAGGGCGACAGCGAGGCCATGGCGCTGGTCCTGAGCCCAAGCACGCCGGGCTGGGCGCTGGCCGAGGCGCAGCGCCAGACCGGCCTGCAGGCCTGGCACGAGGTGTCCGAGGCGGAGATGGACCTGCTGCTGTCGACCCGCTATGCCGAGGCCGGCAGCGCCGCCGCCGTGGTCGGCGCGGCCGAGTCCGAGGTCGACCTGGAGCGGCTGATGCAGGACATCCCGGCCGTGACCGACCTGCTCGATGCGCAGGACGACGCGCCCGTCATCCGCATGATCAACGCACTGCTCGCGCAGGCCGCGCGCGACGGCGCCAGCGACGTGCACTTCGAGGCCTTCGAGACCCACTCGGTGGTGCGCTACCGCGTCGACGGCGCGTTGCGCGACGTGGTCTCGCCGCGCAAGGAACTGCATGCCGCGCTGATCTCGCGCATCAAGATCATGTCGCAGCTCGACATCGCCGAGAAGCGCGTGCCGCAGGACGGCCGCATCACCCTGCGCGTAGGCGGGCGGCCGATCGACGTGCGCGTATCCACCGTGCCGACCGTGCATGGCGAACGCGCCGTGCTGCGCCTGCTCGAGAAGGACGCGGGCCGGCTGCAGCTCGAGCGGCTGGGCCTGGCGGGCGACACGCTGGAAGCGCTGACGCGGCTGATCCGCCAGCCGCACGGCATCGTGCTCGTGACCGGGCCGACCGGCAGCGGCAAGACCACCACGCTCTATGCCGCGCTGGGCCAGCTCGACAAGAGCGTGAGCAACATCCTCTCGGTGGAGGATCCGGTCGAGTACGACCTGCCGGGCGTCAACCAGATCCCGGTGCACGCCAAGATCGGCATGAGCTTCGGCGCCGCGCTGCGGGCCGCGCTGCGCCAGGACCCCGACAACATCATGATCGGCGAGATCCGCGACCTGGAGACCGCGCAGATCGCGGTGCAGTCCTCGCTCACGGGCCATGGCGTGCTCGCCTCGCTGCACACCAACGATTCGATCTCGGCGGTCACGCGGCTGACCGACATGGGCATCGAGCCCTTCCTGCTGTCCTCGTCGCTGTTGGGCGTGCTCGCGCAGCGGCTGGTGCGCTGCCTGTGCGTGCGCTGCAAGCGCGCCGAGACCCAGGCCGACGGCAGCACCCGCTGGGTGCCGGTGGGCTGCGGCCATTGCAACCACACCGGCTTCAAGGGCCGCACCGGCATCCACGAGCTGTTCGTCATCGACGACGAGATCCGCCGCATCATCCACGACGGCGGCAACGAGCACGCCATGCGCGAGGTGGCGCGCCGCCGCGGCATGCGCACCATGCGCGAGGACGGCCAGCGCTGGGTCGCCGCGGGCATCAGCACGCCGGAGGAGATCCTGCGCGTGACGCGCGACGACAGCTAGCGCCGCACCCCATGCCACGCTTTCATTTCGAGGCCGCCAACGCGGGCGGACAGATCCAGGCCGGCACGATGGAGGCCGAGTCGCAGCGTGCCGTGCGGCTGCAGTTGCGCGAACGCGGGCTGACCGCGCTGGGCGTGCACGAGGTGGCGGGCGGCGGCGGCTCGTGGTTCGGGCCGCGATTGAGCGCCACCGACCTGCTGTGGGCCACGCGCGAACTCGCGAGCCTGCTGGGCGCGCGCCTGCCCCTGGAGTCGGCCCTGATGGCCACCATCGAGCAGGCCGAGCAGAAGGTGGTGGCCGAGGCGCTGAGCGCGGTGTGCAACCACGTGCGCGGCGGCATGCGGCTGGCCGATGCGCTGGGCGAGCGGCCGCGCGACTTTCCCGCGATCTACCGCGCGCTGATCGGCGCCGGCGAGGACTCGGGCGAGCTGGCGCGCGTGATGGAGCGGCTGGCCGACTACCTCGAGGGCCGCGACAACCTGCGCAGCAAGATGCTCACCGCCTTCATCTATCCCGGCGTGGTGGCCTTCGTCTCGGTGTGCATCGTGATCTTCCTGCTCGGCTACGTGGTGCCGCAGGTGGTCAGCGCGTTCTCGCAGGCGCGGCAGGAACTGCCGCTGCTGACGCGCGTGATGCTGGGCGCGAGCGGCTACGTGCGCGAATGGGGATGGCTCACGGCGCTGGTGCTGGGCGCGGCCTTCGCGCTGTGGCGCTGGTCGCTGCGCGACGATGCGGCGCGGCTTCGCTGGCACGGTTTCCTCCTGCGCGTGCCGATGGTGGGCAAGTACGTGCTGGGCGTGAATACCGCGCGCTTCGCCTCGACCCTGGCGATCCTGATGGACGCGGGCGTGCCCTTGCTGCGCTCGCTCGATGCCGCGCGCGAGACCATGGGCAACGACCGGCTCAAGCAGTGCGCGGCCGACACCGCCGCGCGCGTGCGCGAGGGCGCGCCGCTGGCCTCGGCGCTGCGCGTGCAGAAGGTGTTTCCCTCCAACCTGATCCACCTGGTGGCGAGCGGCGAGAAGACCGGCGCGCTCGCGCCCATGCTCGAGCGCGCGGCCGCCAATCTCTCGCGCGACCTCGAGCGCCGCGCCACGCGGCTGACGGCGCTGCTCGAGCCGCTGATGATCCTCGGCATGGGCGCGGTGGTGATGCTGATCGTGCTCGCGGTGATGCTGCCGATCATGGAGATCAACCAGATGGTGAAGTAGGGCGCGGCAGGCGCTCAGTCCAGCGCGATGACGCGGCGGTAGCGCAGCGCCGGCCCCGTGTCGGCGCGGACGCCCAGCGTGACCTCGAGCCCGGACGCCGCCGTGCGCGCCGCACCGCTGGCCGGCAGCGGACGCCAGCCCTGCTCGGGCTCCCACGCGCGCATCTCGAAGAAGGCGATGCCCTCGAGCACCGCGACGCGGTCGGCGGCCTGCGGCGCGGGCAGCGGATAACCATCGGCCGCCACGCCGGCCGCGCGGTAGAGCGTGCCCGCCTGCAGCCACCACTGCACGCGCTGCCAGCGCCCCGGCGCGGCGGGCGCGGCGCGCACCAGCTCGAGCAGGAACGGTCCCTGGCCCGAGCGCCGCGCCTCCATGCCCGGGGGCAACAGCGGCAGCGGCAAGGGCGGCGGCGCGCCGCCGGCGGCCGCGGGCGCATCGTCGGGAGGCGGCGCGGCGTCGGCAGGCGAGGGCAGCTCGGTGGTGGTGCGCCATGTGAGGTCGCGCTCGATCTGCTGCAGCGCGCGCGCGAGCCGCGCGGCATCTTCCGCGCGCTCGCGCAACTGGGTGTCGGCGCGGCTCATGCTGTCGAGGCCGCGCCATGCGATCAGGCTCAGCACCGCCATGATCGCGATCGCGATCATCGCTTCGATCAGCGTGAAGCCCGCGGTACGCGGCGTCGCCCGGGACCGGCGCGCGGCTCTCATCGGCGGCTCTCGGGCAGCCGCGACTGCAGGCTGGCCAGGCTGCGGTCGCTGTCGCGGCCCAGGTAGACGTCGACCGCGACGGCGCGCATGCCGTCTCGCGACGGCGCGATCTGCACCCGGCAGACGAAGGCCAGCTCGCCCTGCGGGCAATCGACCTGGCGCAGGCCGGGCGGCGGCAGCGATCCGATGCGCAGTTCGGCCAGGCTGTTCTGCGCCGACAGCAGCGCGAGCGACTGCCGCTCGAGATGGCCCTGGTTGCCGACGGTCTGGCTGGTGATGCGCACGAAGGCCGCGAGCGCGATGCTGATGATCGCCAGCGCGACCAGCACCTCGATTAGCGTGAAGCCGCGGCCGGGCCGCCCTGCGCGAAGCCGAGGCGAAGGCCGGTGCGAAGCTCGGTGCGCGCCCATGCCTCACTGCACCCGGAAGCCGCCGGTGGCGTCGCGCACGATGGCGACGCGGTAGCGGCCGCTGCGCAGCTCGAGCGACCAGGGCGTGCCGATCCACTCGGAGGTCAGCAGCACCGGCGCCGCCGGCGAGACCTCGACGATGCCGGCGCGCCACCGGCGCGGACGCAGCGCGTCGTCGCGCACGAAGCGGTCGAGCTCGCCGCCGGTCGTGACGCCGGGCACCACGCTGCCCGGCGCGCTGGCCCAGGTGCCGCGCACGAACTGGTAGCCGTCGCCGCGCGCTTCCCAGGCGATCACGCGGCCGTCCACGTGCACCTCGTGCTGCGCGGTCGCGAGCCGCACCGCGAGTTCGCGCGCATCGAGGCGCAGGGGTTCGGCGGGATCGGGCGCGGCGCTCAGCGAGATCGCGGCCATCGCGATGCCGATGATGACCAGCACCACCATCACCTCGATCAGCGAGAAGCCCAACTGGCGGCGAAGCGGTTTCATACGAGGCGAAAACGCCATGGCTTGGGGCATGAAGGGACGCGCGGAGCGCGCGGTTCGCGGCGATGGTAGGCATCGAATGTGGCGTTGACATGAATTGCCAACATGCATCTGTTAAGACCGGTGGTTCCGCTGCGACCGCGCAGCGCCCGCACACGGAGGAATTGCACCGATGACCCGAACATGGCCAACGTGGAATGGACCGGCCTGGGCCGCGTCGCCGCGCACCGCGCATGCGCTGGGCGCGGCGCTCTTCATCGCCTGCGTGTGCCTCTGGGCCCATGCGCTGCATGTACCCGACGCGCCGGCGCCGCAGGCCCCGGTCGCCGCGGCGACGGCGGTGGGCGATCCCGCGGCCGAAGCGGTGGCCGGCTGGTTGCGTCCGGGGCCGCTGCGCCTGAACGTCACGGTGGTCGGACTGATGCGCCGGCACGATCGCGCGGTGGCGGTGCTGACCGTCAATGGCGCGCCGCCCAAGGCCTTCATGACCGGCGAGCGGCTGCTGCCCGACGTGCGGCTGGTGGCGATAGACGCCGACGCGGTGACCATCGAGCGCGCGGGCGCCACCACGCGCATCGTGGCGCCCGTGCTGCCCGACCCCGGCCCGCCGGGGATCGTCCGGGTCCGCTGAGGGGCCGTGCCTTTTTCCTGCGGGTTTGCCGATCGGCGCTCGTCTAGAGGAATCGGTGGGTGTCTCCCGGCCGGGAGGCGCCGATCGCCGCGCGCGGATCGTCCGCGTGCGATGTGGCGGTGTGGACGAGGAGTCTGGATGAAGAAAAAGAACCCAAGGGAAAAGTTCTCTTCTGGCCTTGCCAGGAGCGTATCGATGCAGACCCTGGACAAGGAGCTGTCCAGGCACGTGGAGGTCGCTCGAACCGAGCCGGTGCCGGTGGAGCGGTACGGCGTCCCCTGGGTGTGGATCGTGTCGCACCCGTTGTGGGTGGAGGTCGACCGCCTGCAGTCCTTCGTGCCCGACGACCATGCGCTGGTCGCGCTGCGCGAGGCCATCGACAGCACGCTGGCCTACGAGGGCACCGTCCTGAACGAACTCACGCGCGAATGCACGAGCGGCGTGGACGCGCGCGTGATCATGCGCGCCTGGCTGCTGCAGATCGTCTATTCGCTGGCCGACCCCAAGCGCGTGCGCGAGGGCCTGGGCTACAACATGCTGTGGCGCTGGTTCGTGGGCTTCCTGCTGCGCTCGGAGCCGCTGCCCGAGGCACGGGCCTTCATCCACGACATCCGCATGGTCAGCGCGCATCCGCAGGCGATCGACATCGTGCACCGCTGCCTCACGCACGGCGCGCTGGCGGACGTGGACACCGAGGAGTTCAGCATCAACTACGGGCTGCTGCACACGCTGCGCGCCCACCACCATCTCGAGGCGCGGCGCATGGAGGTGCCTGATCCCGTGCTGCGGACCCGGCGCGAGCACGGCGGCCAGGCGGTGGCGGGGTAGCGGGCGCCCGCGCGTCCCACCGTCCACCGCGTGCCGCCGCTGTCACATCGGTGCAACCTCGCGCGCCGATGCTGTGCGTTTTGCATAGGGTTCTCGTGCCGTGCTGACGCCAACCTCTGTTTCCCTGTCCGGTGCCCGGCATGCAGAACGCGGATCGCAGGGCGCCTGCGGTCGGGCATGGCGGGAGGGTGGACCGTGGGACGCGCCGTTGCGTGCGACCTGACGGACCGGTTGGCGGCTTGCGCTTGCGTACTGTGGATGGCGATGGCACCCGCCCTGGCATCGACGACCGCTGATCCCGTGGCCGCCGCCGTGCCGGCACCCGTGCAACCGCAGCCGTTGGCATTCGACATTCCCGCGCAGCCGCTGGCCTCCGCGCTGGAGCGCTACGCGGTGATCGCGGACCAGACCGTGCTGTTCAGCGATGCGCTGGTCGCGGGCCGCGTGTCGGCCCCGGTCCAGGGCCTGCACCTGCCGCGCGTGGCCCTGGCGGCGCTGCTCGAGGGCACCGGCCTGACGGCCGAGAACCCCGGCGGCAAGCTCCGCGACGCCTTCGTGCTGCGGCCGGTGCCGGTGGAGATCGGCGCCGTGCCGGCCATCGTGCCGGGGCTGGACCGGCGCTACGACGGCCTGGTCCAGACCCGGGTCTGGGAAGCGCTGTGCGCCGATGCGCGCACCGCGCCCGGCAACTACCGGGCCTCGCTGCGCCTCAACGTCGACGCCGAGGGCCGCCTCGAGGCGCCGCGCCTGATCGGCGCGACCGGCAATGCCGCGCGCGACCGGGCCATCGTCGCCGCGCTGAGCGGCCTGCGCATGGACCATCCGCCGCCGCCCGAGCTGCGCCAGCCGCTGCTGCTGGTCATCCTGCCGCGCGAGCGCGTGGCGGGGCGCGCCTGCGAAGCCGGAGCCGCGTCATGACCGGCAACGTGCTGCCGATCCTGCGCAGCGTGCTGGTGCAGCGCTACACGCAGATCAAGCAGAGCCTCTCGATCCAGCTCGGCAGCCCCGACCTGGCGGGCGACACCCTGCACGAGATCTGGCTGCGCCTGCAGCGCGACAGCCACCTCTCCGGCCCGGTGCTCAATCCGCAGGCCTACCTGGTGCGCATGGGCGTCAACCTCGCCATCGACATCCGGCGCAGCCAGAGCCGCATGCTGTCGGCCGAGGACGTGCAGGAGCTGATGGCCGTCATGCCCGACCCCGCGCCGGGCCCGGCCCAGGTGGCCGAGGCGCGCTCCGAACTCGAGGCGCTGAAGGCCGCGCTCGACGAGATGCCGGCGCGCCGGCGCGAGATCCTGCTGCTGGTGCGCTGGGAGCACTGGCCGCAGCGCGACGTGGCGAAGCGCCTCGGGATCTCGCTGCGCACCGTCGAAAGCGAGCTCAAGGCGGCCCAGGAGTACTGCGCGGCGCGGCTGCTGCGGCAGCCGTAGCAGGCCGGCATGACGGCCGTGCGATTTTTTTCAGCGGTTTTGCGGTCCGCCAATCGTCTGGTACTGAAGGACGGCCGCGGCAATGGCGCGCGGCCCTTCGCCCGGCCCGAGGTGGCCGCTTGAAAATCGATGCAATGACCACACCCGACGATCGCGGCAAGCTGCCTGATGTGCTCAAGGATGCGCAGGCCTGGGTGCGCAAGCTGGGTTCGGGCCGCGTCAGCGAATGGGAGGCGCAGGCGTTCCGGCACTGGCGCGATGCCGATCCCGCGCACCTCGCGGCCTTCCAGCAGGCCGCGCGCCAGTGGCAGCTGCTGGAGCGGGCCGCGAGCAGCGTGCTGAGCACCAACGCGGAGGCCGCGCGCCATCACCGCAGGACGCTCAACCGCACGCCGCTCGGCCGGCGCGCCTTCCTGGGCACGGCGCTCGGCGGAGCGGCGGTTGCGGGCATCGTCGCCTATTCGCCGCTGGGCATGTGGCCGGCCGCCGAACAGTGGGGCGCCGACTACCACACGGCCGTGGGCGAGCAGCGCGAGCTGTCGCTCGAGGAGCGCGTGAGGGTGACGATGAACACCCGCACCAGCCTGCGCCGGGTCAGCGACCAGGGCGAGAGCGTGGGCCTCGAGCTGCTCGACGGCGAGGCGGCGATCGAGGTCTCGGACGCGGCCAGGCGCTTTCGCGTGGAGGCCGGCGCGGGCCGCGCCGTCGCCACCGGCGCGGCGGGCTTCGAGGTCCGGTACCTCGACGGGCGCACCTGCGTCACCTGCCTGCACGGCCAGGTCGGCGTGGAGCATCCCGCGGGCCGGCGTCTGCTGCAGGCGCGGCAGCTGGCGCTGTACGACGGCCGCATGATCAGCGAGATCGCCAACGTCGATCCCGAGGGCGTCTCGGCCTGGCGCCGCGGCGAGATGGTGTTCCGGCAGACGCCGCTGCCCGTGGTGCTCGACGAGATCAACCGCTATCGCCCCGGGCGCGTGCTGCTGGTGGGCGAAACCCTGCGCGCGAAGACCGTGACCGCGCGCATCAAGGTCGCGGACATCGAGACCGCGCTGCTGCAGATCCAGCACAGCTTCGATCTGGTCGCGCGGACCTTTCCCGCGGGCGTGCTGGTGCTGAGTTGAGCGGCGGCGCATCGCGCGCCGCGGGACACGCCGTGCTCAGGCGAAGGGCGCGCTGGCCACCTCGTCCATGAGCCACTGCGTGAACGACTGCAGCGCCGCGCTCGGCGCGCGGTCCGCGGGACGCACGAGGTAGTAGGCGCTCCCCGGATCGACGGTGTGCGCGAACGGCGCTACCAGCAGTCCGGCATCGAGGTCCTCGCGCACCAGCGCCGTGAAGAACAGCGCGAAGCCATGGCCGTCGAGCGCGGTGCGGCGCAGCGCGTGGGAGTCGTCGATGCGGGTGGTGTCGAGCGGGCCCGCGTCCACGCCCGTGTCCACGCCCGCCGCCGCGAACCAGGCACTCCAGTGCGCGGCATCGAACTCGTGGAACAGGCGGCAGCCGCGCAGGTCGCGCGGCTTGATCTTGCGCGGCAGCGTGGCCAGGAAGGCCGGGCTGCACACGGGCGTGAGCGTGCCCGGCACGACCAGCCGGGCCTCGACGCCGGGCCAGCGCCCGTCGCCCCAGCCGATGCCGGCATCGACCGGATCGCGCAGGAAATCGGCGGGCTGGTAGGCGTGGTGCAGCTGCAGGTGCAGCCTCGGATGCCGCGCCCAGAGCCGCCCGAGGCGCGGCGTGAGCCAGCGCGCCGAGAAATACGGGGCGACGCTCAAGGTCAGCGTGTCGGGCCGCGCGGCGCGGCGCAGCCGGTCGATCGCGGCCTCGAGGCCCTGGAAGCCCTGGGCGCAATCGGCGCAGAGCTGGCGTCCCTCGGCCGTGAGCTCGATGCGGCGGTGCGAGCGCAGCACCAGCGGCATGCCGAGCTCGGCCTCGAGATGGCGCACATGGTGGCTCAGGGCCGATTGCGTGACGTGCAGTTCCTCGGCGGCGCGCTTGAAACTGCCGTGGCGGGCCACCGACTCGAAGGCGCGCAGCTTCGTGAGCAGGAACAGGGGCAGCGGCATGTTGGCGATGCTAGGAGTGAGTTTGCTTCACGTCAACGCAGAACGAATCAATTGAACGAAGCAAGGCGGCTTCGCAGAATTCCCCTTCACATCAATGAAGGAGATTCACATGAACAACCAGCCTGCCGCGTTCGAGATCGCGAAGGGACCGCGCCGCGTCATGACGCTGAGCGAAGCCGAGGTGGCGCGCCTTCTCGATCCGCGCGCACTGCTCGACGGCCTGGAGGATGGCTTTCGCGCGCTCGCGCGCGGCGAGGTGCAGTCGCCGGCGCGGCCCGAGCTCACGGTGCCGGGCCAGGGCTTCTCGCTCGCGATGCCGGCATGGCGCCCGGGCATGCAGATGGCGATCAAGGTGGTCAACGTCTTCGACGGCAACCTCGCGCTCGGGCTGCCGAACCACCTCGCGATGATCCTGCTGTTCGAGCCCGAGACGGGCATGGCCTCGTGCGTGATGGACGGCACCTTCATCACCGGCATCCGCACGGCCGCTTCGGCGGTGCTGTCGGCGCGGCTGCTGGCGCGCCCGGACGCGCGCGTCGCGACCATCGTGGGCGCGGGCGTGCAGGCGCGCGAGCACCTGCGGCTGCTGCCGCTGGTCCGCGACCTCGAGCGCATCCATGTCTGCGCGCTGCATCCCGAGGAGGCGCGGCGGCTCGCGGCGCGGCATCCGCTTGCGCGGGCCGGCGAGGACATCGAGGCGGCCGTGCGCGACTCGGACATCGTCTGCCTCGCGAGCCACAGCGCCCAGCCCGTGATCCGCCCCGAGTGGCTCAAGCCCGGCGCCCACGTGTCCTCGGTCGGCTACCACCCGCCGGCGGGCGAACTGCCGGTGGCGCTCGCGCGCGAGGCGCGCCTGTTCGTGGAGACGCTCGATGCCTTCGAGCCCGTGCCCGTGGGTTGCGCCGAGCTCGCGGGCTGCGACCGCCGGCGCGCGACCACGCTCGGCGAGGTCATGCTCGGCAGCGCACCGGGTCGGCGCGATGCGCGCGAGATCACGGTCTACAAAGCCATGGGCATCGCGATGGAGGACATGGTGGCGGCCAACCTGGCCCATGCGGCCGCGCTGCGCGAAGGCGGCGGTGCGGCGATGGCGTGGTGAGGAAGGTCGTCCGACCGCGGGGCTCTGTAAAGTCGCGGGCAGTCTTCGCAACGCCATGAGCCCTTCTTCCTTGAACTCCATCGATTTCGACCTCACCCGCTTCGACGCCGCCATCGTCGACCTCGACGGCACCACCATCGACACGCTCGGCGATTTCGCCGTGGCCCTGAACCGTATGCTCGAGGACCTCGGCCTCGCCGCGCTGCCGCGCGAGCGCATCGAACTGATGATCGGCAAGGGCTCGGAGCACCTGATCCTGTCGGCACTGCAGTACGTGGCCGCGGCGGGCGGTGCCGACGCACCCGCCGCCCTGGCGCGCGCGCAGGCGCAGTTCGACCGCGGCTGGGAGCGCTACCAGCACCACTACCTCGCGATCAACGGCCAGCATGCGTCGGTGTATCCGGGCGTGGTCGAGGGGCTGCAGGCGCTGCGCGACCGGGGGCTGAAGCTGGCCTGCCTCACGAACAAGCCGACCGCCTTCGCGCAGCCGCTGCTGGCCCAGAAGGGGCTCGACGGCTTTTTCGAGCGCGTGTTCGGCGGCGATGCCTTCGAGCGCAAGAAGCCCGATCCGCTGCCGCTCTTGAAGACCTGCGAAGCGCTGGGCACGCAGCCCGCGCGCACGCTGATGATCGGCGACTCGAGCAACGACGCGCGTGCCGCGCGTGCGGCCGGCTGCCCGGTGGTGCTGGTCAGCTACGGCTACAACCACGGCGAGCCGGTGCGCGCGGTCGATGCCGACGGCTTCGTCGATTCGCTGGCCGAACTGGCGGCGCCGCGCGCCTGAGGCGCTGGCCGCCGTTCAGGCCGGCTTGCCGAGCAGCGCGTCCTTGAGCTTCCAGTCGGCCGGGCTCGGGCCGAGCCAGATGCGCAGCAGCGCGTTGAAGAAGGCAGGCTCCTTCACGGGATCGGGCTGCGGCACGCCGCGCACCGTGATCAGCGTGCCGGTGCCGGGCAGCCAGTCGATGGTGAAGGTGTCGCCGGCCTTGAGCTGCTTCTGGTCGGCGAACATCTGGCCCATGCGCAAGAGGCCTGGGATCAACTGGCCCATCTCGCTCTTGGGCGAATTGTCCTCCACGCCCTTGATGAAGAGCTTGCCGAGCTCGTTGGCATCGATGTCGCGCAGCATGGTGATCGCCACGCGCTTCGGGCCGGGCACGGCCAGCGCCTCCTCGGTGGTCGAGGCCTTGCGGCCCATGTAGAGGCCGGCCGTGTAGACCTTGAGGATGGCCTTGTAGCGCACGCCGGCGCCATTGAGTTGCAGCGGCGTGCCGCGCAGCTCGAGGCTGTCCTCGAGCTTGACGCCCGCGACCTCGACCGGGGCGGCGCGCGCGGGCGCGGCGATGGCCAGCGCCGCCGCGAGACCGGCCAGCAGGAACAGGCGCGCGAGCGCCGGTGACACGAGCGGAAGTGCGGTCGAGCGTGCGGACAAGGCGGCCTCCTCTGGAATTTGCGAACGGTCGTGCGAATGTATCTTTTCGTTTTATCGCCCCGGCTCCGGACGAACCCTGAAGCGCAGGTTTGCGCGCGGCAGCGTTCTCGTGGGCTAAACTCCGGCCCTCATGTTCGTTCATCACATCCATCAGACAGGTGAAGGCAGCCGGGGAGCCTGGCCCTGGCGTACGCCATCGACGCTGCCTGTTTGATTGCACGGCGCACGCCGTGCGCCCGAGGTTCCGGATCGCCCCGACGCCGAACCAACCCCCTCTGTTTGTGAATGAGACCGCTCCCGGCCGATGAAAGCGCGCCGGGCCGGCTTTCCGGAGAACGACACGTGATCACCGAACTCGAATTCAAGAGCCTCAGCGCCCAGGGCTACAACCGCATCCCGCTGATGGCCGAGGCCTTTGCCGACCTCGAAACCCCCCTGTCCCTCTACCTCAAGCTGGCCCATTCGCAGGGCGGCGGCAAGCACAGCTTCCTGCTCGAATCGGTCGTGGGCGGCGAGCGCTTCGGCCGCTACAGCTTCATCGGCCTGCCGGCGCGCACCCTGCTGCGCGCCAGCGGCTTCGGCGCCGAAGCCGTCACCGAGGTCGTGACCGACGGCCAGGTGGTCGAGACCGCCGCGGGCAATCCGCTCGACTTCGTGGCGCAGTACCAGAAGCGCTTCAAGGTCGCGCTGCGGCCCGGGCTGCCGCGCTTCTGCGGCGGGCTGGCCGGCTACTTCGGCTACGACACGGTGCGCCACATCGAGCGCAAGCTCGAGAAGAGCTGCCCGCCCGACACGCTGGGCTGCCCCGACATCCTGCTGCTGCAGTGCGAGGAACTGGCGGTCATCGACAACCTCTCGGGCAAGCTCTACCTGATCGTCTATGCCGATCCCAAGCAGCCCGAGGCCTATGCCAACGCCAAGCGCCGGTTGCGCGAGCTCAAGGAAAAGCTCAAGTACTCGGTGAGCGCGCCGATCGTGAAGCCCACGCAGCCGCATCCGGCCGAGCGCAGCTTCGCCAAGGCCGACTACCTCGCGGCGGTGGAGCGCGCCAAGGAGATGATCGCCGCCGGCGACTTCATGCAGGTGCAGGTGGGCCAGCGCATCAGCAAGCGCTACACCGAGTCGCCGCTGTCGCTGTACCGCGCGCTGCGCTCGCTCAATCCCTCGCCCTACATGTACTACTACCACCTGGGCGACTTCCATGTGGTGGGCGCCTCGCCCGAGATCCTGGTGCGCCAGGAGCACACGGGCGAGGGCGAGCAGAAGATCACCATCCGCCCGCTGGCCGGCACGCGTCCGCGCGGCGCCTCGATCGAGCTCGACAAGGCGGCCGAGGTCGAACTCATCAACGACCCGAAGGAACGCGCCGAGCACGTGATGCTGATCGACCTCGCGCGCAACGACATCGGCCGCATCGCCAAGACCGGCACGGTGAAGGTGACGGAAGCCTTCGCGGTGGAGCGCTACAGCCACGTGATGCACATCGTGAGCAACGTCGAGGGCACGCTGAAGGACGGCATGACCGCCATCGACGTGCTCAAGGCCACCTTCCCGGCCGGCACGCTGACCGGCGCGCCCAAGGTGCATGCGATGGAACTGATCGACCAGCTCGAGCCCACCAAGCGCGGCCTGTACGGCGGCGCCTGCGGCTACATCAGCTACGCGGGCGACATGGACGTCGCGATCGCGATCCGCACCGGCATCGTGAAGGACCAGGTGCTGCACGTGCAGGCCGCGGCCGGCGTGGTGGCCGATTCGGTGCCCGAGCTCGAGTGGAAGGAAACCGAAGCCAAGGCGCGCGCGCTGCTGCGTGCCGCCGAACTGGTCGAGGAAGGCCTGGAATGAGCAACGCACCCGATATCCAGAACGATTTCTCGCACGAGATCATCGGCGCCGCCGTCGAGGTGCAGCGCGTGCTCGGCACCGGGCTCGACGAGCGTGCCTATGCCGCGGCGCTGGCGATCGAGCTCGCCGAGCGCGAGATCGGTTTCGCGCGCGACGTGCCGCTGTCGGCCAGCTACAAGGGCCGCTCGCTCGGCGAGGTCTACCGCGCGGGCTTCGTGATCGAGCAGTCGGTCATCGTCGAACTCAAGGCGGTCGACGCGCTGACCGACCTGCATCGCGCGCAGGTGCTGGCCGCGCTGCGCCTGTCGGGCCTCAAGCTGGGCCTCCTGATCAACTTCAACGTGTTCCCCGTCGTCAAGGGCGTGCACCGGATTGTGAGCAAGCCATGAAACTGCTGATGATCGACAACTACGATTCGTTCACCTACAACATCGTCCAGTACTTCGGCGAGCTGGGTGCCGACGTGCAGGTGCATCGCAACGACGAGATCACGGTTGCGCAGATCGGCGAGCTGATCGCCTCGGGCGTGACGCGGCTGGTGGTGTCGCCCGGGCCGTGCTCGCCGGCGGAAGCGGGCGTGTCGGTGGCGGCCATCGAGGCCTTCGCGGGCAAGCTGCCCATTCTCGGCGTGTGCCTCGGCCACCAGGCCATCGGCGCGGCCTTCGGCGGCAGGATCGTGCGCGCGCAGCAGCTCATGCATGGCAAGACCAGCGAGATCACGACCACGCAGGAGGGCGTGTTCGCGGGGCTGCCGAAGACCTTCGTCGTCAACCGCTACCACTCGCTGTCGATCGAGCGCGCGAGCTGCCCCGAGGCGCTGGCCGTCACGGCCTGGACCGACGACGGCGAGATCATGGGCGTGCGGCACACCGGGTACGCGCACGACGTGCGCATCGAAGGCGTGCAGTTCCACCCCGAATCGATACTCACCGAGCACGGCCACGCCATGCTCAAGAACTTCCTGGATTGAAGCCATGACCGACCGCACCGCCATCGTCGACCTGCGCAGCGACACCGTCACGCAACCCACGCCGGCGATGCGCGACGCCATGATGGCGGCGCCGCTGGGCGACGACGTCTTCGGCACCGACCCGAGCGTGAATGCGCTGCAGGAAAAGATCGCCGCGCTGCTGGGCTTCGAGGCGGCGCTGTTCGTGCCGACCGGCACGCAGAGCAACCTGAGCGCGATCCTCGCGCACTGCGGCCGTGGCGACGAGTACATCGTCGGCCAGATGGCGCATTGCTACCGCTGGGAAGGCGGCGGCGCGGCGGTGTTCGGCAGCGTGCAGCCGCAGCCGCTGGACCATGCGGCCGACGGCACGCTGCCGCTCGCGCAGATCGAGGCGGCGATCAAGCCCGACGACGCGCACTTCGCGCGCACCCGGCTGCTGGCGCTCGAGAACACGCTGGGCGGCAAGCTGCTGCCCTTCGACTACGTGCAGGCGGCGACCGAACTGGCCGCGCGCCACGGGCTGCAGCGGCACCTGGACGGCGCGCGGCTCTTCAACGCGGCGACCGCGCAGGCGGCGAAGAACGGAAGCACCGACGTGCGCGCCGAGGCGCGCCGCATCGCGCAGTGCTTCGACAGCGTGTCGGTGTGCTTCAGCAAGGGCCTGGGCGCGCCGATCGGCTCGGCGCTGGTCGGTTCGCGCGACTTCATCGCGCGCGCCCACCGCATCCGCAAGATGGCGGGCGGCGGCATGCGCCAGGCCGGGCTGCTGGCGGCCGCGGCCGCGCATGCGCTCGAGCACCACGTCGACCGGCTGGCCGACGACCATGCGCTGGCGCTGCGCCTCGCGCAGGGGCTCGCGGGCATCGAGGGGCTGAAGCTCGAGATGCCGCACACCAACATCGTCTTCGTCGACCTCGAGGGCGAGGCCAAGGCCCGCTCGGCGGGGCTGATCGAGAGCCTCGAGCGCCAGGGCATCCTGGCCACGGGCCTGTACCGCTTGCGCTTCGTGACGCACCTCGATGTCGATGCCGCCGGCGTCGACCGCGCGGTGGCCGCGATCCGGGCCTACTTCGCCGCCTGATTCGTCGTTCGAGGAGAGGAGAACGCCATGCCCGATCTTCCCCATCTGCTGGCCTTCATCGCGGCCGGCTGGCTGCTGAACCTGACGCCGGGGCCCGACGTGCTCTACGTGGTCACCAACTCGCTGCGCTCGGGTGTGCGCGCCGGCATCGTCGCCGGGCTCGGCATCACTGCCGGCTGCTTCGTCCACATCTTCGCGGCGGCCATCGGCGTCGGCACGCTGATGGCGACCTCGGCCGCGGCCTTCACGGCGCTCAAGTACATCGGCGCGGCCTACCTGCTGTACCTGGGCGTGCGCATGGTGCTGTCGCGCGCACCGGCACCGACCGACCTCGGCAAGGCCGCGGCAGCCGGCGCGGAACGCAGCCTCAAGGCGATCTTCCTCGGCGGCTTCTGGACCAACGTGCTCAACCCCAAGGTGGCGCTGTTCTTCCTGGCCTTCGTGCCGCAGTTCATCGCGCCCGGGGCCGACCACAAGGCGCTGTACTTCGTGCTGCTCGGCGTGCTGTTCAACCTCAACGCGATCCCCGTCAACGTGGGCTGGGCGCTGGCGGCGGGCTGGATGGCGCGCCGCGGCGCCGTGCAGAAGGGCATGCACTGGCTCGACCGCGCCGCCGGCGTTCTTTTCATCGGCTTCGGCCTCAAGCTCGCGTTCACCGACGCCCCCGCGGCGCGCATCGGCCGCTGATTCATCCCGAGGAGACTTTCCATGATCACCCCCCAGGAAGCGCTGCAGCGCACCATCGAGCACCGCGAAGTCTTCCACGACGAGATGCTGCACATCGTGCGGCTCATCATGAGCGGCGAGTGCTCGCCCGTGATGATGGCCGCGCTGATCACCGGGCTGCGCGTGAAGAAGGAAACCATCGGCGAGATCACCGCCGCCGCGCAGGTGATGCGCGAGGTGTCGACCAAGGTGGCGGTGGCCGACACCACGAACCTGGTCGACATCGTCGGCACCGGCGGCGACGGTTCGCACACCTTCAACATCTCGACCTGCTCGATGTTCGTCGCGGCCGCGGCCGGCGCCAAGGTCAGCAAGCACGGCGGGCGCAGCGTGTCGAGCAAGTCGGGCAGTGCCGACGTGCTGGAGTCGCTGGGCGTCAACATCAACCTCAAGCCCGAGCAGATCGCGCGCTCGATCGAGCAGTCGGGCATCGGCTTCATGTTCGCGCCGAACCATCATCCGGCCATGAAGAACGTGGCGCCGGTGCGCAAGGAACTCGGCATCAAGACCATCTTCAACATCCTGGGCCCGCTGACCAACCCGGCCGGTGCGCCCAACATCCTGATGGGCGTGTTCCATCCCGACCTGGTGGGCATCCAGGTGCGCGCGCTGCAGCGCCTGGGCACCGAGCATGCGATGGTGGTCTACGGCCGCGACGGCATGGACGAGATCTCGCTGGGCGCGGCCACGCTGGTGGGCGAGCTCAAGAACGGCGAGATCAGCGAGTACGAGCTGCATCCCGAGGACTTCGGCTTCCAGATGTCGAGCAACCGCGCGCTGCGCGTGGAGACGCCCGAGCAGTCGAAGGCGATGCTGCTCGGCGTGCTCGACAATCAGGCCGGCCCGGCGCTCGACATCGTGCTGCTCAACGCCGGTGCGGCGCTGTACGCGGCCAACGTGGTTGATTCGGTGGCCGCGGGCGTGACACGCTCGCGCGAGGCCATCGCCTCGGGCGCCGCCAAGGCCAAGCTCGCCGAGCTGGTGCGGGTCACCACCTCGGTCTGAGCCAGGAATCCAGGAGCAAGAGAGAAGCCATGTCCGACATCCTCGACAAGATCGTTGCCGTCAAGCACCAGGAAGTGGCCGCCGCGAAGCAGCGCAGCCCGCTGGAGGCGGTTCGCTTCGACGCCGAAAGCCGCGTGCTGACGCGCGATTTCGAAGGCGCGCTGCGCGCCAAGATCGCGGCCGGCCACGCCGCCGTGATCGCCGAAGTCAAGAAGGCCAGCCCGAGCAAGGGCGTGCTGCGCGCCGATTTCATTCCGGCCGACATCGCGCAGAGCTATGCCGAAGGCGACGGGAAGATCAGCGCGGCCTGCCTCTCGGTGCTGACCGACAAGCAGTTCTTCCAGGGCGGCATCGACTACCTGAAGCAGGCGCGTGCCTCGTGCGAGCTGCCGGTGCTGCGCAAGGACTTCATCGTCGATGCCTACCAGGTGTACGAATCGCGCGCGATCGGCGCCGACGCGATCCTGCTGATCGCCGCCTGCCTCGACGACGCGCAGATGAAGGATTTCGAAGCCATCGCGCACGGGCTGGGCATGGCGGTGCTGGTCGAGGTGCATGACGCGGCCGAGCTCGAGCGCGCGCTGCGCCTCAAGACCCCGCTGGTGGGCGTCAACAACCGCAACCTGCGCAATTTCGAGGTCTCGATCCAGGCCACCATCGGCCTGCTGCCGAGCCTGCCGAAGGAGCGCCTCGCGGTGACCGAATCGGGCATCGCCACGCGCGAGGACGTCGCCACGCTGCGCGCCGCGGGCGTGCATGCCTTCCTGGTCGGCGAGGCCTTCATGCGCGCCGAGGAACCTGGCGAAGCCCTCGCGGCGTTGTTCCAATGAGCGCCGCGCCGGGCCGCCCCAAGCAAGCTCGCACCGCAGTGCGCAGCACGGAGGTGTTCTCATGAGCCGCGCGGATCAGCTGTCGAGCAGCGATCCCGCCGACTGGCCGGTGGCGCCGGGCTGGCAGCCGCTGGTCGATGGCTTCTTCGGCGGTGCCGTGGGGCAGAAGCTGCAGGCCTTCCTGCGCGAACGGCTCGACGCGGGCACGGTGATCTTTCCGCCGCAGCCGCTGCGCGCGCTGGAGCTCACGCCGCCCGAGGACGTGCGTGTCGTGATCCTGGGCCAGGACCCGTACCACGGGCGCGGCCAGGCCGAGGGGCTGGCCTTCTCCGTGGCGCCCGGCGTGGCGCTGCCGCCGTCGCTGCGCAACATCTTCAAGGAGCTGCAGCGCGACCTCGGCACGCCGCCGCCGCCGTTCCCGAACCCGGGCGGCAGCCTGGTGAAGTGGGCGACGCATGGCGTGCTGCTGCTCAACACCTGCCTCACGGTCGAGGAGGCCCAGCCGGCCAGCCATTCGGGGCGCGGCTGGGAGGTGCTGACGGACGCCGTGATCCGCCATGTTTCCGATGGCGCGAAGCCTGTTGTTTTCATGCTATGGGGCTCGCACGCCCAGAGTAAGCGTGCGTTGATCGATGTTGGCCGCCATAAGGTGCTGATGTCGAATCATCCCTCGCCGCTGTCGGCGTTGCGACCGCCCGTGCCGTTCATCGGATGCGGACATTTCGGCGAAGCACGTGCCTGGCGTGAGGAGCACCAGAAGGGGGCCTGAAAATTCGCGGATAATCGCCCGCAGTTCATTCCTCGAACGGTTTCCCTCGCTCCTTTTGGTGCTCGGGTTTCTGCATGGTCACAAAACCGTGCTATATTTCGAGGTTCGCCGGAGAGGTGGCCGAGTGGTTAATGGCAGCAGACTGTAAATCTGCCCTCTAACGAGTACGCTGGTTCGAATCCAGCCCTCTCCACCAGCGATGAATTTGGTTTCTAAGAGCGATTGGATCTAGCGCTTTGGGTGCCTTGAAGTGCCCCCGATGCGGGAGTAGTTCAATGGTAGAACCCCAGCCTTCCAAGCTGATGACGCGGGTTCGATTCCCGTCTCCCGCTCCAGAGACCGAGTTTGATGCAGGTTTAGGCAAAAGCCCTTTTGGCTCAGTGGTAGAGCACTCCCTTGGTAAGGGAGAGGTCGCGGGTCCGATTCCCGCAAAGGGCACCAGTTTTTCCCAGGGGTTGCAAGAGCAGCGTTGCGACCTTATCTGCGTACGTTGATATCGTTTTTTTTCGGAGTCGAAAAATGGCAAAAGGTAAATTCACCCGCACGAAGCCGCACGTGAACGTGGGCACGATCGGTCACGTTGACCATGGC
>NZ_JBWKPQ010000040.1:0-41700 GCF_059418345.1 Variovorax sp. GW821-FHT09B01 | reverse complement strand
AGCGCCACCGCATCGGGGTCGCGCCGCGCCTGCGCCTCGATGCGGCGGTGCACCGCACCCTCGTCACCCCACGCCGCAGGCTCCACGCCCCAGCTCCACAGCCGAGCACGCTCCGACTCGTCCAGCAGGTCAAGGTCGCCCAGCGCGAGCAGCGGCGTGTCCGCCAGCCCGCGCAGCACGGCCAGGTAGTGGGCGGCCATGCGCGCGATCGTGGCCGGATCGAACAGCGCCTCCGCATACGAGAAGACGACATGGACGCGGCCCGCCTCCTCCTCGCTCGTGTCCAGCATCAGTTCGAACTGCGCCGACTGTCCTTCGACCTCGTGCGCCTGGACGCTCAGCCCCGGCAGCGCCCGCGCGACCCGCGCATCCGCGCGCTGGTGGTTGTGCGCGACCTGGAACAAGGGGCTCTGGCCCAGGTGACGCGCGGGCTGCAGCGCCTCCACCAACTGCTCGAAAGGCAGGTCCTGGTGCGCCTGCGCGCCGAGCATCGCCTCGCGCACGGCCTCCAGCACCTGGCGCAGCGGCATGCGGTGGTCCATCTCCGTGCGCAGCACCTGGGTGTTGACGAAGAAGCCGACCACGCCCTCGGTCTCCACGCGATGGCGGTTGGCGATCGGTACCCCGACCCGGATATCACCCTGGGCGGTATGGCGGTGCAGCAGCACCTGGAAGCCCGCCAGCAGCGCCATGAACAGCGTCGCGCCCTCGGCCCGGGCGCGCTCGCCCAGCGCCTGCCGCAGCTCGGCCGGCAGCTCGAAGCCATGCCGCGCGGCCCGGTAATGGCCGTCGGGGCGGCGCGGCCTGTCGGTGGGCAGCTGCAGCACCGGATGCTCGTTCCCGAGCCTGGCCGTCCAGTAGTCCAGTTGGCGCCGCGCCTCCCCGGCTTCGAGCCAATGCCGCTGCCACGCGGCATAGTCGGCGTACTGGACCGGCAAGGCGGCCAGCACGGGCTCGCGACCCTGCACGCGGGCTGCGTACTGCGCGACGAGCTCGTCCAGCAGGCATTGCATCGACCAGCCGTCGGACACGATGTGATGCATCACGACCGCGAGCACGTGGTCGTGTTCGCCGAGACGGATCATGCGCACCCGCAGCAGCGGGCCACGCTCGAGGTCGAACGGCGTGTCGTTCAGGCGTCCGATCTCGGCGTCCGCGTCGTCGGCCTCGACCAGCGGAATCTCCAGCACCAGCGAAGGCGCGACCACCTGCCGCGCGACCCCGTCGTCATCGCCCTCGGGCACGAAGGTCGCGCGCAACGAGGCATGGCGCGCGACCAGGGCCTGGAACGAAGCCCGCAGCGCGTCGACGTCCAGCGCGCCCTTCAGGCGCAGCGCCGCCACGATGTGATAGGCCGTGTTCCAGGGGTCCAGCTTCCAGAGGAACCACTGGCGCCGTTGCGCATAGGAGAGCGGACTCGCCCCGGATGCCCCCTCGCCCGCCGGCACGATCGGGAACTGGCCCATGCCCAGGCCCTCGGCGCGGATCTTCAGGTACACCGCCTCGCGCTGTTGCGGCGACAGCTGCGCAAATCGCTCGGCGATGCGTCGGGTCGTCATGCTGTTCGTCAAGCGGGTTCTCCCAAACTGTCGATGAAGGCGTCGATGCTCGACAGCGCATCGTCGCCACGGCCGTCCGGCAACGTCGTGCGTGCCTGCCGTGCCAGGTCCATGAGGACGGGATGGCGGAACACGTCCTGGATCCCGATGGCGGCCTGCGTGCCGTCCTGCAGGCGCGACACCAGCTGGACGGCAAGCAGCGAATGCCCGCCGAGCGCAAAGAAGTTGTCGTGGCGGCCGACCCGCTCCACGCCGAGCAGTTCCGACCACAGGCCGGCGAGCGCGCGCTCCGCGTCGTCCGCCGGCGCCTCGTAGGCCTCGGCGTCCATGCGGCCGGGCTCGGGCAATGCCTTGCGGTCGACCTTGCCGTTCGCATTCAGCGGCAGGCCCTGCGCCATCAGCACCAGGACGCCCGGCACCATGTAGTCGGGCAATGCCAGGCCCAGGCGCGCCTTGAGCTCCTCGAGCTTCGGCGCCTGGCCCGCGCGCGGCGAGACATAGCCCACCAGCCGTGTCCCGCCGGGGCCGTCCCTGGCCACCACCACCGCCTCGCGCAGTTCGGGCTGGGCCAGCAGCCGGGCCTCGATCTCGCCGAGCTCGATGCGCAGGCCGCGGATCTTCACCTGGTGATCGAGCCGCCCCAGGTACTCGAGCTGTCCATCCGGACGCCACCGCACCAGGTCGCCCGTGCGATAGAGGCGTCCACCGCCCGCACCGAGCGGATCGGCCACGAAGCGCTCCGCCGTCAGGCCCGGACGATGCAGGTAGCCGCGCGCGAGACCCACGCCGCCCAGGTACAGCTCGCCGGCCACGCCGGGCAGGGCAAGCTGCAGGTTGTGGTCGAGCACATGGACCTGGATGCCGTCGATCGGCTGCCCGATCGCGACGTGGCTCAGCCCGTCGGCGCGGCACTGCCATTGCGTGACGTCGATCGCCGCCTCGGTCGGCCCGTAGAGGTTGTGCAGCGCCACGCCGGGCAGCCGTCGGAACACCTCGTTCTGGGCCTCGACCGGCAGTGCCTCGCCGCTGCAGACGATGCGCCGCAGCGAGGCGCAGGCCTCGATGCCGCCATGCGCGAGGAAGGCCTGCAGCATCGACGGCACGAAGTGCAGCGTGGTGACACGGTGCCGCCCGATCAGCGCGACCAGCCGCGCGGGATCGCGGTGGTCGCCCGGCCCGGCCATGGCGAGCCGGGCACCGGACATCAGCGGCCAGAAGAATTCCCACACCGACACATCGAAGCCGAAGGGCGTCTTCTGCAGCACGGTGTCCGACGCATCGAGCCCGTAGGCCTGCTGCATCCATGCGAGGCGGTTGAACAGCGCGCCATGGCGATTGGCGGCGCCCTTGGGCCTGCCGGTCGAGCCGGAGGTGTAGATGACGTAGGCCAGGCTCTCCTCGTGCAGCGCGAGCTCGGGATCGTGCGCGGGCCCGCTGCCGAGATCGAGCCGGTCGACGATGCACACGGCCGCGCCGGCCAGGCCGGCGGGAACCGTGCGCTCCTGCGCGAGCAGCAGGCCGACGCCGCTGTCCTCCAGCATGTACGCCAGCCGGTCCGCCGGGTACTCCGGGTCGAGCGGCACGTACGCGCCGCCCGCCTTCAGCACCGCCAGCAGGCTCACCACCATCTCGACCGAGCGCTCCATCGAGACACCCACCCGCGCTTCGGGCTTCACGCCCAGCGCGATCAGCCGGTGCGCGAGCCGATTGGCGCGCGCGTTCAGTTCCGCGTAGCTCAGCACCTCGTCGCCGAACACCAGCGCCGGCGCCTCGGGATGCGCGCGCACCCGGTGCTCGATGGCGCGGTGCACCGGCTGCACCGGCGCATGCCGCTTCGCGTTCACGCCCCAGCCGAGCAGCCGTTGCCGCTCGTGCGGCGCCAGCAGCTCGATCTCGTCGATGCGCTGGCGGGGCCGTGTCTCCATCGCCTCGACCAGCCCTTCGAGCGCGGCCCGCATGGCATCGCACAGGCGCTGCGCACCCACCGTGCGGACCACCTGGCCCACCAGCGCAAAGCCCTCGCCCAGGTCGTCCACCGACATCGTGACCGGGTAGTTCGTGCGCTCCGCGCCGCCGATGAGTTCGACGCCCTCCCAACCCTGCCGTCCCAGCCGCGCCAGTTCCTCATCGGCCTGCTCCGGCGGGCTGTAGCGGTAGTTGAGCAGCGCGGTGAACAGCGGCGTGCCGCCCGCCACGCCGCTGCACTTCTGCGCCAGCGACAGCGTCGCGTGCTCGTGATGCATCAGGTCGGTCAGCGACGCCTGCGTGCGCCGCAGGCCGTCGCCCGCGTCCTGCCCGCCGATGCGCACGCGCAGCGGCAGGGTGTTGATGAACATGCCCAGCGCGCGCCCGGCGTCCTCGCCGCCCTGCATGCGGCCGAACAGCACGGTGCCGAAGACCACGTCGTCGCGGCCCGTGGTCCGCGCCAGGACCAGTGCCCATGCCAGGTGGAACAGCGCGGCGGCGCTCACGCCATGGCCCTGGGCCTGCGCACGGATCCGCGTGGACAGGCCGGGCGCCAGCGGCAGGCGGACCTCCTCGACCCGGGTTCCGTCGCCTTGCGTGTCGAGCAGGCCGAACGGTGCCGTGGCTTCCGTGACGTCCGCGAGCATGGTCCGGAAGAAGGCTTCGTGCGCCTCGCGCGCCACGCCCAGCCGCGCCTGCGCGACGTACTGGCGAAACGGCACCGGCGCCGGCAGCTCGGCCTGCCGGCCCGACTGGATCAACGCGATCTCCTCCACGATGCGCTCGAGCGTCGTGTGGTCCAGCACGAGGTGATGGCTCGGCAGCTGCAGCAGCCAGCGGTTCTGCGCGTTGTCGTGGGCAGCCAGCGCCCTGACCATCGGCGCCTGCCGCACGTCGATGCGATGGTGGCGCGGATCCACGCGGGCCTCCAGGCGCCCGGCCACGTCCAGCGGCGTCGCCGCTTCCGTGGCCAGGGGCGCTTCCAGCCATTCCAGCCGCACCGCCGCCTGGCGCTGCACCACCTGCACGGGCTCGCCGAGCCCTTCCCACAGCACGGCGGTGCGCAGGATGTCGTGGCGCGCGATGACCTGGTTGAAGCTGTCGACGAAGCCGCGCAGCCGCGCTTCGCTGTCGAAGGCCAGCAGGCAGGGCGTGACGTAGGCATCGCCCTGCGCCTGCAGCAGGTGGTGGAAAAGAATGCCCTCCTGCAGCGGGGCCAGCGGATAGATGTCCTGGATGTTGGCAGCGCCGCCCGGCACGGCCGCCTCGACGCGTGCGATCTGCGCGGCGTCGAGCGCCGCGAGCGTGAGCATCTCCGGGCGGATCTTCGCGCACCCCTCGGGGATGCCGTTGGCCGGCACGGTCACCTCGCGCCGCGCGGTGGCCTGGCCGGCGAGCAGCGCCTGCGCGAAATCGGCCAGCACCGGCTTCTGGAACAGCGTGCGCACCTCGGCATGCCAGCCGCCGCGCCGCACGCGCTCGAGCAGGCGGATCGCCAGCAGCGAGTGCCCTCCCAGTTCGAAGAAATTGCTGCGCCGGCCCACGCGCGCGACGCCGAGGACCGAGGCCCAGATGCCGGCGAGCGCCTGCTCCACCGGTTCTTGCGCCTCCTCATGGTCCGCATCGCTTCCATCGGCGGGCGCGGGCACCGGCAAGGCCTTGCGGTCCACCTTGCCGCTGGGATTCAGCGGCAACGATCCGAGCACGACGATGGCCGACGGCACCATGTACTCGGGCAGCCTGCTGGCCAGCGCGTCCCTCAACAGCGAGACCTCCAGTGCCGACGCGTCGGCGGATTCGCCCGCCACGTAGCCGACCAGCCGCGCACCGGCCGCATCGTCCAGCGCCACCACCACCGCCTCGCGCACCCCGGCCTGCGCCAGCAGCGCCGCCTCGATCTCGCCGAGCTCGATCCGGAAGCCGCGCACCTTCACCTGGTGGTCGATGCGGCCCAGGTAGTCGAGCCGGCCGCCTTCGCGCCAGCAGACGAGGTCGCCAGTACGGTACAGCCGCGCGCCCGCCGCGCCGAAAGGATCGGCCACGAAGCGTTCGGCGCTCAGCGCGGGGCGACCGTGGTAGCCGCGCGCCAGCAGCTCGCCGCCGATGTAGAGCTCGCCCGCCACGCCGGGCGGCACGGGCTGCAGCGCCGCGTCGAGCACGTGGAGTCGGCGTCCGCCCAGGGGCCTGCCGATCGGCATCTGCGCGGGCAACGCGACCTCGCCTTCGAGGTAGATGCCGCAGTCGTGCTCGGTCGCGCTCACCACGGCCTCGGTCGGGCCATAGGTATTGAGCAGCCGGATGTGCGACATGCCGGCCTCGCGCCACGACCTGACGCCTTCGGTGGGCATGGCCTCGCCGCCGGCCTGCACCTGGCGCAGCGCGCCGAAGTCGCGCGACGCGCTGCGCGCGAAGTCCTGCACCAGCAGGCTCCAGTAGGCCGTCGGCAGGTCGGCGATGGTGATGCAGCGCTCGATCAGCTCGCGGCGGAAGGTCTCGCTGTCCCACAGCAGCGGGCCGCGCAGCACGATGGCCGCACCGGTCGCGAGCGGCGGAAACACCTGCTCGACGAAGCCGTCGAAGTTGATGGTCGAGAACTGCAGCATGCGGTCGTCGGGGCCGAGGCCGAACAGGCCGGCCGCCACCTGCGTGTGCGCGGCCAGCGCCGCATGCGCGATGCCGATGCCCTTGGGCCGGCCGGTGGAGCCCGAGGTGTAGATGACGTAGGCGAGGTTGCCGCCGTGCACCGGCACCGCGGGATCGTGCGCGGGCAACGTCTGCAGGTCGAGGGTGTCGAGTTCGAGCAGCGCCGGCGGCCGCGCGCCGCCCATGGGCATGCGTTCCTTCAGGTGGCTCTGCGTGAGCAGCAGTGGGATGGCGCTGTCCTCCACCATGTAGGCCAGGCGGTCCGCGGGGTAGCCGGGATCGAGCGGCACGTAGGCGCCGCCGGCCTTCAGGATGCCCAGCAGGCCGACGATCATGTCGACGGAGCGCTCCACCGCCAGGCCGACGCGCACATCGGGCCCGACGCCGAGCGCGCGCAGCCGGTGGGCGAGCCGGTTGGCGCGCTCGTCGAGCTGCGCGCGACTCCAGGCGAGTTCGCCGAAAAGCAGCGCCGGCGCGTCCGGCTGCAGCGCCGCATGGCGCGCGATCAACCGGTGCACCGGTTCGGCCTGCAGCGCGACGGGCGCGCCCTCGCCCCAGCGCTGCAGCAAGGCGTGCTCGGTATCGCCAGACAGTTGCAGTTCTCCCAGCACGCGCTCGGGTTCGGCCACGAAGGCCTCGAGCACGCGGCGGTAATAGCCGCTCAGGCGCAGCGCGGTCGCCTCGTCGAACAGGTCGGTGTTGTATTCGAGGCGGCCGTGCACGCGCTGCGGATCGAGGTAGAAGTCGAGCGACAGATCGAACTTGGCGCCGGCCTCCTCGAACTCCACCGCCTCGGCCCGCAGGCCTTCAAGGTCGAGCGCGGCATCTCCGTCGAGCATCTGGGCGCTGAACATCACCTGGAACAGCGGGCTGCGCGCCGGGTCGCGCCGGTCCTTGCGGCTGGCCAGCAGCAGCTCGAAGGGCAGGTCGGCGTTGTCGAGCGCCGCCAGCGCGTCCGTGCGGACCTGGCGCCAGATCTCGCGCAGGCTGCGCCGCGGCGCCAGGCGCGCGCGGAACACCTGCGTGGTGACGAAGAAGCCCAGCAGGCCATGCACTTCCTCTTGCTGGCGTCCGGCATTGGGCACGCCGACCGCGAAATCGTCCTGCCCGCTGTAGCGGGCCAGCAGCACCTGCCAGGCGGCCAGCAGCATCACGAAGGGCGTGCACTTCTCGGCGCGGCACAGCTTCTGCAGCGCCGCGGCCAGCGCCGGTGGAAGATCGAAGCCGAGCGTGCGCCCGGCGAAGCTCTTCTGCGCCGGCCGCGCGCGGTCGGTCGGCAGGTCGAGCGCGGGCACGTCGGTGCCCAAATGCCGGTTCCAGTGGTCGAGCTGTCGGGCCAGCGCGCCCTGCTCGACGCAAGCGCGCTGCCACACCGCGTAGTCGGCGTACTGCACGGGCAGCGGCGGCAGGTGGACGGCCCCCTCGGCGCGCAGCGCCAGGCGGTAGGCCACGGCGAGGTCGCCCGCGAGGATCGGGTTCGACCACGCATCGGAGACGATGTGATGCAGGCAGACCACCAGCACATGCCGCTGCTCGCCGAGCCGCGCGAGCCGCGCGATCAGCGCCGGCGCCGCCGTGAGATCGAAGACGTGCTCCGCGGTGCGCTGCACCAGCGCGTCCAGTTGCTGCTTCCGCGGCGCGGGCGCCAGCGCCGAGAGGTCGATGCGCTCGAGCGCGAACTCGACGCCGGCCTGCGCTTCCTGCACCATCGCGCCGTCGCGCTCGAAGAAGCGGGTGCGCAGGATCGCATGGCGTGCGATCAGCGCCTGGAAAGCCCGCTCCATCGCATCGGCGTCGAGCGGTCCCTCCAGTTCGAAGACGCGCGGCAGGTTGTAGGCCGTCAGCGTCGGCTCGAGCCGCTGCAGGAAATACAGCTGTTCCTGCGCATGGGACAGGGCCACGGCCTGGCCGTCGGCCACCGTGCGCACGAGGGCGGGAAGCGTTGCCATGATGCTCATTGAAATACCTTCGTGCTTCGCACTGCGGTGCGAGCTTGCTTGGGGCGGCCCGGCGCGGCGCTCATGCCGGTTCGCCTTCGGTCGCGTCGCGATGGGCCTGCGCCAGCCGCTCGAGCGCCTGCGCATCGCCGCTCGCCTCGCGCAGCGCCGCCGCCAGCGCCGCCGGCGTCGGATGGTCGAACACCAGGCCGGCCGCCACCTCCACCTGCAGCAGCTTGCGGATGCGAGCGACCAGCTTGATGACCTGCAGCGAATGGCCGCCGAGTTCGAAGAAGTCGTCCTCCACGCCGATCGGGTCGCTGCCGAGCAAGGTGGCCATGCCCTCGGCCAGCACGGCCTCGAGCGCATCGCGCGGCGCAACGTGGACCTTGCGTTCGGCCGCGGCCGGTGCGAGCGCGCTCAGCGCGAGCCGGTCGATCTTTCCGTTCGGCAGGCGTGCGAAGGCCTCCACCGCGGTCAAGCTGGCCGGCACCATGTGGGCGGGCAGCAGCGCGGCCAGGCGTTCGCGCAGCGCGCGGCCGTCGGTCGAGGCGCCATCGGCAACGAAGAATGCCGACAGCGCGGTCGCGCCCGCCGCATCGGGCGCGGCGAGCACCACGGCCTGCCGCACGCCGGGCTGCGCCAGCAGCACCGCCTCGATCTCGGCCGGCTCCACGCGAAAGCCATGCACCTTGACCTGGTGGTCCGCGCGCCCCGCGAGGCACAGGCCGCCGTCGGCCAGCACATGGGCCAGGTCGCCCGTGCGGTAGAGGCGCTCGCCGGGCGCGAACGGGTCGGCGACGAAGGCATCGCCGGGCTCACGGTTCAGGTAGCCACGGCACAGCTGCGCGCCGCCGACATAGACCTCGCCGAGGCCACCCGCCGGCACCAGGCCCAGCGAGGCGTCGAGCACGCGCACGCGGTTGTTCGCGAGCACGTGGGTCAGCGGCAACTGCGCGGCCAGCGGCGCGCCCGCCGCCACGGCATGGACCATCACGCCGACCGTGGTCTCGGTCGGCCCGTAGTGGTTGTAGATGGCGCAGTACGGCGCGAGCGCCGCGATGCGCTCGACCAGCGCGCGCGGCGCGGCCTCGCCGCCCAGCACCAGGGTGCGCGGCAGCCGCGGCGCTTCGCATTCGAGCAGCGCCTCGAGGTGCGAAGGCACGATCTTGAGCGCGTCGATCGCGTGCCGTTCCATGAAGTCGGCGAAGGCCCGCGCGTCCTTTGCCTCCTCCTCGGACGCCACCACCAGGCAGGCGCCGTTGAAGAAGGCGCCGAACAGCGCGGTGTTGCCCAGGTCGGCCACGACCGAACTCGTGAGCGCCCAGCGGCGGCAGCCGTCGAGCTTCATCGCGGCCGAGGCGACCGCCACGTAGTTCAGCAATTGGCCGTGCTCGATGGCCACGCCCTTGGGCGTGCCGGTGGAGCCCGAGGTGTAGAGCACATAGGCCAGGTCGTTCGGCGCGATGCAGTGCGCGGGTGCATGCGCGGGCAGGCCGTCGAGCGCGGGCAGCGCGCCCTCGAGCACCAGCGCGGGCCGGGCATCGGCGAGCACTGCCGCGCGCCGCGCCTCGGGCCAGCCCGGCTCCAGCGGCAGGTAGGCGGCGCCCGCGCGCCAGGCGGCGAACATGGCCAGCGGCAGGTCGACCGAACGCGGCAGGTTGAACGCGACGAGCGCGCCGGGCGTCACGCCCTGCGCCACGAGCCAGTGCGCAAGGCGGTTGATCCGTTCGTCGAACTCGCGATAGTTCAGGGACTGCGCCCCGGCCTCGAGCGCCGCGGCGTCGGGCGTCGTCCGGGCCCAGTGCGCGACGCGCTCGGCCACGGTCTGCGTGCCGACATCGAGCGGCGGCGTATCGTGCGCAAGCAGCAGCGCGCGTTCGCGCGGTCCGACCAGCGGCAGCATGCCGACCGGTGCATGGGGTTGCGCGACGGCGGCCTCGAGCAGCGTGACGAGCTGCAGCAGCAGGCGCTCGAGCGCGGCACGGCCGTGGCGCGCGGCATCGGCGTGCAGCGACAGCTGCGCGCCCTCGGTGCCCCATGCGGCCTGCAGCGCGAGTTCGAAGCCGGGCATCGGGCCCGGCAATCCGGTCAGGCGCCAGCGCACGGAGGAACCATGCTGCCGCGGCGCCTCGTGCGAGGCGAAGCCGACCGACGCCTGGGCCACGATCGGCGGTGCATCGACCGGCCAGTACTCCTGCGCCTCGACGTGCGCAGCCAGGGCGGCGTCGAGCCGGCCGGTCCAGTTGGCGAAGGACTCGTCCTCTGCCACGTCGACCAGCACCGGCAGCACCTTGTCGAACAGGCCGACCGCCCCCTGCATCGGTGCGTAGTCGCGCCGGCAGTCGTGCTGCCAGCCGCCGACGAAGCGGCCCGCACCGTGCAGGCGCGCCAGCAGCAGCCACCAGGCGGCCTGCAGCAGGGTCTCGGGCTGCGTGCCGAGGGCCTCGGCAAGTGCCGTCACGCGCACCGCCAACGCGGCGTCGATGGCGGCCTCGGCCACGATACGGCGCGCGGCATCGGCCAGGGCACCACCGCGTCCAGTCTGCAGGCGCGGTGGCGCGAGCGCGGCGGCTTCGGTCGCCAGCCGCTGCCAGTAGGCGCGGCCCTCGGCCGCGTCCTCGCCCTCGAGCAGGTCCTCGCGCCACTCGACGAAGCGCGCGTGCTGGAAGATGTCCTCGGGGTCGAGCGCGCCCTCGCCGAGGCTTGCGGTGGCGATCTGGTCGAACAGGTTCTGCAGGCTCTCGCGGTCCGCCACCAGCGGGCTCAGCGACAGCGCCAGCGTGTGGCTCGCCGCGCCTGTGCGTAGCAGCGCGGCGCCGACGAGTTCGCCGCGTTCGATCGCCAGCGGCTCGGCATTGAAGGCCTCGAGCCATGCGTCGAGCGCGCCATCGGCCGCGCCGCCGAGGTCGGCCGCGCGCCATGTCAGCGGCGGCATCTCGTCGAAGTACTGCTGCCGCGGGCCGCGGTAGCCGGGCACCTGCCGGATCGCCGCGCACAGCGCGCCATGGGCGCGCAGCACGCTCTCCACGGCGATGCGCAGGGCCGCGGCATCGATCGTGCCGTCGATGCCCACCGACAGCAGCAGGCGGGTCGCGCCCGCGGGCACGGCCCGCTGCTCGGCGCTCAGCGGGAAGGTGGTGTCGGACGTGGGGGCGATGGTGCTCGTCACGCTCATGCTCCCTGCTCGTCGGCCAGGCGGGTGTCGGCCGTCGCCGGCGGCGCGCCCTCGAGCGCGGCGCGGTCGAACATCGCGCCCATCGCCACCACGATCTTGCGCGGTCCCTCGTAGGGGTCGCGCGCATGGGCCGCGAGCATGTTGTCGAGCATCACGATGTCGCCCTGCCGCCAGTCGAAGCGCACCGCGCACTCCTCGTAGACGCGGCCCACCACGGCCATGGTCTGGTCCGCGATCGGCGAGCCGTCGCCGTACATCACATGGCGCGGCAGGCGGTCGATGCCACCCATGGCGAGCAGGTCCTCGCGCACTTGCGGCTCGAGACAGGCCACGTGGTGCAGCTGGATCTGGTTGAAGAACACCTTCTCGCCGGTGATCGGATGGCGGATCACCGCGGGGCAGCGCGTGCGCGTCTGCAGCGTGTCCTCGTCGAGCCAGCGCCAGGCGATGCCGGCGGCGGCCAGGCGGGCCTCGACCTCCTCGCGGCGATCGGTCTTGTAGAAGTCGCGCCAGCTCACGTCCAGGCCGGGCGTGAAGGTGCGCACGTACAGCAGTTCCTTGCGCTCGAACTCGGCCACCATCTCGGCCGGCAGGCGGCGCAGCATCTCGCGGCAGTCGACGATCGGCGTGGCGCCGCCCACCGGCGAGGGCAGCTCGCAGAAGAACCACTGCTTGCGCGGCCAGCGGTCGAGGTGCGAACTCTCGTTGTGATAGAGGATCATCTGCCGCTCGGGGTACGGTGTGGAGCGGTAGGTCTTCTTGCCGCCCTCCTTCTTCGGCAGGTCGCCATAGCTGCCGTAGAGCTCGGGCTCGATGGCCTCGGCGAAGGCCTCGAAGTCCTGCGGCGTCTTCAGGCCGAAGTCGCGGAACAGCACGCCGCCATGCCTGGCGACCAGCATCTCGATGTAGTCGGCCTGGCTCCGGGCCCAGGCCACGGTGTCGAGGTCGCCGGTGGTGGCCTGCAGCACGATCGGGAATTCCGCGCCGGGTCGCAGGAAGGAGGTCTGGACCACGGGGCGCGCGGCGGCGCGCGGCGCCTCGCGGCCGGCGGCGCCACGGCCGAGCCTGTCCAGCTTGCCGAGCTTGTCCATCTTGCCGGCGGTGCCGGTGGTGACGGTAGTGCCGAGGGGTTTTGCGGTGTTCATGGTGAATCGCTCCTGCATTTGCTTGGGGGCCAGCGCGTCGATGGCCTGGCCCGGTGTTGCGACGATCCGCTCCAGCAGCGCATGCCACGAAGCGGTGAACTGCTCGACGGTCTCGCGCCGGTACAGGTCCGTGGCGTACACCCACTCGACGGCGAGCGCACCGGCCTGTTCCCTGGCGAACACCGCCAGGTCGAACTTGGATTCGTTCATCTGCTGGGGCAGCACCTCGACCTCGGCGCCTTCGATGGCGAACCGGATCTCGGGTGTGTTCTGGAGGACGAAGAGCACCTGCACCAGCGGATTGCGGTCGCGCGCGCGGCGAGCGCCGGCGAGCTCCACGATCTGGTCGAAGGGCACGTCCTGGTGGTCCATGGCGGCGAGCGCCTGCTGCTTCGTCCGCGCGAGCCATTGCCGGAAATCGGTCTTCGGGTCGGCCCTGCGCGAACGCAGCGGCACGACGTTGACGAAGAAGCCCAGCAGTTGCTCGAGGTCGGGATGGCCGCGTCCCGCCACGTCGGTGCCGATGACGAGGTCGTCGGCACCCGAGGCCTGGTGGAAGAACAGGAAGAAGGAGGCGAGCAGCAGCGTAAACAGCGAGGCATCGGATTCGCGCGCCAGCACGCCCAGGGCCTGCGACAGCGCCGGCGACAGTTCGAGCAGCACCGAGTTGCCCGCGTGCGAGGCGGTGGCCGGGCGCTCGTGGTCGGGCTTCAGGCCCGAGACCTGCGGCGCGTCGCGCAGGTACGCACGCCAGAACTCGGCCTTGGGAGCGAAGGCGGGCGAGGCCAACGCGCGGCCGTACCACGCGGCGTAGTCCACGTACTGCACGGGCAGCGGCGCGAGCGCGAGCGGCTGGCCGCGCAGCGCGCGCTGGTAGAACTCGCCGAGCTCGCGCGCGAACACGGCAATCGACCAGCCGTCGAACACGATGTGGTGCACCACGAGGACCAGCACATGCTCGCGTTCGCCCAGGCGCACCACGGTGGCCTTGAGCAGCGGCCCCTCGGCCAGCACGAAGGGCTGGCGCACGAGCGCGTCGAACAGCGCGGCATAGCGCCGCGCACGCACGGCCGGGTCGGCTTCGGCGATCTCGACGAGCGGAATGTCGAGCCGCTGCCCGGCGCGGATCAGCGCGGCGGGCTCGCCCTCCTCGTCCTCGGCGAACACCGTGCGCAGCACCTCGTGCCGCGCGGCGATGGCGTCGATGGCCGCGCGCAGCCGCTCGACATCGAGCGCGCCATGCAGGGCCAGACCGGCCGACATGTTGTAGGCCGCGCGCCCCGTCAGGTTGCCGGCATCGGTGAGCCGGTCGACCAGCCAGAGGCGGCGCTGCATCGGCGACAGCGGCAGCGCGCCGCCGCGCGGCACCGGCGCGATCTCCATCGCGGCGGCCGGTTGCGGCGGGACCGCGGTGTCGCGCGCCGGCAGCTTCGCGATCAGGCCGGCGAGGGTCGGCGCCTTGAAGAACTCGCTGGGATGCAGCTCGACCGTGTAGGCCTTGCGGATGCGCGACAGCAGCTGGATCGCCACCAGCGAATCGCCGCCGAGCTCGAACAGGTTGTCGTCCATGCCGATCGGCGCGATGCCCAGGCGCTCGGTCCACAGCGCGGCCAGCGCGTTCGCGAGTTCGCCCTCGGGCGCGACGAACGGGGTCGACAGCGCGGGGCGCGGATGGCTGCCGCCGATCGCCGCGGGCGGC
The DNA here is from genome assembly GCF_059418345.1 of Variovorax sp. GW821-FHT09B01. NCBI lineage: Bacteria > Pseudomonadati > Pseudomonadota > Betaproteobacteria > Burkholderiales > Comamonadaceae > Variovorax > Variovorax sp. GW821-FHT09B01. The sequence continues at coordinate 27,574 of NZ_JBWKPQ010000040.1, read as the reverse complement.
GCGCCGCTGTCGTCGAGCAGCTCGAGCATGCCTGCGTCGAGCGGGCCGAGGCGCTGCGCGAGGTCGGTGGTCGAGATCACGGTCTGCGGGCGCAGCGGGCCGTTGACGATGCGCTCGAAGGTGCGCGCGCCCTCGGGGCCGTCCATGCCGATGCCTTCGGGCACGACCATGTGCTCGGCCATGCCGAGGCCGCGCCAGGCATCCCAGTTGACCGAGAAGACGGGCCAGCCGCCGACGCGCGCCTGGGCGATCGCCATGGCATCGAGGTAGGCGTTGGCCGCGGCGTAGTCGCTCATGCCGAGGCCGCCGGCCACGCTCGAGATCGAGGAGCAGAACTGCACGAAGTCGAGCGGCTGCCCGCGCAACGCGTCGAGCAGCGCGCGGGTGCCGCGCACCTTGGTCGAGAACACGGTGTCGACCTGCGCGCGCGTGCGCTGCGCCATGAGGCCGCCGCCCGCGTCGCCCGCCGCATGCACGATGCCGTGCAGCGCGCCGAAGCGCACGTGCGCCTGCGCGAGCGCCGCCTGCAGTTGCGCGAGATCGGACACGTCGGCCGACAGGGTCAGCACCTGCGCGCCCAGCGCCTCGAGCGCCAGCAGCTGGCGCAGCCGGTTGCGTTGTGCCTCGGGCTGGCCGGCATCGGCCGCCAGCGCGGCCCACGCGTCGCGCGCCGGCATCGCGGTGCGGCCCAGCAGCACCAGCCTGGCCTGCCAGTGCTGCGCCAGGTGCTTCGCGATGGCAAGGCCGACGCCGCCGAGGCCGCCGGTGATCAGGTAGACACCCTCGCGGCGCAGGCGCGGCTGTGCAGCGGCCGGCAGCGGCGCGGGCTCGTAGGCTTTCACCCAGCGGTGCGCGCCGCGGTAGGCCGAGAGCGGCTCGCCGGGCTCGGCGCGCAGTGCCGCGGCCTCGGCGGCGATCTGCTCGACCAGCAGGGTCTCGGCTTCGCTCTCGGGCGCGGCCAGCATGACGTCGATCACGCGGCAATGAATGCGCGGGCACTCCTGCCCGATCACCTTCGCGATGCCCAGCAGCGTGGCCTTCTCGGGGCACAGCGCCTCGGCGCCGGTGATGTCCTCGATCTGGTTGGCAACGATCGCGATCGGCAGCGTGGTGGCGACCGTGCCGGCGCCGTCGAGCGCCTGCACCAGCGCCAGCAGGCTGAAGAAGCCGCGCTCGAGCAGCTCGGACTGCGGTTGCGCGGCCGGCACCTCGTCGAGGCACCAGAGGTGATGGATGGCGCCGACAGTGCCGAGCTCGGCCTCGACCTCGCGCAGCAATCGCGCATGGTCGTCGCGCTCGCCGGGACGCAAGGTCCAGCCTTCGCGGCCGGTGCGCGCGAACGAGAGGCCGCGCTGCGCCAGCGCCACCGCATGCCCCTGCGCGCGCAGGTGGCGCGCGAGATGGCCCGTGAGGCTGCGCTCGTCGCCGTACAGCAGCACGCAACCCGTGCCGGCCGCGGCGGTGGGCGCCAAGGGCTCGCCGCGCTTCCACACGGGCACGTAGAAGGCATCGGCCGCTGCCGCGCGCGCGGACGGCGCCGATGCGGACGCCTCGACCCAGTAGCGGCGGCGCTGGAACGGATAGGCCGGCAGCGGCACGCGGCGCGGGGCCTGGCCCGCATGGCAGGCGGCCCAGTCGATCGCCACGCCCGCGAGCCACAGGCCGGCGAGCGTCTGCGCGAGCTGCTGCGCATTGCGCGCCTGCTGCTGCGGATGGGCCTGGCTCGCGTACACACCGGCGGCCGATGCCGCCATCGGGTGCTGGCGCGCGAGGCCGGCGAGCGTTTCGCCGGGGCCGACCTCGAGCACCACGCGGCCGGGCCGCTCGAACAGCGTGCGCAGGCCGGCTTCGAACTGCACCGTGCCGCGCAGGTGCTGCGCCCAGTAGTTCGGGCTGGTCGCCTGCTCGGCCGTGATCAGCCGGCCGGTGACGTTGGAGACGAAGGGAATCTTCGGTGCCTGCCTCGGCACCGAGGCGACGAGCCGTTCGAGCTCGGCGAGCAGCGGCTGCGTCATCGCCGAGTGCGAGGCGATCGACACGTGCAGCCGGCGCGGCAGATGGCCCTGCGCGCGCAGCCGTTGCTCGGCGGCCTCGACCGCCTCGATCGGGCCGGACAGCACGCACAGCTGCTCGCCATTGGCGGCCGCGAGGTCGCAGCCGTCCTGCAGAAAAGGCGCGAGCTCGGCCTGCGAGAGCGGCACCGCGGTCATCGCGCCGGGCTGCATCGATTGCAGCAGGCGGCCGCGCAGGGCCGCCACGCGCAAGGCGTCCTCGAGCCGGAACACGCCGGCCAGGCAGGCCGCGACGTACTCGCCGAGGCTGTGGCCCATCATCGCGGCGGGCCGCACGCCGCGGCGCATCCACCACTGCGCCAGCGCGTACTCGACGACGAACAGCGCCGGCTGGGCCATGGCGATGTCGAACAGCCGCGCATCCGCCTCGGTCTCAGCGCCCGGCGCGGGGAACAGCAGCTCGCGCAGGTCGAAGCCGAGCTCGGGGCGCAGCAGCTCGCAGCAGCGGTCGACGTCGGCGCGGAACGCATCGTCGTCGCGATAGAGCGCGAGGCCCATGTTGGCGTGCTGCGTGCCGCCGCCCGGGAACAGGAACACCACCTCGGGCGCTTGCTCGGGCACGGGGGCCGATGCCACGACGAGGCCCTCGCCCGTGGCGAGCATGCGCGCGGCGGCAGCCGGTCCGTCGGCCACCACGGCGCAACGATGCGCGAAGGCACGGCGGCCGGTCTGCAGCGTGTGGGCGACATCGGCCAGCGCGAGCTCGGGATGGCTCTCGAGGTGCGCGCCGAGCCGCTGCGCGGCCTGCCGCGCGGCGGTGGCGCTCAGGGCCGACAGCGACAGCACCTGCCAGTCGGGTTCGCGCCGTGTCGGCACATGCGCGGCAATGGCCGGCGCCTCCTCGAGCACCACGTGCACGTTGGTGCCGCCGATGCCGAAGGAACTGACACCCGCGCGGCGTGGCGCGGCGCCCTGCGGCCAGGGCCGGGCTTCGGTGTTGACGTAGAACGGACCGCTCGCGAAATCGATCTGCGGATTGGGCTGCTCGAAATGCAGGCTCGGCGGCAGCGTCGCATGCCGCAGCGCGAGTGCCGCCTTGATCAACCCGGCCACGCCGGCGGCCGCGTCGAGGTGGCCGATGTTGGTCTTGACCGAGCCGATCGCGCAACTTTGCGGCGTGGTCGCGCCGCCGCTCGCGAAGGCCTGCATCAACGCGGCCATCTCGATCGGGTCGCCGAGCGTGGTGCCGGTGCCGTGCGCCTCGACGTAGCCGATGCTGGCCGCGGGAACGTCCGCCACCATCTGCGCCGCGCGGATCGCGCTGGCCTGGCCCTGCACGCTGGGCGCGGTGAAGCCGATCTTGTCGGAGCCATCGTTGTTGGCGGCCGTGCCCTTGATGACGGCATGGATGGTGTCGCCGTCGCGCAGTGCCTCGGCCAGCCGCTTGAGCACGACGATGCCCGCGCCGCTGCCGATGACCGTGCCCGCGGCCTTCGCATCGAAGGCGCGGCAGTGGCCGTCGGGCGAGAGGATGGCGCCGTTCTGGAAGCGGTAGCCGCCCTCCTGCAGCAGGTTGAGCCAGACACCGCCGGCCAGCGCCATGTCGCAGTCGTGGCTCAGCAGCGCCTGGCAGGCCATGTGCACCGCCACCAGCGAGGTCGAGCATTCGGTCTGCACGCTGACGGCCGGGCCGCGCAGGTCGAGCTTGTAGGCCACGCGCGTGCACAGCGAGCCCGCGGAGTTGCCGCTCATCAGGCCCAGCATGTCGGCGATGCCGGTGCCCGCGTCGACGCCGAAGGCCGGCAGCAGGTGTCGCATCAGGTAGAGGTTGGGGCCGTCGCCGGCATAGACGCCGACCGAGGCGCCGCCCCTGCCGGCCTGCCAGCCGGCGTGCTCGAGCGCCTCCCAGGCGCATTCGAGGAAGATGCGCTGCTGCGGATCGAGGTGCTCGGCCTCGCGCGGCGAGTAGCCGAAGAAGCCGGCATCGAACTGGTCGAAGCCTTCGAACAGCACGCCGGCCTTCACGTAGTCGGGATCGGCCAGGGTGCGCTCGGGCACGCCGCGCGCGCGCAGTTCCTCGTCGCTGAAGACGGTGACCGACTCGACGCCGTCGCGGATGTTGCGCCAGAAGGCATTCACGTCCGGCGCGCCCGGAAAGCGGCCGGCCATGCCGACGATGGCGATCTCGAGGCCCGTGAGTTCGGGCGGCGACACGGAGTCTTGCATCAGAAGCTTCTTTCGGTGGGACGGCGGCGTTGCAGCAGGGCCGTGCGCTGGCGCTGCGCGCGCGCCTGTTCGCTGTCGTCGCTTTCGCCGGCATCGGATGGGGTCGTGCCGCCGCCCTGTTCGATGCGGCGCGCGAGCGCGCCGACGGTCGGGTACTTGAAGAGGTCGACCACCTTCAGGCCCGGGTTCAGCCGGTCTTCCATCAGCCGGTGCATGCGGATCACCAGCAGCGAATTGCCGCCGAGGTCGAAGAAGTTGTCGTTCATGCCGACCTTCTCGACCTTGAGCAGTCCGGCCCAGATCGAGGCCAGGGTCTGGGCCACGTCGCCCTGCGGCGCCTCGTAGCCCTGCGAGGCAGCGGCGAGGGTCGGGGCGGGCAGCGCGCGGCGGTCGACCTTGCCGCCGCTGGTGAGCGGGAAGCTGTCGAGCGCCACGATGGCGGGCGGCACCATGTAGTCGGGCAGCGCGCGGCCCAGGTGCTCGCGCAACGCGGCGGCATCGATGCGCGCGGACGGTGCGACGTAGGCGGCCAGCGACGGGCCGGCCGCGCCGTCGTGCACGAGCACCAGCGCCTCGCGCACCGCCGGGTGCTCGCGCAGCCTCGCCTCGATCTCGCCGAGCTCGATGCGAAAGCCGCGGATCTTCACCTGGTGGTCGAGCCGGCCGAGGTATTCGAGCTGGCCATCGAGCCCCCAGCGCACCAGGTCGCCGGTGCGGTAGAGCCGGCCGCCCTCGGCATCGAAGGGATCGGCGACGAAGCGCTCGGCCGTGAGCGCCGCGCGGCCGAGGTAGCCGCGCGCGAGCCCCGCGCCGCCGAGGTACAGCTCGCCGGCCACGCCCTGGGGAACGGGCTGCAGGTCGGCATCGAGCACATGGGCCGTGCGATGGCCCACGGGACGGCCGATGGGTGCGTAGCCCTGCACGGGATCGTGCGCCGTGCCGCTCCATGCGGTGGGCGTGATGACGGCTTCGGTCGGGCCGTAGGCATTGACGATGCGCGCGGGACGCAGCACGCGGCGGATCAGCGCCAGGTCTTCGCCGGTCCAGGCCTCGCCGCCGAACAGCGCGAGGCGCACGGCATGCGTGAACGGCGGCTGGCCCTGCATCAGCTGGCGCGCATAGGCCGGGGGCAGGTCCACCACGCTGACGCGGTGGCGCTGCAGCAGGGCGTCGAGTTCGCTCGCGAGCGAGCACCACTGCGGCTGCACCACGAGGGCCGCGCCCGACACCAGCGGCAGCAGGCATTGCTCGAGCGCCGCGTCGACGTGCGGCAATGCGAACTGCAGCGAGCGGTCCTCGGCGCGCATGTCGCAGGTCCGCGCCATCGCCTGCAGGTGCATCGAGAGGGCGGCGTGCGACACGGCCACGCCTTTGGGAGCGCCGGTGGTGCCGGAGGTGTAGACGAGGTAGGCGAGATGGCCGTCGTGCAGGTCGATGGCGGGGTCGGTGACGGCTTCGGCCTGGAGCTGCGCGGGGTCGAGTTGAACCCTGGCGATGCCCGGCGGCAAGGTCGACGCCTGCGCGCCGTCCGCGAGCAGCACGCTGGCGCCGCTGTCCTCGAGCAGTTGCGCGATCCGCTGCGCGGGATGCGACGGATCGAGCGGCAGATAGGTGCCGCCGGCCTTCAGCACGCCGAGCAGGCCCGCCACGCGCTCGCCCGCGGCCTCGATGGCCACGGCGACGACGCTGCCGGGCCGCACGCCCTCGCGCAGGAGCCGGTGTGCCACGCGGTTGGCGCGCTCGTTCAAGGCGGCATAGCTCGAGGGCGTGTCGCCATCGATCAGCGCGACGGCCTCCGGGTTCGCGCGCACCCGCGCTTCGAACAGGCGGTGCACGGGTTGCGTCTGCAGCACCTGCCGCTCGCCGACCGACCAGGCGCGCAGTCGCTGCCGCTCTTCCGCGTCGAGCAAGAGGACATCGCCGAGCGGCTGCGCAGGATCGGTCGCCAGCGCCTCCAGCAGCGCCCGGTAGTGCGCGGCCATGCGCTCGATGGTGGCGGGCTCGAACAGTTCGGCCGCATAGGTGAACACCGCGCCGGTGCTGCCATCCGCGCGCTCGCGGATGTCGAGCGCGAGTTCGAACTGGGCGGCGCCCTCGGCCATGCGCTGTTCGCGCGCCTCGAGGCCCGGCAGCAGCCGCAGCGCATCCACGTCTTCGCGCAGATGGTTGAGCATCACCTGGAACAGCGGGCTGTGGCTCAGGCTGCGCTGCAGTTGCAGCGCCTCGACCAGTTGCTCGAACGGCAGGTCCTGGTGGGCCTGCGCGCCGAGCGCGGCCTCGCGCACCTGCGCCAGCAATTGCGCGAGGCTCGTGCGGCCCTGCAGCGTGGCGCGCAGCACCTGGGTGTTGACGAAGAAGCCGATCAGGCCCGCGGTCTCGGGGCGGTGGCGGTTGGCCACCGGAACGCCGACGCGCACGTCCTGCTGGCCGGTGTAGCGGTGCAGCAGCGCCTGGAAGCCGGCCAGCAGCGCCATGAAGAAGGTCGCGCCATGCGACTGCGCGGTGGCACGCAGCCGCGCGACGAGCGCGCCGTCGAATTCGAAGGCATGGCTGGCGGCGCGGTAGCTCGCCACTGCCTGCCGCGCGTGGTCCGTGGGCAGCGCGAGCACGGGATGCTCGTCGCCGAGCTGTACGCGCCAGTAGGCGAGCTGCCGCTCGGCCTCGCCGGCGGCGAGCCAGTCGCGTTGCCACAGCGCGTAGTCGGCGTACTGGATCGGCAATACCGCGAACTGCGGCGCCTTGCCGCCCGCATGCGCCGCATGGGCGGCACCGAGTTCGCCGACCAGCAGCTGCAGCGACGCACCATCGGACACGATGTGGTGCGTGACCACGACGAGCAGGTGCCGCGCGTCGTCGACCTGGATCAGCGCCGCGCGCAGCAGCGGGCCTTCGCCGAGGTCGAACAGTTCCTCCTGGCACTGCCGTGCGTGCGCGGTCGCGGCGGCTTCGCGCGCCGACGCGGGCAGCTCGCGCAGGTCGATCTGCCGCAACGCGAAGCGCGAAGCGGGCAGGATCCGTTGGCCGACCGTTCCATCCGCAGCCGCACGGAACACGGTGCGCAGGCTCTCGTGGCGAGCGACCAGTCCGTCGAAGGCCGCGTTCAAGGCAGCGGCATCGAGCGGGCCCGAGAGGTCCAGCGCGATGCCGATGTGATAGGCCGTGCTCTTCGGATCGAGCTGCCACAGGAACCACTGGCGCTCCTGGGCATGCGACAGCGCGAGCGCTCCGCTCCTGCGCTCGGCCGGCAGCACGGGGATCGGGTTGCGCGGCCTGCGCAGGCCGGTGGCGCGCACGCGGCGCACTGCCGCGGCGAGATCCTGCAGCCGCGGCTGCTCGAACAGCAGGCGCACGGGAAACTCGATGTCCCACGCGTCGGCCACCCGGGCCGCCACCTGCGTGGCGGCGAGCGAGTTGCCGCCGCTGAGAAAGAAATGGGCATCGCGTGCCAGCGCGGGCTGCTGCGCGCCGCGGCGCAGCACCTCGCTCCAGATGGCGGCCATGGCCTGCTCGAGCTCGTCCAGCGGCAGCGCCGCCGCGGGCGCCTTCGCGGCGGTGCCGCCGAGCACGAAGGCGCCATGCGCATGCATCGCATAGGCATCGGCCGTGCGATCGATCCAGCCCTGGCGGCAGGCGCCGCGCTGCAGCTTGCCGCTGGTGGTCTTGGGCATGCCGCCCGGATTGAGCAGCATGACGACGGACAGCGGCTCGCCGAACTGTTCGCTCACGGCGGCGCTGAGCGTCTCGACCAGCGCCTCGGGACCGACCAGCTTCTGCACGCTGCGCGACACCTCGGCGGCCAGGCCGATGCCCTCGCCAGCAGGGCCATCGACGGCGAACGCCGCCACGCGGCCCTTGCGCACCACGTCGACCTCGAGCTCGATCATCCGTTCGATGTCCTGCGGGTACAGGTTGTGGCCGCGCACGATGATCATGTCCTTGATGCGGCCTGCCACGTAGAGTTGGCCGTCGTGCACGAAGCCGAGGTCGCCGGTGCGCAGCCAGGTGGCGCCGTCGCGATCGACGAAGGTCTGCCGCGAGACCTCGGGCTTGTTCCAGTAGCCGCTTCCGATGCTCGGGCCGGTGGCCCAGATCTCGCCGACGCGGCCGGCATCGCACACCGACAGCGAGGCCGGGTCGACGATGCGCACGGCATGGCCGGTGACGGTGCGGCCGCAGCCGACCAGGACCGCGCCGTCGGCCTGCGTCAAGACCTCGCCGCGCGCCAGGCCCTGGCTCGAGAAGCCTTGGGCGACCATGCCGGCGCCGCGCCAGCCGCCCGTCACGAACAGCGTGGATTCGGCCAGGCCATAACAGGGGTAGACCGCGCCGGCGGCGAATCCCGCGGGCGCGAACTGGCGCTTGAATTCATGCAGCGTGTCGGCGCGCACCGGCTCGGCGCCGGAGAACGCGAGCGCCCAGCTCGACAGGTCGAGCTTCTGCAACTGCGCCTCGGACACCCGTTCGAGGCACAGGCGATAGGCGAAGTCGGGGCCGCCGCTGATCGTCGCGCGGTGGCGCGAGATGGCTTCGAGCCAGCGCACCGGCCGCTCGAGGAAGTAGCGCGGCGACATCAGCACGACCGGGATGCCGCGGTGCAGCGGCTGCAGCAGGCCGCCGATCAGGCCCATGTCGTGGTTGAGCGGCAGCCAGGTCGCGAAGATGTCGTCCGGACCGACCGACAGGCCCTCCTCGATCGCGCGCATGTTCGCCATGAGGTTGGCATGCGTGACCATGACGCCCTTGGGCGCCGAGGTCGAGCCGGAGGTGTACTGCAGGAAGGCGATGTCGGCGGCCGAGGGCTGGTGCGGCGCCCAGCGGTCGGCGTCGTCGGTACCGATCGCGTCCACCGCGATCAACGGCACGTCGGCGAAGGCCTCGGCCGCGGCGATCGAGGCCTTGATGTCGGCATGGGTCAGCACGCAGCAGGCGCCGGCATCGGCCGCGATGCCCTCGAGCTTGCCGAGGTGCCGCTTGCGCGTGGACTCGGGCGGGAACACGGGCACGGCGACCAGGCCCGCGTACAGGCAGGCGAAGAAGCTCACGACGTAGTCGTCGCCGTTGTCCAGCATGATCAGCGCGCGTTCGCCGCGGCCGAAGGATTGCTGCAGGCGCGCCGCCAGGCCGCGCACGCGCGCATCGAGCTGGCGATAGCAGAGGGGCGTGTCGAGCGCCGCGCCGTCGCGGTCGGTCACGCCGACCAGCGCGGTGTCATCGGGCCGGCGCGCGGCCAGGTCGCGCAGGTGGCTCACGAAGTCCACGGGGTGCGTCGGGGTCACATCGATTCCTTGAATGGCGAAGCCGGCTCGGCCACGAGACCCGGCGATGACGGCTCAGGCGATGGCGGGCAGCACATCGGCCTCCCCCGCCACGGATTGGGGCAGGCGCCGCACCAGGGCGGCGAGCACCCGGGCCTCGTGCTGCCGGATGAAGAAGTGGCCGCCCTCGAACCAGTCGAGCGAGAAGCCGGCATTCAGGGTCTCCGCGGACCAGGCCTCCACGCGCCAGGGCTGGATGTCGTCCTCGCGGCCCGCGAACACATGCAGCGGAACGGGCAGCGGCGCGGCGCCGCGATGCGCGAAGCCCTCGCAGACGCGGTAATCGGCCGCCAGCGTGTCGAGCGTCATGCGCAGCAGTTCGGGACTGGCAAACAGCTCCTCGGGCGTTCCGCCCTGCTTGCGCATGTCGGCGATCAGCGCCTCGTCGTCATCCATGTCGACGAAGCGATCGGGATCACGCTGCGAAGGCGCGGCGCTGCCCGAGACGAGCAGGGCCCGCGGCAGGGGCCGACCCGTCGCGCGAAGACGCTGCGCGATGCCCCACGCCAGCAAGGCGCCCATGCTGTGACCGAAGAGCGCGAAGTTGCCGCGCAGCGCGGCCTCGTGCTCGCCGCACAGCAGCGAGACCAGCGCATCGAAGTCCTCGACGAAGTCCTCGCCCAGGCGGCTGCCCCGGCCCGGCAACTCCAGCGGCACGACCTCGATCCAGCGCGGCAGCAAGCGCCGCCAGCGCAGGTACATGGTGGCACTGGCACCCGCGCAGGGCAGGCACAGCAGGGAGAGAGGCGCCGGCATGCGTTCAGGCGGAGGCCGGGGCGCCTTCCTGCTGCGCCATCCAGTCGCGCAGCGACTTGGGACGCATGTCGGTCCAGGTCTTCTCGACGTATGCGAGCACCGTCTTCTTGTCGCCCTGGACGCCGTCGACGGCCTTCCAGCCGCCGGGCACGGCCTTCCATTGGGGCCAGATCGAGAATTGCTCTTCGTGGTTGACGAGCACGATGAAGGTTTCGTCCTCACGGTCGAAGCAGCTGGTAGACATGTGCGGTCCTCTTGGGATGGTGGAGTTCGACGAACGGCAGGCGTCAGGCGCCCGTCCTTGCGATACATGACGGCGCGGGCGGGCGGCTGTTTAGTCGCCGAGGCATTAGCGATCGGCGGGAGGCGGGCATGGCTGCGCCGCCGCGCAATGCGGCACGAGTCGGGAGATGCGGGGGTCAGTGGCCGCGGCTAGCGGCCTGCGATATCGCCCGGCGACGGGACATCGTTGGCGGGCGGAACGAGGCCCACGAGCAGCCAGAGGCGGGCCGCTTCGCCATGGGTCTTGCGATGCACGGGATCCGCGGCCAGCCAGCGCGCGAATTCGTCGCGCGCCGCATCGTCGAGGCCACCACGCTCGTGCTGGCGGCGCACCCAGGTCCAGGCCGCCTGCCAGACCGGGTCGTGCTCCTTGTCCTTTGCCATCGGCCGATCGTAATCGCCGACGCGCCAGCCGGCATCAGTTGCCCTGCACCAGGTAGCGGCAGCTTTCGAGGGCGGCGTCGGCGTCCTTGATCATGAAATTGACCAGCGTGGCGGAACAGCCGAGCCGGGCGGCGATCTCGCGCTGGGTCATGCCGCTCAGGCGGTTGAGCTCGAACGCCAGCCGCGTGCGCGCGGGCAGCGCGCCGAGCACGCGGTCGATCACCGCGAGCGCCTGGCGCCCATCGAGCACGCGTTCGGGCGCATCGTTGCTCGGCGGACTGACGAGCTCGACGTCCTCGCAGTAGGTGCGATAGCTGGCCTCGACCGACTGGTGGCGGTGATAGTCGAAAGCCACGTTGCGCACCACCTGGCAGCAATAGCCCAATGGCTTGCGCACATCGCGCACGGCGGCGCCGTCGGCGAGCTTGAGATAAGCGTCCTGCAACACTTCGTCGGCAAGATCCGCGGTGCGCACGATCTTCTGTGCGACGCGCTGGAGCTGGGCACGGTTTGCGATGAAAACCTCCCCCAGCGTGGGTTCGGATGAGTGCATCAACATGTCCACGGAGACTCCTGGTGTACGGATGTATTCAGTTCGACTGAATGCAAATGAGAACTATTACTACTTTTAGATGAAAGAAATCCGCCCGCGCGGTCGATCCTTTCCTGTTTCTTACCCCTTAGACGTTTGAACGGCCAAAACCGAGACAGGCCGGCGCCATCCAGGACGAGCCGGCCGCACCACTAGAATTTCGCCCCTGCCCTCACCCCGTCTCCATGAACATCGTCGTCAACGAAGAACTCAAAGCCTATATCGATCCCCTCACGCCCGAAGAGCACGAAGCCCTCGAGCGAAGCATCCTGACCGAAGGCTGCCGCGATGCGCTGGTGCTGTGGGGCGACGTTCTCGTCGACGGCCACAACCGCTATGCGATCTGCCAGAAGCACGGCCTGCCGTTCCAGACCGTGCAGAACACGCGCTTCCAGTCGATCGAGGACGTGCACCTGTGGATGATCGACCAGCACCTGGGCCGGCGCAGCATCTCGGACTTCGTGCGCGGCGTGCTCGCGCTGCGCAAGAAGGACATCGTGACGGAACGCCGCGCGCGCACGGCGAATGCGTCGTCCGCCACCGCGGATGCCGATGCGCCCACGAGCTCGGCCGCGAGCAGCGACGATGCAAGCGTGCCGCCGCCCGCGCCGCTCAACAGCCGCGAGGCCATCGCCAAGGCCGCGCGCATCAGCAGCACCCAGGTCCAGATGATCGAGAAGATCCAGAAGCAGGCCGCGCCCGAAGTGGTGGCCGCGGTGAAGTCGGGCACCATCTCGATCAACGCGGCCGCCGCCGTGGCGAGCCTGCCCGCCGAGGAGCAGGTGGCCGCCGCGAATGCGGGCAAGGACGAACTGAAGCTCGCGGCCAAGCGTGCGCGCGAAGCGAAGCGAAAGCCGCGCGAGGACGAAGCCGAAGCCTCGTCCGACAGTGAATCGCCTTTCGAGGCGCCCGATTCCGAGCAGGTTCAGGCGTTGAAGCAGCGCGTGGCGGCGCTCGAAACCGAGAACAAGACGCTGCGCGAGCAGATCGCCACGCTGCAGCTGCAATTGGCCGCCGCCTGAGCGCGCGGCGGCCGGCTTCGCGTCAGAGCGCGATCTCGGTCACCTTCGCGCCCTGCACCGAGACGCCGGCCTCGAGCCCCACGTTCGTCAGCACGAAGCCCACCACGGGCTGACGGATCGTGTTGGTGTCGATGCTGCCGTTGGCGCCGATGGTCGCGACGGCCACCGTGGCATCGGCACCGGCCGTCCATCCCTTGCTGCTGCGGAACTTGTCGAGCGCGGCCTGCGTGGTGAACAGGTAGATCACGGCCTTCGACTGCGCGCCCGCCTGGAAGCCGATCGACCCCGAGGTGGTGCTGTAGTAGGACTGCGTGCGGCCGTTCACGCGCAATGCGCCGCGGCCGTATTCGGCGCCCACGCCCATGCTCGCGCCGACTACCGCCGGAAACACCAGCACGCCGCTCGACTTGGCGACGAGCTCGCGCGAACCGCGCACCGAGTCGTAGAGCTTGGACAGCGAGGCATCGACCTGCGCATCGATCGACGCACGCGAGGACGAACTGCTGGCCTGGTTGTCGGGACGCGTGGTCGTGCAACCGACGAAGGCGATGCTGCTCGCAGCCACTGCACAGACGACGGCCACCGTACGAAGCGAAGAGATGGGCATGGCGAACTCCTTTGCTGAAAACATGACGCAAACCGCGCCCGCGACGATGCGGGCCTGGCCATGCTACGGCGCGCACATCGCCCCATCGCACGCTGTGGAAGACCGCCTACGCCAACTCAAGCCGATGCAGAAGGCGCGCTCGAACGGGCCAGCGCCACCGCGTCGGCGCCCGCGGGGAAGCGCAGTTGCCCCGACTCGTCGTGCGCGGCACGCCAGACGGTCTCGGCCACGTCGGATGCCGTGGTCACTGCCGAGATGTCCGCGAAGGACGCGAAGACCTGCTGCGCATAGGCCCCGTAGGCCGGCGGGATCAAGCCCGCCATGCGCGACTGGCCATTGCTCGTGAAGTTCGTGCTCGGCGCATAGCCGGGCTGCACCAGCTTCACGCGCACGTCGAAGGCCGCGAGCTCGTGCGCCAGCGAACCGGTGAATCCCTCGATGGCCGTCTTGCTGGCCGTGTAGACCGCGACCAGCGGCATCGGTGCCAGCGTGGCGCTCGAAGTCACGTTCACCACCACGCCGGCGCGGCGCGCGCGGAACTGCGGCAGCACCGCCTGCGTCATCGCCATCACGCCGAAGGTGTTGGTCTCGAAGACTTCGCGCGTGGTGCTCATCGGCGTCGCCTCGAAGGCACCGAGCAGTCCGATGCCTGCGTTGTTGACGAGCACGTCGATGGGTCCGCTTGCCTCGAGCGCGGCGGCGATGCTCTGCGGGTTCGTGACGTCGAGGGCCACGATGCGCGGCCGCTCGTCGCGCGGCAGCAGGTCTTCGCGCGGCGTTCGCATGGTGGCGATCACGCGCCAGCCCTGCGACAGGAAATGGCGCGCGGTCTCGAGGCCGTAGCCGGACGAACAGCCGGTGATGAGGACGGTTTTCATGGATGTTTGCTGGGTGGTTGACATGGAAGCGAACGATATCCAGAGAAAACCGGACCATCTACAATGAAAGGTCCACGATTCATTTGCGAGCGTCCATCCATGAACGATCCGCTCTCCGAGGTCATCGCGTTGCTCAATCCGCGCGCCGTGTTCTCGAAGGGCATCAGCGGCGCCGGCCGCTGGGCCGTCCGCTATTCCGATTTCGGCCAGCCCAGCTTCTGCGCGGTGATCAGCGGGAGTTGCCGCCTCGCGGTCGAGGGCGAGGAAGCCATCGCCCTCGAAGCGGGCGACTTCGTGCTCATGCCGGCAACGCCGGGCTTCACACTGTCGAGCTTCGAGGCAGCCGCGCCCGTTCACATCGATCCCAAGCTCGCGCCCGCACCCGAAGGCGAGGTGCGCCACGGCAGGCGCGATGGCCCGCCCGACGTGCGCCTGCTCGGCGGCTACTTCGTGTTCGATTCGCCCGATGCGGCCTTGCTGGTCTCGCTGCTGCCGACGCTGGTGCACGTACGCGGCGTCGATCGGCTCTCGGTGCTGGTGCGGCTGGTCGGCGAGGAATCGAGCGAGGAGCGCTCCGGGCGCGAGCTCGTGCTCACGCGCCTGGTGGAAGTGCTGCTCGTCGAGGCGCTGCGTTCGTCGTCCGGCGAGGATGCGCCCCCCGGCCTGTTGCGCGGACTGGCCGATGCGCGGCTAGCGCTCGCGATGCGCCAACTGCACGCGGATCCCGCGCGACCATGGACCGTGACCCAGCTCGCACAGAAGGCCGCGCTATCGCGCTCGGCCTTCTTCGATCGCTTCACACGCGCGGTCGGCCTGCCGCCGATGGAATATCTGCTGGCCTGGCGCATGGCGCTCGCGAAGAACCTGCTCAAGCATCACGACGTCGCGATCGCCGAGGTCGCCGAACGCGTGGGCTACAGCTCGGCGAGCACCTTCAGCACCGCATTCAGCAGGCATGTGGGAATGCCTCCGGGACGCTACGCACGACGTGCGTGATCCTCGCTTGCGGGATCGCATGCACGGGCCTGCTACAATGCGCCTTCGCTCGGAACGCCCGAGCGTTGCCTGGCCAGGCAAGCTGAATCTCACACCAGCGCGTCGAAGTCACTACGACGAGAAAAACAACAATGACTTCCGCAAAGGAATCTTTGCCGTAGCGTGGACCGCGTAAGAGTTCACGACCATATTTTCAAAGCCCGCCTTGTGCGGGCTTTGTTCGTTTGGGGGCGTCGCTAAGTTGTGGCGAGAGTAACTGAGCCCTGGGCGTTGCGAGAACGTGGCGCCGCTGCTGCGGCCCCGAGCCTGAGTTGTGGCGAGAGTAACTGAGCCCTGGGCGTTGCGAGAACGTGGCGCCGCTGCTGCGGCCCCGAGCCTGATCAGCGAGCTAGGTCGGCGTCGCTGCCGATGGCATCGACGGCACTGCGCTTGACCTCATCGTTGAGGCAACCATAGGCCCATGCAATTAAAGCGAGCGCAAACCAGAAGACCGGGCGAGCTCCATGTGCCTGAAATCCTCGTCGTTCTCGTCGACCTCCCGCTCTTCTGGCGTCCCGCCTTTGAACTGCAGCGGCGCCGGCCAGTTGCCCCACGTTCCTGGAGCGCCACGAACCTTGAGCTAGCTGTGGGTCACATCACAACTCCCCACGGAAAACGGTGAAATTTGTCACGATTACAGAGAAATAATTGGTGCAACTTTCGCACTAATTTTTTGGCTATGTCTGTTTTTCAGGCCTGTGATTGCACCGTCGACCATCTCTACCGCGTCGAGCGCCGACCATGGATGCGACTTCTCCCTTGGCTGCGGTTGTACCAATGCGCAAACTGCAAGAAGCTGCAGTTGCACGCCGAGGACGACGTCACTCGAGCCAAAGTCGAGTTCGCGTCCCGATCGCTCAAGAACTCCCACCGCCGTCCCAAGCCCGGGTGAGGACGAGTCGCGATCGAAGACAGCGGCTACCGCGCCGTCAGCGCGTCACCAGTGGGTTCGGCTCGGATCTCCAAAAGACAAACGGGCCACGCGGTTGCTCGCGTAGCCCGTTGCTTTATGTGGCGGAGTGGACGGGACTCGAACCCGCGACCCGGCGTGACAGGCCGGACTAAAAAGCGAACACTGGCGCGGATTAGGGCCAGTTGGATGTTCCAAACGGCAACCAAGAGGGCACGTGTTTATGCGGCTTTCCCGACCTCTATTACAAAATTCGACACCGGGAGCGCGGATGCCTGACGCACGTCGACCGCATCGATGCGCTGGCGCTGGCCGTCTCGCACCTCCGGAACTCGCTCTAGGTCAACGTCAAGGACGCGGCCAAGGCGATGAAGAAGGCTGAGGAGGAGAACTGGCTACGGCAGCACGAGCATGCGTCCTCAGGAGACCAAAGGGTCTACGGGACCGGCTGGCATGAGTTCGAGGACTACGAGGTCCTCAACGTGGAGATCTAGCGCCCTTGGCGGGGATTTCCAGTTCCTGCCTTGCAGGGCCAGGTCTCGACAAATGCGAGGTAAACGATCGCCCCCGCGTCCAGATGACGATTGGCTGGAGAGCGTTGGAGTTCGTTGATAGCGACATCGGTGATTTGCCCCACCGTGACACCCTCAGGTATGCAAACGAAGTCTCTGCGAGTCGCTATCTGGCTAGACGTTATCCCGTCCACGACCCCGCGCACGTATTGCATCGATCCGACTCTCCTGACCCCCTGGGCTTCAAAGTCCGCAAGTAGTTCATTGCCCGTGTAGGCGTGGACGAACGTGGCACCGAGAAGTCCGAGGGAGGCCAGGAAGTAACGAGGGGTCTTCATGGCGCCCGAGGATACCTAACACCGGCTCAAATTTCTCCCAAACTGGCCGTCGGCAGCTCAAGAAGGCGACCCCAGCGGGGTAGCTCATATTCCAAAGTACCCCGAAACGAATTCCAAAAAGACAAACGGGCTACGTGATTTCTCACGTAACCCGTTGTTTTATATGGCGGAGTGGACGGGACTCGAACCCGCGACCCCCGGCGTGACAGGCCGGTATTCTAACCAACTGAACTACCACTCCTGGTAGACAACGTTCACTCCTTGCGGAGTCGAGTGTTGACGACTCGTGCCTGCTTCACTTGCATGAAACTGGCGACCCTACGGGGATTCGAACCCCGGTAGCCACCGTGAAAGGGTGGTGTCCTAGGCCTCTAGACGATAGGGTCAAAACCTTAGGAACCGTGCTGCGATCAGCACTTCTTCTCTTTTCGACACTTTTGATGGTGGAGGTAAACGGGATCGAACCGATGACCTCTTGCATGCCATGCAAGCGCTCTCCCAGCTGAGCTATACCCCCTCTTTGACATTCCAGTGCTTCTTTTCAGAATCACCTTGTGTCGGTGTCGAGCCTCAAATTATAGACCGGTTTTTAGGCCACTTTCAAACGCTCGATGATTTTTTCTTTAGAAAAAATCGCGAGGACCGCATCGAGCGATGGCGTCTGTGGGGTTCCCATCACGAGAACACGCACCGGCATCGCCAGAGCAGGCATCTTGAGCGAATGCGCAGCCAGGGTTTCCTTGATGGCCGCGGCGATCGTCGCCTTGTCCCACGTCGGAAGGGTGGAGAGTTTATCCGCAAGCGTGGCCACCGCAGGCTTCACCGCATCGGTGATGTGTTGTGCACGATCCGCTTCGCTCGGGTGGACGTCGGCATAGAAGGCCGCGGCCCAATCGGCCAGCGCGACCGTGGTCTCGCAACGGTCCTTGAACAGCGCGCAGATGGCGGCGAGCCGATCGTCGGCTTCGATGCCGCGCTTCTTCAGTTGTGCGGCCACCAGCGGCGCGAGCGCGTCATCGGGCTTGGCCTTGATGTACTGCGCGTTGACCCACGCGAGCTTGGCCGCGTCCCATTGCGCGGGGCTCTTCGACAGGTGCGAACCGTCGAACCAGCTCACCATCTGTTCGCGCGTGAACAGCTCGTCGTCGCCGTGGCTCCAGCCGAGGCGCGCGAGGTAGTTGAGCATCGCCTCGGGCAGGTAGCCGTTGTCCTCGTAGGCGGTCACGCTCACGGCGCCGCGGCGCTTCGAGAGCTTCTGGCCGTCGTCGCCGAGGATCACGGGCACATGGCCGAACTGCGGCAGCGGTGCGCCGAGCGCGTGGAAGATGTTGATCTGCCACGGCGTGTTGTTGATGTGCTCGTCGCCGCGGAACACGTGCGTGATGTTCATGTCCCAGTCGTCGACCACCACGGCGAAGTTGTAGGTGGGCACACCGTCGGGCCGCAGGATGATCAGGTCGTCGATCTCGCGGTTGTTGATGGTGATCTCGCCCTTGACGAGGTCGTTCCAGGTCACGTCGCCCTCGGGCGGATTGCAGAAGCGCACCACCGGCGGCACGCCCTCGGGCACGGGCGGCAGCACCTTGCCGGGCTCGGGGCGCCAGCGACGGTCGTACAGGGTCTTCTCGCCGCGCGCCTTCTGTGCCTCGCGCATCTCGTCGAGCTCGGCGGGCGTGGCGTAGCAGTGGTAGGCCGTGCCGGCCTCGAGCATCTGCGCGATCACGGCGCGGTAGCGCTCGAGGCGCTGCATCTGGTAGATCGGGCCCTCGTCGTAGTCGAGGCCGAGCCAGTGCATCGACGCGAGGATCTGGTCGGTCGAATCCTGCGTGGAGCGCGCGACGTCGGTGTCCTCGATGCGCAGCACGAACTCGCCGCCATGGTGGCGCGCATAGGCCCACGAATAGAGCGCGGTGCGCGCGGTGCCCAGGTGCAGGAAGCCGGTGGGAGACGGAGCGATGCGGGTGCGGACTTTGCCGGTCATGGAGGCGGGATTCAGAAATTCAGGGTGGAAAGGCCGCGCGACAGGTCGGCCTTGATGTCGTCGACGTGCTCGAGGCCGACCGCGAGGCGGATCAGGCCCTGGCCGATGCCGGCCGACTGGCGCTGGTCCTCGGACAGGCGTCCGTGCGAAGTGGTGGCCGGGTGCGAGATGATGGTCTTCACGTCGCCGAGGTTGGTGGCGATGCTCACGACCTCGGTGCTGTTGATGACGTGGAAGGCGTTGGCGCGCGCGGTCTCGGGATCGCCGCCCTTCACGATGAAGGACACGACCGCCCCGCCCTGCCCCGCCTGCTGGCGCATCGCCAGTTCATGCTGCGGATGCGAGGCGAGCCCCGGGTAGTACACGCGCTCGATGCCCGGCTGGGCCTCGAGCCATTGCGCAACGGCCAGCGCGTTCGCGCAGTGGGCCTGCATGCGCACGTTGAGCGTCTCGAGCCCCTTGAGCACGACCCAGGCATTGAACGGCGACAGCACCATGCCCGCGGTGCGCACCACCGGGCCGAACACGTCGACGATCAGCTTCGAGGGACCGCAGATCGCGCCCGCCATCACGCGGCCCTGGCCGTCAAGATGCTTGGTGCCCGAATGGATGATCAGGTCGGCGCCGAGCTCGGCGGGCCGCTGCAGCGCGGGCGAGCAGAAGCAGTTGTCGACCGCGAGCAGCGCGCCCGCCTCGTGCGCCACGTCGGCCAGCGCGCGGATGTCGCAGACCTCGGTCAGCGGATTGGTCGGCGTCTCGGCGAACAGCAGCTTCGTGGTGGGACGCACCGCGGCGCGCCACTCGGCCACGTCGGTCTGCGAGACGAAGGTGGTCTCGACGCCGAACTTGCCGAACTCGCGCCCGATCAGGTTGATGGTCGAGCCGAACATCGAGCGCGAGCACACGACGTGGTCGCCGGCCTTGAGCAGGCCCATGCACATCATGAGGATCGCACCCATGCCGCTGGAGGCGGCGATCGCGGCCTCGGTGCCTTCCATCGCGGCGAGGCGGCGCTCGAAGCTGCTGACGGTGGGGTTCGAGGTGCGCGCGTAGGTGAAGCCTTCCTCGGTGCCGGCGAAGCGGCGGGCCGAGGTCTCGGCGTCGGGCTGCACGAAGCCGCTGGTGAGGTAGAGCGCTTCGGAGTGCTCGCCATGCACGCTGCGTTCGAGCGCGGTGCGCAGGGCCAGCGTGTCGCGGTGCAGGCCGGGAGGCAGGGGTCGATCGGTCACGGAAACTTTCGGGCGCGAGGCCAACGAGGAATGTCGGAAGAAGATCAGCTCAGGTTGGGCAGCGCGAGGCGCGAGGAATCCTCTTCGGTCTCCTCGATGCGCGGGCGGTTGCCGTTCATGCGCGAGATGGCTTCGGTGTCGATGTCGCCGGTGACATAGACGCCGTCGAAGCACGAGGCATCGAAGCCGTCGAGCTTGCCGTTGAGCGAGCCGATGGCGCGCTTCATCGCGTCGACGTCCTGGTAGATCAGCGCGTCGCAGCCGATCAGCTCTCGGATCTCTTCCACGGTGCGGTCGTGCGCCACCAGCTCGTCCTTGGTCGGCATGTCGATGCCGTAGACGTTGGGATAGCGCACCGGCGGCGCGGCGCTCGCGAGGTAGACCTTGCGCGCGCCGGCATCGCGCGCCATCTGCACGATCTCGCGGCTGGTGGTGCCGCGCACGATCGAGTCGTCGACCAGCAGCACGTTGCGGCCCTTGAACTCGCTCGCGATCACGTTGAGCTTCTGGCGCACCGACTTCTTGCGCACGCCCTGGCCCGGCATGATGAAGGTACGGCCCACGTAGCGGTTCTTGACGAAGCCCTCGCGGTACGGAATGCCCAGCAGGTGCGCGAGCTGCGTCGCGCTCGGGCGGCTCGATTCGGGGATCGGGATGATCACGTCGATCTGGTTCGGCGGCACGGTCGAGACCACGCGCTTGGCCAGCGTCTCGCCGAGGTTCAGGCGCGCCTGGTAGACCGAGATGCCGTCGAGCACCGAGTCGGGACGCGCGAGATACACGAACTCGAAGATGCAGGGATTGAGCGTGGGCGCCTCGGCGCACTGCATCGAATGGAGCTGGCCCTGCATGTCGACGAACACCGCCTCGCCCGGCAGCACGTTGCGTTCGAAGGTGTGGCCCGAGCCCTCGAGCGCCACCGATTCGCTGGCCACCATCACGGTGCCGTCGGCGCTGCGGCCGATGCACAGCGGGCGGATGCCGTAGGGATCGCGGAAGGCCAGCAGGCCATGGCCCGCGATCAGCGACACCACGGCGTACGAACCGCGCAGGCGCTTGTGCATGCTGCGCACCGCGGCGAAGACCTCGGCCGGGTTCAGCGGCACGCCGTGCGAGGACTGCTCGAGCTCGTTGGCGAGCACGTTGAGCAGCACCTCGGAGTCGCTGTCGGTGTTGGTGTGGCGGTGGTCGGTCGAGAACAGCTCGGCGCGCAGCGCATGGGCGTTCGTCAGGTTGCCGTTGTGCACCAGCACGATGCCGAAGGGCGCGTTGACGTAGAAGGGCTGCGCCTCTTCCTCGCTGTAGGCGTTGCCGGCGGTCGGGTAGCGCACCTGGCCCAGGCCCACGCTGCCGGGCAGCGCGCGCATGTTGCGGGTGCGGAACACGTCGCGCACCATGCCCTTGGCCTTGTGCATGAAGAACTTGCGTTCCTGCAGCGTGACGATGCCGGCCGCATCCTGGCCGCGGTGCTGCAGCAGCAGCAGCGCGTCATAGAGCAGCTGGTTGACGGGTGCGTTGCTGACAACGCCGACGATTCCACACATGAAGCGATCCTCTCAGGGCAGGTAGCTTGCCAATTTTTCGGGCAATGCAGGCTTCAGGCTCTGCAATGCCGCGTCGAGAACAACGGCGCTGCGCGATTCGTGCCACCAGGCACTGTCGCTCAACGCCAGCAAATGAACAACCACTGCCAACACCAGCAGCGCCACCGCGCCCCGGGCCGCGCCGAAGGCACCGCCCAGGATCCGGTCGACCGGACGCAATCCCACGGCGGCGATCAGCTTGCGCGTCAACGAGGCCATCAGGCCCACGCCGAACGCGACCGCCACGAACAGCAGCACGAAGGCCAGCGGATAGCGCCAGGAGGCCTGCGGATCGCCGGCCGGCAACCAGGCCGCCACATCGGACGCGAACCACTGCGCCACCACGAACGCCACCACCCAGCCGATCAGCGAAATCACTTCGAACACCAGCCCGCGCACGAGGCCGAACAGCATCGACACCACGATGAGTGCGACGGCGATCCAGTCGAGCAAGGCCACGGCGACTACAGGCGGTGGCGAATTACAAGGTGAGGATCGCGGCAGACAAAGACAAGGCCTTCACCCGCTCGGCGGCCTTGTCGGCCTCGGCGCGTGAGCCGAAGGGACCGACACGCACACGCGTGCGTTCGCCGTCGGCCGTCTTCGCCACGTTCACATAGGTCTTGAGGCCGGCCTTCTCGAGCTTCTGCCGCACCTCGCGGGCCTTGTCGGCATCGGCGAAGGCGCCGACCTGCACCACGAAGCGGCCGTTGTCGTCGGACGCGGCGGCGGGCTTGGGCGTGGCCGGCGCGGCGGCGATGGGCTTGCCTTCGAGCAGCGCGCGGGCACGCGCGCCGTCGTCGACCGCGGCGGGCTTGGGCGCGGGCTTCGGTTCCGGCTTGGCCTCGGGCTTGGGTTCGGGCTTCGGCTTGGGCTCGGGTTTGGCTTCGGGCTTGTGTTCCGGCTTGGGCTCCGGTTTCGGCTCGGGCTTGGGTTCGGCCGGCTTGGCCGGCGCGGGAGCCGGCGCCTGTGCGCTGTTGACTGGCTTGCCCGAGGCATCGATCTCGGTGCCGTCGGCGGTCTCGGTGATGATGCCGCCGCTCGACGCGGCCGGGGGCCGCGACGGCGTCGCGGCGGCCACGCGGGTGTCGCCGTTGTCGCTGCCGCTGGTGGCGGCCGGCGCGGGTGCCTGCGGCACCGGCAGCGGCTTGACCTTGTTGCGGTCTGGAATCTCGATCGGGATGTCGACCGATACCGGGCGCGGCTGGGTGTCGAACAGCAGCGGGAAACCGATCACGCCCAGCAGCACCAGCACCGCGGCGCCCAGCAGGCGGTGGCGGGCGCGACGGCGCATGGATTCGACACTTTCCGCCGGCACCGCAGCCGGTGCGCTGCGTCCTTCGTTGCCTTGTGGGCCGCGCGCGCGGAACTTGAAAAACGCCATGAAGTTCGGTCCCTGAAGGAGTGCTGCGAGTGATGCGGGAAGCTGCGGAATCCGGCGCGATCGACCTGCGAATCAGCCGCCGGGCGACAAGGTTGAGGACAGGTGTTTGGCTTGCAGCCGGGGGGTGCCATGCTCGAGCACGCCGCCCACGGTGAAGAACGATCCGAAGACCACGATTCTATCAGCGGGGTCCGCGCGCTCGATGGCCGCCTGGAGCGCCTGCATGGGGTCGGCGAAGACCTCGCCGGCGGCGTCCTTGCGCGTGTTCTGCGCCTGCCATGTTGCCAGCAGGTCGGCCGCCTTGGCGGCGCGCGCGGTCGGCAGGTCGGTGAAGTACCAGCGGTCGATCAGCGGCCCGATGCGCGCGAGGATCGGCGCCAGGTCCTTGTCCGCCATCACGCCGAACACGGCATGGGTGGTCGGGTAGAAGCCCATCGCGTCGAGGTTCTCGGCCAGCGCGGCCACCGCGTGCGCGTTGTGCGCCACGTCGAGCACCAGTACCGGCTGGCCCGGCACGATCTGGAAGCGCCCCGGCAACTCGACCATCGCGAGGCCGCTGCGGATCGCCTGCGCCGTCACCGGCAGCTGCTGGCGCAGCGACTCGAGCGCCGCCAGCACGCCGGCCGCATTCACCAACTGGTTGGCGCCGCGCAGCGCCGGATAGGCCAGCCCGCTGTAGCGCCGGCCGCGGCCGCTCCAGCCCCACTGCTGCTTGTCGCCCGAGACGTTGAAGTCGCGCCCGAAGCGCCAGAGGTCGGCGCCGATGGCCTCGGCATGGTCGATCACGCTCTGCGGCGGCATCGGGTCGCTCACGATGGCCGGCTTGCCGGCGCGCAGGATGCCGGCCTTCTCGAAACCGATGCTCTCGCGGTCGGGGCCGAGGAACTCCATGTGGTCGAGGTCGATGCTGGTGATCACCGAGCAGTCGGCATCGATGATGTTGACCGCGTCGAGCCGGCCGCCGAGGCCGACCTCGAGGATCGCCACGTCGGGCTTCTCCTCGATCATGCAGCGCAGGATGCCGAGCGTCGTGAACTCGAAATAGGTCAGCGGCATGTCGCCCCGGGCCTTTTCCACGGCTTCGAAGTTTGCTATCAGTTTGGAAGCATCGACCGATTGGCCCGACAGGCGCAGCCGCTCCTCGAAATGCACCAGGTGGGGCGAGGTGAAGACCGCCGTGCGATAGCCGGCGTGCATCAGGATCGACTCCAGCATGGCGCAGGTCGAGCCCTTGCCGTTGGTGCCGGCCACCGTGATCACGGGGCAGCCGAAGCGCAGCGCCATGCGCTGGGCCATCTCGCGCGCGCGCTCGAGTCCGAGCTCGATGTTCTTGGGATGCAGTCGCTCGGCGCGCTCGAGCCAGTCGTTCAGGGTTTCCATGGAGGCCGGGATTGTCGCCCACCCGCCGCTCGCGCATCATCGGCGCCATGACAACCCCTTCGACCACTCTGTACGGCATTCCAAACTGCGACACCGTCAAGCGCGCCCGCGCCTGGCTAGCCGACCACGACATCGCCTACGGCTTCCACGATTTCAAGAAACAGGGCGTGCCCGAGGCCGAGCTCGACCGCTGGCTAGCCGCGCTGGGCTGGGAAACGCTGGTCAACCGCCGCGGCACCACCTGGCGCAAGCTCGACGACGCCACGCGCGAATCGGTGGTCGACGCCGCCTCGGCGCGCGCCGTGCTGCTCGCCAATCCCAGCCTGATCAAGCGGCCGGTGGTGGACTGGCACCAAAAGGCGCGCCAGGCCGACATCACGGCCGGTTTCGACGCCGAACAATGGGCCAGGACGCTGTAAGCGACTGTGAAAACCGTGCTGTGAACGCCGTGTAAATGCCGGAACCCGCCTGGCGGGCCGGCGTCGAACCCGGACCGGGCGCAGCCGGGCTCCCTCCCAGCGCACAGCATCCGACCCGTAGGAGTCTCCAACATGAATACCCAGACCATCCGTACCGTCCTCGGCCTCTCGCTGGCCGGCGTCCTCGCCGCCAGCGCGGGCCTGGTCCATGCCCAGTCGGGCCAGACCGTGCAGGCGCGCGTGCTCTCGGCCACGCCGGTGCGCGACGGCGCCGGCACCAGCTACAACGTCACCTACGAGTACAACGGCCGCCGCTACACCACGCGCACCGACTACCAGCCGGGCGCCACCATCCCCGTCGAGGCCAATGCCTACGGCGTGACCACCGCGCCGGTGACGCCGCAGAACCAGCTCACGCCCTACCCGGTCGAAACCGACAACCGCGGCTATGCGCAGCAACCGCCGCAGCAGCAAGGCCAGCAGTACGCCACGGGCTCGCCCTGGGACGACGTCGTGCCCGAGCCGGGCGTGGTGGTGTCGGGCGCGCAGCCGGCCCCGGTCTATGCCCAGCCCGCCTACCCGGCCGCGGTCTATCCGGCGCCGGTCTACGTGCAGCCGGCCTATGCCTATCCGCAGCCCTACGTCTACCCGCCGGTCGGCATCTCGCTGAACCTCGGCTACTCGCGCGGCTGGGGCGGCGGCTACCGGGGCTATGGCGGTTACCGCGGCGGCTACGGCGGCTGGCGCGGCGGCGGCTACCACGGCTGGCACCGCTGAGGCGGCCGGCCGGCCAGGCGCCGCCGGCCAAGCCCCTAAAATCGAGGACTTCTCCAACCCCTGAGGGGTGCGCCGCCTGCGCGGTGCCGTCCTCGACCAGCCGAACGCCCCCGGCGCCGGCGCCATTCCATGACGATTACCGACACCCTGAACAGCGCCGCTGTGGCCACCAAGGCCAATGTCTACTTCGACGGCAAGTGCGTGAGCCACAGCCTCACGCTGGCCGACGGCACGAAGAAATCGGTCGGCGTGATCCTGCCGTCCACCCTGACCTTCAACACCGGCGCCCCCGAGATCATGGAAGGCACCGCCGGCAGCTGCGAATACCAGCTCGCGGGCACCACCGAGTGGATCGCCTCCGGCCCCGGCCAGAAGTTCGACGTTCCGGGCAACTCCAGCTTCCAGATCCGCGTGAGCGGCGAGCCCTACAGCTACATCTGCCACTTCGGCTGAACCGCACGGAGCCTCCCAGCATGTCGACCATCCTCCAAAACGTTCCCGCCGGCCAAAAGGTCGGCATCGCCTTCTCGGGCGGTCTCGATACCAGCGCGGCGCTGCACTGGATGCGCAACAAGGGCGCGATCCCCTACGCCTACACCGCCAACCTCGGCCAGCCCGACGAGCCCGACTACGACGAGATCCCGCGCAAGGCGATGCTCTACGGCGCCGAGAACGCGCGCCTGATCGACTGCCGCGCGCAGCTCGCCAACGAAGGCCTGGCCGCGCTGCAGGCCGGCGCCTTCCACGTCACGACGGCCGGCGTCACCTACTTCAACACCACGCCGCTGGGCCGCGCGGTCACCGGCACGATGCTGGTGTCGGCCATGAAGGAAGACGACGTCCACATCTGGGGCGATGGCAGCACCTACAAGGGCAACGACATCGAGCGCTTCTACCGCTACGGCCTGTTGACCAATCCGAGCCTGAAGATCTACAAGCCCTGGCTCGACCAGGTCTTCATCGACGAGCTCGGCGGCCGCGCCGAGATGTCGGCCTTCATGCAGCAGGCCGGCTTCGCCTACAAGATGTCGGCCGAGAAGGCCTACTCGACCGACTCCAACATGCTCGGCGCCACGCACGAAGCCAAGGACCTCGAGCACCTGAACAGCGGCATCCAGATCGTGCAGCCGATCATGGGCGTGGCCTTCTGGAAGGACGAGGTCGAGGTCAAGCGCGAAACCGTCTCGGTGCGCTTCGAGGAAGGCGTGCCGGTCGCGCTCAACGGCGTGAGCTACCCCAACCTGGTCGAGCTGATCCTCGAGGCCAACCGCATCGGCGGGCGCCACGGCCTGGGCATGAGCGACCAGATCGAGAACCGCATCATCGAGGCCAAGAGCCGCGGCATCTACGAGGCCCCCGGCCTCGCGCTGCTGTTCATCGCCTACGAGCGCCTGGTGACCGGCATCCACAACGAGGACACCATCGAGCAGTACCGCGACCACGGCCGCCGCCTGGGCCGCCTGCTCTACCAGGGCCGCTGGTTCGACCCGCAGGCCATCATGCTGCGCGAAACCGCCCAGCGCTGGGTGGCGCGCGCGATCACCGGCGAGGTCACGGTCGAGCTGCGCCGCGGCAACGACTACTCGATCCTCAACACCGAGTCGCCGAATCTCACCTACAAGCCCGAGCGCCTGAGCATGGAAAAGGTCGAGGGCGCGTTCACGCCGCTGGACCGCATCGGCCAGCTGACGATGCGCAACCTCGACATCGTCGACACGCGCGAGAAGCTCGGCATCTACACCAAGACCGGCCTGCTGGCCTCGAGCCAGGGCGCGGCGCTGCCGAAGCTCACGAACGACGACAGCGGCAAGGGCGAGTAAGCCTTTCCAAGCCCCAACGAAAAAGCAGGCCTCGCGCCTGCTTTTTTTCTTTGGTGTGACCCGTCCTGCCCAGGGTTGACACCTTTTCCTTCGAGAAAAGGCGAGTCAATGGAATCAGGCGTCAAACGCACA
>NZ_JBWKPQ010000039.1:0-43258 GCF_059418345.1 Variovorax sp. GW821-FHT09B01 | reverse complement strand
GCCCCAGCCCGGGCCCGAGGGCGGCTGGTGGGGCAGCGTGCGGCGCTGGCTCGGCGCCGACGGCTGGATGCGGCCCGCGTTCGCGGTGCTGGCCCTGTGCGTGGTGGTGCAGAACGTGGGCCTGTTCGGCGGCCACGATGCGCAGGACGACGTGCGCTTCCGCGCCGTGCCCACGGCACCGGCCGCGGCCGGTGCCGATCTCACGGTGCGCTGGAAGGACGGCGTGCGCGTGGACGAGGCCGACCGGCTGCTGCAGGCGATCTCGGCCGACGTGGTCGGCGGTCCCGGCAGCAACGGCGTGTGGCGGCTGCGCGTGCCCGACGTGGAGAAGAGCCTGCAGGTGCTGGCCGCCTCGCCGCTGGTCGAAGCGGCGGGACGGGCGTCGGAGCGGCCATGAGCCATGGCGCGCGACCTCCGGCCCGGCTCCCTCCCCCGCTGGGGGAGGGCTGGGGTGGGGGCACGCGGCGCTCGATGGTGGCGCAGTGGCTGCTGCTGCTCGCGCTCGCCTGCCTCGCCCCGCGCGCCTTCGCCACCCAGCGCGCGCTGCTCGTGGGCGTGTCCGAGCTCGTCAACCAGCCGCAGTCGCTGTGGCTGCAGGCGCCGCGCAACGACGTGGCGCTGATGCGCGACGCGTTGCTCCGGCAGGGCTTCGGCGCGGGCGACATCACGACGCTGGCCGATGGCGTGAGCGGTGCCGCGCTGCCCGAGTCGCAGGCGATCCATGACGCGCTGTCGCGGCTGCTCGCGCAATCGCGCAGCGGCGACTTCGTGCTGCTCTATTTCTCGGGCCACGGCACACGCTGGCGCGATGCCACCAAGCGCTACCAGGAGCCCGACGGGCTGGCCGAGAACTTCCTCGCGCGCGACGTGCGCGGTGCCGTCGGCGTCGACAGCGCGCTCGCGGGCGGCGTGCGCGACGTCGACTTCGACGGCTGGGTGCAGGCCTTTCTCGCGCGCGGCGTGTTCGTCTGGTCGGTGTTCGACACCTGCGCCGCCACCTCGATGACGCGCAATGCCGCTGCCGCCGTGCCCGCCGTCGCCGAAGGCCCGGCCGACGACGAGGTGCGCTGGCGCGGCCTGCGCGCGGGCCAGCTGCGCGCCGCGCCGGCGGCCGTGCCGCTCGCCGCGCCGCCCGCGCCGCCCGTGGCCGAGCGCGTGGCGCGTGCGCGCTACGTCGCCTTCTTCGCCTCCGAGAGCCACCAGATCACGCCCGAGCTGCGGCTGCCGCGCCAGGGCCGCAACGCGCGGCCGCAGGGCCTGCTGACCTGGGCCGTGGCCGGCGCGCTGGAACGCCGGCCCGCCACCTGGCGCGAGCTGTTCGACGGCGTGCTCGCGCTCTACCCGCCGGTGATCGACGAACTGGCGCAGCGCTTCCCGACCCGCGAGCTGCCCTCGCCGGTGGCCGAGGGCAATCTCGACGCGCCGCTGTTCGCCAACAGCGCCGGCGCCGTCTCCACCTTGCCGGTGTGGCGCGCGCAGCGCAGCGGCGACAGCCTGGTGCTGCAGGCCGGCCTGGCCGACGGCCTGCAGCCGCAGCAGGAACTGCGCATCAACGCCACGCTCGAGGACGGCACCGTGCGCGGCGTGCAGGCGCGCGCATCGCAGGTCGACCTCGACGGTGCGAGCCTCGCGGTGCCCGCCGCGCTGCGCGAACTGCCGGGCGCGGTGCTGTGGAGCGCCTCGCCGCTGGCCGCACCGCCTTCGACCGCGCTGCGCGTGCGCAGCGACGGCCCGCTGCCGCCCGGCATCGGCCTCGACTACCCGGCCTCGGTGGTGGCGGTGGGCGCGGGCGCGCCGGCCGACCTGCGCTGGAGCGACCTCGGCGCGGCCGGCCAGCGCCTCGAATGGCAGTCGCCGGCGCTCGGTGCCGGCAGCGAGCGCCTGGGCGACAAGGCCGCGGTGCGGCGCCGGCTCGAGACGCTGGCGCGGCTCAAGTGGTGGCGCCAGCTGTGCGCGCTCGGCGAGGGCACGCAGATGCCGATCGACGGCTTCGAGGCCGTGCTCGAGATCTGGAACGGCGACCGGCTCGCGCGCAGCGGGCCGCTGCGCACCAGTGGGGCGAACCTGCTGCCGCTGCGCGACGGCGAGCGCGCGGCGCTCAACGTGCGCAACACCAGCGGCCATTCGGTCGACATGGTGGTGGCGGGCATCGATGCACAGGGCCGCCCGCGCGCCGAGTACCCGTCCGACCCCGGCGAGAGCAACCGCTTCGAGCGCGGCACGCGCGAGGCGCCGGCCGCCAAGCGCTTCGAGCTGCCCTGGCTCTCGGCCGAGGGCGCGCGCCTGTTCGTGCTGGCCACGCCGGCCGCGCCGCAGAGCGGGCCGCGGCTGTTCGGTGCGGCGGTCGAGCCGGTGCTGGCCGACCTGCGCGTGCGCGGCCAGGTGGAGCCGCCGCGGCGCCGCCTCTACGCGGCGATGTTGTCCTGGGGCGCCGCGGACGCCGCGTCCCGATGATTTTTTCAAGGAGATTGCAATGAGCTTTTCTGCAGAAGGCGCCCTCGATCCCGACGAGCTGCTGCGCCTGCTCGACCTGATGGCCGGCGAACCGGTCAACGACTTCCTGATGTCGATCGACAACCGCGGCACCAAGGTCAAGGGCGAATCGGAACGCGGCCTCGAGTTCATCGACATCGGCGGCTACTGCCACCAGATGGAGGTGGTGTCGCCGCCCGGCTCGACCAAGGGCTCGGTGCGCGTGCATCCCTTCGTCATCGTGCGCGAGGTCGATGCCGCCACCGCGTCGATCGCGAGCCTGCTGTTCAGCCAGGAGGCCAACCTCGAGGTCTCGATCTTCGTCTACCGCGCCAGCGGCGACCACCTGCCGTCGCAGCCCTTCTTCGAGGTCATCCTGACCGGCGCGCGCGTCGTGAGCCAGGCCATCCTCACCGGCGGCACGCCGCGCCAGCCGCGCGAGGTGACCGTGTTCGAGAGCCGCAACGTGCAGATCAAGACCGCGCCGCAGCTCGCCTCGGGCATCCGCGGCGCCGTGCGCACCGCGGTCATCGCGGCCACCCAGTGAAGCGGAGCCAGCCATGACCACCGCCGCCGAATTCCTCAAGGCCGCCGATCCGGTGGCCGCCCTCAAGGCGCTGAGCGACGACGTGCGCGCCAAGCCCGCCGACAGCAAGCCGCGCGTCTTCATGGCGCAGCTGCTGTGCGTGCTGGGCCAGTGGGAGCGCGCGCTCAACCAGTTGACGGTCGCGGCCGAGCTCGATGCGCTCGCCGTTCCGATGAAGCAGGTGTACGGCGATGCCGTGCGCTGCGAAGGCCTGCGCGCCGAGGTGTTTGCCGGCACGCGCACGCCCATGATCTTCGGCCAGCCCGACGAATGGCTGGCGCTGCTCATCGAGTCGCTGCTGCGGCAGGGACGCGGTGAGGCCGAGCTGGCCGAAGACCTGCGCCAGCGCGCCTTCGACGCGGCGCCGGCCATCGCCGGCAGCATCGACGGCGTGCCCTTCGACTGGCTGTCCGACGCCGACATGCGACTGGGCCCGGTGCTCGAGGCCTTCGTCAACGGCAAGTACTACTGGATCCCCTATGCGCGGCTCGCCTGCGTGAAGATCGAGCCGCCCGAGGACCTGCGCGACTGCGTCTGGATGCCCGCGCACCTGGACTTCGAGAACGGCGGCGAGACGCTGGCGCTGATCCCCACGCGCTACGAAGGCACCGAGCGCTGCAGCGACGGCCAGCTGCTGCTCGCGCGCCGCACCGAGTGGCGCGAGCTGCGGCCCGAGGTCTGGGCCGGCCATGGCCAGCGCGTGTTCGGCACCGACGCCGGCGAGTACGCGCTGATGGATGTGCGCGAGATCGTGTTCACGGCCGCCGCTCCGGAAGAAGAAAGCGGCGAAGAAAGCGGCGCAGGTGGTTGACCTCACCGCGCAGGAGCGGCTGCAGCCCTCGCTGCTCGACCGGCTGGTCGACAGCGCGCCCGACGAGCAGCGCGAGGGCGACGACAAGCGCACGCTCACCAAGCAGGCGCTGCGCGCGGCCGTGCTGCGCGACCTGAGCTGGCTCTTCAACGCCACCAGCTACGGCCTCGGCATGGACGACCGGCAGTACCCGAACGCCGCGCGCTCCGTCATCAACTACGGATTGCCTATGCTGTCTGGCCAGTTCACCTCGTCGATACAGCGTGTCAGCATGGAACAGGCTCTGAAGAACGCGATCCTGCAGTTCGAGCCACGCATCCTCTCACGCACTCTCGAAGTGGAACTCGTCATGGAAGGCTCCGCCCTGGACTCGCACAACTGCGTCGGCCTGCAGATCCGCGGCATGCTGTGGGCGCAGCCGGTGCCGCTGGAGTTCCTCATGCGCAGCCGGGTCGACCTGGAAGAAGGACGCATCGAGATCGAGGACGCGACCCAGAAGCCATGACGCCGCCGGCCCCGCATCCCGCTTCGCCGCGCGCCGATTCCCGCCTGCCGCGGGCCGCGCGCGGGCCGCTGGCCACCTGGAGGTAGCGCCGCGATGGATCCCCGACTGCTGAGCCTGTACGAGCAGGAACTGCGCTACTTCCGCGAGAGCTCGGCCGAGTTCGCGCGCGCCTTTCCGAAGATCGCCAACCGGCTCGGCATCGAAGGCCAGGAGGTCGCCGACCCCTACGTCGAGCGCCTGATCGAGGCCACGGCCTTCCTGTCGGCGCGCGTCAACCTCAAGCTCGATGCCGAGTACCCGCGCTTCACCGGCCACCTGCTCGACATCGTCTATCCGCACTTCCTCGCGCCCACGCCCGCGATGGCGGTGGTCAGCATGGTGCACGACCCCGACGACGCCAACCTCGCCGTGGGGCCGACCCTGCCGCGCGGCGCGGGCCTGCGCTCGCGGCACGCGGTCGGGCAGAGCACCTACTGCGAGTTCCGCACCGCGAGCGCGATGCGGCTGTGGCCGCTGGAGCTGCTGCGTGCCCAGTACTTCAGCTACGCGCCCGACCTGCCGCTGGCCACGCACCCGCAGTCGCGCGCCATCCGCGGCGGCCTGCGCATGGTGCTGCGCACCACCGCCGACCTGAACTTCAGCCAGATCGCGCTCGACGACCTCGTGCTGCACCTGGGCGGCGCCGACGACGTGGCCTGGCAGCTGCACGAATGCGCGCTGGGCCAGCCCATCGGCGTGCTGGTGCGGCCGCTGGGTGCCGGCGGCGCGCTGCAGGGCGAGGCGCGCAGCCTGCCGCCGAGCGCCATCGGCGTGGTCGGCTTCGAGGACGACGAGGCGCTGCTGCCGGTCACGGCCACCGGCTTCTCGGGCTTCCGGCTGCTGCAGGAGTACTTCGCGTTTCCGCAGCGCTTCCAGTTCCTCAAGATCTCGGGCCTGCAGTCGGTGCTGCCGTCGATGCCGGTGACGCAGATCGAGATCGTGCTGCTGTTCTCGCGCGGCGACGCGGCGCTCGAGAAGCTGGTGACGGCCGAGAACGTGCAGCTGCATTGCGTGCCCGTGGTCAACCTGTTCAACAAGCGGCTCGACCGCGTGCCGCTCAGCGAAGGCGTGAGCCAGTTCCACCTGGTGCCCGACCGCACGCGGCCGCAGGACTTCGAGGTGCACACCGTGACCGAGGTCGTCGGCCACGGCGCGCCGGGCGCGGACTCGGGCTCGGCGGCCGCGGTGGAGCAGCTGTTCCGACCCTTCTATTCGGCCTTCCACGGCACGCGCCACAGCCATCCCGCCTACTACACGACCACGCGCGAGCCGCGCATGCTGTCGGTGCGCCAGCGCACCGAGGGCAACCGCAGCAGCCACATCGGCTCCGAGGTCTACATGCAGATCGTCGATCCGCAGCAGGCGCCGTACGCGGCCAGCCTGCGCCAGCTCGCGGTGTCGGCGCTGTGCACCAACCGCGACCTGCCGCTGCTGCTGCCGATGGGCCGCGACAACGACTTCGACTGCGTCGACTCCTTCCCCGCGCAGCGCGTGCGCATGGTGCGCGGGCCCTCGCGGCCGGTGTCGCCGGTGGTGAGCCAGGGGCTGGGCTGGCGCGTGCTCGACCACCTCGCGCTCAACTACCTGTCGATCTCCGACAGCTCGCCGCAGCAGGGCGCGGCCGCGCTGCGCGAGACGCTGATGCTCTACGCCTCGCACGCCGACGAGATGCGCCAGGGCCAGGTGCGCGGGCTGCTGTCGGTCAGCAGCAAGGCGGTGGCGCGCCGGCTGCCGATGAAGGGGCCGATCGCCTTCGGGCGCGGCCTGGAGATCACGCTCGAGGTCGACAAGGACGCCTTCCACGGCCACAGCGTGTTCCTGTTCGGTGCCGTGCTCGCGCGCTACCTGGCGCGCCACGTCGAGGTCAATCATTTCGTCGAGACCGTGGTGCGCATCGCGGGCAAGGGCGAGAACATGCGCTGGAGGCCGCTGTGCGGGACGCGCCAGATCCTCTAGCCGCGCCCGCGCTGCCGGCGACGCCCGAGGGAACGGTGGCAGCGCGCGTCGATGCCGCGCTGCGCCGGTGGTCCGACCAGCCCTGGGCCTACGACTACTTCGCGGTGCTGCGCCGGCTCGAATCGGCCGCCGCCACCACGCCGCGCTGGGGCCGCGCGCTGCTGCCGAGCGCCGAGCCGGTGCGCGTGGGCCAGGAGCCCTCGCTGTCGTTCGCGCCCGCCGCCTTCAGCCGCTTCGAACCGGCCGGCGCGCACTCGCCGCCGCGGCTGCGCCAGCACTTCTTCGCCTACATCGGTCCCAACGGGCCGCTGCCGGTGCACCTGAGCGACTTCATCCGCGAGCGCAGCCTGAACCACGGCGACCCGACCTGGCTCGCCTTCCTCGACAGCTTCCTGCACCGCTTCTCGCTGCACTTCTACCGCGCCTGGGCGCAGGCGCGGCCCGCGGTCGCGCTCGACCGGCCGGGCGAGGACCGCTTCCGGCTGCAGATCGGCGCGCTGGTGGGCATCGGCACGCCGGGGCGCACCGGGCGCGACGAGATCCACGACGACGCGCGGCTGCACTTCTCGGGCTGGCTCGCGCGCCGCGTGCACAGCGCCGAGGGCGTGGAGTCGGTGCTGTGCAGCTACTTCGGCGTGCCGATGAAGCTCGAGCGCTGGGTCGGCCACTGGATGAGCCTGCCCGATGCCGAACTCACGCGGCTGGGTCGCGGCGAGAGCTCGCGCGCCATGGGCATGGGCGCGATGCTCGGCACCCGCGCCTGGGACCGCCAGCACCGCGTGCGCCTGCACGTCGGGCCGCTCGACCTCGCGCGCTACCGCATGTTCCTGCCGATCGGCGACGCGCAGCCCGTGCTGCAGCGCTGGATGCTGCAGCTGCTGGGCGGCGAGCTCGAGTGGGATGCCGAACTGGTGCTGCGCAAGGAGCAGGTGCCGCCCACGCGGCTCGGCCAGCAGCGCGGCAACGCGCCGCGGCTGGGCTGGATCTCGTGGCTCGGCGAGCGCCCGCGTTCGCGCGACGCGAGCGACGTGCGCATCGCGAGCCGACCCGGTGGCGAGGCGCATCCGCGCGCGCCGGCCTTTCAATGAAACCCCTTTCGTTCGTCTTGAAGAGATACGGAGTCCTCCATGAGTGAAATCAGCCGCACCGCCCTGTTCGGGAAACTCAATTCGCTGGCCTACAAGGCCATCGAAGGCGCGACCGTCTTCTGCAAGATGCGCGGCAACCCGTACGTCGAGCTCGAGCACTGGTTCGCGCAGCTGCTGCAGGCGCAGGACTCCGACCTGCACCGCGTGATCCAGCACTACGGCCTCGACGTCTCGGTGATCGCCAAGGACATGACGGCCGCGCTCGACCGCCTGCCGCGCGGCGCCACCGCCATCAGCGACTTCTCGCCGCACATCGAGAACGCGATCGAGCGCGCCTGGACCTACGCCACCCTGCAGTTCGGCGAGGCGCAGGTGCGCACCGGCTACCTGCTGGTGGGCATGCTCAAGACGCAGAGCCTGCGCAACCCGCTGTTCGGCCTGTCGAAGCAGTTCGAGAAGGTCAAGGTCGAGGACCTGGCCGAGAACTTCGTGAAGATCTGCGATGCCTCGCCCGAGGCCCAGATGCGCGCGCAGGACGGCACCGGCATGGGCAGCGGCGCGCCCGGCGAGGACGCGGGCGCGATGGCGCCGGCCGCCATGGGCAAGGGCGATGCGCTCAAGAAGTTCGCGGTCGACCTGACCGAGAAGGCCAAGAAGGGCGAGATGGACCCGGTGACGGGCCGCGACGAGGAGATCCGCCAGATCGTCGACATCCTGATGCGCCGGCGCCAGAACAACCCGCTGCTGACCGGCGAGGCCGGCGTCGGCAAGACCGCCGTGGTCGAGGGCTTCGCGCAGCGGCTGGCGCGCGGCGACGTGCCGCCGCAGCTCAAGGACGTGAAGCTGCTCACGCTCGACATCGGCCTCTTGCAGGCCGGCGCGAGCATGAAGGGCGAGTTCGAGCAGCGGCTGCGCCAGGTGATCGACGAGGTGCAGAGCTCGCCCACGCCGATCATCCTGTTCATCGACGAGATCCACACCCTGGTGGGCGCGGGCGGCGCGGCCGGCACCGGCGACGCGGCCAACCTGCTCAAGCCCGCGCTGGCGCGCGGCAACCTGCGCACCATCGGCGCCACCACCTGGGCCGAGTACAAGAAGTACATCGAGAAGGATCCGGCACTGACGCGGCGCTTCCAGGTCGTGCAGGTGCCCGAGCCCGACGAGACCAAGGCCATCCTGATGCTGCGCGGCGTGGCCAGCGTGCTCGAGAAGCACCACCGCGTGCAGCTGCTCGACGAGGCCATCGAGGCCGCCGTGAAGCTGTCGCACCGCTACATTCCCGCGCGCCAGCTGCCCGACAAGGCCGTGAGCCTGCTCGACACCGCCTGCGCGCGCGTCGCCGTGAGCCAGCATGCGACGCCGCCCGAGGTCGAGGACTGCATGCGCCGCATCGAGGGCCTGACGGTCGAGCAGGAGATCATCGGCCGCGAGGAGGCGATCGGCATCGACGTCACCAAGCGCGCGGCGCAGGTGTCGGCGCTGCTGGCCGAATCGAAGGCGCAGCTGGAAGTGCTCAATGCACGCTGGCAGGAAGAGAAGGGCCTGGTCGACCGGCTGCTGGAACTGCGCGCGAAGCTGCGCACGGGGAACAAGCCGGTGGATGCGGCGGCCGCCGGCGAAGCCGCGCCCGCCGAGGCCGCGCCCGACCGCGCCGCGCTGCTGGCCGAGCTGCACGAGCTGCAGGCGAAGATCCACGCGGTGCAGGGCGAGTCGCCGCTGATCCTGCCCTCGGTCGACGAGCAGGCCGTGGCCTCGGTGGTCGCCGACTGGACCGGCATCCCGGTCGGGCGCATGGTCAAGAACGAGGTCGAGGCGGTGCTCAAGCTCGCCGACACGCTGAACCAGCGCGTGATCGGCCAGAAGCACGGCCTCGAGATGATCGCGCGCCGCATCCAGACCTCGCGCGCGCGGCTGGACAACCCGCAGAAGCCGATCGGCGTGTTCATGCTGTGCGGCACCTCGGGCGTCGGCAAGACCGAGACCGCGCTCGCGCTGGCCGAGGCCCTGTACGGCGGCGAGCAGAACATCATCACCATCAACATGAGCGAGTTCCAGGAGGCCCACACCGTCTCCACGCTCAAGGGCGCCCCCCCGGGCTACGTGGGCTACGGCGAGGGCGGCATCCTGACCGAGGCCGTGCGCCGCCGGCCCTACAGCGTGGTGCTGCTCGACGAGGTGGAGAAGGCGCACCCCGACGTGCACGAGATCTTCTTCCAGGTCTTCGACAAGGGCTGGATGGAGGACGGCGAGGGCCGCATGATCGACTTCAAGAACACGATCATCCTGCTGACCACCAACGCCGGCAGCGAGCTCGTCATGAGCATGTGCCGCGACCCCGAGCTGCTGCCCGACCCGAATGCGCTGGCCGATGCGCTGAAGGCGCCGCTGATGAAGGTGTTCCCGCCCGCGCTGCTGGGCCGCATCGTCACCATCCCCTACTACCCGCTGTCGCCCGAGATGATGAAGAAGATCGTGCGGCTGCAGTTGGGCCGCATCAAGAAGCGCGTCGAGACCAACCACGGCGTGCCCTTCGAGTACAGCGACGCGGTGGTCGACCAGGTGGTCGCGCGCTGCCAGGACCCGGAGTCGGGCGGCCGCGTGATCGACGCCATCCTGACCAACACCGTGCTGCCCACGATCTCGGTCGAGTACCTGCAGCGCCTGGCCGCCGGCGGCGAGATCCGCCGCGTCGCGCTCGACGTCAAGGACGCCGACTTCACCTACGCCTTCGATTGACCTGGCGCCGCGGCCGGCACGCTGAGGCGCTCCCAACCAGAAAGACAGCAAGATGGCCGAGCACGAGTTCCGCATCGACAGCGAATCACCCGTCAACAAGGACCTGATGTTCTGGCGCATCGTGGGCCACGAGGGGCTGTCGCGCCCGTCGTCCTACGAGCTCACCGTGCTGTCGCAGGACCGGACCATCGATCCGCGCCAGATCCTGGGCCACGCCTTCGACGTGGTGATCGGCTTCGCGGATGCCGACGACCAGAAGCACGAGCGGCATGCGCGCGGCCATGCGGTGCGCGTGGTGCGCGGCGGGCAGGTCGGGCGCTTCTTCGAATACCGCATCAGCCTGCGCTCGTGGTTCGGCCTGCTGACCAAGCGCATCAACTCGTGCATCCTGCAGGAGAAGCCGGTGCTCGACGTGCTCGATGCCGTGCTGACCGACAGCCCCATCAAGGCCCACGCGAAGACCGAGCCCGCGGGCGTGATCGGCGTGCACGAGGCGCGCCGCTACTGCGTGCAGTTCCAGGAGAGCGACTACAACTTCCTGTCGCGCATCCTCGAGGACGAGGGCGTCTACTACTGGTTCGATTCCTTCGACTCGCCGGGCGTGATGCACCTGGCCGATTCCACCGGCATGGCGCACGGGCCGCTGCCCGCCAAGGGCGTGCTGAACTACGCCGGCGATGGCGCGAGCGAGGCGCGCTTCAACGAGATCGAGCGCTGGGTCAGCGCGCGCCAGCTGCGCTCGGGCAAGTACGAGTCGCGCGACGTGAACTACAAGGCGATCAACACGCTGCTGAGCACGCACGGCGAGATGGTGCCCGCGCACGAGCTGGCGGACCTGGAGGTGTTCGAGTACCCGGGCGGCTTCTTCACGAGCGAGCAATCCGATGTCGTGCTCGAGGTCCGCGCGGGCGAGCTGCCGGCGCGGCAGACGCTGCACTGGGCCGTCACACGCTGGCCCGATGTCGCGGTGGGCCACACCTTCACCTTCAAGGGCGATCCGGACGGCACGCGCGACGGCGACTACCTGATCGGCGGCTGCGTCTTCGTCGCCACCCATCCGGGCTACGAGGGCATGGGCACCTTCGTCGCGCCGCGGCCGACCGCGGAGCTGCTGCGCGAGGCGCTGCGCGACGACGCGGTCAATGCCGGCTGCACCGATGCCCTGCTCGAGCTGATCGACACCACGCCCACCTTGCGCGAGGGCGTGCGCGGCACCAGCGCCTTCCTGATCACCGCGCTGCCCGCCGACCACATCTTCCGTCCGCCGCGGCTCACGCCGCGCGTGACCATGCCGGGCCCGCAGAGCGCCATCGTCGTGGGCGGCAAGGGCAAGGAGCACGACGTCGATCCCATGGGCCGCGTCAAGGTGCACTTCCACTGGGACCGCAAGGATTTCCGCGACGACCGCTCGACCGCCTGGATCCGCGTCTCGCAGCCCTGGGCCGGCAAGGGCTGGGGCGGCTACTTCGCGCCGCGCATCAACCAGGAGGTGATCGTCGAGTTCATGAACGGCGATCCCGACCGGCC
This sequence comes from Variovorax sp. GW821-FHT09B01, assembly GCF_059418345.1. Lineage (NCBI taxonomy): Bacteria > Pseudomonadati > Pseudomonadota > Betaproteobacteria > Burkholderiales > Comamonadaceae > Variovorax > Variovorax sp. GW821-FHT09B01. The sequence goes on along the minus strand of NZ_JBWKPQ010000039.1, from coordinate 31,538 downwards.
GATCGTCACCGGCCGCGTCTACAACGACGACCAGCCGATCCCGTACAAGTCGGCCACGCAGAGCGGGTTCAAGACCCGCTCCACGCCGGGCGGCGGTCCCTCGAACTACAACGAGATCATGTTCGAGGACAAGAAGGGGGGCGAGCTGGTCAACATCCATGCGGAGCGGAACATGTCGACCTCGGTGGAGGTGGACGATTCGCTGAGCGTGGGGCGCGACCAGACCGAGACCGTGGACCGCGACCGCACGGCGCTGGTCAAGCGCAACGAGAAGAACACGGTGGCGGAGATCCAGACCAACATCGTCGGCATCTCGCAGAGCAACACCATCGGCTCGGGCGGGCAGAAGACCCAGGTGCAGGGCTACCAGGAGAACATCTTCCATGCGAGCCAGAAGACCTCGGTCGTCGGCATGCAGGACCTGATCGTCACGGCGAACCAGAACGTGGCGATCGGCGGGTTCCAGAAGACGGTGGTGGGTGCCAACCACGACATCGGCGTGGTCGGCTTCCAGACCACCTCCGTGGGCGCCGACATGGCCTACCTGGTGACCGGCAACAGCAAGATGCAAAGCGGCGGCGAGCGCAACGACGTCACCGGCGGCAAGCACGCCATCATGGCCAACCAGGTCAAGCTGATCGCCAACTCCTCGATCGACATGATCGCGGTCGGCGACATCAACGCCACCTCGATCGGCTCCAACACCACCGTGCTGGGCTCCAACTCGAGCGGCTACATCGGCTCCAACAGCGAGGCCAACCTGGGCATGAACCGGTCGACCTTCATGGGGCTCAACATGAGCAACGCGCTGGCGGTCGACATCGCGAACTTCGCCGGCGTGCAGATCGAGAACACGGCCGCGGCGCGGCTGACCAACGTCGCCTCGGTGAACCTGAGCCAGAACGGCGTGGACCTCGACCTGCAGACGATGAAGATCATCTCGGGCGGCGGCGGTGCCGGCGCCGCGGCCAGCGGCGGCACCGCGGGCATGGTCACGGGCTTCGCCATCGGTGCCGCGGCCCTGATCGCCGGCCTGTTCGACGTGAACGCCACCTTCACCCAGTACGAGACGGCCAAGACCGAGCTCAAGAAGGCGGCCGAGGAGGCCGCCGCCCAGGGGCTGACGAGCCTGGCCGCCCGCCTGGGCGACATGGCGGCCATTGCCGAGCGGCGCGCCTACGAAGGCAAGCTGTCGATGATCCCTCTGGTGGGCGGACTGGGCATGGCGGGCGCGGAACTGCTGGGCGGAACCTACGGCCGGCGCACCGCCGATGCCTTGAGCAAGGCGGCGCCCGAGACCGCAGGCAAGGCCCCCGTGGTGCCCGCGGCGCCGGTCATTCCGGACGCGCCGCCGATGCCGCCGCTGCCGCCGCGCTACGTCCCGCCCCACGGCGGCACCTGAGGCCGGCCGCGCATGCAAGTCACCAAGCCCCAGGCGCTGGGCCTGTCGACCCGTCCGGTGGAGTACCGCAAGCGCTTCGGCCTGTGCGTGACCGCGAGCCTGCACGTGCCCTTCGCGCAGGGGCTGTCCGGGGCGCTGTGGAGCGAGCAGTCGATGTGGGAGTTCCTCGGCCAGGAGATGGTCGAGCCAATGATCGACGAGGGCGTGGCCAAGCTGACGGCCGAGTTCCTGGTCCACGGGCGCGCCTTCGCGCCGGCCGACCAGCCCACGGGCTGCGCGGTGCGCGCGCGGCTGGGCGCGCGCGAGAAGACCCTGCTCGTGTTCGGCGAGCGTCACTGGAACGGGCAGGACGCGAGCGCGCCGCTGCCCTTCGAACAGATGCCCATCGACTGGGCGCATGCCTATGGGGGCGCGGACTTCGCGGCCAATCCGGCCGGCACGGGCCGCGAGGTGCGCGAAGGCGTGCAGCGGCTGCCCAACGTCGAGTGGCCCGGCACGCGGCTGCTGCGGCCCGATCACGCGGTGGCGCCGGCCGGCTTCGGCGCGCTCGCGTCGACGCACCCGCAGCGCGCCCAGTACCGCGGGACCTACGACGCCGACTACCTGCAGGCGCACGCGCCGGGCTTCGCGCCCGACCTGGACTGGCGCCATTTCAACCTGGCACCGCCCGACCAGTGGTTCGAGCAGCCGCTGCGCGGCGACGAGCCTTTCGCGTTCGACCACCTGCATGCGACGCGGCCGCGCATCGAGGGCCAACTGCCCGGATTGCGCGCGCGCGTCTTCGCCGGCTACGCGGTGGCCGGGGCCAGCGAGCCGAAGCTGCGCGAAGTGCCGCTGCGGCTCACCACGGCGTGGTTCTTCCCGCATGCCGAACGCGCGATCCTGCTGTTCCAGGGACTCGCAGAGGTCGACACCGACGACGGTTCCGATGTCGTCTCGCTGGTCGGGGCGGTGGAGCGGCTCGGCGAGCGTCGCCCCGACGAGCACTACGTGGACGCGATCGCGCGGCGCGGCGATCCGCGCCTGGGTGCCGTCCACATGCTGCACGACGGCGACCTGCTGCCCGAGGGACTGAATGCCGACGATCCCGCCGTCGAGGCGGCGCGCGCGGCCTTCGCGATGGACGGCCTGCAGGGCGATGCGCAGTACCTGCGCGCACGCGCCGAGGTCGAGGTGGCCCGCGAGCAGGTCCGCGAACACGGCGGCGATCCCGACGCGCTCGGCATCCGCCTGCCCGAGCGCGAGAAGGTGCCCAAGGGCGCCGAACTCGCGCCCTACATCGAACGCAAGATGAAGGAGGAGCAGCGCCAGCAATGGGCCGTGCTCGAGGATGCGCTGACCCAGGCCGAGAAGGCGCTGGCATTCGCCGCCGAGCAGGGGCTGCCGCCGACCTCGCTGGCGCATCGCGGGCCGCCGCGCTTCAGCGCCGAAGCGAAGCTCGACGAATTGCGCGCCGCCTTCGCCGCGCAGGGGCAGGCGCTGGACACCGCCAAGGTCTATCCGGCGCTGATCAAGCAGCAGGCGGCGGAACGGCTGGGCTATCTGCAGTCGGCCCATGCCCAGGCGCCCGCGGCGCCGATGGAGGCAGAAGCCGCCAAGGCGCTGCGCGAGGAGATGAAGCGCGCGGTGGCGGGCGGCCTGCGCCGCTTCGCGGACCTCGATCTCACCGGCGCCGACCTGTCGGGCCTCGACCTGCGCGGCACCAGCTTCGCCGGCGCGTGGCTCGAAAGCGCCAACCTGTCGAAGTCGAACCTCTCGGGCGCGGATTTCTCGCGCGCCGTGCTGGCCCACGCGGACCTGCGCGGCGCCATCGGCGCGGGCACGCTGTTCGCCGAGGCCAACCTGGGCGCCTCGCAACTCGCCGGCGCGATGTTCGACGAGGCCGACCTGCGCGGCGCCGTGCTGAACCGCTGCGTTCTTGCCGAGACCCAGCTGCGCCGTGCGCGGCTGGAAGGGGCCTCCCTGCTCGAGACGCAGTGGGGCAGCGCGGACTGGAGCGGCGCCCACGGCACCCGCCAGATCTTCTACAAGCTCGACCTGCGGGGGCTGTCGCTCGCCGAGGCGGAGCTGGCCGAATGCAGCTTCGTGGAGTGCGACCTGAGCGGCTGCGACCTGCAGGGCGCGCGGCTGCGGCACAGCAGCTTCATCGGCTGCAAGCTCGACGGCGCGCGGCTCGTCGGCGCGCAGGCCGAGGGCGCGGTGTTCGTGCAGCAGTGCAGCCTCGCCGCGGTGGACTTCAGCGGCGCGGTCCTGGCAGGGTGCAACCTCGGCGAGGCCATCCTCGATGGCGCGAAGCTGGTGCGCGCGAACCTCGACGGCGCCAACCTCACGAAGGCCTCGCTGGCGCGCTGCGACCTGCGGCTCGCGCGCGCCCGGGGCGCGATGCTGCGCAAGACCAGCCTGCGGCAGGCCGCGATGGCGGGCATGGACCTGTCGAACGCGGTGCTGCACCACGCGGACCTGCGCGGTGCCGACCTGCGCCGCGCGAACCTCTTCGGCGCCGACCTGTCGCGCGTGCGCCTGGATGGCGACGCGCGCTTCGAGAACGCGCTGCTGCAGCGCGCGCGCACCTGGCCGCGCCTCACGCCCGAACAGCAGCAGGCCGCGCCATGATGAGTCCCGAACTGCTGTCCATGGCCGTGGCCATCGGCGAGCCCGTCATCGGCATGGACCTCGCCAAGGGCGCCTTCGGCGGGGCCCAGCTCGGCGGGGCGGTCTTCTCGGGCGCGCGGCTCAGCGAGGCGGACCTGCGCGGCGCCGACCTGCGCGAGGCGGTGTTCGAGCAGTGCGACCTGCGCGGCGCGCTGCTGGCCGGCGCCAACCTGCGGCGCGCCGTGTTCGATCGCTGCACGCTCGACCATGCCGACCTGCGCGGCGCCAACCTGCACGCCGCCGTCTGGACCGACTGCCAGGCACCCCATGCCCAGCTCGCCGGGGCCCAGCTGAGCATGGCCATGCTGACGCGCTCGCGTCTGGACCATGCGGTGCTGCGCGGCGCCGACCTCGACGCGGCCGTGATCGACGGATCGAGCCTGATCGACGTCTGCGCCGACGAGGCCCACTGGCGCCAGACCACCGTCATCGGCTGCGACCTCTCGCTGCTGACCTGGGCCGGCGCGACGCTGGTGCGCGTCGCCTTCATCGACACCGGGCTGCAGAACCGTTCCTTCGCCGGACTGCGGGTCGAAGGCTGCCAGTTCCTCAAGGCGAACCTGTCGGGGGCCGACTTCTCGGGCGCCGACATGCGCCAGTGCAACTTCCAGGAGGCGTTGCTCGACGGGGCCTGCCTGGCCAAGGCGCATGCACCGCTGGCGCTGTTCTGCGAGACCCGGGGCGAGCAGGTGGACTTCTCCGGTGCGCGGCTGCGCCAGGCGCTGTTCACGGGCGCGAAGCTGCCGGGCGCCAACTTCGCCGGCGCCGACCTCTACCAGACCCACTTCGCGGGCGCGCAATTGCCCAAGGCACGGCTGGTCGCGGCCGAACTCACCTATGCCGACTTCCGGCACGCGGACCTGTCGGGCGCCGATCTGCAGGACGCTTCGATGTTCCGCACCGTGCTGCATGGCGCGAACACGCAGGAGGCGCGCATGTCCGACCGCGGGCGTGCGATCGAGCAGGACCCCGAACTGGCGGCCGCGGAACGCTGGCAGCCCATGGAGCAGAAGACATGACGACCTCGAAAGCAGCCCCGGCGCGGCGCCGTTCGCGCCGCGCCGCCCATCCCCAGGCCGCGCAGCCGGCCCAGCCCGCGCAGGCCATTGCCGCCGGCTGGTGCGTGGGCACCGTGTGCGAATGCGGACCCGCCGGCTTCACGGTGCTGAGCGGTGCGCTGCGCCGCAGCGGCCAGCGCGCGGTCAGCTGCCTGCTCGAGCCGCGTGCGGGCGACAGCGTCGCCTGCCTGCAGGTGGCGCCGGACGAGCTCTGGATCCTGGCCGTGCTCCAGCGCGAAGGCGAGACGCCGCACGTGCTGCAGCTGCGCGGAGACACGCAGCTGCAGGTCGACGGCCGTCTTTCGCTGGCGGCGCCGCAGCTGTGCCTGCGCAGCGACCAGCTCGAGGTGCGCGCCCGCGAGGCGCGCGTGGCGCTGGATTCGGCCGAGCTGACGGGGCGCCACCTGAGCGTGGTGGGCAGCGTGGTCAAGCTCGTCGGCTCGGTGCTCTCGACGGTCATGGACCGCGTCAGCCACTACAGCCGGCACCACGTCCGCACCACGGAAGGCACGGACCGCGTGGCGGCGACGCATGTCGAATGCGAGGCCCGTCAGCTGCTGCGGCTGTCGGGTGAGCACACGCTGGTGAACGGCGAGAAGCTCGTCAAGACGCGCGGCGGCCAGATCCACTTCGGCTAGGAGCACGCACATGTTCGCCAACTGCCAGATGATGGGCACCGACATGGGCTTTCCCGATGTGTGCCTGACGCCCACGCCCGCGGGGCCCGTGCCCATTCCGTACCCGAATATCGCGATGGGGCCGATGGCCATCCCGAACTGTCCCACCATCCTTTTCATGGGGGCCCCCGCGCACAACCTGGCGACCTCGATCCCCATGACCAACGGCGACAACGCCGGCGTGAACATGGGCGTGGCCTCGGGCACCGTCATGGGGCCGTCGCGCCATGTGACCGGCGCGTTCACCGTGCTGCTCAACGGCATGCCGGCCAGCCGCCTGACCAGCGTGTCGCTGCAGAACAGCACCAACTGCCCCGGGGTGCGCGTGGTGCCGAGCCAGGCGCTGGTGCTGCTGCTGGCGCCCTAGCGCGGCGCTCTCCATCGCCTTCCGATGCAAAGACATACCTCTTAAGTCGAGATTGCCAAGCCGTCCCCCGGAATGAATACTCCTTCCGAGTTTCGTCGCAAGCTCGCGCACAGCTGTAGGGGCGTCGCCCTGGGGGCCGGTTCATGATCCAAATCACTGTTGTCACCCGCCAAGGCGTCCCGGCGGGCCCGTCGTTGTCGGCGAATTTCGGCCCCGAGGGCGGCACCATCGGCCGCGCCGACACCAACACGCTGGTCCTCGACGATCCCGACCGCACCGTCTCGCGCGTGCATGCCCAGGTGCTGTGCCGCGACGGCCAGTACTTCGCCATCGACCGCGGCAGCAACCCGATGCAGTGCAACGGCGTGTCGCTGGGCTCGGGCAAGGAAGCGGCGCTGACCGACGGCGCGCGCCTGGTGGTCGGCAGCTTCGAACTCGTGGTGCGCGCGCAGGCCGCCGCGCCCGCACCGGCACCGGCCGCGGCAGCGTTCGCGATCCCCGAAACCATCATGGGCCTGTCGGGCGCGAAGCCGGCGCCGGCGCCGGCATCCGCCGCGGCGACCAGCGACGATCCCTTCGCCGACCTGCTCGCGGGCCTGGGGTCGCCGCCCGCACCCGCGCCGGGCCGGTCGCCCGCGCCGTCGCCATCCTCGTCGTCGTCATCGTCGTCAGCCGACTCGCTGCTGTTCCCCGATCCCATGGCCACCGGCTCGCGCAATGCGCAGGCCGCGCAGATCGATCCCTTCGCCAACCTGCTCGGCCCCGACCCGGCCTCGGCACCGGCCGGCGGGCTCGGTGCGCTCGACGACTTCTCCGACCTCGGCGCGCCGCCCGCGCACGGCAAGGCCGCGGGCATCGACGAGCTGTTCGGCGGCGCGGCCGGTGGCGGCGGCATCGGCGGCGATCCGCTCGCGCTGTCGCCGCTGGCCGATCCGCTGCTGCAGCCCAACACCGCGAACGATGCCGACCCGCTGGCCGCGCTGCAGCGCGCCGCGCCGGCCACGCCGATGGCGCGTTCCGACCACCTGCCGATCGAGCAGTTCGGCTTCACGCCACCGAAGGCGATCACGCCGCCGGCCGCGGTGCCGGTACCGCCGCCGGCCCCCGCGCCCATTCCCGCACCCATCCCCGCACCGCGCGCAGCGCCGCTGCCCGAGCTGCCCGCCTTCGACGACATGACGGGCCTGCCGATCCGCATCAGCGGCCCCGACACCGCGGGCCGGCCCCTGCCGCCGTTGTCCGCGCCGCCGCCGGCACCCGTGCCGCGCGCGCCCGCGCCCGTTGCGGCCGCGCCCGTCGAGCGCATCGCGAGCGACGACGAGCTGCTGGCCGCCTTCCTGCGCGGCCTCGGCGGCACGCACCAGCCGCCCGAGATGCTCACGCCGGGCCTGATGGAGCGCATCGGCTCGATGCTGCGCAGCGCCACCGAAGGCACGCTGCAGCTGCTGCTCACGCGCCAGGAGTTCAAGCGCGAGGTGCGCGCCGAGGTCACGATGATCGCGGCCCAGGCCAACAACCCGCTGAAGTTCTCGCCCACGGTCGAGGTCGCGCTCGCGCACCTGCTGGGGCCGGGCGTGCGCGGCTTCATGCCGGCCGAGGCCGCGATGCGCGATGCCTTCAACGACCTGCGCGCGCACCAGTTCGGCGTGATGGTCGGCCTGCGCGCGGCGTTGGCGCACGTCATCGCGCGCTTCGAGCCCGAGGAGCTCGAGAAGAAGATCAGTTCGAAGTCGGCGCTCGACGCGCTGTTCGCGGCCAACCGCAAGGCCAAGCTGTGGGACCAGTTCGTGGCGCTGTACGGCGGCATCGCGACGGAGGCCGAGGACGACTTCCACAACCTGTTCGGCAAGGCCTTCCTCGAGGCCTACGAGGCGCAGATGGCGCGCCTGAAATCCGACGACTGAGGCGCGCGCGACCGCTGCACCGCAGAACAAGAACCCACGACACGCACGACCGACGCGAGGAGCCCCGCTTGGAAATCGAAATCGTCACGCTGTCCCGCCAGGGCGGCCGCAGCTACAACGAAGACGTTCACGGCCATTGGCACGACGAGCGCCATGTCGCCTGCCTGGTGGCCGACGGCGCCGGCGGCCATGGCGGCGGCGACGTGGCGGCGGCCACGGTGCGCGCGAGCGTGCTGGGCGCGTTCTCGGCCGGCCCCAGCCTCGACGCGGGCGTGCTGCGCGGCCTGATCGAGCAGGCCAACCGCGACGTGGTGACGCGCCAGGCCGAGGGCGGCACGCTCGCCGGCATGCGCTCGACGGTGGTGTTCGCGGCCATCGACCTCGAGGTCCATGCGCTGGCCTGGGTGCACAGCGGCGACAGCCGGGCCTACCTGTTCCGCGGCGGCGCGATCGTCGCGCGCACCACCGACCACAGCCTGGTGCAGCAGATGGTGGCCGGCGGCATGCTCGACGAGGAGGGCGCGCGCCTGCATCCGCAGCGCAACATGCTGCTGTCGGCGCTGGGCTCGCTCGAGGAGGAACCCGACATCGCGGTGTCGGACCGCATGCGGCTGCTGCCGGGCGACGTGCTGCTGCTGTGCAGCGACGGCGTGTGGGAGCCGCTGGGCGACGAATGCCTGGTCGAGACCCTGCATGCCTCGCGCACGCCCAGCCAGTGGGTCGAGCAGATCGAGGCGCAGATCGTCGCGCGCGCGAAGCCGGGGCACGACAACTACACGGCGCTCACGCTGTGGGTGATCGACGCCGCCGAGGACGAGACGCGGCTGCTGCCGGTCGAGGCGCAGCCCGAGCCGCGCGATCCGGACGACACCGTTCTCGGTTGACGGAACGGGCGGCGGCGCGCGCCGCCTCCTCTCCCTTTTCTTTTCTCCCGCACCAATAGAAACGGCCCGCGATGCCCTCGAGAGAGGACGCGGGCCGCAAGGCGTGGAGCTTGCCGCGCTCGCGCGGCGAAGTCCCGGGAGATCTCAGCGGGTCTCGGTGGTGGCCACGTTCCAGCCGAACTTGACGTCGCCGGTGGTGGCGCCCTTGTCGTTCTGGGCCTTGTAGGCGAACTCGATGTCCTTGTAGGTCACGACCACGTTCTCGAGCACGTCGCCGCCTTGCGAGCCGGCCGGGGCCACGTTCGAGATGAAGACTTCCTTCATCGTGACCTTGAGGTACTCGCCCTGGCCGTCGCCGGACTTGCGGCAGGTCAGGACCGCGTCCTTGAAGTGCTTGCCGCTGACGCAGTTCTTGGCCAGCACGGGCGAGGCCTTGTCGAAGATGTGGACGAAGTTGAAGAAGCCGGGCTGCGCCTTGCCCTTGCCCGAGCCGCCGCCCGATGCCGCGCCGGAGGTGTTCGCCACGTCCCACGACCACGACAGGATCTCGATCTCGTCCTTGTGATCCTTGTGGGTGGCCTCGCCGGTGACGCCGTCGAACTTGATGTGGAAATCGGATGCCATCTTGCTACTCCTGTGATGCCTGCGATGCGCGGGCGATGGTTGACGAAAGAGAAAGTTTTTTGGGGCTACCGGCCGCAGCGGGTGGGGCTTCGGCCGGTAGTGATCTCAGAACGAAGAAGCGGGCGGGATTTCAAACCCACCCGATGGCCTATGCCGCGCCCTTGGCGGACGGCAGCTTGGAGACCAGGCGCAGCGAGACCGTCAGGCCCTCGAGCTGGTAGTGCGGGCGCAGGAAGAACTTGGAGGAGTAGTAGCCGGGGTTGCCTTCCACCTCCTCGACCACCACCTCGGCCGCGGCCAGCGGCTTCTGGGCCTTGGTGACTTCGGACGAGTTCGCCGGGTCGCCGTCCACGTAGTTCATGATCCACTTGTTGAGCCAGCGCTGCATCTCGTCGCGTTCCTTGAACGAGCCCACCTTGTCGCGCACGATGCACTTGAGGTAGTGCGCGAAGCGGTTGCAGGCGAACAGGTAGGGCAGGCGCGCGGCCAGGTTGGCGTTGGCGGTGGCGTCGGGATCGTCGTACTCGGCCGGCTTGTGCAGCGACTGGGCGCCGATGAAGGCCGCGAAGTCGGAGTTCTTGCGGTGGATCAGCGACAGCAGGCCGGCCTTCGAGAGCTCGGCCTCGCGCCGGTCGCTGATGGCGATCTCGGTCGGGCACTTCTGGTCCACGCCGCCGTCGTCGCTCGGGAAGGTGTGCAGCGGCAGGTTCTCGACCGCGCCGCCCGACTCGATGCCGCGGATGCGCGAACCCCAGCCGTAGAGTTTGTACGAGCGGTTGATGTTGGTGGCCATCGCATAGGCGGCATTGGCCCAGGCGTACTTGCTGTGGTCGGCGCCGGCGGTGTCCTCCTCGAAGTCGAACTCCTCCACCGGGTTGGTGTTGGCGCCGTAGGGCGTGCGCGCCAGGAAGCGTGGCATGCACAGGCCCAGGTACTTCGCGTCGTCCGACTCGCGCAGAGAGCGCCAGCCGGCGTACTCGGGCGTGAGGAAGATCTTGGTCAGGTCGCGCGGATTGGCGAGCTCCTGCCATGACTCCATCTGCATCAGGTTCGGGCTCGCGCCGGTGATGAAGGGGGCGTGGGCCGAGGCGGCGATCTTGGCCATCTCGCCGAGCAGCTCGACGTCGGGCGGGCTCTGGTCGAAGTGGTAGTCGCCGACGATGGCGCCGAAGGGCTCGCCGCCGAACTGGCCGTATTCCTGCTCGTAGATCTTCTTGAACATCGGGCTCTGGTCCCAGGCCGCGCCCTTGAACTTCTTGAGGTTCTTGGCGAGCTCCTGCTTCGAGATGTCCATCACCCGGATCTTCAGGTTCTCGTCGGTCTCGGTGTTGTTCACCATGTAGTGCAGGCCGCGCCATGCACTCTCGAGCTTCTGGTAGTCGGGGTGGTGGATGATCCGGTTGACCTGCTCGGTGAGCTTGGCGTCGATCGCCGCGATCATCGACTGGATCGACTTCGTGACGTCCTTGCCGATGACCTCGCTGTTGGCCAGCGCCTGCTGGGCCAGCGTGAGCACGGCGGCTTCGACCGCGCTCTTGGCTTCGTCGCTGCGCGGCTTGAATTCCTTCTGCAGCAGCGACGAAAAGTCGCTGCCCGCGTACGCGACGTCTTTCAACGCGCTCTGTTCGAGTGCTTCGGCCATGGTGGGTTACTCCTCGTGAACCGGATGTGGAAGTCGGAATGGGACAGGGATCAGGCGGCCGGCGGGGTGGTGCCGTCCTCGGGCTTCTTGGTCGCGGCCAGCGACTGCAGCAGCGCCGGGTCCTCGAGCACCTTGGCCAGCAGTTCCTCGGCGCCGTTCTTGCCGTCCATGTAGGTGACGAGGTTCGACAGCTGGGTGCGCGCCTCGAGCAGCTTGTTGAGCGCGCCGACCTTGCGCGCCACGGCGGCGGGCGAGAAGTCCTCCATGTTCTCGAAGGTCAGCTCGACCTTGAGCTCGCCCTCGCCGGTCAGCGAGTTCTCGACCGCAAAGGCCGCGCGCGGCTTCATGGCCTTCATGCGCGAGTCGAAGTTGTCGACGTCGAACTCGAGGAACTTGCGGTCGGTCACGGGCGCCAGCGGGTCGGCGGGCTTGCCCGACAGGTCGGCCAGCACGCCCATCACGAAGGGCAGCTGGATCTTCTTCTCGGCGCCGTAGAGTTCGACGTCGTATTCGATCTGCACCCGGGGCGCCCGGTTGCGGGCGATGAATTTCTGACTGCTCTTGGCCATGGCGATGCTCCTTGCGGGGGTGAAACGGGGTGGGTCGATCCAGGGATGGAAAGGGGAGGGGACGAGGGGGAGAGGCGGCGCAACGGCCTCAGTCCGAGGCGCGGCGGCCGGTCACGTTCTCGATCGTGTCGAGCGCGTTCGGCGCGAGGTTGGCCATGATCTCGAGGAAGCTCACGCCGATCAGCTTCTTGGCGCGCTCGATCAATAGCGGCGCGGGATTGCCGGGTTCGGTGGTCTCGAGGAAGCGGATCACGCGGTCGAGCATCTTCAGCGCGTCCTCGCGGGTCTGGATCTCGCCGCGCGCGGCCGCGGGGCGTGCACCGCCTCCGCCCGCGGCAGCTTCGCCGCCATCTTCCGGGCCCGCCGCGCCGGCTTCCTCGGGCACGCCGATCGCGGCGCCGCAGGCCTTCTGCATGGTGCGCGCGATGGTGCGCAGCGCGCCCAGGTCGATGGCATCGGAACGGCCGGTGCGCTCCACCAGCAGCGCCTGCAGCTGGTCGATCAGGGCCGGCGCGCCGATCGCGGCCTCGATGCGCTCGGGCTGCGCGGCCTGCAGGGCCTCGAGGCCGGCCTGCAGCTGCGGCGCGGAGTAGAGCGGCTCGCCGTTCGCCGCGAGCGTGCCCTGGACCACCGCGATGTCGCGCACGCGGATCGAGCCCACGCCAGGCGCCGCCCCCACCTGGGCGTCGTAGAGGTCGCGCAGCACCATGGTCTCGTCGTTCAACGGCGCGAGCGCGTTCAGGCGCATCGTCGGATCGTTGTCGTCGTCGGCATCGAGCGTTGGATGTATGCCGTCCCAGAAGCGGTCGAGCAATCCGGTCAAAAGGCGCAGGCCGGCGACGAAGCCGGGCACGCCCTGCAACCGGGTGGCGGCACGCAGCATCAGCACGGCGGCGCGCACGTCCTTGCTGCGGCGCAGGATCGCGTCGGACTGCTCGGCCACGCTGCGCCAGTCCGGCTCCACCGCGGGAATGACGGTGTCGCCGAACTGCTGTTCGGGCTTGCCCTGCGACGCGGTCACGAGCGCGGTGAAGTCCGCGTCGTACTCGAGGTCGGTGCCGCTCGGCGCGCTGTCGCCGATCGGTGTGAGCAGTGCATCTGCGAGTTCGTTGGTGAGCATGTTGCCTGTTGAATGTGGCTGGTGATAATCAAAGATGCCTCTCAACCGGTCAATGCAACGAAGGGAATAGCATGCGAGCGCTCGGTACACACCATTCGTCCTATGGAGGCCTTCCGGCCACGGCTTCGCGCCGGCACGTGGCGGCCTTCGGCCTCGCTGCCGCGGCGCTCTTTCTCGCGGGCTGCGCGAGCAAGCCGCCCCCCGAAGTGAAGACGCCCGTGTCGCTGACGCTGGTGGCGGGCCCCGATGCCAATCCCGACGCGCGCGGCCGCGCATCGCCGCTCACGGTGCGCGCCTACGTGCTCAAGACGCCGGGCGCCTTCGAGAGCGCCGACTTCTTCTCGCTGTTCGAGAAGGACCAGGCCACGCTCGGCGCCGAGCTGGTGCAGCGTGAGGAGACGCTGCTGCGCCCCGGCGAGAGCCGCAAGTTCGATTTCGTGCTGCAGCCCGACGCCAAGATGATCGGCGTGATGGGCGCGTTCCGCGACCTCGACCGCGCGCGCTGGCGCGAGGTGCGGCCGCTCGAGGTCGGCAAGATCAACACCATCACCGTGACCTACGGCGCGCGCCAGATCCGCATCGATCAGAAGGCGGAGCCGATCAAGGAGAAGTAGGCGCCGCGCGGCGCGGGATCGGGCGGCGCTCACATCGCGTCCAGGCCCGTGTCGCGGTCCGCGGGCGGCAGCCGGCCGGGGCGCACCAGCGAGGCATCCGCCGGCAGGAAGCGATGGAACAGGTCGCCCGTGAAGGCGCCATTGCCGCCCGCCGCGCCGCCGGCCACCGTCAGGTAGAGGCCGCGCCAGCGCAATCCCCGGGCCTCGCGCGCCTTGCGGCCATGGCTGTCGAACAGCGCCTCGGCCGTCAGCCTGAGCCCCGGCTGCAGGCTTCGCACCCCCTCCACGAACGAATGCACCGCGAGCCGGCCCGAAGCGCCCGACTGCTCGCGCAGCAATCCCATGCGCAGCGCATGCAGCCGCGCGGCGATCGGCTCGAACACCGCATCGAGCCGCTCGGCGGCGCTGCCGGCATCGGGCATCGGCTGTTCCGCCGCCAGCCGATGGCCCAGGGCCTGCGCCAGCACCTCGGGCGGCAGCGTGCCGCGCAGCGCGCCATAGCCTTCGAGCCCTTCGAGGCCCGTGACCACGAGGTAGAACGGCAACTGCAGCCGCAGGGTGCGGCCGGCCTCCTCGACCAGCCGGCGCAGCCGCGCGATGCGCATGCGGAAGGCGATCGCGTCGGCCGGCGCGTCGCGCAGCGCCTGCGCCCCGATGCAGGCCACGATGCCGTGCAGCGGCAGATGCTCGCGGCGCTCGGCCAGCGCCAGCAGCGCCGCGAGCCAGAGGGCGCGCGACTGCGGCGCGTCGGCCGGGTCCTCGAGCACGCGCGCATCGATCTCGATGGCGGCCATGGCGCCGCCGGTCCACCAGCGCCAGCCGCTGCGCACCGGGCCGGTCGGCGCGTCGTCCGACGGGTCCGCATCGAGCGGCGAGGCGGCGAGCAGCCCCGGCAGGTCGGCGGCCGCATCGCCGAGGAACAGCAGCCATGGCGCGCTCGGCGTCGCGCCGCGGCCGAAATCCTCGTCATCGAGGCTCTCGCCGGCGGCACGCGGGCGCGGCGCCAGCCGCAGCCGCTGCTGCGCGCGCGCCATCGCCTCGTGCAGGCGCTCGACGGCCTGCGCATCGGCCGCGCGCGAGGGCGGCCGCAGCGTGGCGATGCGCTGTTGCAGCGCACGCCGGCGCGCGCCGCGCCCGGCATCGCGCACCACGGCGCAGAGCACCGCGAAGCCGAGCGCGCACAGCGCGAGCAGCGGCCAGAAGAGGTGGGCGGGCGGCAGGGTGTGCATGGCGGCGGCGCGCGCGTCAGCGCGCCTCGGTCTCGAGGAACACGAAGTCGGCGATCAGCCGGTCGCCGCCCTTGTTGGCCGCGAGCGCCTCGCGCAGCTGCAGCAGGTAGGCCGAAGCCAGTTCGAACGGCGGCCGGTCGGCGGTTTCGTGGAAGGGCATCGGCGAGGAGATCACGGTCACCAGCACGCTGCCGAAGGGCGGGCTCACGAGCCAGCTCGAGGGGATGTCGCGCCCGAGCTCGAGCTTCTCGCCGGCGTGCAGGCGGGTCGGCGCGCGGCCCGCGTTGAGGTGCATCACCGAGCCGTCGGCGGTGTAGTAGTCGACCCACAGCACGCTGTCGTGGCGCGGCGCGGTCACCTCCACGCGCACGGTGTCGCCCTCGCGCAGGCGGCGCTGCCGCGCGGAGGGCAGGTCCAGCCCGAGACCGTAGGCCTTGTCGGCATTGCGTGCCTGGTAGGGCTTGAGGATCGCGAACACCTCGCAGTGCGGCCACACGCGCACGCCGAGCTCGAAGCGCGGCGCCTTCACGCCCGGCAGCTGGCCCACGTCGTGCTGCACGTTGGCCACGTCGGCCGGCAGCGAGACGAAGCCGCTGACCTTGAGCGTGCCCCCGGCTTCCACCGCCACCGCGAGGTCGGCGCAGGCATAGCTCTGCAGCTGCTGCTCGACGCGCTGCGCGAGGTCGGCCTCGGGCCGCGGCGCGCCCGCCAGCCAGGCCCACAGCAGGTAGAGCAGCGGCACCAGCAGCGCCAGCGCCGCGCTCGCGCGCAGCAGCGAGCGGTCGCGCCGGTGCATGTCGATCGGGGCCGGCGGGTCGGGCCCGTCGTAGGGCTGGGGCGTGATGTGCTGCTGCGCGAGGCTGCCGAGCGCGAGCGGCTGCTGCCGCAACTGGCGCCCGTGCAGGTCCTTGAGCTTGCCGAGCTCGCCGCGGTCGCCGTGCTCGAAGTAGTACTGACCCTTGAAGCCCAGCGCCAGCGCATGCCAGTAGACCTCGCGCACCTCGTCGTCGCGCGCGCCCAGCGCCGACAGGTGGTGGAAGAACTCGCTGTGGGCATTGTTCGAGGCGAACAGCTGCACCTGCAGCGGCGCCGCGCCCTGGCCCGCGCCCGGGTGGCGCGCGAGGATCTCGTCGATCCAGGCGACCATCGCGAAGGCCGCCGATTCGAGCTGCGCGGGCAGAAGCGGCGTGGCCGCGGCGCGCGCGCGTTCGCGCGCCGCGTCGAGCAGCTGGCGGGCCTGGATCTGCGCGGCGTCGTGCGCGAGCGCGGGACGGTTCGCGGCGATCGCGGCATCGAGCGCGAGCCCGAACGAGACGAAGGCCGAATAGCAGTCGATCAGGCGGGCCATGAAGACACGCGCGCCGGCTCAGGCCGCGGCGAGGCGCGCAGGCAGCGCGGGGCGCCGCACGAGAGATGCCCTGCACCGGCGCCTGCTTCGTTGGCACATGCCCATGTCTCGCTTCCTTCGGGTTGGCGATCATTCTTCTCAGCGGCCCCGGGGGGCGCCATATCGCTTGGGGCCTATGCCGTTCGTGGAGCGCGCCAGCCTTGCTGCGCGGGGCATTCGCCGGTATCGTCGGCGGTCGCTGAGTCAATGCACGCTGGGGCGAGCTTCGTGACCCCTTCTCAAGCGTTGAAAGGCCTTAAGTCATGAAAATTCTGATCGCCGACGACCACCGGCTTGTCATCGAAGCGGTCAAGGCCAAGTTGTCCGAGCTGGAGCCCGGCATCGAGTTCGTGCTGGTCATGAGCGTCGACGAGCTGCTCGCCGGTGCCACCGACGACCTCGACCTGGCATTGATCGACCTCAACATGCCCGGCGCCGACGGGCAGGCCCACATCGACGAGATCCGCCGCCGCCATCCGGCCGTGCCGGTGATCGTGCTGTCGGGCTACGAGGACCCGGCCATCATGCGCGCCGCCCTCGAGCGCGGCGTGCTCGGCTTCATTCCCAAGGCCTATTCGCCCGAGGTCATGCTGTCGGCCGTGCGGCTGGTGCTGGCCGGCGGCGTCTACGTGCCCCCGATGATGCTGACCGCGCTGCCGCCCGGCATCGTGGCCGGCGTGGCGCCGCAGCCCGGCGCCGACACCGCGCGCGCGCCGGCCTCCTCGCAGACGCTCGAGCACTTGCGCAACGTGCTGACCGAGCGGCAGGTCGAGGTGCTGCAGCTGCTGTCGCAGGGCAAGCCCAACAAGCTGATCGGCCGCAGCCTCGGCATCAGCGAGGGCACGGTCAAGATCCACCTCGCGGCGATCTTCCGCGCGCTCAACGTGCGCAACCGCACCGAGGCGGTGGTGGCGGCGCAGGCCTTGACCGAAGCGCAGGCCTGACCCAGGCCCGAGACCGTTCGGGCCGCCCCTCTCGTTTCAGCGCCGTTGCGCCGCCTGCGCCACCGCGCGCGGCACCTTCACCCGCATGTCGAGCAGCATCTGCCCCATGCCCTTGCCCAGCGGGTCCATGCGCATCGACGAGGGCCCGCCGCCGTCGAGCGCCCCGTGCAGCAGCAGGTTCATCGCCGCGATGCCCGGCAGGTGGAAGCGCTCGACCTTGCCGTGCACCAGGTGCGCGAAGTAGGCGCCCACCGCCTCGGGCGTGACGCGCGACCACAGCAGCGGCAGCCACTCGGGCCGGCGCGCCACCAGGCCGATGTTCGAGAGGTCGCCCTTGTCGCCGCTGCGGGCCCAGGCCAGGTCGATGAGCCGCAGCTCGACCTGTTCGCCGCCGTCGTCGGCACAGGGCGGCGGTTCCGCCATCGGCGGCGCGGCGCCATCGCCCGCGCCCGTCGGGATCGCCACGGCCCGTCGCTCGCCATCGATCGCGAACGCGACCGGCACCTGCTCCTTGGCGAGCAGGAACGCGAAGGGCTTGACCAGCGGCGACACCGAGGGCCGGCCGCCACCGGGCCCCGTGGTGCCCGGTGACCACGAGGTGCCCGCGGGCGCGATCTCGCGCGCGAAGATCTCGAGCGCGGCCTTCTGCGGATGGTCGACCGCCACGCGCATCATCGCCTCGCGCACGCCGTGGGTGCGCGCATGCGGGCCATAGAGCGTCTCGGCGCCGATCGCCTCGATGTGGCTGCGCGTGAAGGGCGGCAGGCCCAGGCGCGCGAGGATGCCGCCGGTGCGCTCGAGGATCGCCTCGGCCGTGCGCCGCGCCTTGCGCTCGGCATCGATGCCCACGATCACCAGGCTGCCCGCGCAGCGGAAGCCGTCGAGCTGCGTGGCCGAGACCTTGTAGGCCGGCGTCGGCGCACGGCCGCGCGCGGGGCCCACGCGCACGCGGTCGGGGCCCTCCTGCTCGATCGTCACGGCGCGGAAATCGCAGCTCACGTCGGGCAGCAGGTAGGCGCCCGGGTCGCCGATCTCGTAGAGCAGCTGCTCGGCCACCGCGGCGCGGATCACCTTGCCGCCCGTGCCCTCGGGCTTGGTCACGACGAAGCTGCCGTCGGCCTGGCATTCGACGATCGGGTAGCCGATGTTCGCCCAGTCGGGGATGTCTTCCCAGTCGGTGTGCAGGCCGCCCGTGGCCTGGCAGCCGCATTCGATGATGTGGCCCGCGAGGCTGCCCGAGGCCAGCCGGTCGAAGTCGCCGGGCTGCCAGCCGAACTCGTGCATCAGCGGGCCGAGCGTGACCGCGCTGTCGACGCAGCGGCCCGTGATCACCACGTCGGCGCCCGCGGCCAGCGCGGCGGCGATCGGCAGCGCGCCCAGGTAGGCGTTGGCGCTCAGCACCTTCTCGGGCAGGGCCTCGCCCGTGAACATGTCGCGCGTGCCCGCGGCACGCAGTTCGGCCATGCGCGCGCCGAGGTCGTCGCCCTCGACCACCGCGATGCGCAGCGGCACGCCCTGGGCCTCGGCCAGTGCGCGCAGCGCGGCGGCGCAGCCCTGCGGATGGATGCCGCCCGCGTTGCTCACCACCTTGATGCCCTGGCGCTTGATCTCGGCGAGCACCGGCTTCATCGCGATCTCGACGAAGTCGGTGGCGTAGCCGAGCTCGGGCTTCTTCGCGCGCGCCGCGGCCAGGATCGCCATCGTGGTCTCGGCCAGGTAGTCGAACACCAGGTAGTCGAGCCGGCCGTGCTGCACGAGCTGCGGCGCGGCCACCATGCTGTCGCCCCAGAAGCCCGAGGCGCCGCCGATGCGGACGGTCTTGGTCGGTGCGGCGGTGGATGAAGGCATGGCGGTCCTCGGTGGCGGATGGAAGGGCCAGCTTAGCGAGACGGGCGCGGCGCGGCTTGCGTCGAGTCGCTGCGCCTCGCGTCGCCGGGCGCAGCCTGTTGGCGCAAGACCCGTGGAGCGCCCGCCGCTAGCCTCGTGCGCCAAGGAGACACCATGGAATTCCTGGACGCCCCACCGCTGCCCTTCTACTTCTCCGCCGAGCACGAAGCCTTCCGTGCCGGCCTGCGCGCCTTCGTGGCCCGCGAGATCGCGCCCTTCGTGACCGAATGGGACGAGGCCGAGACCTTCCCGCGCGAGCTCTACCGGCGCGCGGCCGGGCTCGGCGTGCTGGGCCTGGGCTATCCCGAGGCGCTCGGCGGCACGCCGGCCGACCTGTTCTATCAATTGATCGTGGCCGAGGAATTCGCGCGCTGCGGCGCGGGCGGCGTGCAGGCCTCGCTGAACTCGCACAGCATCGCGCTGCCGCCGATCCTCAAGGCCGGCAGCGAGGACCTCAAGCAGCGCGTGATCCCGCCCGTGCTGGCCGGCGAGAAGATCGCCGCGCTCGCGATCACCGAGCCCTCGGGCGGTTCCGACGTCGCGGCGCTTCGGACCACCGCGGTGCGCGACGGCGACCACTACGTGGTCAACGGCGAGAAGACCTTCATCACCTCGGGCGTGCGCGCCGACTTCATCACCACCGCCGTGCGCACCGATCCCGCGAACAAGGGCGCGGGCGGCATCTCGCTGCTGGTGATCGAGGGCGACACGCCGGGGCTCGCGCGCACGTCGCTCAAGAAAATGGGCTGGTGGAGCTCCGACACCGCGCACCTGCGCTTCGAGAACTGCCGCGTGCCCGCGCGCAACCTGGTGGGCACGGAGAACCAGGGCTTCAGGCTCGTTATGAACAACTTCAACGGCGAGCGCCTGCTGATGTCGGCGCTGGCCTGCGGCTTCGCCGAGGTCTGCCTCGAGGAGGCGGTGGACTGGGCGCGGCAGCGCGTGACCTTCGGCGTGCCGCTGGCCGAGCGCCAGGTGGTGCGCCACAAGCTCATGGACATGACCCTGCGCGTCGATGCCGCGCGCACCCTGGTCTACGACCTGGCCTACCGCATCGAGCACGGCCTGGCCGATCCGGCGAAACTCGTGGCACGCGTGTGCCTCGCGAAGGTGCAGGCGACCCAGGCCATGCAGTTCTGCGCCGACCAGGCGGTGCAGTTGCTGGGCGGCATGGGCTTCATGCGCGGCACGCGCAGCGAACGCATCTACCGCGAGGTCAAGGTGATGATGATCGGCGGCGGATCGGAAGAGATCATGAAGGACCTGGCGGCCCGGCAGCTCGGGCTCTGAAGAACGAGAAGGACAACGCCCACGATGAACGATTCGACGAACGGCCCCAACGCCGAGACCGCGCGCGACCTGCGCGACGAATACACCGACCTCGCCGCGCTGTGCGCCACGCTCACGCCCGAACAGTGGCGCGCGCCCAGCGTGTTCTACGGCTGGTCGCCCTGGGACGAAATCGCCCACCTGTGCTTCTTCGACCAGACCTCGATGCTCGCGCTGAACGACCCCGCGGCCTTCGTGCGCGATGCCGCGGCGCTCAACGCGCAGTTCGCGCAGGGCCGCGAGATCAGTTCGCTGGCGCGCGAGAAGTACGGCTCGCTCGACGGCCCCGCGATGCTCGCGCTGTGGCAGCCGATCTCGATGCAGCTGGCCGACGCGCTCGCGGTGCTCGACCCGAAGGCGCGGCTGCCCTGGTACGGGCCGATGATGAGCGCGCGCTCGTTCGCGACCGCGCGCCTGATGGAGACCTGGGCCCATGGCCAGGACATCTGGGACCTGATGCGCCGGCGCCGGCCGGCCAGCGCGCGGCTGCGCCACATCGCCCACATCGGCGCCACCACCTTCGGCTGGACCTTCGTCAATCGCCAGCTGCCGGTGCCCGAGCCCGCGCCCTTCATCGAGCTCGATGCGCCCGGCGGCCAGACCTGGTGCTGGGGCGATCCGGCCTCGGCGGAGTCGGTGCGCGGCGATGCGCTCGACTTCTGCCTGGTCGTGACCCAGCGCCGCCACCTCGCCGACACCGCGCTGCGCTGCACGCGGGGCAGCGCCACGCAGTGGCTGTCGATCGCCCAGTGCTTCGCGGGGCCGCCGGCCGATCCGCCGGCGCCGGGCGTGCGCGCGGTGGTCTACGACGCCGCATGAGCGCCGCGCCGGGGCGGCCGCTGTCGCTGTCGCTGCGCGAGGCGATCGAGCCGGCGCTCGCGCGGCTGCGCGCGGGCAGCGGCGAAGGCTGCCTGTCGGACCTGACGTTCTCGAACCTCTGGCTGTTCCGCGCGGCCCACGACTACCGCTACATCGGGCCCGAAGACGACGGCTGGCCGCGCATTTCGGGCCGCACCTACGACGGCACGCGCCACCTGGCCCCGCTGTTCGCGCTGCCAGAGGCACCACCCGAGGCGCTGGCCACGATGCTCGAAGACCACGACTGCTTCTACCCGCTGTCGCGGCGCGACGTCGAAGGCCTGAGCGCCGACCGCTTCGCACTGAGCGCCTCGCCCGACGACGCCGACTACCTCTACGACGCCAGCCGCTTCGCCGACTACGCCGGCCGCGCGCTGGCCTGGAAGCGCAGCCAGGTGCGGCAGCTGCTCGCGCAGTGCACGCCGCGCGCCGAGGCCTTCGGTCCCGCTTCGGCCGGTGCCGCGCTGCGCGTGCTCGAGGCCTGGATGGCGCAGAAGGGCAAGGCCGCGGGCGAAGCCGACGAGGCGCCGTGCCGCGCAGCCATCGCCGATGCGGCGGCGCTCGGGCTCGAGGGCTTCGTGCACTTCGCGCACGATGAGCCGCTGGGCTTCGTGCTCGCGCAGGAACTGCAGCCCGGCGTGTTCGCGATGCGCTTCGCCAAGGGGCTCGACAGCCACGCGGGCATCTACCCGCACATGTTTCAGCACTTCTGCCAGCAGTTCGAGGCCCGGTTCGGCCGGCCGGTGCGCTGGCTCAACTTCGAGCAGGACATGGGCATCGCGGGCTTCCGGCGCAGCAAGCGTTCGTACGCGCCGGCGGCGATGGTGCAGAAGTTCAGGGCACGGTTATTGCGCTGAGCCGGCGTGGCGACGGGTATTCTTCCGCCGCCCACCGTACCGACCGCATCCGCCGCGAGGAGCCCGCATGACCCGGACCACCGATTCCCTTCATCGACGCTGGACGCGCGCCGCGCTGGTCGCTGTCGCCGCCGGCCTCGCATTCGCGGCCCACGCGGCCGACTACACCGGCCCGCTGTTCGACACCCACCTGCACTACAACGAGGAGGCCTGGAACGGCAGCAGCGGCCCGTTCCCGCCGGCCGAGGCGCTCGCGCGCATGCAGCGCAACGGCGTGCGCGCCATCGTCGGCAACTCGCGGCCCAACGACGGCACGCGCACGCTCGCGGCGCTGCGCGAGACCCGCGAGGCCGGCGTCACCGTGGTGCCCTTCGTGCGGCTGTACCGCAACCGCGCCGACTACAACAACTGGTTCCGCGACGAGAGCATCCACGAGATGGTGCTGGCCGAACTCGAGCGCGGCACCGCGAGCGGGCCCTACCGCGGCATCGGCGAGTTCCATCTCTACGAGAGCGCCAATGCCAACGGCCCGGTCGCGAAGAAGCTGATGGCGCTGGCCGAGCGCAGGCAGCTCGCCGTGCTCGCGCACGTGGACGACGAGGCGGTCGACCTGCTGATGGCGAACACGCCGAGCCAGGGCCGCGACACGCGGCTGATCTGGGCCCACACCGGCATCGGCGGCACGCCGGTGGCGCGCGTGCGCCAGATGCTCGAGCGCTATCCGAAGCTGATGGGCGAGCTGTCGTACCGCCCGGGCCTGGTCTGCGAGGGCGGCACGCTGTGCGCGCCGTGGCGCGAGCTGATCCTGGCCTTTCCCGACCGTTTCCTGATCGGCTCCGACACCTGGGTCAACCAGCGCTGGAGCGCCTACGACGAGCTGATGCGCGGCTACCGCGGCTGGCTCGGCGAGCTGCCGCCCGCGGTGGCGCAGCGCGTTGCGTGGGACAACGCGGCCGGGCTGTTCGGCGTGCGCTGATCCCCAGCCACTGGGCACAAGACGCCCCGGGAGGCGCTGCCTAAGCTGCCATGGACTCTTCCGCAGACCATGGCCACCATCGAATCGACCCTCTCCCCCCACGGCGAAGCCTTCCAGGCCAATCGCGCCCACATGCTCGCGCTGCTCGAGCGCGTACGCGGCTGCGAGCAGCGCGCCGCCGCCACCTCGGAGCGCTCGCGCGAACGCTTCGAGAAACGCGGCCAGCTGCTGCCGCGCGAGCGGCTGTCGCTGCTGCTCGACCCCGGCACGCCCTTCCTCGAACTCTGCTCGCTCGCCGGGCTGGGCCTGGACAACCCCGACCTCGACAAGAGCGTGCCCGGCGGCGGCGTGATCGCGGGCATCGGCCAGGTCTCGGGCCTGCGCGTGATGGTCAATGCCTCCGACTCGGGCATCGACGCCGGCGCGCTGCAGCCCATGGGCATCCCGAAGCAGCTGCGCATCCAGGAGCTCGCGCTCGAGAACCGGCTGCCCTACGTGCAGCTGGTCGAGAGCGCGGGCGCCAACCTCATGACCTACAAGGTCGAGGAATTCGTGACCGGCGGCAGCCTGTTCCGCAACCTCGCGCGGCTGTCGGCCGCCGGCCTGCCGGTGCTGACCGTCACGCACGGTCCCTCGACCGCGGGCGGCGCCTACCAGACCGGCCTGTCGGACTACATCGTGATGGTGCGCGACCGCTCGCGCGCCTTCCTCGCGGGGCCGCCGCTCTTGAAGGCCGCCACGGGCGAGATCGCGACCGAGGAGGAACTGGGCGGCGCGCTCATGCACAGCTCGGTGTCGGGGCTCGGTGACTACCTGGCCGAGGACGACCGCGACGCGATCCGCATCGCGCGCGAGATCCTCGCCCACATCGATTGGAACCGCGAGCTGCCGGCGCCGCCGCCGCGCCGCTTCAAGCCGCCGCGCTTCGATGCCGAGGAGCTGCTGGGCATCATGCCGGCCGACCTCAAGCGGCCGGTCGACATGAAGCAGGTGATCGCGCGCATCGCCGACGACTCCGAGTTCCTCGAGTTCGGCGCCGGCTACGGCAGCGCCACCGTGGTCGGCCACTTCAAGATCGAAGGGCTGCCCGTGGGCGTGGTCACCAACAACGGCCCGATCGACAACGCGGGCGCCACCAAGGCCGCCCATTTCATCCAGGCCTGCTGCCAGTCGCGCACGCCGATCCTCTACCTGCAGAACACCACCGGCTTCATGGTCGGGCGCGCGCACGAGGAGGGTGGGATGATCAAGCACGGCTCGAAGATGATCCAGGCCGTGACCAACGCGACCGTGCCGCAGATCACCATCCATTGCGGCGCTTCGTTCGGCGCCGGCAACTACGGCATGTGCGGGCGCGGCTTCCATCCGCGCTTCTGCTTCTCGTGGCCCAACGCGCGCACCGCGGTGATGGGCGGCGAGCAGGCGGCGCAGACCATGGTCAACGTGACCGAGGCCGCGATGCGGCGCAAGGGCGGCGAGGTCGACCGCGCGAAGCTCGCGGAGATGGAGCGCCGCATCGTCGAGCGCTTCGACAGCCAGATGAGCGTGTTCACCACCAGCGCGCACGTGCTCGACGACGGCGTGATCGATCCGCGCGACACGCGTGCCGTGCTCGCGAAGCTGCTGGCCGTGTGCCGCGAGGCCGAACTGCGCGAGCCGCAGCCGATGCAGTTCTCGGTGGCGCGGCCATGAGCGAGGGGGAGCAGTCCATGACCCAGGCCACGCCCTTCCACAAGATCCTGATCGCCAACCGCGGCGAGATCGCGCTGCGCGTGATGCGCAGCGCGCGTGCCCTCGGCTACCGCACGGTGGCGGTGTATTCGAGCGCCGATGCCGGCGCGCGCCACGTGCGCGAGGCCGACCAGGCCGTGTGCATCGGCGAGGCGCTGCCCGCGCAGTCCTACCTGCGCATCGAGGCCATCGTCGAGGCCGCGCGCCGCACCGGCGCCGACGCGGTGCACCCGGGCTACGGCTTCCTGGCCGAGAACGCCGCCTTCGCGCGCGCCTGCAGGGAGGCCGGTCTGGTCTTCATCGGCCCCTCGGCCGAAGCCATCGAGGCCATGGGCCACAAGGCCGGCGCCAAGGCGCTGATGCAGGCCGCGGGCGTGCCCTGCATTCCGGGCTACCAGGGCGAGGACCAGGGCGAGGAACGGCTCGCGCAGGAGGCCGCGCGCATCGGCTTCCCGGTGATGATCAAGGCCACGGCCGGCGGCGGCGGGCGCGGCATGCGGCTGGTGCCGTCGGCCGAGGAATTCGCGCCCCTGCTGCGCAGCGCGCGCTCGGAGGCGCAGAGCGCCTTCGGCGATCCCGGGGTGATCCTCGAGCGCGCGATCGCGCAGCCGCGGCACATCGAGATCCAGGTCTTCGCCGACCGCCACGGCCATGCGATCCACCTGGGCGAGCGCGACTGCTCGGTGCAGCGGCGGCACCAGAAGCTGGTCGAGGAGGCGCCCTCGCCGGCGGTGGACGGCGCGCTGCGCGAACGCATGGGCGCGGCCGCGGTGGCGGCCGTGAAGGCGATCCGTTACGAAGGCGCGGGCACGCTCGAGTTCCTGCTCGACGGCGGCGGCAACTTCTACTTCATGGAGATGAACACGCGGCTGCAGGTCGAGCATCCGGTGACCGAGGCCGTGACCGGCCTCGACCTGGTGGAGCTGCAACTGCGCGTGGCCGCGGGCGAGCCGCTGCCGCTCGCGCAGCAGGACGTGCGCTTCGAGGGCCATGCGATCGAGGTGCGGCTGTGCGCGGAAGATGCGGCGCAGGGCTTCGTGCCGCAGAGCGGCACGCTCGCGCTGTGGCGGATGCCGCCGCAACTGCGTGCCGAGCATGCGCTGCATTCGGGCGCCGAGGTGCCGCCGTACTACGACTCGATGATCGCCAAGCTCGTGGCCCACGGCCGCACGCGCGAGGAAGCGCGGCGCAAGCTGGCCACGGGGCTCGAGGACGCGGTGGCGCTGGGCGTGACGACCAACCAGGCCTTCCTGCGCGCCTGCCTCGTGCACCCGGTGTTCGCGGCGGGCGGTGCCACCACGGCCTTCATCGGCGAGCACCAGGCGGCGCTGCTGCAGGCCGACGAGGCCGCGGCCGAACGCGCGGCCGCGGTCGCGGCGGTGCTGCTGTACGAGCGCGCCGACGACACGCAGGCGCGGCGGCTGCCGCACAAGCTGCCGATCTCGCTGCGCTTCGAACTCGCGGGGCAGGTGCGGCATGCGAGCGTCGCGTTGATCGCGTCGCGCCGGTTCCAGGTCAGGCTCGATGCGCAGGCCTTTGCGATCGAGCTGATCGAGCACGGCGACGACAGCGTGCGCTTCGCCTGCGATGGCGTGCACGAGAGCGCCGCGTACTGGCGCGACGGCACCCAGCTGTGGCTGCAGTACCGCGACCGTGCGCTGCGCATCGAGGACACCACGCGCGCGGCCTCCGCGCGCCAGGGCGGCGCGGGCGGCGGCGACGGCAAGCTGCGCGCCTCCATGAACGGCCGCGTGGTCGCGGTGCTGGTCGAGCCCGGCCAGGTCGTGCGCGCGGGGCAGCCGCTGCTCACGCTCGAGGCGATGAAGATGGAGCATGTGCATGCCGCGCCGGTCAGCGGCCGGCTGGCCGCGCTGCATGTGCGCATCGGCGACCAGGTCGAGGCGCGCCGCGTCGTGGCCGAGATCGAGGTCGATGCCCCCGTTGCCGAAGGAGCCGCGCCATGAGCACCTCCGCCGTATTGCACGAGAAGCGCGACCGCGCCTTCTGGATCACCATCAATCGTCCCGACAAGCGCAATGCGCTCAACGCGGAGGTGGTGGCCGGCCTGCGCGAAGGCTGGCGCCTTGCGCATGCCGATCCCGAAGTGCGCGCCATCGTGCTGACCGGCGCGGGCGAGAAGGCCTTCTGCGCCGGCGGCGACCTGCAGCCCGGCGCGGGCTTCGCGTTCGACCTCGCGCAGCCCACGCTCGACTACGCCGACCTGCTGCGCGAGACGCAGGCCGGCACCCTGCCGAGCATCGCGCGCATCAACGGCAGCTGCATGGCCGGCGGCATCGGCCTCCTGTGCATGACCGACCTCGCGGTGGCCGCCGACACGGTGCAGTTCGGCCTGCCCGAAGTGAAGATCGGCCTGTTCCCGATGCAGGTGCTGAGCCTGCTGCAGCGCATCGTGCCGCGCCGTACCCTGCGCGAGTGGTGCCTGAGCGGCGAGCCCTTCGGCGCGGCCGAGGCGAAGGAAGCCGGTCTGCTGAACCACGTGGTGCCGGCCGACGCACTCGATGCGAAGACGCAATGGCTGCTCGAGCGCCTGACCGACAAGTCGCCGACCGCGATCCGCCGCGGCAAGTACGCGATGCGCGCGCTCGAGGCCATGTCCTTCGACGAAGGCATCGCCTTCACCGAGGGGCAGATCGCACTGCTCGCGGGCACGCAGGATGCGAAGGAAGGGCTGGCCTCGTTCAACGAGAAGCGCAGGCCGGTCTGGACCGGGCGCTGAGCGCTTCGCACGCGCATCGCCGATGCGCCGAATCGATGACCGGACGCAATGTCCGGAATTAGCGCCGGCGCATTGAACGTCTGGCGAAAACATTGCTCCGAGATGTTGTGTTCGGCAACGGCATGTCAATTCGATGCCGATTCGGCGCATTGCGCGCTGCATGCCGGGTTGGCGTGAGTCTCCGGATCGGGACTCGAAAACGAGTCCAAAAGCGCTCATGTCCAAAGATGTTCGGGTGTCTCTTCTCGATGTTCGGGAAGACGGCGCATCGGATGCCCGTTTCCGGACGGTGACAACCCCGCGCGTGACGCCCGCCTGTCGGTGTGGGCGTCGGAATTTTGATTCGAAGAATCAACGGGTTAGCCGATTTTTCCCGAGGGCCCGGCACGCCTTTCGCCGTCCTCGGCCGTCCTCCCCGCCTCGTTTTTTTCACCGAAAAGTTCGGGTGAAATTGAAGCCGTGTTCCGGTGAATTTTTCAACTGAGCGTCATCGACGATCTTCAAACTTGATTTGTCGCCAAGGCAATGGCGGCATGTTGATTCAAGGGTATTGGGACGCTGTATTTGTCGGCGGAGAGGTGCCCGAGATCTGCTCATTCGGTTCTTATTTTTTCTCAAACTTTTTCAGTTTGTTTAGGAGCAATTCGATGATTTCCGTTAATTTCAAGCGCAACGCGCTGTCGGCGCTGGTCGCAGTCGGTGTGATGACCATGGCAGCTGCTGCTTCGGCCGCGGTCGTGGGTGGCGGCGCAACGTTGCCCGAAGAGCTTTATGGCAAGGCAAAGTTTCCCACCAGCTCCACCGGCATTCTGAACAAGACGCCGGCACCGGGCTTCAACACCTATGTCGGCATCGGCAGCGGCGGCGGCAAGAACTCGTTCTTCCAGAACAATTCGAACCTGCTGGTCTGGGACCATGATGGCAACCCCGCCACTGCGAACGTGCCGTTCTACTCCACGCCCGTGACGGTCGACTACGCCGGTAGCGACTCGCTGGTTACCGCCGCGGAACAAACCGCCTACGACAACCACACCACGCTGGGCAAGACGAGCTTCGGCCGCCTGATCCAGGTGCCGACCGTCCTGACCTCGGTGACCGTGCCCTACAACATCTCGGGCCGTACCTCGGTGAACCTGACCAGCGCCCAGCTGGCACAGATCTTCGCTGACCCGACCATCACCAACTGGAACCAGGTGACCGGCTTCTCGACCCTGAACCAGCCGATCAAGGTCATCTACCGCGCCGAAAGCAGCGGCACGTCCGAGATCTTCCTGCGTCACCTGAACTCGGTGAACAGCACGCTGGTGCCTTCGGTCAACAGCACCTTCTCGTCGGTGGTGAACGTCAGCAACACCAGCAAGTACGTCGCCGCGACCGGCAGCGACGGCGTCGTGGCCGCCCTGGCCGCCAACCCCTACTCGATCACCTACGTGAGCCCGGACAAGCTCGGCGCGCCGCTCGGTACGCTGACCCCGGCCCAGCTCGCCGCCAAGGTCGTGGCCATCACCCGCACGATCAGCGGCACGACGAGCAACCTGCTGCCGACCGAAGTGAACGTGACGGCTGCGATGACCGGCATCAACCCCCCGGCCCTCGCGTCGGCTCCCGCTGTGGATTGGGGCATCGGCGCTGGCTCGACCGCTGCAGCCCTGGCGAACCCCTCGCAAGGCTATCCGATCGTTGGTGCAACCAACCTGATCTTCAGCCAGTGCTATGCAGACGTGAGCTCGGGTGGTGACCGGGACAAGGTCCGTCAGTTCCTCGCTCAACACTACGCCCCGACTTCCACGGTCAATGACGCCGATATCGCCGCGCATTCGTTCATCAAGCTGCCGTCCAACTGGAGGACCGCGATCTACAACGCGTTCTTCACCTCGACCAGCCCGGAAAGCGTCGGCTACACGAGCATCTGCACCGGCAAGGGCCGCCCGCTCTGAGCATGATGTCTGAGGTTTGATGGGATGCCCGCGAGGCTTGGCGTCGCGGGCCCCTTTCAACCTTTCGTTCGGGCCGGCCAGGCATTCATGTCTGGCCGGCCTTCGAGTTTTCAGGCCGGTATCGATCGCCTCATGGCTCGAGGAGTGGTCAATGAAATTCCCTGTCTTCCAGTGCAAGGCGCTGCTCGTCGTCGGTGCGATGACGTGGGCCCTTGCCGCATCGGCCCAGGTCGTGGGTGGCGGTGGAACCTTGCCCGAAGGTCTCTATGGCAAGGCGCAGTTTCCTGTCGGTTCCACGGGCATCCTGAACAGGACGCCGGTTCCCGGCTTCAACGCCTATGTCGGCGTGGGAAGCGGCGCGGGCAAGAGCGCGTTCTTCCAGAACAACTCGAACTTGCTGGTCTGGAACCATGACGCCAACGCGTCGACGCCGAACGTGCCGTTCTACCCGACGCCGGTGACCGTGGATTACGCCGGCAGCGACTCGGTGGTGACCGTCGCCGAAGAAACCGCCTATGACGCGCACCCCACGCTGGGCAGGGCGAGCTTCGGCCCATTGATCCAGGTTCCGGTCGTTCTCGCGGCGGTGACCGTGCCCTACAACATCCCGGGCCGCAGCTCGATGAACCTGACCAGTGCCCAGCTGGCACAGATATTCGCCGACCCGACCATCACCCACTGGAACCAGGTCGCCGGCTTCTCGATCCTGAACCAGCCGATCAAGGTCATCTATCGCGCCGAAAGCAGCGGCACGACCGAAATATTCCTGCGCCACCTCAACGCCGTGAACAACACGCTGGTGCCTTCGGTCGGCAGCACCTATGCGTCGGTCGTGAACGTCGGCAACGCCAGCAAGTACATCCCCGTGACCGGCAGCGATGGCGTGATGGCGGCCCTGCTGGCCACTCCCTATGCGATCGCCTACGTGAGCCCGGAGAGGGTGGCCCTCGGCGACCCGACCAAGGTCGTGGCGATCAGCCGCGCGAGCGGCGGCGTGCTGCAGAATTTTCTGCCGTCGCAGGTGGACGTCGCGGCGGCGCTCGGCACCCCGGCCAGTGCGGGCGCCATCCTCCCCCCGACCGGGGCGGCTGCGACGCAGGCCCGCAACTGGGGCATCGGCTATGTGGTCTCCGGCGTGAGTCCGCTGGCCAATCCCTCGCGCGGTTATCCGATCGTGGGTGCGACCCACCTGATCTTCAGCCAGTGCTATGCCAGCGCGGCCGACAACACCCGGATTCGCAACTTCTTCGCCCAGCACTACGGCAGCGCGAGCGGCGACGTCGTGCATCCCTTCATCAAGCTGCCGGCCCACTGGCGCACGGCCATCTACAACACCTTCTTCGCCACCAACAGCGTGCAGCGCATCGGCAACCCGGACGTGTGCACCGGCAAAGGCCGCCCGATCTGAGACGGATGATGAAAGAGAAAAAACCGAGATTCAACATCCCCTACGGCCAGCCCAGCAGCATCCCGATGCATGCCCTGGACAAGGAGCTGTCGAAGCAGGCCGAGATCGCGCAGACCACGCCGGTGCTGGTCGACCGCTATGGCGAGCCCTGGGTCTGGATCGTCTCGCATGCCTTGTGGCTCGAGAACGACGGGCTCGAGGCCTTCGTGCAGAGCGAGCACGGGCTGGTCGATCTGCGCACGGCGATCGATGGCCTGCTGTCGGATGACGATCCGGTGCTCGACGAGCTCAGCGCCCAATGCGCGAGCGTCGCCGATGCGCGGATCATCGTGCGCGCCTGGCTGCTGCAGATCGTCTATTCGCTGCCCGACCCCAAGCGCGTGCGCCAGGGCCTGGGCTACAACATGCTGTGGCGCTGGTTCGTCGGCTATCTGCTGCGCTCCGAGCCGCTGCCCGAGCCGCGCGCCTTCGTCCAGGACATGAACAAGGTCAGCGCCCATTCGCATGTGGTGGGCATCGTCTTCCGCTGCCTGGCCAACAGTGCGTTGCTCCAGGGCGGCTCCGAGGAATTCCGCATCAATCACGGCCTGCTGCGCACCTTGCGGGCCCAGCATCTCGACCCGATGGGCCGTTGACGCGTGCGCGAAGCTAGGGCCTGTTAACACTATGCAAGGGGTCGCGAAGCTCGCCAAAGCCCGCCCATCAAGGCGCGCGACGACGCGTGTGCGTCCGCACACGCTAGGAG
>NZ_JBWKPQ010000038.1:0-59422 GCF_059418345.1 Variovorax sp. GW821-FHT09B01 | reverse complement strand
CATCGGGCGTCTATTGCCGGCATCAACGGGCCGGCTCTGGGTCCTTCTTAGGTGTCAACCTAGGGCAGGACGGGTCAACCGCGCCCGGCTCAGTGCCGGAAGTGGCGCACGCCCGAGAGCACCATCACCACGCCGCGCTCGTCGGCCGCGTCGATCACTTCCTGGTCGCGCATCGAGCCGCCCGGCTGGATCACGCAGCCCGCGCCCGCGTCGACCACCACGTCGAGGCCGTCGCGGAACGGGAAGAAGGCATCGCTGGCCACCGCCGTGCCCTGCAGCGACAGGCCCGCATGCTCGGCCTTGATGCTCGCGATGCGCGCCGAATCGAGGCGACTCATCTGGCCCGCGCCCACGCCCATGGTCATGCCGTCGGCGCAGAACACGATCGCGTTGCTCTTCACGTACTTGGCGACCTTCCAGGCGAACAGCAGGTCCTGCAGCTGCTGCGGCGTGGGCTGCTTCTTGCTCACGACCTTGAGGTCGGACAGCGCGAGCTCGTGGTTGTCGGCGGTCTGGATCAGCAGGCCCGAACCGACGCGCTTCACGTCCGTCGCGTTGCGGCCGTTGTCCCAGTCGGTGGCACCGCCCGGCGGCAGCGCGATCTCGAGCACGCGCACGTTGAGCTTCGCCTTGCTGGCCTGGAACACCTCGAGCGCCTCGTGCGTGTAGCCCGGGGCCATCAGCACCTCGACGAACTGCTTGGCCACGGCCTGCGCGGTGGCGGCGTCGACGGTGCGGTTGAAGGCGATGATGCCGCCGAAGGCCGAGGTCGGGTCGGTCTTGAAGGCCTTGGCATAGGCCTCGGCCGCGTCCTTGCCGACCGCCACGCCGCAAGGGTTGGCGTGCTTGACGATCACGCAGGCCGGCACGTCGAAGCTCTTCACGCATTCCCACGCCGCATCGGCGTCGGCGATGTTGTTGTAGCTGAGCTCCTTGCCCTGCAGCTGCTTCGCCGACACCAGCGAACCGGGCGCCGGATGCAGGTCGCGGTAGAACGCGGCCTGCTGGTGCGGGTTCTCGCCGTAGCGCAGGTCCTGCACCTTCACGAAGCGGCCGTTGCTCTGCGCCGGGAACAGCGAGCGCGTGGGCGTCGATTGACCCTGGCTGGTCTCGAAGTCGATCGCCGAGAGGTAGTCGCTGATCGCGCCGTCGTAGTCGGCGATGCGGTTGAAGGCGGCCACCGAAAACGCGAACTTGGTCTTGTCGCTGAGCTTGCCGTCGGCCTTGAGTTCGGCCAGTGCCGTCGCGTACTGCGAGGCGTCGGTCAGCACGCCCACGTCCTTCCAGTTCTTGGCGGCGCTGCGCACCATGGCCGGGCCGCCGATGTCGATGTTCTCGATCGCGTCTTCGAGCGAGCAGCCGGGCTTGGCCACGGTGGCTTCGAACGGATAGAGGTTGACGATCAGCAGGTCGATGGTGTCGATGCCGTGCTGCTCGATGGCCGCCACGTGCGCCGGCAGGTCGCGCCGCGCGAGCAGGCCGCCGTGGATCTTCGGATGCAGCGTCTTCACGCGGCCGTCGAGCATCTCGGGAAAGCCGGTGTGGTCGGCCACCTCGGTCACCGGCAGGCCGGCATCGGCCAGCAGCTTGGCGGTGCCGCCGGTGGACAGCAGCTTGATGCCCAGCGCATGCAGCGCCTGCGCGAATTCGAGGATGCCGGTCTTGTCGGAGACGGAAATCAGTGCGGTCTTGGCCATGGTGTCGTTACGCCGTGCGTTCTCGTTCATTTCAAAAGTTTGTGTTCGACCAGCTTCTTGCGCAGCGTGTTGCGGTTCAGGCCCAGCCACTGGGCGGCCTTCGACTGGTTGCCCTCGGCGCGCGTCATCACGACATCGAGCAGGGGTTTCTCGACCACGCGCACGAGCATCTCGTACATGCCGTCGGGTTCGGTGCCGCGCAGATCGCGGAAGTAGCTCTCCAGACTGGTGCGCACGCAGTCCTCGATGTGTTTCTTGCTCATGCTTTTCTTCTCTTCTCTCAATCGGCGGCGCAGGCCACCTCCTCTTCGCCGGACAGCTCTTCGGCCGCCTGGTGCTGCGGGATGCGGTCCATCTGGTCCGCGAGCCCGTCGAAATACTCGCCGACCGCGCGCAGCTGCGCCTCGCAGTCCTCGATGGCGTTCATGCGCGAACGGAATTCCTCGCCGCCGGGCAGCGCGCGCACGTACCAGCCGATGTGCTTGCGCGCGGTGCGCACGCCGCTGTAGTCGCCGTACAGCGCGTAGTGTTCCACCAGGTGGTCGAGCAGCAGCCGGCGCACCTCGGCCACCAGCGGCGGCGCGCGGTGCGTGCCGGTGTCGAGGAAGTGGGCGATCTCGCGGAAGATCCACGGCCGGCCCTGGGCCGCGCGGCCGATCATCACCGCGTCGGCGCCGGTGGCCGCGAGCACCTCGCGCGCCTTCTCGGGCGAACGCACGTCGCCGTTGGCCACCACCGGCACGCGCACCGCAGCCTTCACGGCGGCGATGGTGTCGTACTCGGCCTGGCCCTTGTAACCCTGCTCGCGCGTGCGGCCGTGCACCGTGAGCATCTGCACGCCGGCCGATTCGAAATCGCGCGCGAGCTTCACCGCGTTGCGGTGCTCCATGCTCCAGCCGGTGCGCATCTTGAGCGTGACCGGCACGCCATGCGGCTGCGCGGCATCGACCACCGCGCTCACGATCTCGAGCGCCAGCGGCTCGTCGCGCATCAGCGCCGAACCGGCCCACTTGTTGCAGACCTTCTTGGCCGGGCAACCCATGTTGATGTCGATGATCTGCGCGCCGCGCTCGATGTTGTAGACCGCGGCCTCGGCCATCATGGCCGCGTCGGTGCCCGCGATCTGCACCGCGATGGGGCCCGGCTCGCCATCGTGGTTGGCACGGCGCGAGGTCTTGAGCGAATTCCAGAGGTCCTTGCGCGAGGTCACCATCTCGCTGACCGCGTAGCCCGCGCCGAGCGCGCGGCACAGCATGCGGAAGGGCCGGTCCGTCACGCCGGCCATGGGCGCGACGAACAGGCGGTTCTCCAGCGTGTGGTTGCCGATCTGCAAGGTCATGACGGAGGAAGGCTGTGCGCGTCGGCTGCTGAAAAATGAGGCACGATTGTAGCCACCTGCCATTTCAGTGACTGAAACGATTTGCGCCGATTCGCGCCGCTGGTACGGGTGTAAACACGGGTGGAAATCCCATGCGCGGCGGCGCCTTTTCCGACTCGGCATCGCGAACCCGCTGCCTATACTGCGCCGACCTTATGCAAGCCTGGCTCGACGCACTCCTCGCGCTTCTCGCGCTGCCGCAATACGGCCTCTCCACGCTGTTCATCGCCGCCTTCATCTCGGCGACGCTGCTGCCCGTGGGCTCGGAGCCGGTGCTGTTCGGCCTGCTCAAGCTCAATCCCGAGCTGTTCTGGCCCGCGATCGCGGTCGCCACCGTGGGCAACACGCTGGGCGGCGCGGTCGACTGGTGGATGGGCTACGGCGCGCACAAGGTGGCCGACAAGTACTCGCACTCGAAGCACCACGTGCGCGTGCTCGGCTGGCTCGAGCGGCTCGGCCCGAAGGCCTGCCTGCTGAGCTGGCTGCCGCTGGTCGGCGATCCGCTGTGCGCGGTCGCGGGCTGGCTGCGGCTGCCGTTCTGGCCCTGCCTGGCCTACATGGCGATCGGCAAGTTCCTGCGCTACGTCACGATGACGGTGGCGCTGCTCTACATCTTTCCGTCCTGAGCGAGGGACTCAGTTCAGCAGTTCGTACGGGCCACCGCGCTCGAGGGCCTGCTGGTAGGCGGGGCGCGCGTGGATGCGCGCGAGCCAGTCCATGAGCTTCGGGCGTTTCGCATCGAGCCCGCCGCGCGCATGCGCGGCCTCGACCACGAAGCTCATCTGGATGTCGGCGCCGCTGAACGCATCGCCCGCGAACCATTCGCTCTTGCCGAGTTCGGTTTCCATGTAGTTGAGGTGGCTCGCGATGTTCGGCAGGATGAACGCCGACTTGGCCTTGGCGGCGATGGCCTTGGCCACCGGCTTGGCGAAGAAGGGCATCTTGCTGCTCTCGATGCGGTCGAACACCAGCTTGAGCAACAGCGGCGACATCGCCGTGCCCTCGGCGAAGTGCAGCCAGTAGCGATAGCGCAGCGCCTCGGGCGTGAGCGGCGCGGGCGCGAGGCGGCCCTGGCCGTAGCGCTCGATCACGGTCTCGATGATCGCGCCCGATTCCGCGAGCACCAGTCCATCGTCGGTGGTCACCACCGGCGACTTGCCCAGCGGATGCACCGCGCGCAGCGAAGCGGGCGCCAACATGGTGTTCGGATCGCGCTGGTAGTGGACGATCTCGTAGGGCAGGCCCAGTTCTTCGAGCAGCCAGAGCACGCGCTGCGAGCGCGAGTTGTTGAGATGGTGGACGGTGAGCATGGCGGGGTTGGAATGAAGCGAGGGCGACGGGGCGCGGCAGCCTAGCGTGACGCGCGGCAAAGCGCAGCCCTGTCAGCGCGGTCGCCTACAGGCGCGGGCGAAGCCGTTTCCTACACTGGCCGCATGACACCGACCACCACGCCGACCCCGCCGCGCCGCATGCACGGGGGCTGGCGCGGCGCGATGTTCGCGCTGTTCTTCACGGCGGCCGCCGTGGCCCACCGTCCCGCGCAGGCCGCGCTCGATCCCGAGGCGCTCTACCAGCATGCCTCGCCCGCGGTCTGGACCGTCAAGGGCGATCGCGGCGACAACCAGGTGACCGTGGGCAGCGCCGTGGCGGTCACGCCCACCGCGCTGGCCACCGCCTGCCACGTGGTCGACGGTGCCGCGGCCGTGACCGTGATGCAGGGACAGACCACGATCAAGATCGGCAGCATCCTGCGCGACCCCGATGCGACGCGCGACCTCTGCGTGCTGATGACCGAGACACCGTTGCAATTGCACGCCGTCGAGATCGCGCCGGCCGACAGCCTGCGCGTGGGCCAGCGCGTGTTCGCCATCGGCAGCCCGCACGGCCTCGAGCGCACGCTCAGCGAGGGCCTGATCTCGGCGCTGCGGCCACGCGCGCCGGGGCAGTTGCCGATCGTCCAGACCTCGGCGCCCGTGTCCTCGGGCTCGAGCGGCGGCGGCCTCTTCGACACCGACGGCCGGCTGATCGGCGTCACCGACCGCATCTCGCCCGGCGGCTCGAACCTGGGCTTCGCCTATCCGGCGCAATGGGTGATGGAACTGCCGCAGCGCGTGATGGCCGAGCGCGAGACCTGGCGCGAGCTGCTCAAGACCATGGGCGTGGTGCTGCAGTCGAACGGCGAGCCCACGCCCTCGGGCCATGCCGACATCGCCGACGAATCCGCGCTGCCGGTGGTCGGCGCCGATCCGCAGCAGATCCGCGTCGCCTACCGCCAGTTCCTGCTGCAGGCGCGGCCGCGCGCCTTCCTGATCACCAGCGACAGCCGCTTCGGCACCGCCACCAGCTCGGCCGCGCTGACCGAGCATCTCAAGGGCTGCACGCAACGCAAGGTGGTGTGCGCGGCCTACGCGGTGGACAACACGGTGGTGTGGGGCAAGCAGCAGGCGGCGCGCTGAACCGCCCGCCCTCGACTCAGCTCAGCGCGCGAAGAGGGGGGCCGCGATCAGGCGGTGGAACGACTCCCAGCTGTCCGAGACGGTCCGCACGCCATTGACCCGCGCCACGGCAAAGACCAGCGGCTGCATCACCGCTTCGGGCAGTTCGACCTGGACATAGATCCGTCCTCGTCCCCGCTGGTACAGGACGGTCGACACGGCGACCACATCGTCGCGCTGCCCGACGATGGCGCGAAGACGCTCGTGCACCCGCTCCTGGAGCCGCTCGCCATCGAGGTTCTTCGCCCGGTCTTCTTCCTGCGGATTGACCAGCAGGAAATCGGCGCCCTCGCGCAGGAACGCGAGACCCAGTGGAGGAAGCGCCCCGTCCCTGCGCATGAGCTTCTCGCCCGCCTGGGTCGAGGCGAACACGGCCTGGGCGAAAAGTTCGTCGTTCGACATCGAGGCCATGGCCGTTCGCGACGAGCTCAGCCGCCGCTGCTTTCCCTGCGGATCAGCCACTGGCCGCCCGAGCGCTGCAACTCCAGCGTCTTGCGGCTCACCTCCCTCAAGGTGTCCGCGCGGTAGTTCTGCCGGAACCGGGCGCTCGCGTTCTCGCCATCGACGCTGATCACCAGGTCCTCGAGGGTGACGCCGATGCTCGACTTGCTCGTGATGCGGGCCCGGCGCTCTTCTTCCCACCTGAAGCGGCTCTGGCCGCGGGCGGGCGTGAAGTCCGGCGCGTAGGCCGCCAGGTAGCGATCCACGTCCCGCGCCGACCAGGCCTGGGCCCAGGCGCGCACCGCGGCCTCGACCTCGGCGGCGCCGGCTTGGCGCACCGCAGGCGCCGCCGGTTGGGTTGCGGGCTGGGTTGCCGGCTGAGTTGCGGGCTGGGTTGCGGGCTTGGCGGGCGCCGCCGACGTGTCCTGCGTCGCGGAGGTATCCGGTGCCTCCCGCGCTATCGCATAGCCCGTGAAGATCCAGCGGTTGTTCTCCCGCGCGAAGCTGATTCTTTCGGAGGCTTTCCTGCCGCTGTCCAGTTGGGTGGAGAACACGACATTGGCGTAAAGGCCCGCGGGAAAACCGGACTCGTTGTCGGCCTGGTATTTGAGGCGCGTCACGCTCGACCACTCGCGATCCGTGACGGGCCCCATCGACAGCCGCGCCTTTCGCGTGGCCCGCACGAAGGCGGTCTTGCCCATGCGGCTCTTCAGCACGCTCGAGCCCGAATCCCAAAGCTCGCTCACCTGGTCGGCGTCGGCCTTGCGAAGGATGTCGGTCGCGGCGCGCAGCAATTCGTCGGACGCCGCATCCGACACCGGTGGCGCCGCGGCGGCGATCTGCAGGCCCGCGGCCATGAGACAGGCGGCAAGCAGGCGCGTGAATATCCGGTTCATTGAATTCCCTCCCCTTTTTTATTCCTGGATGTTTGAGCATCCCTCGAGAATTCCGAATCGAGCCCGACTCAAATCAATGGAATGATTTGGCTTGGATTTCAATCAGGATTCGTCGGATTCCAAAGAGAATTCACCCCGCAGGAACCCAAAAACGCCCGGGATAATACACACGCAGGATTTCATCAATTGCCACTCAATTCGGAGACATCCGAATTTCCGAGAAGCAAATCACGCTCTCCAGTCGAACCGGCTTTGAAATGAACAGGAATGGGCCAGATGCGCCGGCGCGAGCAGAAGGCTGCGCCGCTGGCAAGCGTGAAGCGGGAGGGGGTGGAGACGGCGCCGGACCCGTGACGCTGCGGATCACGGCGCTTTCATCGCGCAGGGCGCGAAAGGTTCAGGAGCTGAACAGGAAGTTCATCACGTCGCCATCCTTGACGACGTATTCCTTGCCTTCCGAGCGCATCTTCCCCGCGTCCTTCGCGCCCTGTTCGCCCTTCAGGGCAATGTAGTCGTCGAAGCCGATGGTCTGGGCGCGGATGTAGCCCTTCTCGAAATCGGTGTGGATCACGCCGGCCGCCTGCGGGCCGGTGTCGCCGACGTGGATGGTCCAGGCGCGCACTTCCTTCACGCCGGCGGTGAAGTAGGTCTGCAGGCCCAGCAGCTTGAAGGCGGCGCGGATCAGGCGGTTGAGGCCCGGCTCGTCCTGGCCGATCTCGGCCAGGAACATCTTCTTGTCCTCGTCGTCCATCTCGGACAGGTCGGCCTCGATCTTGGCGCAGATCGCCACCACGGGCGCGTTCTGCTTGGCGGCGTACTCGCGCAGGCGGTCGAGGTAGGGGTTGTTCTCGAAGCCGTCCTCCGCCACGTTGCCCACGAACATCGCGGGCTTGGCGGTGATCAGCGTGAAGCTCTTGACCAGCGGCAGCTCTTCCTTGGTGAACTCGAGCGCGCGCACGGGCTTGTTCTCGTTGAGCGCGGCCTGGCAGCGCTCGAGCAGGCCGACCAGCTTCTGCGCGTCCTTGTCGCCCGAGCGGGCCACCTTGGTGTGGCGCTGCAGTGCCTTCTCGACCGTCGACAGGTCGGCCAGGCACAGCTCGGTCTGGATCACCTCGATGTCGGAGATCGGGTCGACCTTGCCCGCCACGTGGATCACGTTGTCGTCGTCGAAGCAGCGCACCACGTTCACCGTGGCGTCGGTTTCGCGGATGTGGGCCAGGAACTTGTTGCCCAGGCCTTCGCCGGTGCTGGCGCCGGCCACCAGGCCCGCGATGTCCACGAACTCGACGATGGCGGGCACCACGCGCTCCGGCTTGACGATGTCGGCGAGCTGGGCGAGCCGCGGATCGGGCACCTCGACGATGCCCACGTTGGGCTCGATGGTGCAGAAGGGATAGTTTTCCGCTGCGATGCCGGCCTTGGTCAGCGCATTGAAAAGGGTGGATTTACCGACGTTGGGCAGGCCGACGATGCCGCACTTCAAGCTCATGGGGGGTCCTCAGGTGAACCGGCGATTTTAGGCGAGGCGCCCCGCCCGGCGGTTCGGGCAGGCCGCTAAACAGGGCCGGCGGGTCAGGGTAAAACCCGATGAAAACCCGATAAGCAAACGTTTGCGCAAACGTTTTCGTCCATTACCATCGGCGCCGGGCCGCCAGATCGGTCATCGTTCGTTCCAACACACCTCAGGAGACACGCACCATGAAGTTCACCCGCCGCACCGTGCAGACCGCCGCCGCTCTCGCCCTGCTGGGCACCTTCGCCGCCACGCCGGCGCTCGCGCAGGACAAGCCCAAGGTCGCGCTGGTGATGAAGTCGCTGGCCAACGAGTTCTTCCGCACCATGGAAGACGGGGCCAAGGCGCACCAGAAGGCGAATTCGGGCAAGTACACGCTGGTGACCAACGGCATCAAGGACGAGACCGACACCGCCGCGCAGATCAAGATGGTCGAGCAGATGGTGGCGCAGAAGGTCAATGCGCTGGTGATCGCGCCGGCCGATTCGAAGGCGCTGGTGCCGGTGGTCAAGGCCGCCATCGACAAGGGCATCCTGGTGGTCAACATCGACAACCGCCTCGACGCGGCCGCGCTGAAGGAGAAGAACATCCAGGTGCCCTTCGTCGGCCCCGACAACCGCGCCGGCGCCAAGCTGGTGGGCGACTACCTGGCCAAGAGCCTGAAGTCGGGCGACAAGGTCGGGATCATCGAAGGCGTGTCGACCACCTTCAATGCACAGCAGCGCACCCTCGGCTACCAGGACGCGATGAAGGCCGCCGGCATCAACGTCGCGGGCGTGCAGTCGGGCCAGTGGGAAATCGACAAGGGCAACACGGTGGCCGCCGGCATGATGCGCGAGAACCCCGACCTCAAGGCGCTGCTGGCCGGCAACGACAGCATGGCGCTGGGCGCGGTGGCGGCGGTGAAGGCCGCGGGCAAGGCCGGCAAGGTGCAGGTGGTGGGCTACGACAA
This sequence comes from Variovorax sp. GW821-FHT09B01, assembly GCF_059418345.1. NCBI lineage: Bacteria > Pseudomonadati > Pseudomonadota > Betaproteobacteria > Burkholderiales > Comamonadaceae > Variovorax > Variovorax sp. GW821-FHT09B01. The sequence continues at coordinate 50,050 of NZ_JBWKPQ010000038.1, read as the reverse complement.
CATCGGTGCCATCAAGCCGATGCTGGCCGACGGCCGCGTGCTCGCCACGGCCGACCAGTTCGCCGACAAGCAGGCCGTGTTCGGCATCGAGACCGCGCTGAAGGCGATCGCCGACAAGAAGAGCCAGGCCGACATGCCGGCCGAGATCAAGACCGACGTTGTGCTGGTGACCAAGGATTCGAAGAAGTAAGCACCGCGCCTCCTTCACCGCTGTCACACACCTCGAGAAATTCGGCGCCCATGTCCGCAACTTCCGCCACGCCGCTCTTCGCGCTCCACGACATCGGCAAGGACTACGCCGCGCCGGTGCTCGACGGCGTGAACCTCACGCTGGAGGCCGGCGAGGTGCTCGCGCTGACCGGAGAGAACGGTGCCGGCAAGAGCACCCTCTCCAAGATCGTCTGCGGCCTGGTCACGCCGACGCGCGGCACGATGCTGCTGGGCGGCGCGCCGTTCCAGCCGGGCTCGCGCCGCGACGCCGAAGCGCACGGCGTGCGCATGGTGATGCAGGAGCTGGGGCTGGTGCCCACGCTCACGGTGGCCGAGAACCTGCTGCTCGACCGGCTGCCGCAGCGCATGGGCTGGCTGCAGCGCGGCGAGCTGCACGCGGCCGCGCGGCTGCAGCTCGCGAAGATCGGCCTCTCGCACATCGACCCGGCCGTGCCGGTTTCGCGCCTGGGCATCGGCCAGCAGCAGATGGTGGAGATCGCGCGCAACCTGCTCGACGACACCCGCGTGCTGATCCTCGACGAGCCGACCGCGATGCTGACGCCGCGCGAGACCGAGCACCTGTTCGAGCAGATCGCGCTGCTGAAGGCGCGCGGCGTGGGCATCGTCTACGTCTCGCACCGGCTCGAGGAACTGCAGCGCATCGCCGACCGCGTGGCGGTGCTGCGCGACGGCCGGCTGGTCGACGTGCGGCCGATGGCCGGCGTGCGCGAATCCGAACTGGTGGAGCGCATGGTCGGCCGCGCGGTGCACGAGCACGACGGCCGCCCGCGCCGCGTGGCCGGCGCGCCGATGCTGAGCGCGCACGGCATCGGCCGCAGCAGCGCGGTGCGCGACGTCGACCTGCAATTGCGCGCGGGCGAGGTGATGGGCATCGCCGGGCTCGTGGGCTCGGGCCGCACCGAGCTCGTGCGGCTGCTGTTCGGCGCCGACAAGGCCGAGCGCGGCACGATCGAACTCCACTGGCCCGGCGCGCAGCAACCGGCCGCGGGCCGCTGGCGCTCGCCGATGCAGGCGATCCGCGCCGGCATCGGCCTGGTCACCGAGGACCGCAAGTCGCAGGGCCTGCTGATGACGCAATCGATCCGCGTCAACGCCACGCTCAGCGACCTCGGCGCGGTCTCGCGCCTGGGCTGGCTGCGCGCGGCCGCCGAACGCGGCATCGCGCGCCGGCTGGTGCAGACGCTGCGCATCCGCTCGCGCAGCGAGGAGCAGAGCGTGGCCACGCTCAGCGGCGGCAACCAGCAGAAGGTGGTGTTCGCGCGCTGGCTGCACCGCGAATGCAAGGTGCTGCTGCTCGACGAGCCGACGCGCGGCGTCGACGTGGGCGCGCGCGCCGACCTCTATGCCGAGCTCGACCGCATGGCCGAAGCCGGCAAGGCGCTGCTGATGGTGTCGAGCGACCTGCGCGAACTCATGGCCATGTGCGACCGCATCGGCGTGATGCACGCCGGCCGCCTGGTGGCGGTGTTCGAGCGCGGCGCCTGGGACCAGCAGTCGATCCTGGCCGCGGCCTTCGGCGACACCGGCCGCGCCACCTCCGCAGCCCCCACCGCTCACGCTCTCGCGGCCGCCGCCTGAGCCTCATCCTCCTTCGCCCCATGACGACCACCACCGCTTCCGCTCCCCCCGCCTCCGGCGCCGGCTCCCTCAAGGGCCAGCTCGGCACCTACATCGGCCTGGCCGTGGTGCTGCTCGGCATGATCGCGCTGTTCGGCAGCCTCAGCGAATACTTCCTCACGGTGGAGACCTTCGTCACCATCGCCAACGAGATCCCCGCGCTGGCCGTGATGGCCGTGGGCATGACCTTCGTGCTGATCATCGCGGGCATCGACCTCTCGGTGGGCTCGGTGCTGGCGCTCAGCGCGGCGGTGGCCGCCGCCGCCATCCTGCAATGGCACCTGCCGGTGCCGCTGGCCGCGCTGCTGGGCCTGGCCACGGGCCTGATCTGCGGCGCGATCACCGGCGCCGTGTCGGTGGCCTGGCGGCTGCCGAGCTTCATCGTCTCGCTCGGCATGCTCGAGGCCGTGCGCGGCGGCGCCTACCTCGTGACCGACTCGCGCACCCAATATGTGGGCGATGCCATCTCGGGCCTGGCGGCGCCGTGGATCGGCGGCATCTCGGCGGCCTTCGTGCTCGCGGTGGTGCTGGTGATCGTGGGCCAGCTGGTGCTGTCGCGCACCGTGTTCGGCCGCTACGTGGTGGGCATCGGCACCAACGAGGAGGCGATGCGGCTCGCGGGCATCGACCCGCGGCCGATCCGCATCGTGGTGTTCGCGGTCACGGGCCTGCTGGCCGGCCTGGCGGGGCTGATGCAGTCGGCGCGCCTCGAGGCGGCCGATCCGAACTCGGGCGTGGGCATCGAGCTGCAGGTGATCGCCGCGGTGGTGATCGGCGGCACCAGCCTGATGGGCGGGCGCGGCTCGGTGGTCAACACCTTCTTCGGCGTGCTGATCATCGCGGTGCTCGAGGCCGGCCTGGCGCAGGTCGGCGCCAGCGAGCCGAGCAAGCGCATCATCACCGGCGCGGTGATCGTGGTTGCGGTGATCATCGACACCCTGCGCCAGCGCCGCGCCGACCGCCGGCTGGCCTGACGCTCGCCCCTCCCCACGAAGCAGCACCCCGCAACAGGAACACCCAGGCCATGGCCACCATCAAGGACGTCGCACTGCGCGCGGGCGTGTCGGTCACCACCGTCTCGCACGTGGTCAACGACACGCGCCACGTCAGCGCCAAGGGACGCGAGCGCGTCGAGCTCGCGATCCGCGAACTCGGCTACGTGCCCAACGCGATGGCGCGCAGCCTCAAGAGCAACACCACCTCGACGCTCGGGATGCTGATCCCGAACAGCTCGAACCCCTACTTCGCCGAGATCGTGCGCATCATCGAGGACCGCTGCTTCGGCGCCGGCTACACGCTGATCCTGTGCAACACCGACGACGAGCCGCACCGCCAGAGCGTGTACCTGCAGGTGCTGGCCGAGCGCCGCATCGACGGGCTGATCGTGGTGTCGACCGGCGACGACGACTCGCTGGCCAGGCAGCTCAACGGCCTCAAGGTGCCGACCGTGCTGCTCGACCGCGAGATCGCCGACCCGCACTGCGACCTGGTCGAGACCGCCCACATGCAGGGCGGCCTGCTCGCGGTGCGCCACCTGCTGTCGCTGGGCCATCGCCGCATCGCCTGCATCGGCGGGCCGCAGGGCGTGTCGCCGAGCGAGCAGCGCATCGCGGGCTGGCGCATGGCGCTGGCCGAGAGCGGCAACAGCACGGGCGCGGCCGACGCCGACGCGCTGCTGTGGCGCGGCGGCTTCACCAGCCAGGGCGGCTACGAGGCGATGCACGCCATCCTGCGCGCCGGCACCAACGACATTCCCTCGGCGGTCTTCGTCTGCAACGACCTGATGGCGATCGGCGCGCTGCGCGCCGCGCACGAGAGCGGCGTGCGGGTGCCCGACGAGCTCTCGATCGTCGGCTTCGACGACATCGAACTCTCGGCCTACACCAGCCCCGCGCTCACCACCGTGGCCCAGCCCAAGGAGCGCATCGGCGCGCTGGCCGTCGACATGCTGCTCGAGCGCGTGGGCGGCCGCCGCCGCGATGCGCGCAAGGTGGTGCTGCAGCCCGAGCTGCACGTGCGTGCCTCGACCGCGCGCTATTCGGGAGCGCCCGCGGCCGCACCCGTCTGCGCCCCTTCTTCCGCCGACACCCGAAAGTCCCGCACCCCGTGAGCCCGACGTCTTCCTCCCGCCCCGCGGCACCGCGCATCGTGGTGCTCGGCAGCCTCAACATGGACCTGGTGCTGCGCGTGCCGCACGCGCCCGCCGCGGGCGAGACCCTGCTGGGCCGCTCCTTCGCCACCATCCCCGGCGGCAAGGGCGCCAACCAGGCCGTGAGCTGCGCGCGCGAAGGCGCGCAGGTGCGGATGATCGGCTGCGTGGGCGACGACGACCACGGCCGCGCGCTGCGCGCTGCGCTCGAACGCGACGGCATCGACACCGAGGCGCTGCGCACCGATGCCGCCGAACCCACGGGCACCGCGCTGATCATGGTCGAGGACAGCGGCCAGAACCGCATCGTGATGATCGCGGGTGCGAATGCCGGCGTCGACCTCGACGCGGCGGACCTGCGCACCCGGCTCGAGGGCGCGGCCTTCCTCGTGACCCAGTTCGAGACCCCGATGGCGCAGGTCGAGCGCGCGATCGCCCTCGCGCACGAGGCCGGCTGCAAGGTGCTGCTCAATCCCTCGCCGGTGCAGGCCATCGCCGAGCCCCTGTGGCCGAAGATCGACACGCTGGTGGTCAACGAGATCGAGGCGCGCACGCTCAGCGGCCTGGGCGCCGACAGCCCGCAGGAGGCCGCGGCCGCCGGGCAGGCGATGCGCGCGCGCGGCATCGCGCGCGTGGTGGTCACGCTCGGCGCGCGCGGCGCGGTGGCGGTCGATGCCGACGGCGCGCGCCACCATCCAGCGCTGGTGGTGCAGGCGGTCGACACCACGGCCGCCGGCGACACCTTCCTCGGCGCGCTCGCCACCGCACTCGGCGAGGGCCAGTCCTTCGACGAGGCCGTGCGCCTGGGCATCCGCGCCGCCGCGCTGTGCATCCAGCAGCCCGGCGCCCAGCCTTCCATCCCGCAGCGCGAAGCCGTGCTGCGCAGCCCCCTGCCTCCCGACTGGATTCCGCTGTGAAACGTACCGCCCTGCTGCACTCCGAACTGTCCCAGGTCATCGCCACCATGGGCCATGGCGACATGCTCGTGATCGGCGACGCCGGCCTGCCGATTCCCGACGGCCCGCGCCGCATCGACCTCGCGCTCACGCCCGGCGTGCCGCGCGTGGCCGAGGTGCTGAAGGCGGTGCTCAGCGAACTGCAGGTCGAGCGCGCGCTGCTCGCGCGCGAGGCGGTCGAGGGCCGCGCCACGGGCGAACTGCCTGAATGGTGCGCGGGGCAGCTCGCGGTCGTGCCCGAGACGGTGTCGCACGAGGAACTCAAACGCCTGAGCGCGCGTGCCAAGGCGGTGGTGCGCACGGGCGAATGCACGCCCTACGCGAACATCATCCTGTGCGCGGGCGTGACCTTCTAGGGCCTGTTGTGAACAGGCCCTAGCCGTTCATTCGAACTTGTAGTTCGCTCCCACCGGCTGCCCAACCCGGAGCATCTGCTCGATGCCCTGGATCACGATGCAGTTCATGCCGAAGGTGATGCCGCCGTCGACACGCGGATCGGCGCGGTAGGTGCGCAGCGTGTCGTTGACCTCGGGGCTGCTGAGCGCGGTGGCCGGGTCGATGTCGGGAATGGGGCAGCGGGTGCAGGGCTTGACCGGCTGCAGCTGCGCGCCGTCCTCCGAGCCCTCGGCGCCGCTGGCCACGTGCAGCATCTCGACGCGGTCCTCGTCGTGCGACTCGATGCCGGCCAGCACGATGTTGGGCCGGAAGCGCTCGATGCCCACCGGGCCATGGCCGTCGCGCGCCAGCCGCTCGTTGAGCTCGGCCAGCGAGCCCTCGCTGGCCACCAGCAGCGCGAAGCCGTCAGCGAACTGGGTCTGGGCCTCGATGCCGCCGGTCCACTTGAGGCTCGACAGCCGCTTGACCTCGGGATCGAAGCGCGCCAGGCGCAGCTTCTGCGGCTTGCCGGGCTCGGAGAGGAAGTCGCTGAACCACTGGGCCGCGATGTCGCCCATGTCGTAGGCGTCGACCTCGTCCTTCCAGACCCGCACCCGCATCGGCTGCTCGACCCGGTCGAAGGCCAGGTGCAGCGCCAGCATGCCGGGTGCGCGCAGCACCACCTCGGTGTGCTTCATCTGCGGCTTGATCAGCGCCATGCGCGGCAGCTGCCGCTGCGTGACGAACTCGCCCTGTGCGTCGACCACCATCCAGGCCCGGTCGAACTCGAGGCCGGTCTCGGTCAGCAGCGCTTCGGGCAGCTCGACGCCGGCGCACGACTTGACGGGGTACACGAACAGGCGCGCGATGGTGGCCTGGAGGTCGAAATCTGTCACGGGGGCTCCTCGGATGGGGGCTCGATTGTCCTCGCTCCCGGCATACCCCCAATGGCCGGTTTCCCCACGGGGTCGGCCACAAGAACGTCCTCCTACAATGCCGCGATGGCCCTCCCCCCCGAAGTCTGTATCCGCGGCGCCGGCATCGTCGGCCGCACGCTGGCCCTGCTGCTCGCGCGCGAACGCGTGCGCGTGGCGCTGGTGGCGCCGCCCGCCGCCGCCGAGCGGGAAGACGTCCGCGCCTATGCGCTCAATGCCGCCTCGCGCGAACTGCTGGCCTCGCTGCGCGCCTGGCCCGAGGGCATCAGCGCCACGCCGGTGCGCGAGATGGTGGTCGACGGCGACGAGGGCGGCCGCGTGCAGTTCAGCGCCGCGCGCCAGAAGGTCGAGGCGCTGGCCTGGATCGTCGACGTGCCGGCACTCGAGAAGCAACTGGTCGACGCGGTGCGCTTCCAGCCCCAGATCGAGGTGGTGAGCGAACCGGTCGCCGCGCCGCTCACCGTGGTCTGCGAAGGCAAAGCCAGCGCCACGCGCGAGGCGCTCGGCGTGAGCTACGCGGTCACGCGCTATCCGCAGCATGCGATCGCGGCACGGCTCGAGGCCGAGCAATCGCACGACGGCACGGCGCGCCAGTGGTTCAACGACAAGGGCGAGGTGTTCGCGCTGCTGCCGCTCGACGGCGTGCACGGCCGCCGGCTGGCGCTGGTGTGGTCGGTCGACCAGTTGCGCGCGCCGGCGCTGCTCGCGCAATCGGCCGAGGAATTCAATGCCGCCGTGACCGAGGCCAGCCACCAAGCCTTCGGCGCGCTGCGGCTGGTGAGCGAGCGCGCCGCCTGGCCGCTCGCGCGCGCCATCGCCGACCGCTGGACCGGCACCCTGCCCGCCACCGAGCAGACCGCCGGCCAGGCGCCGCGCACCTGGGCCTTGGCCGGCGATGCGGCCCACACCGTGCATCCGCTCGCGGGCCAGGGCCTGAACCTCGGCCTGGCCGACGCGGCCGCGCTGGCCGCCGTCATCAAGGAACGCGACTACTGGCGCAGCGTGGGCGATCCGCGCCTGCTGCGCCGCTACGAACGCGCGCGCCGCACCGAGGTGCTGCAGATGAGCCTCGCCACCGACGGGCTGCAGCAACTCTTCTCCCACAGCCTGGGTCCGCTGCCCGCGCTGCGCAACTGGGGCATGCGCGGTTTCGACCGCACGCGCCTGGTCAAGCACTGGGTCACGCGGCAGGCCATGGGCCTGAAGACCTGATCCCGGACGAACCGAAACACGACTCCCTCGAACCCATGAAGACACTCGCACGCCACCTGCTTCCCGCCGCCTTCGCGTCGCTCGCGCTCTTCGCGGCCTTCGGCGCCCATGCCGGCGAAGCCGAGATCCGCAAGAACCTCAAGGAACGCATCCCGCAGTTCCCGACCATCGACGAAGTCAGCAAGTCGCCGATGCCCGGCCTCTACGAGGTGCGCGTCAACGGCGCGCAGATCTACTACACCGACGAGCAGGGCAACTACCTGCTCGAGGGCAACATGATCGACGTGAACGCGCGCCGCAACCTCACCGAGGAACGCGTGGCGAAGCTGTCGGAGGTGGCCTTCGACAAGCTGCCCGTGAAGGACGCGATCAAGATCGTGCGCGGCAACGGCAAGCGCAAGCTCGCGGTCTTCGAGGACCCGAACTGCGGCTACTGCAAGCGCTTCGAGAAGGACATGAAGTCGGTCGACAACGTCACCGTCTACCTGTTCCTCTACCCGGTGCTGGGACCCGATTCGACCGTCAAGTCGCGCGACATCTGGTGCAGCAAGGACAAGGGCAAGGCCTGGAGCGACTGGATGGAAGCGGGCACCCGCCCGGCCACCGCGCCCGGCAGCTGCGACGTGACCGCGCTGCAGCGCAACGTCGAGTTCGGCCGCCGCTACAACATCACCGGCACGCCCACCCTGATCTACAGCAACGGCACCCGCACCCCGGGCGCCGTGCCCGCCGAGCAGGTCGAGAAGCAACTCGCCGCCTCCGCCAGCTGATGGCGACGAAGTCCCCCTCGCGGCGCGCGGCCGCGACGCCCGCGGCCGTGGCCGCGCCCGGCGTGCACTACCGCGTGGAATGCGCCGACCTGCATGCGCGCCTGTTCGAGGTCACGCTCACCATCGATCGCCCCGCGGCCGAGCAGCAGCTGACGCTGCCGGTGTGGATCCCGGGCAGCTACCTGGTGCGCGAGTTCGCCAAGAACCTGCAGGGGCTGCAGGCCTCGCAGGGCCGGCGCAAGGCACCGGTGCTGACGCAGCTCGACAAGTGCAGCTGGCGCGTCGAATGCACGGCCGGCCAGCCGCTGGTGCTGCGCTACAAGGTCTGCGCCTACGACAACTCGGTGCGCACCGCCTGGCTCGACGCCGAGCGCGGCTTCTTCAACGGCACCAGCCTGTGCCTGCGGGTCGAGGGCCAGACCGATGCGCCGCATGCGCTCGAGATCGTTGCGCCCGCCGCCTCGGCGCTGCCCGAGGGCGCCGCGCCCTGGTCCTGCGCCACCGCGCTGCCGCCGCTGAAGACCGACCGCCATGGCTTCGGCCGCTACCTCGCGGCCGACTACGACGAACTGGCCGACAGCCCGGTCGAGCTCGGCGCCTTCTGGAGCGGCGAGTTCGAGGCCGGCGGCGTGCCGCACCGCTTCGTGGTCGCGGGTGCCGCGGCCTCGTTCGACGGCGATCGGCTGCTGGCCGACACGAAGGCCATCTGCGAAGCCGAGATGCGCTTCTGGCACGGCGACAAGGTCGGCAAGCGCGGCGGCCCGAAGCCGCCGATCGACCGCTATGTGTTCATGCTCAACGCGGTCGACGACGGCTACGGCGGCCTCGAGCACCGCCATTCGACGGCGCTGATCTGCAACCGGCGCGACCTGCCGCAGCTCGGCATGAAGAAGTCCGCAGACGGCTACGTCACGCTGCTGGGCCTGATCAGCCACGAGTACTTCCACACCTGGAACGTGAAGCGGCTGCGGCCGGCCGAGTTCGCGCGCTACGACTACGGCCGCGAGAACTACACGCGGCTGCTGTGGTTCTTCGAGGGCTTCACCAGCTACTACGACGACCTGCTGCTGCGCCGCGCCGAGCTGATCGACGACGCGGCCTACCTGCGGCTGGTCAACAAGACCATCAACCAGGTGCAGCAGACGCCGGGCCGGCAGGTGCAGTCGGTGGCCGACGCGAGCTTCGACGCCTGGGTCAAGTACTACCGGCAGGACGAGCAGACGCCCAACGGCACCGTCAGCTACTACACCAAGGGCGCGCTGGTCGCGCTATGCCTCGACCTCAAGCTGCGCGCCGAGGGCCGCGGCACGCTCGACGACGCGATGCGCCACCTGTGGAACGCGAGCGGCGGCGGGCCGGTGAGCGAGGCCGACATCGCGGCCGCGCTCGAAGCCGCCGGCGGCCGCTCGTACGCGGCCGAGCTCGCGGCCTGGGTGCATGCTACCGCCGAGCTGCCGCTGTCGGAGCTGCTGCGCCTGCACGGCGTGGCCACGCTCGACGATCCCTCGCAGCCCGCGCAGACGCTGGGCCTGCGCGTGGCGGAGAGCGGCGGCAGCGTGCAGGTCAAGGTGGTGCTGCGCGGCGGCGCGGCCGAAAAGGCTGGCTTCGCGGCCGGCGACGAATGGATCGGCATCGAGCTGCCGGCCGCCGGGCGCAAGCCCGCGCAGGGCTGGCGCATCGGCCGGCTCGACGACCTCGCGCTCTACCTCGGCGCGGGCAAGCGCTGCACCGCGCTGGTCGCGCGCGACCGCAAGCTGGTGAAGCTGCCGCTGGTGCTGCCCACGGGCGTCACGACCTGGCGCCTGCTGGCGCAGGACATGGGCCGGGTCTCGAAGTGGCTGGCGCCGGTGGCGATCGCGGCGGCGAAGGCTTAAGGCCGGACACGCACCATGAAAAACGGGCCGTCGTCGGCCCGTTTTCTTTTTTGGCGCTTCAGTCCGCGGGCAAGGCCCGTTCGGCCGCGGCCTCCTCGGCCGTCTCGCGCCGCACGAAATGAATCGGCTGCGGCTCGCCCACCATCACGCAGGGCTTGCCGGTGCGGCGGCAATGGTCCTGCACGCGCCAACAGGCGTCGTGGCTCAGGCAGCCGGTCTGGCAGATGACGAGGTCGGCCGCGCGCAGGCTGGCCTCGAACGCGGGATCGTCGGCGCCGTCCGCGCCTTCGAGGTGCAGGAAGCGGCCGCCCGCGATCTCGACCAGTTGGCGCGCGAGCGAGGGCGTGCGCTCGTCGCCGCCCACGCAGAGCACGGCCTTCTCGCGCAGGTCGGCGGGCACCGGCGCCGGCACCGGCATGGCCAGGCGGCGCGCGGTGCCCGGCGCGAGCAGCGCATGCAGCCGCTTGGGCAGCGCCGCGCCGACGGCCGCGCGCGCGGCCAGCTCCTCGCGCACCATCGCCATCGCCGAATCGCGCGCCACCAGCGCGCCACGCAGGCGCACGATCTGCGCCTCCAGCCGCTCCACCAGCGCGGCCTGCTCGGCCAGCAGCTGCGAGCAGCGCTCCTGCACGCGGGCATAGGCCCGCAGCAACACGGCATGTTCTTGCATCGGGAACTCCATGGCCGCGGATTCTAGTTGAGAACAATTCTCAACAAAGCCATGCAGCGGGAAGGGCGAAGGCACCGGCCAGCAGCCCCGTGCCACGGTGGCGCACGGCACCGTGGGTATAGTGAAGCGCGTTTTTCTTCCCTTCCCCGGAGACACCATGAGCTACGAGAACATCGAAGTGCGGACCGAAGCTGGCAAGGTCGGCATCATCACCCTCAACCGACCGAAGGCGCTCAATGCGCTCAACGACGCGCTGATGACCGAGCTGGGCCAGGCCCTGAAGGCCTTCGACGCCGACGACGCCATCGGCTGCATCATCCTCACCGGCAGCGAGCGCGCCTTCGCAGCCGGCGCCGACATCGCGGCGATGGCCAAGTACAGCTTCATCGACACCTACCGGGGCGACTACATCACGCGCAACTGGGAGACCATCCGCTCGATCCGCAAGCCGGTGATCGGCGCGGTGGCCGGCTTCGCGCTCGGCGGCGGCTGCGAGCTCGCGATGATGTGCGACTTCATCATCGCGGCCGACAACGCCAAGTTCGGCCAGCCCGAGATCAAGATCGGCGTGATCCCCGGCGCCGGCGGCACGCAGCGCCTGCCGCGCGCGGTGGGCAAGAGCAAGGCCATGGACATGGTGCTGACCGCCCGCATGATGGACGCCGCCGAAGCCGAGCGCGCGGGCCTCGTGAGCCGCGTGGTGCCATTCGAGAAGCTGGCCGACGAGGCGCTGGGCGCCGCGCTGGTGATCTGCGGCTTCTCGCAGATCTCGGTGATCGCGGCCAAGGAGTCGGTCAACCGCGCCTTCGAGAGCGGCCTGAGCGACGGCGTGATGTTCGAGCGCCGGCTGTTCCATGCGCTGTTCGCGACGCAGGACCAGAAGGAAGGCATGGACGCCTTCCTGACCAAGCGCCAGCCGGACTTCAAGAACGCCTGATGGCGGGCGGGCCGGACGGCCCGCTTTTTTTTGCCCTGGAACTTGATGCCTTCAGCGCTGCGGCGTCGAAGGCGTTGCGCGTGCGCGCTCGAGCGCGGCGCGCAGCGAGGCCAGCGCCTGCGCGGGCGGCGTGCCGATGAAGGCCGAAGCACCGGGCTGCGGCGACCAGCGCACCTGCTCGCCCGCGATCTCGAGCACGGCGACCACGGTGCGGCCGCGGTAGAGCGCGATGCGCGCTTCGACCGGCACGGCCAGCGCCGCATCGGGCTGGGTGGCCGAGCGCGCCACCGCGCCCAGCAATGCGGGGAAGGCTTCGATGTCGGCGCGGCCATGGCGCGGTGCCGCGTCGCCCGCGGCCGACCAGGCGGTCCAGCGATCGAGCGCGGCGAAGGACGGCGCGCGCTCGACGGCGGGCGCCGCTGCGCCGGCCAGCCGGGCACGCGATGGCGGCGGGAGCGCGGCGGACTCGGCCTGCGAGAGCTGCGCGGACGGCGCGGCGGCCGATGGCTGCGGCGGTGCGTACGAGAGTGCCGGCGGGACGGACTGCAGGGCGGAGGCGGCACCACGGACCGGGGCCCGTTCGCTTTCGCTCTTCTTGTACGACTGTTCGACCGCCAGCGGTGCCGCGCCGGGTGCGGCATCGGCGACGGGCGACGCTGCGCCGGGTGCGGGTGGTGCAGCGGCGATCACGGGCGCTGGGGTCGAAGGCGGTGGTGCCACGGCTGCGGGCGCGGGCGCTGGAGCCGATGGTGCCTGTGCAGCCGCGAGGGCAGGCGGCGGAGGCGCTGGCGCCACGGGTGCTGCGGCGACTTCGGGCGGTGGCGGCGCGACGGCCGCGGCCGGTGGCGGTGTCGCGGGCACCGGCGCGGCCCGCTCCAGCGAGGCCGACTCGCGCGACTTGGCAACCGGCTCGGCCGGGGCCTGCCGCCGCTCGGCTTGCGGTGCCGGCGCGCGTTGCGCAGCCGCGGCGGGCGCGGACGGTCGACGCACCGTGTCGGCATTGCCGGCCGCATCGGCCGCCGCACCAGAAGGCGTAGCGGGCGCAACGGGCGCGGCAGCTTCGGGCCGTGCTTCGGGCACCACCGCGGGCGCCTCGCGCGGTGCCGGCGGCGCTTTCGCCACCGCGCCCCCCACGCGCGCCTCGCCATCGAGCCGCGCATCGGGCACCGGCTCCTGCCGCCACAGCACGGTGACGAAGCCGACCACCAGCAGGGTCGCGAAGGCCGCGTTCCACGGCATGCGGGCGCGCGCTTCGCCGCCGCCGAACAGGCGCCGCCACCACGGCTGCGCGGCCGGCACAGTGGCGGCGGCCGGCGGCGTGGCGGCCGCGAGGTTGTGCGCCATCTTGCGGATCGCCTCGCGCGTGCGTGCCTCGGGCAGCGCCTCGTTGTCGGGCGCGTGCTCGAGCGCGCGACGCAGGCGCGCGTCGCGCAGGTCGTCGTCCTCGTCGAATCCGGCGCTCATCGCGCGCCCTCTAGCACCGCGAGGTAGCGTTCCATGCAGCCGCGCAGCTTCTGCAGCCCGTAGCGCAGCCGGCTGCGCACCGTCTCGAAACCGATCTGCAGGCTGGTTGCCAGCGCCTCGACCGTCAGGCCGTCCTCGTGGTGCAGCAGGAAGGCCGCGCGCTGCTCGGTGGGCAGCTCGTCGAGGCAGGCCAGCAGGCGCCGGCCCGCGGCGCGCCAGAACGCGAGTTCCTCGGCCGAGGGATGGGTGGCAACGTCGTCGGAGGCGCCGTGCACGCCGCGCTCGAGCGCGGGAATGGCCTCGTCGTCCTCGCCCGCGTGGCCGTCGAGCGCCACTTCGCGCCCGCTCACGCGCAGCCGGTCCATCGCGAGGTTGTGCGCGATCGTGAAGGCCCAGGTGCGCCAGGCCGCGCCCTGTGGCGAGAAGCTCTCGCGCGCCGTGATGATCCGCACCCAGGTGTCCTGGAACACCTCGTCGGCCTGCGACGCGAGCCGCGCGCCCAGCAGCCGCCGCACGAAGCGGAACAGCCCGCCCTCGTGGCGCGCATAGAGCACGTCGAAGGCGGCGGCGTCGCCGCGCGCGTAGGCCAGCATCAGCTGATCGTCGGGCATGGCGTCGCGGCCGGTCGCTTCGGGCGCGGCCGGGCTGGCAGTGGCGGAACGGGCGCGGGGCAGCGCGGACATCGGTGGATTCTCACCTCAGCTGGTACGCGGGACGGCGCCGGTCGGGGTTGGCGCGGCGCAAAAAAAAGACGCATCGGCTTAACCCCGTTGGCGGCGGTGGGCCGTAACAGCCTGCACCGATTCACTTCACGGAGCCGTTCCATGATCCCGTCACCGGCCTTTCGCCCTCGCCGTCCGCTCGTCGCGCTGCTGTGCGCCTCCCTGGTCCTGAGCGCCTGCGGCGCCACCGAGCCGCAAGCGGCGGGCCGCACCGATGCCGCCGTCGCCGCCCCGGCCACGCGCTGGCCCGCGCCGGCGCTGCAGGCCACCGACGCCGCCACGCCCGCGCGCAGGATCGAGCCGGCGATGCCGAACTTCGAGGCGCCGTCGGCCAAGCATTGCGCGCGGCCGATCCGGACCAGCGAGACCCCGGGCAGCGGCGGGAGCGCGCGGCACCGGTCCGCCCTGGGCGCCGTCGGCGCGCCCGGCGCGATGCCCGCGCCCATCGCGCCGGGCATAGCACCGCCCGCCATGGCCGTGCCGCCCCTCGCGTCGATGGCGGCGCCGGTAGCCCCGGCACCCAGCGCCGCCCCCATGGCCGAAGCCCGTTCCAGCGCGAAGATGGCGCGCTCGGCCATCGTGGAGTCGGCCCCGGCGGCCGTCCCGGCCCCCCTCGCGGCAGCCGCGCCGCGCGACGCCCGCGCGGCCGCCGTCGCGCAGCGCCCGGCCCACGAGCCCGTCACCGCCGGCATGGTCGACGACAACGCCGACTTCGGCGAATACCTGGCCTTCCGCAACCGCACCCAGGTCGCGCACCGCGAGCGCGACATCAGCGAGCGCTACCTGCTGCAGGTGCGCGATGCGCAGGGCAGCGTCGTGCCCGATGCCGAGGTCGCCGTGCAGGCCGCGAACGGCGCCGCGATGTGGGCCCGCACCGACGCGGGCGGACGCGTCTGGCTGCATCCCAAGGCCTTCGATGCCGAGCCGAGCCCGGTCTATGAAGTGACGGTGCGCAAGAACGGCCGCCAGTCGACCTCGTTCCTGCGCCGCGGCCAGAAGAACGCGGTCGACGTGGTGCTCGAGCGCCCCGGCGCCCGGCCCGCGCGCGCGCAGCTCGACCTCGTGTTCCTGATCGACGCCACCGGCTCGATGGGCGACGAGATCGCCCGGCTGCGCAGCACGCTGCGCGACATCGCCGACCAGGTCGCGCGCCTGCCGAGCCGTCCCGACACCTGCTTCGGCCTCGTCGCCTACCGCGACCTCAGCGACGAGTTCGTGGTGCGCCGGCACGACTTCACCAACGACCTCGATGCCTTCCAGGGCGTGCTCGACGCGCTGCAGGCCGCGGGCGGCGGCGACTATCCCGAGGCGATGAACGAGGCCCTGCACGAGACGGTGCAGCGCCTGAGCTGGCGCGGCGACGACACCACGCGGCTCGTCATGCTGCTGGCCGACGCGCCGCCGCACCTGGACTACCCCGGTCCGCAGTACGACGACAGCATGGCCGCCGCGCTCGGCAAGGGCATCAAGGTGCTGAGCGTGGGCGCCTCGGGCCTCGACAAGCAGGGCGAATACATCCAGCGCCAGATCGCGCAATACACCGGCGGGCGCTTCGTGTTCCTGACCTACCGGAACGCCGCCGATCCCGCGAGCGGCCCGGGCACGCAGACCGTGCACGACGTGGGCAACTACTCGGTGCAGACGCTCGACAAGCTGGTGGTGCGGCTGGTGTCCGAGGAACTCGGCAAGCTGCCCGGCGCGCAAGCTTCGCGCGGTGGTTGAACTGTGCCAAAAGCCTGGGCTATAATCGCGGGCTCGGCTCTTTAGCTCAGTCGGTTAGAGCGATGGAATCATAATCCACAGGTCCGCGGTTCGAGTCCGTGAAGAGCCACCACACAAAAGAGAAGCCCGCTGTCCATCGGACAGCGGGCTTTTTCTTTGGTCCTGCCGCCAGCTTGCACCAGCGACTGGTCTGCACATCAGTTCACATCGGGACTGCGCTTGGGCACATCGTTGAGCACGGGAGCCTTCCGCTCGCCCGGCCGAGTCCCCGGATGACGCGCGGCCCTCGACGCATGGGCCGCCAGCGCCTCATTGACCGCGCGCGGCGACAGCAGCTGCACCTTGCGGCAGTTGCTGCACTGGTAGGCGCGCAGCCAGGGAAAGAAGCGCATCCAGGTGCTGCGCTCGACCCGGTTCAGATGGGTCACGCTGCATTGACAGCAGGTAAAAACCGACATTGTGTTGATACCTGAGTATTAATGGTGAACCCTTATTATTGCGCTCCAATGTGACAAAAGTCACGGTGTGAATGCCATCAAGACGTAAAGTCTGTTTCGTGACGCTCGAGTCTCTTTTCGGGCGTCCAGTCTGCGCGGCAGGTGCGCGCAGCAGCCTTGGAGACGTGAAATGCCCATGGACTTTCTTCGCCGCATCGAAGACGCCTCGTTCCCGCTGGTCATCGCCGACGAAAAAGACGTCCGCAGCGCAATCGTTCTGGAAGCCGCCGGGATGATCAAGGCGCAGTTGCCGAACCCGGAGCGGCCGGACGCCCGCCCAGCGGTGATCTTCGCCATCACGCCGCTGGGCCGTCGACGCCTCAACGAGGGCGCCGCCCCACCCTGAGCGCGGCGCACCCGCCTCACCACGCCACCGTGCGCCCCCGGTAGTCCAGGTACTCGAGCCCGGGCCGCCCGCGCTTCGCGAGCATCACTTCGACCAGGCTCGGCACGCTCTGCTCGATCGTCAGCCGGCCCTCGGGTCCGCCCAGCTCGGTGCGCACCCAGCCGGGCGCCATCGCCAGCAAGGCGCGCGACGTTCCGGCCTGGCGCGCGGCGAAACTGCGCAGCAACTGGTTCAGCGCCGCCTTGCTGCCGCGATAGACCTCGCGCTGGCCCGTCTCGTTGTCGGCGATGCTGCCCTGTCCCGACGACATGACGCCGATCAGGCCGTCCGACGGGACATTGCCCGCGAGGCTTTCCACCACCCGCATCGGGCTCAGCGCATTGGCGACCATGAGGTTCACGAAATCCTCGGTCGAGACCTCGCCGATGGTCTGGGTCGGATCGGGGTTGGTGGTGCCGGCATTGACGAACAGGATGTCGAACAGGCGGCCCGCCAGCCGCTCGCGCAGGGCCTGGATCTGCCCGGGGTGCGTGATGTCGAGCGACTCGATCTCGACGCGGCCGGGATGCGCGTCGGCCAGGTCGTGCAGCAGGGTGCGGGCCGTTCCGCGGACCGTGCCCATGACCTTCCAGTCCTTGTTCAGGAATTCGGCCGCGATGGCATGGCCGAGGCCGCGCGAGGCGCCGACGACGAGGATGCTGTGTTGCGGGTGGGACATGAGGCGTGCTCCTTTTCTTGGGGACTGCGATGCCACGAATTCTGGGCACGCCCTCTTCCTTGCACCAGCCGCCTGGCCTGCAACCAACGATTGCATCGAACGCCATGCCTGGCCGCTCCTGCCCTATGCTGGCGCCATGCCCCGCGTCGACCTCAACCTGCTGCCCGCCCTCGATGCCCTGCTGACCGAGGGCAGCGTGACCGGCGCCGCGCGGCGGCTCGGGCTCAGCGTGTCCGCCATGAGCCGCACGCTCACGCGCCTGCGCGAGGCCACGGGCGACCGGCTGCTGCTGCAGGCCGGCCGCGGCCTGGTGCTCACGCCCTATGCGATGCAATTGCGCGAACGCATCCCGGCACTCGCGCGCGAGGCGCAGGCCGCGCTGGCACCGGCCGACCATGCGCTGCAGATCGCCACGCTCGACCAGTGCTTCACGCTGCGCGCCGGCGAGGGCTTCATCGACCTGCTCGCCGCGCCCCTGCTGGCGCGGATCCGCCAGGCCGCGCCACAGGTGCGGCTACGCTTCGCGCCCAAGCCCGACTGGGACGCCCGGCCGCTGCGCGAGGGCGGGATCGACCTGGAGATCGGCACCCTCAGGACCACGGCGCCCGAACTGCGCACGCGCCGGCTGTTCCGCGACCGCTACGTGGGCGTGTGCCGCAGCGGCCATCCGCTGCTCGACGAGACGGAGATCGCCGCCGAACGCTATGCGGCCTGCGGCCACGTGGTGGCCTCGCGCGCCGGCGAGATGGACCACCCGGTCGACGAAGCGCTGGCCGCGCGGGGCCTGTCACGGCAGGTGGCGATGGTGGTGCCGGCCTACACCCACGCGATGCAGGTCGCGCGGCAGTCGGACCTGCTGGCCGTCATCCCGCACTCCTGCCTCGGCAATTCCTTCACGCCCGGCCATGCCGCGGGCCTGGGCCTGCGGCACTTCGAGCTGCCCGTGCCGACACCGCCCTTCAACGTCTCGGCGATCTGGCATCCGCGGCTCGACCAGGATGCCTCGCACCGCTGGCTGCGCGGCGAGGTGCTGGCGCTGTGCGAAGCCGCCTATCCCTGAACGGGACGGGTCTCAGGCCGCCACGGCCTCGCGTGCCGGCGCGACCTTCGACGGCACCGGCATGTGCGCCGACCACTCGATGATCTCGAGCCGTCCGTCCGCATGCTCGGCCAGCGCCGTGAGGCTCTCGACCCAGTCGCCGTCGTTGCAGTAGAGGATGCCGTCGATGTCGCGCATCTCGGCATGGTGGATGTGGCCGCAGACCACGCCCTGCGCGCCGCGGTTGCGGGCCTCGCGCGCCACGGCGTTCTCGAAGTCGCCGACATAGCTCACGGCGCGCTTGACCTTGCCCTTGAGGTACTTCGACAGCGACCAGTACGGCAGCCCCAGCCGCGCGCGCAGCGAGTTGAGGTGGCGGTTGAGCTTGAGCGTGAATTCGTAGAGCGAGTCGCCCACGTAGGCCAGCCACTTGGCGCACTGGATCACGCCGTCGAACAGGTCGCCGTGGATGATCCAGAGCTTGCGGCCGTCGGCGGTCTCGTGGATCCATTCCTCGGCGACGTCGATGCCGCCGAAGTTGTGGTTCAGGTACTTGCGCGCGAACTCGTCGTGGTTGCCCGGGATGAAGATCACGCGCGTGCCCTTGCGCGCCTTGCGCAGCAGCTTCTGGATCACGTCGTTGTGCGCCTGCGGCCAGTACCAGTGCCGCTTGAGCTGCCAACCGTCGATGATGTCGCCGACCAGGAACAGGGTCTCGCACTCGGTGTGCTTGAGGAAGTCGAGCAACGCCCGCGCCTGGCAGCCTGGCGTTCCGAGGTGCAGGTCGGAGATCCACAGCGTTCGAAAACGCTGCATCGGCCGCGAAACGTCCTCGTCCTCCGCCTCGGGGGGGCGGGCATCGGTGTCGCGCCATGCGCGCAGAAAAGCATCGTCGCGTTGCATGGACCGATAGGTTGGCTGTCTTGCGTGACCTGGCCATGGCAAGTGCGTGACATCCCGATGACGTCCCCACGCGCGCGCGGCCCACAATCGCGCGATGCGCCCTGGCCAGATCATCGTCCTCGCGACCCCCGTCTTCTTCCTGCTGATCGCGATCGAGTTCGCGGTCGGCCGCGTGCGCGCGCGCCGCGGCACGGGGCAGGACACCTACCGCCTCGCCGACGCGGTCAACAGCATCGGCCTGGGCATGCTGAGCCAGATCAGCGCGGTGCTCACCGGCCTGCTGCGCATCGGCATCTACACCGCGGTGTACTCGGCCGTGGCGCTGTTCCCCGACACCGACTTCTGGACCACCTGGTACGGCTGGCTGCTGGCGCTGGTGTTCTACGACTTCTGCTACTACTGGCTGCACCGCATGGGCCACGAGTCGGCCGTGCTGTGGGCCGCGCACGTGGTGCACCACCAGAGCCAGCACTACAACCTCTCGACCGCGCTGCGCCAGACCTCGAGCGGCGCGCTGCTGGGCTGGATCTTCTACCTGCCGATGGCGGCCGCGGGCGTGCCGCCGCTGGTGTTCGCCGTGGTGTCGCTGGTCGACCTGCTCTACCAGTTCTGGGTCCACACCGAGCAGGTCGGCAAGCTCGGCTGGTTCGACCGCTGGTTCTGCTCGCCCTCGAACCACCGCGTGCACCACGCGGTCAACGACCGCTACCTCGACCGCAACTACGGCGGCATCCTGATCGTCTGGGACCGGCTGTTCGGCAGCTTCAAGGAAGAGGACGAGCGCTGCGTCTACGGCACGCGCAGCCCGCTCGCGAGCTGGGACCCGCTGTGGGCCAACGCCGAGGTCTACTGGGGCCTGGCCAAGGATTCGTGGCACGCGCGCCGCTGGGGCGACAAGCTGCGCGTGTGGCTCAAGCCGCCGGGCTGGCGGCCGGCCGACGTGGCGGCGCGCTTTCCGAAGCCGGCCTTCGACATCGCGCAGGTGCGGCGCTACGAGCCCGAAGTGGGGCGCGGCGCGCAGTGGTTCGCGGGCGTGCAATTCCTGCTGCTGCTCACGGCCGTGGCGGTGTTCCTCTGGTTCTCCGACGGCATGCCGCTCTCGCGCTCGAGCGTGTGGCTGGCCGCGCTCACCGCCGCGCTGTGGGCCATCGGCGGCGTGCTGCAGGGGCGGCTCTCGATCGCCGAGGCCCTGCTGGTGGAAGCCGCCGCGCTGGCGACCGCGAGCGCCGCGCTCGGCCTGCCCTGGCTGCACCACGCGACCAAGCCGCTGGCGCTCGCGATCGCGGTCTTCATCGCCGCGCGGCGCGCGCTGGCGCGGCCCGGCGGCATGACGCGCTTCGACCTGCTGCTGGTCGCGGGCCTGGTCGGCTCGCTCGCGGGCGACGTGCTGCTGATGGGCCCGGCCTCGCTGTTCGTGCCCGGCCTCGTGTGCTTCCTGCTCGCGCACCTGGCCTACATCGGCGTGTTCCGCATCGGCGTGGGCTTCTTCCCGCGGCCCGCGGCGCTGGCGCTCACGCTGGCGATCGGCGCGGCGATGTACGCCTTCCTGTGGCAGGGCGGGCTGCCGGCGGCGCTGCGCATCCCGGTCGCGCTCTACGTGCTGGTGATCGCCTGCATGGCGGCCCAGGCGCTGGGCCGGGCCTTCGTGCTGCGCGACACAACGGCTGGATGGGCCGCGGGCTGGGTGGCGGCGGGCGCCTGCTGCTTCATGCTGAGCGACGCGCTGCTCGCGACCAACCGCTTCGTGGCGCCGCTGCCGCTGGCGCAGCTGTGGGTGCTCGCGACCTACTACGTGGCGCAGACGCTGATCGTGCGGCACGCGCGGCCGCCGGGCTGACGCCGTGCGCCAGCGGTCGCGTCAGTCGTGGCAGCGCTGGATCTCGACCGTCGAGTGCCGGATCTCCTCGTGCATCGAGAAGCAGGCGCGCACCTGGTCGGCCGTCAGCGTGGCCGAATGGGTGACCACCGTCAGCGCGCAGGCATAGGCCTCGCGGCCCACGCGCCACACGTGCAGATCGACCACGCGCGTGAGCGAATCGGCCAGGCCGGCCTCGATGCCCTCGCGGATCTCCTCGGCCACCGGGTGGTCCATCTCGCGGTCGAGCAGCACCTTGCCGGTTTCCTTCAGCAGCCCCTTGGCCCAGACCGCGACCAGCACCGCGCCGACGATGCCCATCGCCGGGTCGAGCCAGGCCCAGCCGTAGAACCAGCCGCCGAGCAGCGCCGCGATCGCGAGCACCGAAGTCGCGGCATCGGCCACGACATGGATGTAGGCCGAGCGCAGGTTCAGGTCGTGGCCGTGCTCGCCGTGCGCGTGGTGATGACCGTGATCGTGATCGTGGTCGTGCGCATGCCCGTGGCCATGGTGGTGGTGCGCCCCGCCCAGCAGCCGCGCGCAGACCAGGTTGACCACCAGCCCCAGCACCGCCACCGAGATCGCCTCGGGATAGTGGATCGCCGACGGCGACCACAACCGCTCGAGCGAGCCCACCACCATCAGCGCCGCGATGCCCAGCAGCACCAGCGCGCTCGCGAAGCCGCCGAGCACCTCGATCTTCCAGGTGCCGAAGGCGAAGCGCGGGTCGCGCGCATAGCGCCGCGCGGCCGCATAGGCGAAGGCGCTGAGGCCGATGGCCAGCGCGTGCGAGCTCATGTGCCACCCGTCGGCCAGCAGCGCCATCGAGTTGAACCACCAGCCGGCGCCGATCTCGATCGCCATCATCGCGGCGGTGATCCACATCACGAGCCGCGTGCTGCGCTCGGCGCGTTCGTTGTCGCTGCCGAAGTGGTGCTCGTGCTGCCAGGCGCTCAGGTCATGGGTGTGCATGGTGAAAAGCTCCTCAGCTGCCGAACAGGTCCTGGCCCTCGGCGCGGCTGGCCGGCGGCGTCACGCCGAGGTGGCGGTAGGCGGCCAGCGTGGCGATGCGCCCGCGCGGCGTGCGCTGCAGGTAGCCCTGCTGGATCAGGTAGGGCTCGATCACGTCCTCGATGGTGTCGCGCTCCTCGCCGATGCTGGCCGCGACGTTGTCAAGCCCCACCGGGCCGCCGTCGAAGCGGTGCACCACGGCCTCGAGCAGCTTGCGGTCCATCAGGTCGAAGCCCTGCGGGTCGACGTCGAGCATGGCCAGCGCCTTGTGCGCGATCTCCTCGGTGATGCGGCCGTCGCCCTTGACCTCGGCGTAGTCGCGCACGCGGCGCAGCAGCCGGTTGGCGATGCGCGGCGTGCCGCGCGAGCGGCGCGCGATCTCGAAGCCGCCGGTCTCGTCGGTCTCGACCTTGAGCAGGCCGGCGCTGCGGCGCACGATCAGCGCCAGCTCCTCGGGCGTGTAGAACTCCAGCCGCGCGACGATGCCGAAGCGGTCGCGCAGCGGGTTGGTGAGCATGCCCGCGCGCGTGGTGGCGCCCACCAGCGTGAAGGGCTGCAGGTCGAGCTTGATGCTGCGCGCGGCCGGGCCCTCGCCGATCATGATGTCGATCTGATAGTCCTCGAGCGCCGGGTAGAGGATTTCCTCGACCACCGGACTGAGCCGGTGGATCTCGTCGATGAACAGCACGTCGTTGGGCTCGAGGTTGGTCAGCAGCGCCGCCAGGTCCTTGGGCTTCTCGAGCACCGGGCCCGAGGTCTGGCGCAGGTTCACGCCGAGCTCGGCCGCGATGATGTGCGACAGCGTGGTCTTGCCCAGGCCCGGCGGGCCGAACAGCAGCACGTGGTCGAGCGCCTCGCGGCGCTTGCGCGCGGCGCCGATGAAGATCTCGAGCTGCTCGCGCACCTTGGCCTGGCCGACGTACTCGTCGAGCAGCTTGGGGCGCAGGGCCCGCTCGATCGCCTCCTCGTTGGGCGAGGCGGGCGCGGCGGACACCACGCGTTGCGGGGCGGGGGCGAAGTCGTCGGTCTGGATGGTCATGGGCGCGGGGGGTGCGGCGAGTTTAGTGGCTGCATCGCCGCCGCGGACGGCCCGCGGCCCCGGCGCCACGAGGGCCTTTCGCGGGTTTTCGCGGGCTTTTGCAGGCGGGACCTGCGCCTACAGGAGCGCTCGCCTGCACTGGCAGAATGCCCCGACCAGAATGAAGAGGGGATCACGACAGTGTCGATCTACGAACTGAAGCCGCGTTTCCAGGCCCTGCTTCGGCCGCTCGTGGTCGGACTGCATGCACGGGGCGTCACCGCCAACCAGGTCACGCTGAGCGCCTGCGTGGTCTCGGTGGCCATCGGGCTGTGGCTCTACCTGGCCGCGCCCTCGCTCGCGGCCTTCGGGCTGATCCCGGCCTGGATGTTCCTGCGCATGGCCTTCAATGCCATCGACGGCATGCTGGCGCGCGAGCACCACCAGCAAAGCCGGCTCGGCGCCTTCCTCAACGAACTCACCGACGTGGTCTCCGATGCCGCGCTGTACCTGCCCTTCGTGCTGGTGCAGCCCTTCAGCCCGTTCTGGGTCGGCACCGTGATCGTGCTGGCCGGCCTCAGCGAATTCGCCGGCGCGCTCGGCCCCACGGTCGGTGCCTCGCGCCGCTACGATGGGCCGCTCGGCAAGAGCGATCGCGCCTTCGTGTTCGGCGCGCTCGGCCTCTACGTGGCGCTCGGCGGCCCGCTGCCGGGCTGGACCGCGCTGCTGATGCCGCTGCTGGCGCTGCTGGTGGCCTGGACCGTGGTCAACCGCGTGCGCCGCGCACTCGCCGAAGCCGAGGCCGCGGACGGCGCCACACCAAAACAAACAACAGGGATTCAATGAACGACAACACCACCGACACCGGCGCCTCGCCGTCTCCCCTCACGCAACGGCCGCTGGCCGAGCGCCAGTTCCGCACCCACGACGGCGAATCGCTGTTCTACCGCCACTGGCCGGCCACCGGCCCCGCGCGGCGCGGCGCCATCGTGCTGTTCCACCGCGGCCACGAGCACGGCGCGCGCATGGCGCACCTGGTCGACGAGCTCGACCTGCCCGATTTCGACGTCTTCGCCTGGGACGCGCGCGGCCACGGCCGCTCGCCGGGCCAGCGCGGCTACAGCCCCAGCTTCGGCACCTCGGTGCGCGACGTGCAGACCTTCGTGCAGCACATCGTCGGCGCGCATGGCGTGGCCGAGCACGACATCCACGTGATCGCGCAGAGCGTGGGCGCGGTGCTGGTCGCGACCTGGGCCCACGACTACGCGCCCAAGGTGCGCGGCCTCACGCTGGCCTCGCCGGCCTTCAAGGTCAAGCTCTACGTGCCGTTCGCGCGGCCGGGCCTGGCGCTGATGCACAAGCTGCGCGGCCTGTTCTTCGTCAACAGCTACGTGAAGGCCAAGTTCCTCACGCACGACCCCGCGCGCATCGCGAGCTACGAGAGCGACCCGCTGATCACGCGGCCGATCGCGGTCAACATCCTGCTGGGCCTGTACGAGGCGGCCGACCGCGTGGTGGCCGACGCCAACGCGATCACGCTGCCGGTGCAGCTCCTGATCTCGGGCGCCGACTGGGTGGTGCACCACAAACCGCAGCACCAGTTCTTCGAACGGCTGGGCAGCGCGGTCAAGACCAAGACGGTGCTACCGGGCTTCTTCCACGACACGCTGGGCGAAAAGGACCGCGCGCCCGCGGTGCAGGCCATCCGCGAATTCGTGCTGCGCCTGTTCGACGAGGCGCCCGCGCCGGTCGACCGCCGCGGCGCCCACCTCGAGGGAGAGACTGCCGAGGAATCGCGCGCGCTGGCCGCGCCGCTGCCGGCGCTGTCGCCGCGCGGCCTCTACTGGTCGCTCACGCGCGCCGGGTTGCGCTTCGGCGGCGGCCTGTCCGAGGGCGTGAAGCTGGGCCACGACACCGGCTTCGACTCGGGCAGCACGCTCGACTACGTCTACCGCAACGTCGCGCAGGGCAAGGGCGCGCTGGGCCGCGCGATCGACCGCAACTACCTCGATGCCATCGGCTGGCGCGGCATCCGGCAGCGCAAGATCCACGTCGAGGAGCTGCTGCGCATCGCGATGGAGCGGCTGGCCGAGATGCACCGCGAGGTGCGGCTGATGGACATCGCGGCCGGCCATGGCCGCTACGTGCTCGACGCGGTGCTCGCGAGCCCGGTCAAGGCCAGCTCGATCCTGCTGCGCGACTACAGCGAGATCAACGTGCGCGACGGCCGCGCGCTGATCGCCGAGAAGGGCCTGGAGGACGTCGCCCAGTTCGTGCAGGCCGACGCCTTCGACCGCATGAGCCTCGCGAGCGTCACGCCGCGGCCCACGCTGGCGGTGGTGTCGGGGCTGTACGAGCTGTTCCCCGACAACGAGATGGTGCGGCGCTCGCTCGCGGGCGTGGGCGACGCGGTGGAGGACGGCGGCTACCTGGTCTACACCGGCCAGCCCTGGCATCCGCAGCTCGAGATGATCGCGCGCGCGCTCACCAGCCACCGCCAGGGCGAGGCCTGGGTGATGCGGCGCCGCACGCAGGTCGAGATGGACCAGCTGGTGGAGGAGGCGGGTTTCCGCAAGATCGACCAGCGCAGCGACGAGTGGGGCATCTTCACCGTCTCGCTGGCCCGGCGCACCGAGCACTGAGCGGGCCCGCAACGCCATGCGCGCCTGGTTCGCGGCAAGACCCTGGAAGCGTGCCGCCGGCTGGCTGGCGGTGCTGGGGCCGCTGTTCTACCTGACCTACGGCCTCGCCAACTGGTGGGCCACCACGCGCGCGCAGGTGCCCTCGATGGCCTTCGCGTGGGAACGCCAGGTGCCGTTCTGGCCCTGGACCATCTTTCCCTACTGGACCATCAACGTCTTCTACGCGCTGTCGCTGTTCCTCGCGCGCGACCGCCACACGCTCGACCGCCACGGCGCGCGGCTGGTCAGCGCCACGCTGATCGCCTGCAGCTGCTTCGTGATCTGGCCGCTGCACTTCAGCTTCGGCCAGCCCGCGGTCGAGGGCGCGCCGGCCTTCCTGTTCGCGGCGCTGCGCGGCTTCGACCAGCCCTACAACCAGGCGCCCTCGCTGCACATCGCGCTGGCGGTGATCCTGTGGGACTGGTATCGGCAGTTCATCCGGCCGCGCTGGGCGCGCCTCGTGCTGCACCTGTGGGCCTTCGCGATCTGCGCCTCGGTGCTGACTACTTGGCAGCACCATTTCATCGACATCCCGACCGGCGCGCTGTTGGGCCTGGTCTGCATCTGGCTGTGGCCGCTGCAGCGCACGGTCTCGCTGCCGCGCGCCTGGCGGCTCGCGCGCAATCCGCGGCGCTGGAAGCTCGCGGCCTGCTATGCACTGGGCGCGCTGGCCTGCCTCGCGCTCGCGCTGTGGGGCGGCGGCTGGGCGCTGTGGCTGGCCTGGCCCGCGGCCTCGCTGGCGCTGGTGGCGCTCAACTACGCGGGCTTCGGCGCGCGCGGCTTCCAGATGGACGGCCAGGGCCGCATGGGCTGGGCCGCGCGCTGGCTGTTCGCGCCCTACCGCCTCGGCGCGGCGCTCAACGCACGGCTGTGGACGCGCGGACTGCCGCCCGCGGCCGAGGTGGTGCCCGGGCTCTGGCTCGGCCGCCTGCCCACGCCGGCCGAATGGCAGGCCGCGGGCCGGCCGCGGCTGGTGAGCTTGTGTGCCGAACTGCAGGTGCCAAGCGATGCCGCCGGCGCGCGCTGCGTGCCGCTGCTCGACCTCGTGGTGCCGCCCTCGCAGCGGCTGCGGCGCGCGGCCGCGGTGATCGAGGGCCAGCGGCGCGCCGCGCGCGGCGGCCCGGTCTGGGTCTGCTGCGCGCTCGGCTTCTCGCGCAGCGCGGCCGCGACCATCGCCTGGCTCGGCACGCACGGCGTGGCCAGCGCCGCCGACGGGCTGGCGACGGCCGAGGCCGCGGTGCGCCGCGCGCGGCCGCAGATCGTGCTGCGGCCGGCCTGGTTCGCCGCGCTCGCGCCGCTCGGCGCCCCCAGCGTCACCACCGGAGCAGCGCCCCATGAATGACACCGACCGCGCCACCTGCGCCGTGCTCGCCGGCCTGCTGCGCGCGGCCGGCGTGCTGGCCCTCTGGGGTTTCGCGCTCAGCGCGATCGCGGCACTCGTGCTCGCGCTCACCTTGCGCTCGCTGCCCACCACGCCGAGCATGGCCTTCGGCGCCGTCGCCATCCTCGGCGTGCTCGAGCGCTACTTCGCGTTCCGGCTGCGGCTCGACCAGGCGCTGTTCGACGACCTCGCGCGCGGCACCATCGCCTCGCTCGAAGCGCTCGACCAGGCGCTGGCGCGGCTCGGGCTGCGCGCCGACGACGCTTCTTCCGCCGCGCGGCCGCTGGCCGACCGCGCGCAGGGCACCCGCCAGCTGCTGCAGCGCCACGCCATCGTGGTCGCCTGCCAGAGCGCGATGTTCCTGCTCGCCCTCATGACACAGGACCTCACTTGAACGACGCCTCTCCCCCACAAGCAGAAAAACGGCCCGACAGCAGCATCGTGCGCCGCGCGCTCGCCGTGGTCGCGGGCAAGCTGATCATCGGCGCCGCGGGCCTTTTGACCGGCGTGCGCGCCATCTGGTCGGGCACCAGCCCCAAGGCCGAGCAGACGCTCTACTTCGCCAACCACACCAGCCATGGCGACTTCGTGCTGCTGTGGGCCACGCTGCCACCCGACCTGCGCGCGCTCACGCGGCCGGTGGCGGGGCTGGACTACTGGATGGCCTCGAAGCTGCGCCAGTTCATCGGCGCCGACGTGTTCAACGCGCTGATGATCCGGCGCGACGGCTCGGGCCAGGGCGACAACCCGGTCGAGCAGATGAAGGCCGCGCTCGAGGCCGGCGACTCGCTGATCATGTTCCCCGAGGGCACGCGCAACACCGGCGACGAGATCCTGCTGCCGCTCAAGAGCGGGCTGTTCCACCTCGCGCGCGCCTGCCCCAACGTGCGGCTGGTGCCGGTGTGGATCGAGAACCTCAAGCGCGTGCTGCCCAAGGGCACGCTGGTGCCGATCCCGCTGGCCTGCACGGTGCGCTTCGGCACGCCGATCGTGCTGGCCGAGGGCGAGGACAAGCTGAGCTTCCTGGCGCGTGCGCGCACCGCCATGCTCGACCTGCGGCCCGAGTACGACCGCCTCGACGAGAAGCCGAAGCCGGCCTCCGGGAGCGCCGCATGATCGAACTCTCGCCCTTCGCGCAGACCACCCTGCAGCTGTTCGGCGGCGTGCTCGGCGTGCTGCTGCTGGCCTCGGGCATCGGCGCCGTGCTCAAGTGGCGCGTGGCGCACGGCCAGCCGCATTCGGTGATCGACAACCTCAACGCACGCGTCAATGCCTGGTGGGTGATGGTGGCGGCGATCGGGCTCGCCTTCGCCTTCGGCAAGGGCGGCGTGATCGTGCTGTTCTACCTGATCTCGTTCTACGCGCTGCGCGAATTCATCAGCCTGGCCTACACCCGGCGCGGTGACCACCACGCGATCGCGGCCGCCTTCTACATCGGCCTGCCGGTGCAGTACTTCCTGGTCTGGATCGACTGGTACGGCCTCTATTCGATCTTCATCCCGGTCTATGCCTTCCTGGTGCTGCCGATCCTCGCGGCCGTGGGCGGCGACACGCAGCGCTTCCTCGAGCGCACCTCGAAGATCCAGTGGGGCCTGATGATCTGCGTGTTCTGCATCAGCCACGTGCCGGCGCTGCTCACCCTGCAGATCCCGGGCTTCGAAGGCCGCAACCTGCTGCTGATCGCCTTCCTCGTGATCGTGGTGCAGGGCAGCGACGTGCTGCAGTACATCTGGGGCAAGCTGTTCGGCAAGCGCAAGGTGGCGCCCGAGCTCTCGCCCTCGAAGACCTGGGAGGGCCTGATCGGCGGCATCGCGAGCGCCACCGCGCTGGGCGCCGCGCTGTCGTGGGCCACGCCCTTCAACCCGTGGCAGGCCGCGCTGATGTCGCTGACCATCTGCCTGATGGGCTTCTTCGGCGGCCTCGTGATGTCGGCCATCAAGCGCGACCGCGGCGTGAAGGACTGGGGGTCGATGATCGAGGGCCATGGCGGCATGCTCGACCGGCTCGACTCGGTGATCTTCGCGGCGCCGATCTTCTTCCACGCGCTGCGCTACTGGTGGGTGCCGTGACGGCGGCGAAGAAGGCCCCGGCGAAGAAGGCCGCCGCCACGGCCGAGCGCATCGTCGACGACACGCCGGTCGAATGCGCCGACGCCGCCGCGCTCGCGCGCTGGTACGAGCGCCACCACGCGAGCCATGCCGGCGTCTGGCTGCGGCTCGCGAAGAAGGCCAGCGGCATCGCCTCGGTCGATACCGCGCAGGCCCTCGATCTCGCGCTGTGCCATGGCTGGATCGACGGCCAGCGCAAGAACGACAGCGACACGCATTTCCTGCAGCGCTACACGCCGCGCACCAAGCGCAGCACCTGGTCGCAGATCAACCGCGCCAAGGCGCTGCAGCTGATCGAGGAAGGCCGCATGCAGCCGGGCGGCCTGGCCGAGGTCGAACGCGCCAAGGCCGACGGCCGCTGGGAGGCCGCCTACGAGGCCTCGCGCGTGGCGACCGTGCCGCCCGACCTGCGAGCCGCGCTCGATGCCAACAGGAAGGCCGCGAAGTTCTTCGCCGCGCTCGATGCGCGCAACCGCTTCGCGGTGCTGTTCCGCACCCAGAGCGCGAAGAAGCCCGAGACCCGCGCGCGGCGCATCGCGCAGTTCGTCGAGATGCTCGCCAAGGGCGAGAAGATCCACCCCTGACTCAGGTGCCGGCCGCGATGCGCGCGAGCCGTTCGGCGTCGACGATGCGGATGCGCTTGTAGCGCATGTCGATCGCGCCTTCCTCCACCAGCCGCCCCAGCTCCTTGTTGACGGTCTGGCGCGACAGCCCGAGCATGGCCGCGAGGTCGGTCTGCGACAGCCGCACCAGCGGCGGCGCGCCGTCCTCGCCCTGCCCGCTGTAGAAGTGCACCAGGTTCATCAGCGCGGCCGCCACCCGGCCATGGATCGAGTTGAGCATCTGGTTCTGCAGCAGCACGATGCTCAGCCGCTGGCGCTGCAGGCCGAGCTTGGCCACGTCGCGCCACAGCAGCGGCTCGGCATCGAGCACGGCCAGCACCGCGTCGCTCGGCAGGTGCACGATCACCGAGTCCTCGTGCGCGTGATAGTCGTAGGCCAGCGGCACCTCCTCGAGCAGGCGCACCAGCGGCGCCACCTGTCCCGGGCCGAGCAGCGCGTTCACGTACTTGCGGCCGTTCGGGCTCATGCTGCTGATCTCGAGGCAGCCCGACACCACCACCAGCAGCTCGCGCCGATGGCGGTCGTGCGCCAGCACCTGCGTGCGGCGGCCGTAGCGCTCGAGCCGCGCCGACCTCATGAGCTCGGCGCGGCGCGCATCGGGCCAGCGCGAGAACAGCTCGTTCCAGCGCAGCGCGCGCTCGAGCAGCGCGGCGTTCTCCTCGGCCTCTCGTTCGGTGGTCTTGCGCGGTCGGGTCAGCGGGTTCTCCCTGCGGCGATGTTCGGGAATCTGTCAACGCTTTGACAGATTCGGGGGGCGGTCGTTTCTATCGTAAGCACCGGACACCGACAAGCACGCAAGCGGCAGCCGCCCTCGAGGGGCGGCGAGCCCCACCGGAGACAACACGACATGAAGAAGACAGCCGCCGCGGGCCTCGCGCTCGCGGCCTCCTCCTCGCTCGCGCTCGCACAGGGCAGCGTGACGATCTTCGGCACCGCCGACCTCTACCTGGCCCATGCGAAGTCGGGACCGAACTCCTCGACGCGGCTCGAGGATGGCGGCCAGACCGCGTCGCGCCTCGGCTTTCGCGGCGCGGAGGACCTGGGCGGCGGGTTCGATGCGCACTTCACGCTCGAAGCCGGCTTCGCACCCGACACCGGCAAGGGCACGCTGGCCGGTCCCGAGATCGCGTTCACGCGCCAGTCCTTCGTCGGCCTGTCGACGCCCTGGGGCCAGGTCGACGCGGGCCGCATGTACACGCCGATGTTCTACACGCTGTTCAAGGCCGATCCCTATGGCGTGAACTCGGTGTTCTCGCCGATCAACCTGGTGGCCGCCAACGACGCGCAGCCCGGCCTGCTGCCCTTCGCGGCGCGCGCCAGCAACATGGTGCGCTACCGCACGCCGGCCATCGCCGACTTCTACGCCGACATCGCCTATGCGCCCGGCGAGGCCAGCGCCGCGAACCACCGCAGCGGCACGCTCTACGGCGGCAGCCTCAGCTGGGGGCGCAAGCCCTACTACGTGGGCTATGCCTTCCAGCGCGCGCGCTCGGGTTCGGCCGCCGCGCCCGTGGCCGAGCCGAGCACCAGCACCTACCAGGCGCTGAGCGCGGCCTACGACTGGGAGGCGATCGGGCTGCAGCTCTACGCCAACTACGTGCGCAACAGCTCGAACCTGCCCGGCGTGCCGAGCGCGAAGCTCGCGAGCCTCGGCCTCACCTACAACATCACGCCGGCCTCGAACCTGATGTTCGAGGCCATGCAGCGCAAGGTGGACGCGAGCGAGCGTTCGCAGCTGGCCTGGACCCTGGGCTACGACTACTACCTGAGCAAGCGCACCGTGCTCTACGCGCGCTGGCTGCGGCTGCTCAACCGGCATGGCGCCTCGGCCACGCTCGCCACGGTCGCTGTCGCGCCCGACAGCGGCAACGGCGTGCGCGTGCTCGCGACCGGCATCCGCCACAACTTCTGAAACCCCTCGTCGCCTCTTCCATGGATTTCTTCAGCTCCCAGACCGAATCCCTGTCGGCCCTGTTCGCGCCGCGTTCCATCGCGGTGGTCGGCGCCTCCTCCAACCCGCAGAAGATCGGCGGCATCCCGGTCGACTACCAGCGCCGCTTCGGCTTCGACGGCGCGCTCTACCCGGTCAACCCGAACGCCGAGCGCATCCAGGACCTGCGGGCCTGGCCCAGCCTGCGCGCCATCGGCCAGCCGGTGGACCTCGCGATCCTCTCGGTGCCGGCCGCGCTGGTCGACGCGGCGCTCGACGACGCGATCGAAGCGAAGGTCAAGGGCGTGGTGCTGTTCTCCTCGGGCTTCGCCGAGATCGGCGCCGAAGGCACGGCCGCGCAGGCGCGGCTCGGCGCCAAGGCCCGCGCGGCCGGCCTGCGGCTCATCGGGCCCAACTGCCTGGGCTTCATGAACATCGCGCACAAGGTCTACGCCACCTTCTCGCCCGCGCCCGGCGTGGGCCGCGTGGCGCCGGGGCGCATCGGGCTGGTGAGCCAGTCGGGCGCCTTCGGTGCCTATGCCTACGCGATGGCGCGCGAGCGCGGCGTCGGCCTGTCGCTGTGGGCCACCACCGGCAACGAGGCCGATCTGCAGTTCGCCGACTGCCTGGCCTGGCTCGCGCAGGACCCGGCCACCGACGTGATCATGGGCTACATGGAAGGCTGCCGCGACGGCCCGCGGCTGCGCGCCGCGCTGGCGCTCGCGCAGGCCGCGGGCAAGCCGGTGGTGATGGTCAAGGTCGGCCGCACCGCGCTGGGCGCGCAGGCGGCGGCCTCGCACACCGCGGCGCTCGCGGGCGACGACGCGGTGTACGACGCGGTGTTCCGCCGCTACGGCGTGCTGCGCGCGCGCAGCCTCGGCGAGTTCTTCGACCTGGCGCACAGCGCCGCCGTGGCCGGCCGGCCGCGCGACCGCTCGATCGGGCTGTTCACGCTGTCGGGCGGCGTGGGCGCGCTGATGGCCGACGACGCCTCGGCGCAGGGCCTCGACGTGCAGCCGCTCGGCGAGGCCGCGCAGGCCACGCTGCGCGAGTGGGTGCCGTTCGCGGCGCCGCGCAACCCGGTCGACATCACGGGCCAGGTGACCAACGACATGAGCCTGCTCGAACGCAGCGCGCGCCTCATGCTCGACGACCGCGGCTTCGCCTCGTGGATGGGCTTCCTCGCGGCCGCGGGCGCGTCGGATGCGTTCTGGCCCACGCTGCGCGCGCTGGTGGCGTCGCTGCGCGCGGCCTATCCCGACACGCTGCTCGCGATCAGCACGCTGCTCTCGCCCGAACGCCGCGCCGAGCTCGAAGGCCTGCGCTGCCTGGTGTTCGCCGATCCGTCGGACGGCATCCGCACCATCGCCGCGCTCGCGGGATTGAAGACCGGCGCCCTGCCCGGGTCCGATGCACGGCCCGTCGGCGATCCGATCGTGCTCGTGCCCGGCGCGATGGCCGAGCCCGCGGCGCTCGCGCTGCTCGCCGCGGCCGGCGTGCCGGTGGTCGCGCACCGCGTGGCGCACAGCGCCGACGAGGCCGCGACGGCGGCCGAGGCCTTCGGCGGTGCCGTGGCGCTGAAGATCGTGAGCGCCGACATCCCGCACAAGTCGGACGTCGGCGGCGTGGCGCTCGACCTGCGGGGCGCGGCGCAGGCGCGCGCGGCCTTCGAGCGCACGCGCGACCATGCGCTGAGCGCGCGGCCCGAGGCACGACTCGAGGGCGCGCTGGTGGCGCGCATGGCGAGCGGCGGCGTCGAATGCATCGCGGGCGTGCACCGCGACCCGGTGTTCGGGCCGGTGCTGATGTTCGGCCTCGGCGGCATCCACGTCGAGACCCTGCGCGACGTGGCGCTGCGCGTGCTGCCGGTCACGCGCAAGGACACGCTGGCGATGGTGCGCGAGCTGCGTGCCTTCGCGATCCTCGACGGCGCGCGCGGCAAGGCGCCGGTCGACCTCGCGTCGATCGCCGATGCGCTGTGCGCGCTCGCCGACTTCGCGCTGCGCGCCGGCGACTCGCTGGCGAGCGCCGAGATCAATCCGCTGATCGCGCGGCCGAATACCGAGGGCGGCTGCGTGGCGGTCGATGCGCTGATCGTGGGCCGCGACCCATCGCCGTCGGAAGGAGCCATCGCATGACGCCATCGAAGCGACGCCTGCTGCTGTGCGCGCTCGCGGTCTTCGCGGCCACCAGCGCCCGCGCCGAATTCCCGTCGAAGCCGCTGCGCATCGTCGTGCAGTACCAGGCCGGCGGCTCCTCCGACATCCTCGCGCGCCTGGTCGCCGAGGGCCTGTCGAAACGGCTGGGCCAGCCCGTGGTGGTCGAGAACCGCAGCGGCGCGGGCGGGATCATCGGCACCGACTACGTCGCCAAGAGCGCGCCCGACGGCCACACGCTGCTGCTGACGGTGCCGGGCCCGGTCACGGCCAACATCGTGCTCTACGGCAAGCTGCCCTACGACCCGCGCACCGACCTGCGCATGGTCTCGGACATCGCCACCACGCGCACCGTGCTCGCGGTGCATCCCTCGGTGCCGGCGAAGGATGTCGCCGGCCTGATCGCGGTGCTGAAGGCCGCACCCGGCAAGTACGCGATGGGCTCCTGGGGCCCGGGCACGCAGCCGCACCAGATCCAGGTCTACATGGACCGCGCCTACGGCCTGCGCACGTTGCACGTGCCCTACAAGGGCGAGAGCCCGATGGCGATCGACCTGATCGGCGGCGTGATCCAGCTGACCGTGGGCTCGATCGCCACGCTGCAGCCCTACATCGCGGCCGGCAAGCTGCGCGCGCTCGCGGTCGCCGGGCCGCGCCGCGCCAAGGCGCTGCCCGAGGTGCCCACCTTCGCCGAGCAGGGCTTCGCCGACGAGGTCTACGCGCTGACCGGGCCGACCTCGCTGATGGCGCCCGCGAAGACGCCCGACGCGGTGGTCGAGCGGCTCGGGCGCGAGGTCGCGGCGGTGGTGCACCAGCCCGAGGTCGCGCGCCGCATCGAGGAACTCGGCGCCGAACCCGTGGGCAACCTGCCGGCCGAGGCCAGCGCCGCCTACCGCGCCTTCCTGCCCGTGACGCTGCGGCTCACGCAGGCCACGGGCGTGAAGCTCGATTGATTCCTTTCCCCTTCCTTCATCGCCACCAGCCAAGAGGTCCCGTCCCCATGAATGCTCCCGCCTCCCAGGCCACCGTCGACGCCGCGCGCCAGGCGCTCGCGCGCTCGATCGGCCTCGCCGCCTTCGTCTACGGCTATCCGCTGACCGAGACGTATCGCACCTGCGCGCTGCAGACCGCGCCGCGCGCCGAACGCCGGATCGGCACCTCGGCCGGCTCGGACGTGCGCGCGCCGATCAACACGCTGCACCATGCGCCGCGCCCCTCGACCCACGAGGACCGCGACGTGGTGACGCCGGCCAACGACCTGCTCTACACCATCGCCTGGATCCACCTGGCCGACGGCCCGATGCTGCTGAGCGTGCCCGCGGCCGCGCGACATCCGGGGCGCTACTTCGTGCTGCCGCTGTACGACGCCTACACCGAGAACTTCGAGAACCTCGGGCCGCGTAACTGCGATCCCGCGGGCGAGACCGTGGTGCTCGTGGGCCCGGCCGGCACGGTGCCCGAGGCGCTGGCCGCGCACCGCGTGGTGCGCTGCCCGACCGACCTGGTGTGGCTGATCGGCCGCATCCTGGTCGGCGACGAGGCCGACTGGCCCGCGGCGCGCGCGCTGCAGGCCGAGATCCGGCTCGCGCCCGCGCCCGGCACGGTGCCGCGCGGCCGCCCGGCGGCGATCGAGCGCTGGGTCGGCGAACCGGTCGATGCCATGGCGGCCGCCTTCGAGAACGGCGAGCCGGCCGCGCAGGTCGCGCCGCGCTTCTTCGCCAACCTCTGCCAGGCGCTCGCCGAAGCGCCGGGCCGCGTCGAGGACCGCGCGCTGGTGGCCTGGTTCGGCCAGGCCGGGCTGCGGCCCGATGCGGCCTTCGCGTGGGACACGCTCGACGCGCCGCTGCGCGAGGGCCTGGTCGAAGGTTTCACCGAGGGCGTGCGGGTGGTCGGCGCGGTGGGCCGGCACCACCGGCCCAAGGCCTGGGCCATGACGCCCGCCACCGGCCGCTACGGCAGCGAGTTCCTCGGCCGCGCGCGCACCGCCTACCTGGGCCTGGGCGCGCTGGCCACCAGCGAGGCCGTGTACGCCGCCTCGCACCACGACGCGACGCTGGAGCCGCTCGATGGCCGGCGCCGCTATGCGATGCGCTTCGAGGCCGACGACATGCCGCCGGCCGACGCCTTCTGGTCGGTGACGCTCTACGACAGCGACCGCTTCCTCTATCCCAACGCGATCGGCCGCCATGCGATCGGCGACCGCACGCAGGGCCTGCGACGCAGCGCCGACGGCAGCCTGGAACTGGTGCTGGGCCATGCACGGCCCGCCGATGCCGCCAACTGGCTGCCCGCGCCGGCCGGCCGCTTCTACCTGATCCTGCGCATGTACCACCCGCGCGAAGGCGTGCGCGCCTGGCGCATTCCGGCCCTGCAGCCGCAGGAGGACTGACGCCATGGCCACAACGATCGACGCCGGGCTCGACACCCTGGCCGAGGAGGCCGTGGTCTACGCCTGGCCGCTGTACGAGATGTGCCGCATGCGCGCGGCCACCTCGCCGCAACGCTGCGAGACCGCCGGCGAGGCACCGGCACCGCAACGCTGGTGCAACGTGTTCACCCATGCGCGCAAGCTGCTGGGCCCGGGCAAGAGCCGCGTCGTGACGCCGAACAACGACACGCTCTACACCAACGCCTGGCTCGACCTCGGCGCGGGCCCGCTGGTGATCGACGTGCCCGACACCGCGGGGCGCTACTACGTGCTGGGCCTGCTCGACTTCTATACCAACCCCTTCGCCCACATCGGCCAGCGGCTCACGGGCACGGCGGCGCGTTCCTTCGTGCTCGTGCCGCCCGGCTGGCGCGGCGAAGTGCCGGCCGCCTTCGACGCGCCCGGCGCGCGCATCGAGGCGCCCACGCGCTGGCTCTGGGTCATCGGCCGCATCCTGGTCGACGGGCCGCACGACCTGCCCGCCCTGCATGCGCTGCAGGATGGCTTCGTGGTGCGCACGCTGGCCGACTGGCAGGCCGGTGCGGCGCCCCGGCCGATGGCCTTCGATCCGGCCTGCGATCCGAAGGCGCCGCCGGACGCCGGGCATTTCGCGGCCCAGGTGCAGCGCGCGCTGCGCGAGAACCCGCCGCCCGCGCGCGATGCCGACCGGCTCGCGCGTTACGCGGCGCTCGGCCTGCACCCCGATGCCGGCGCGCTCGACGACACGCAGCGCGACCGGCTGCAGGACGCGCTGGCCCGCGTGCTGCCGCGGCTGCGTGCCACGGAAGCCGGCCGCGCGGCCGCCAGCGGCTGGGTCGCCATGCCCCCGGTCGAGGCCAACTTCGGCGACGACCACCGGATGCGCGCGCTGGTCGCGCTCAAGTACATCGGCATGCTCGAGAGCCGCGAGGCCACCTACCCGCTCGCCTGGCACGACGCCGCGGGCCGCGCGCTGCACGGCAACCACCGCTACACCTTGCGCTTCGGGCCCGGCGAGCTGCCGCCGGTCGAGGCCTTCTGGTCACTCACCATGTACGACAGCCGCGACTGCATGCTGGTCGACAACCCGATCGACCGCTACGCCATCGGCGACCGCACGCCGGCGCTGCGCCACGACGCCGACGGCGGCCTCACGCTGCGCATCCAGCATGCGGCGCCCGCGGACGAGGCCGCGCGCGCGAACTGGCTGCCCGCGCCCGCGGGCGCCTTCTACCTCTGCCTGCGCGCCTACGTGCCGCGCGCGGAGATGCTCGACGGCCGCTATGCGCTGCCGCCGCTTCAACGACTGGGAGACGACGCATGAGCAGCACACAGGAACAGGAGAAGCCCTTCCTCATCGTCGGCAGCGGCACCGAGACGGTGGCGCCGGGCCTGCACATCCTGCGCGGGCAGGGACAGTCCTTCGTGGCCGAGACCGATGTGGGCCTGGTGGTGATCGACGCCGGCCCGGGCGGCGCGGTGACGCAGGGCATGATCGACGCGGTGCGCGAACTCAGCGACGCGCCGCTGCATGCGCTGTGCTACAGCCACGGCCATGTGGGCTACAACGCCGGCGTGCCGATGTGGCTCGCGCATGCGGCGCAGCGCGGCGACGCGCCGCCGCGCGTGATCGCGCACCGCAACGTGCCGCGGCGCCTCGCGCGCTACCGCGAGACCGAGGCGCTGCAGCACCGCATGGCCGAGATCCAGTTCAACCGGCCCGCGGGCTTCTTCGCGCAGCGGCTGTCGATGCATGCGCCGACCGAGACCTTCGACGAGCGGCTGGCCATCGGCCACGGCGAGCGCGCCATCGAGCTGCGCTGGGCGCCCTCGGAGACCGACGACGCGATCGCGCTGTGGAGCCCCGCGCAGCGCGTGCTCTACGGCGGCGCGGCGCTGATCGATTCGATTCCCAACATCGGCACGCCCTTTCGCACCCTGCGCGACACGGTGCGCTGGGCCGACACGCTCGAGGCGCTGGCCGCGCTCGGCGCGCGCAAGGCGGTGCGCGAGTTCGGCGCCACGCTCGAGGGCGAGGACCAGGTGCGGCACGTGCTCACGCACACGGCGCGCGCCCTGCGCTGGCTGCGCGCCGAGGTGGTGCGGCTGATGAACGAGGGCCTCAACGAGCGCGAGCTGCTGGCGCGCATCCGCTGCCCCGACGAGCTGTTCGCGGTCGACTGGATGAAGCCCACCTACGGCGACCCGGCCTACATCGTGCGCGACATCTACCGCTCGGAGAACGGCTGGTGGGACCGCAACCCGACCAGCCTGCACCCCGAGCCGCCCGAGGCCGTCGGCCAGGCCGTGGCCGAGGCCATCACCGACAAGGCCGGCCTGATCGCGCGGGCGCGCGCGCTCGCGCAGCAGGGGCAATGGCAGCTCGCGCTGCACGTGATCGACCTGCTGGCCACCGCGCGCGGCGACGCGCCCGAGCTCGCCGAGGCACGCGCGCTCAAGGCCGAGTGGCTGCGCCAGCGCGCGCGGCAGGTGCCCAGCTACGTGTCGCGCAACCTCTACCGCGTGAGCGCCGACATGATCGAGCAGGGCACGCAGGCGCGCTTCGGTATCCAATGACTTCCCGAGGACCCGCATCCATGACCGCTTCTTTTCTCCGCACCGGCCTGTTCCTTGCCGGCCTCGCCGGCCTGCTGGCCACGGCCACCGCGCAGGGCGCCGAGGCCTATCCAGACAAACCCGTCACGCTGGTCGTGCCCACGGCCGCCGCGGGCGGCACCGACACCATCGCGCGCTTGATCGCCGATGCATTGGGCAAGTCGCTCAAGCAGCCCTTCGTGGTCGACAACCGGCCCGGCGCCAACGGCATCCTCGGCACCGAGCAGGTGGCGCGCGCGGCGCCCGACGGCTACCGGCTGCTGTTCACCTATGCCGCCGCGATGGTGGTGAACCCCAGCCTCTACCGCAAGCTGCCCTACGACCCGGTGAAGGACTTCGCGCCGGTGGCACAGATCGGCCGCGGCGGCAACCTGCTGCTGGTGCGCAACGACCTGCCCGTGAAGACGCTGGCCGACTTCGTCGCCTATGCCAAGGCGCGGCCCGACAAGCTCAGCTATTGCTCGTGGGGCAACGGCTCGGGCGGCCACCTGGCGATGGAAAGCCTCAAGAAGCAGGCCGGCCTGGTGATCGAGCACGTGCCCTACAAGGGCAGCGGCCCCTGCGTGCAAGACCTGATGGGCGGCCAGGTCGAGGCGGCCTTCGCCGACATGTCCTCGACGGTGGAGCTGGTGCGCGCCGGCCGGCTCCGGGCGCTGGCCAACAGCGGGCCCTCGCGCATCCCGATGCTGCCCGAGGTGCCGACGATGACCGAGTCCGGCTACCCGTTCACCACCTATGCCTGGTACGGCGTGCTGGCGCCCGCGAAGACGCCGCCGGCCATCGTGAAGAAGCTCAACGAGGCGGTGAACCGCGCGCTGCGGGACCCGGCCGTGGTGCAGCGCCTGCGCGAGCTCAACTTCACCGACCTGCCGCAGAACACGCCCGAGCAGTTCGCCGCGACCCTGCGCCAGGACCTGCGCGACTGGGGCGCGCTGGTCAAGGACATCGGGCTCCAGCCCGAATGAGGCGGCGGCCGGACCGAGGGTAAGCAAGATGGTCAAGCGCCCGCGCTTCTTGCAGACTGCGCGCTGATCGGCACGGTTCCTGCTCGTCGGCTCGACGACGGCCGCCGTGCCAGCGTCCGCGCCGACCATGACCGAGCTTCACTTCTCCCGCCACCTGAACGCCGAGGCCCAGGCACAGGCCTCGAGCCTGGACCACTGGGACCAGCACTACGAGCAGCTCTCGAACGGCCGCTTCGAGGGCCTGTCCGAGGACCTGCACCTGGGCTTCGTCCAGGTCTTCCACGAGCATGCGAACCAGACCCTGCTGCAGAACGGCCAGGGCCGCCCGGGCACGGTCTCGTTCGCCGTCACCGAGGTCGCGGGCAGCGGCAGCTGGTACTGCGGCCACGAGATCGAGGGCCGGCGCCTGATCGCGCTGTCGCCGCAGCGCGAATTCGAACTGCTGGCCGGCGCCGGCATGGACCTGATGGCGGTGTGCATCGACACCGCGCCGCTGGCCGAGCTCGCGGCCACGCTGTTCGGCGCCGACTTCGAGCTGCGCCTGCCCGAGCCGGCGCCGGTGCGCCAGCCGGGCTTCGACGAGAGCGAGCTGTCGAAGCTGCTGGGCGCGGCGCTGTCGCTGGCGCGCGGCAACCTCGCGCAGCTCGAGCAGCCGGCCGCGCGCCACATGCTGTCGCTCTCGCTGGCCGACGCGGTGCTGCACTGCATCGGCTGCGACGCCTTCGAAACCCGGCTGCCGCCCGGCACGGTGGCACGGCGCCACATCGTGGCGCTGGCGCGCGAGTACATGCGGGCCCATGCCGACGAGGCCATCAGCGTGCCCGACCTCTGCGCGGCCACCGGCGTGTCGCGCCGCGCGCTGCAGTACGCCTTCGAGGACGTGGTGCACCTGAGTCCCGTGACCTATCTGCGCGTGATGCGCCTGAACCGGGTGCGGCGCGAGCTGCAGACGCACCGGCGCGACAGCATCGGCGACGTGGCGGCGCGCTGGGGCTTCTGGCACCTGTCGCGCTTCGCGGCCGATTACAGCCGGCTGTTCGGCGAGCTGCCTTCCGCCACGCGCGCGCGCTGGCTTGCCGAATCCGGCTAACCGCCGCGCGGGCCGCGCCCTTAACTTCGCTGTCGCTCGTCACAACATGCGAAGAAAAGGGAACAGTCGTCCATGCGCAGCAGCCACCATCGAACGCCGGTCCGCGGCACCACCCGCACCCTTCTTGCCACCGCGCTCGCGCTGGCCCTCGGCCCGCTCGCGGCCGGCGGCGCCCAGGCCCATGGCGGCGCGG
This sequence comes from Variovorax sp. GW821-FHT09B01, assembly GCF_059418345.1. NCBI lineage: Bacteria > Pseudomonadati > Pseudomonadota > Betaproteobacteria > Burkholderiales > Comamonadaceae > Variovorax > Variovorax sp. GW821-FHT09B01. Next base: position 8,879 of record NZ_JBWKPQ010000038.1, on the reverse strand, counting down.
CCCACATGGTGCCGCTCAAGAAGACGGTCGAGGATTTCGGCGCCACCGTGCGCTTCGACAGCTTCGCCAACGTCTACACGGTGGCGCGCAACGGCACGCTGGTGCGCATCAAGCCCGGCTCGAAGACCGCGCTGATCAACGGCCAGCCGCTGCAGCTCGACGTGCCGGTGGTGCTGCGCAAGGGCGCGGCCTGGGTGCCGCACGACTTCATCAACCAGGTGTTCCAGTCCAGCCTGGACCGCACCTTCGTGGTCGAGCGCACGCCGAATCCGCTCAATCCGCTGTCGGCCGAGGAGATCCAGGTCGCGCTCGAGACCATCAAGGCCTCGGGCAACTACAGGCCCGGCCTGCGCTTCACCGAGATCAGCCTCAAGCGCCCGCCCAAGGACCAGGTCTGGGCCTTCGCGCTCTCGGGCCAGCCGGTGCGCGCCGCGCGGCAGGCCAGCTTCGTCGCGCTCGACGGCAAGAAGGTGATCGAGGGCAGCATCGACCTTGCGGCACGCAAGCTGCTCGAGTGGAAGCCGGTGGAAGGCGCGCACGGCATGGTGCTGCTCGACGACTTCGCCACCGTGCAGAGCGCGATCGAGGCCAGCGCCGACTACGCGAAGGCGCTCGCCACGCGCGGCATCGACGACGTGAAGAAGGTGGTGGCCACGCCGCTGACCGTGGGCTACTTCGACGGCAAGGATTCGCTGCGCCAGGAGGACCGCCTGCTCAAGGTGGTGAGCTACCTCGACGTGGGCGACGGCAACTACTGGGCGCACCCGATCGAGGGCCTGGTGGCGGTGGTCGACCTCGAGCAGAAGAAGGTGCTGAAGATCGAGGACGGCGGCCTGGTGCCGGTGCCGCTCAAGCCCACGCCCTACGACGGCCGCGACCGTGCCGGCACGCCCGCGCCCAAGCCGCTGGAGATCACCGAGCCCGAGGGCAAGAACTACACCATCGCCGGCAACATGCTGCACTGGCGCAACTGGGACTTCCATCTGCGGCTCGACTCGCGCGTGGGCCTGGTGCTCTCGACCGTGACCTACAACGACAAGGGCACCAAGCGCAAGGTGATGTACGAGGGCTCGCTGGGCGGGATGATCGTGCCCTACGGCGACCCCGACACCGGCTGGTACTTCAAGGCCTACCTCGACTCGGGCGAGTACGGCATGGGCACGCTGACCTCGCCGATCGAGCCCGAGAAGGACGCGCCGCAGAACGCGGTGCTGCTCGACGCCACGCTGGCCGACTACACCGGCGCGCCCGTGAAGGTGCCGCGCGCGATCGCGGTCTTCGAGCGCTATGCCGATCCCGAGTTCAAGCACCAGGAGATGGGCAAGCCCAACGTGAGCACCGAGCGGCGCGAACTGGTGGTGCGCTGGATCAGCACGGTGGGCAACTACGACTACCTGTTCGACTGGGTGTTCGCCGAGAACGGCACCATCGGCATCAACGCGGGCGCCACCGGCATCGAGGCCGTGAAGGGCGTGAAGTCGCGCACCATGCAGGACGCGACCGCCGCCGAGGACACGCGCTACGGCACCCTGCTCGACCACCACATCGTCGGCACCACGCACCAGCACATCTACAACTTCCGGCTCGACCTCGACGTGGACGGCGAGAACAACTCGCTGACCGAGGTCGACCCGGTGGTGCTGCCCAACACCCGCGGCGGCCCGCGCACCAGCACCATGCAGACGGTGCAGCGCACGGTGGCGACCGAGCGGCAGGCGGCGCAGAAGTTCGACCCGTCGACGATCCGGCTGCTGAGCAATCCGGCGAAGAACAACAAGGTCGGCAACCCGGTCTCGTACCAGCTCATTCCCTACGCGGGCGGCACGCACCCGATCGCCAAGGGCGCCAACTTCGCGCAGGACGAGTGGATCAACCACCGCCTGAGCTTCATGGACCGCCAGCTCTGGGTGACGCGCTACGACCCCGAGGAGCAGTTCCCCGAGGGCAAGTACCCGAACCGCTCGAACAAGGACACCGGCCTGGGCCAGTTCACCGCCGACGACCAGGCGATCGTGAACACCGACAACGTGGTCTGGCTCACCACCGGCACCACCCACGTCGCACGCGCCGAGGAATGGCCGATCATGCCCACCGAGTGGGTGCATGCGCTGCTCAAGCCCTGGAACTTCTTCGACGAGACGCCGACGCTGGGGCTGAACCGGCCGGCGAAGCCGGCCAAGTAAGGAGCTGCTGCATGGCGGACACCGAGGCCATCGGCCGGCTCGAGGACCTGATGACGCTGGCGCCCGAGCTGCAGGCGCCCACCTACCGCCACATGGACCGGCTCTATGCGACGCGCACGATCCGGCGCGGCGCGCACGTTCACCCGCTGCCCGCGGGCCGCGCGGTCGACGTGCGCTACCGCGCGGGCGACGCAGAGTTCGGCATCGATGCGTTCATGGCGCGCAACCGCACGGCCGGCCTGCTGGTGCTCAAGAACGGCCAGGTGGTGCTCGAGCGCCATGCGATGGGCAACGACGCGGCCACGCGCTGGATGTCGTTCTCGGTCGCGAAGTCGATCGCCTCCACGCTCGTGGGCGCGGCGCTGCACGACGGCCTGATCGCGAGCCTGGACGACGCGGTGGTCGCCTACGTGCCCGCGCTGCGCGGCTCGGCCTACGACGGCGTCACGCTGCGGCAGGTGCTGCAGATGAGCTCGGGCGTGGCCTGGAACGAGGACTACCTCGACCCGGCCTCCGACCGCCGCCGCATGCTGCGCGCGCAGCTCGACCAGGACGCGGGCGCGGTGCTGGCCTTCATGGCGACGCTGCCGCGCGTGGCGCCGGCCGGCACGCGCTTCAACTACAGCACCGGCGAGACCTACCTGGTCGGCAGGATCCTGGCCGGCGCGCTGAGCGAGCCGATCGGCGACTACCTGTCGCGCAAGATCTGGGCGCCCTTCGGCATGGAGGCCGATGCCTATTGGCAGCTCGATGCGCCGGGTGGCCAGGAGTTCGCGGGCAGCGGCGTCAACGCGACCCTGCGCGATTTCGGCCGCTTCGGCCTGTTCATCCTCGGCGGCGGCATGGCCGGCGGACAGCGCGTGCTGCCCGAGGGCTGGCTGCGCGACGCCACGCGCGCCGACCCCGCGCAGCGGCTCGCGCCCGGCACGCTCGAGGGCTACGAGCCGATGGGATACGGCTACCAGTGGTGGACCTTCCCGCTCGGCGCGCAGGCGTTGCCCGAACTCGACGGCGGCCTGTTCGCCGCGCTCGGCATCTTCGGGCAGCAGCTCTACATCCATCCGAAGGAGCAGCTCGTGGTCGCGATCCACAGCGCCTGGCCGCAGCCGGTGCACGGGCCGAGCCTGGTCGAGACGCATGCGCTGCTGGGCGCGCTGGCGGGCGCGCTGCGCGCCTAGGCCTACTTCGCCAGCGCCTTCAGCGCCAGCTTGATGCCGTCGCTCACGCTCACGTCCTTCGGCAGTGCCTTGAGCGCGGCGGCCGCTTCCTTGTCGCTGTAGCCCAGCGCCACCAGCGCCTGCAGGATGTCGGCCTGGGCATCGGAGGCCGCATGCGCGGGCAGGCCGATGTCGGCGCCGAGCTTGCCCTTGAGCTCGAGCAGGAGGCGTTCGGCGATCTTCTTGCCGATGCCGGGCACCTTCACCAGCCGGCCGGCCTCCTGCAGGGTGACGGCCTGCGAGAGCTCGCCCACGCTCATGCCCGAGAGCACGCCCAGCGCGGTGCGCGGGCCCACGCCCGAGATCTTGATGAGCTGGCGGAAGGCGGCGCGCTCCTCGGCGCTGCCGAAGCCGTAGAGAATCTGCGCGTCCTCGCGCACGATGAAGTGCGTGAGCAACGAGATCTTGGCGCCGACGCCGGGCAGGTTGTAGAAGGTGCTCATCGGCACGTCGACCTCGTAGCCGACGCCGTTGCAGTCGATCACCACCTGCGGCGGATTGCGTTCGGCGAGTATCCCGGTGAGTTTGCCTATCATTGGCGCCCCCCCGACGCTTGCGGCGCTTCCCGCCTTGGGTTGCATTTTCTGGAGCAGGGCCGGTCTTGCATGGGCTACCAATAAAGATGGAAATGGAAACCGCGTGATTCTGCGACACACCTTCGCTCCGCCCAACAACACGCGCCTGGGCCACCTGTGCGGCCCGCTCGACGCCCACCTGCGCCGCATCGAGGAGGCGCTCGCGGTGAAGATCGCGCACCGCCACGAGCAGTTCAAGATCGACGGCCCCAAGGTCAACGCCCAGCGCGCGATGGACGTGCTGCAGGCGCTCTACGAGATCGCCCAGCGACCGATCGACGCGGCGGTGGTGCAGCTCACGCTGGCCGGCGACGGCTCGATGGACGAGGACGTGGACGGCGCGGTCACGCTCGCCACCCGGCGCGCCGACCTGCGCGCGCGCACGCCCACGCAGAGCCTGTACCTCGACAACATCGCCAAGCACGACATCACCTTCGGCATCGGCCCGGCCGGCACCGGCAAGACCTACCTCGCGGTGGCCTGCGCGGTCGATGCGCTCGAGCGCAGCGCGGTGCAGCGCATCGTGCTCACGCGCCCGGCGGTCGAGGCCGGTGAACGCCTGGGCTTCCTGCCCGGCGACCTGACGCAGAAGGTCGACCCCTACCTGCGGCCGCTGTACGACGCGCTCTACGACCTGATGGGCTTCGAGAAGGTGCAGAAGGCCTTCGAGCGCAACGCGCTGGAGATCGCGCCGCTGGCCTTCATGCGCGGGCGCACGCTCAACAACGCCTTCGTGATCCTCGACGAGGCGCAGAACACCACGCCCGAGCAGATGAAGATGTTCCTCACGCGCATCGGCTTCGGCGCCAAGGCGGTGGTGACGGGCGACGTGAGCCAGATCGACCTGCCCAAGCAGCAGCTCAGCGGACTGATCGACGCCGAGCGCGTGCTGCGGCGCGTGAACGGCATCGCGATCACGCATTTCACGAGCGCCGACGTGGTGCGCCATCCGCTGGTGGCGCGCATCGTCGACGCCTACGACGGCCAGCGCAAGCGCGCCGGCGCGGGCGGGCACTGAGATGGCGCTGGCCGCACTCACCCTGTCGCTGCAGTTCGGACGCTTCAAGGGCGTGGAACGGCACCGCGCCGCGCTGCCGCGCCACGGCGTGACGCGCTGGATCCGCCATGCGCTCGATGCCGACGCCGAGATCACGGTGCGCATCGTCGATGCCGACGAGGGCCAGCAGCTGAACCGCGAATTCCGCGGCAAGGACTACGCGACCAACGTGCTGACCTTCGACTATGCGCAGGCGCCCGTGGTCATGGCCGACCTGGTGCTGTGCGCGCCGGTGGTGGCGCGCGAGGCGAAGGAGCAGCGCAAGACGCTGGCCGCGCACTATGCGCACCTGCTGGTGCACGGCACGCTGCATGCGCAGGGCTGGGACCACGAGACCGGCGAGGAAGACGCCGAGGCGATGGAGGCGCGCGAGATCGAGATCCTCGCGGGGCTGGGCATCCGCGATCCCTACAACCGCTGAGACCCGCGCGCCGATGACCATGGATGACACCGACCCGTGGCTCGTGCGCTGGCTGCCGCTGCTGGCCGAATGCGCGGGCGCCGACCCGGTGCTCGAACTGGGCTGCGGCGACGGCCGCGACAGCGCCACGCTGGCGGCCGCGGGGCTGCGCGTGGAGGCGATCGAGCTGTCGGCACGCGCGGCGGATGCCGCGCGCGAGCGGCGCCTGGCGGGCGTGCGCGTGCACAACCAGGATTTCCGCGCGCCCTTTCCGCTGGCCGAGGGACAGCGCATCGGCGTCGTGCTCGCGAGCCTGTCGCTGCACTACTTCGAATGGGCGCAGACGCTGGAACTGGTCGAGCGCATCCATGCGCTGCTGCGGCCCGGCGGCGTGCTGCTGTGCCGGCTCAACTCGGTCAACGACCGGCACTACGGCGGGCGCGGCCCGGGGCGCGCGGACGAGGACAACCTCTACCTCGTCGATGGCGCGCCGAAGCGCTTCTTCGAGCGCGGCACGGTGCAGCGGCTGTTCGCGCGCGGCTGGCGCATCGCGCAGCTCGAGGAACTGAGCTTCGACCGCTACGAGCACCCGAAGGTGGCGTGGGAAGCGCTGCTGCGGCGCGACTGAACCAGGGGGCGCCGCCCTCAGCTCATCTGCAGCGGAATCGTGACCGGCCCGTCGTTGAGCAGGTGCACCTGCATGTCGGCGCCGAACTCGCCCGTGGCCACCACGGGATGCGCGGCGCGCGCTTGGGCGACGAAGTAGTCGTAGAGCCGGCGGCCCTCGTCGGGCGGCGCCGCGAGCGTGAAGCTCGGACGGTTGCCGCCGTTCACGTCGGCCGCGAGCGTGAACTGGCTCACCACCAGCAGGCCGCCGCCGATGTCCTGCACGCTGCGGTTCATCTTGCCGGCCTCGTCGGAGAAGATGCGCAGCTTGAGCATCTTGGCGAGCATGCGGTCGGCCGCGGCATCGGTGTCGCCGCGCTCGGCGCACAGCAGCACCAGCAGGCCGGCGCCGATCTCGCCGACGGTGCGGCCCGCGATGTCGACGCGCGCCTGCGCCACGCGCTGGAGCACTGCTTTCATGGATGGGATTCCTCGGGGGTATCTGACGGAAGCCGGGTGGCGCGGGCTTCCATGCCCAGCGGCAGCAGCTGGATGGTCACGCGCAGGCCGGGCACCGCGTCCATCAGGGCCTGCTCGAGCGCGTCGCGCAGGGCGGCGGCGCGCTCCAGGGTCCAGTCGCCGGGCACGTGCATGTGCAGGTCGGCGAAGCGGCGCTGGCCGGCACTGCGCGTGAAGATGTCGTCGAAGCGCAGCCGGCCGCCCTCGGGCACGCCGGCGGCGAAGCGCTCGAGCGTGGCGCGCAGCAGCGCCTGGGTCTCGGGCTCGAGCGCCTGGTCCATCAGGCCCTGCGAGGAGCGCCAGACCAGCTTCGCGCCCTCGCGCGCGATGTTCAGTGCCACGCCGATGGCCAGCAACGGGTCGAGCCAGAGCCAGCCGGTGAAATGCACGGCGACGATGCCCACCAGCACCGCGGCCGAGGTCCAGACGTCGGCCATCAGGTGGCGCGCGTCGGCCTCGAGCGCGATCGAGCGGCGGGCCTGGGCGGCGCGGAACAGCAGCCACGCGAGCCCGGCGTTCAGGCCCGAGCTGACGATCGACAGCGCGAGGCCCCAGCCGAGCTGCTCGAGCGGCTGCGGCGCCAGCAGCCGCTGCACCGAGACCCAGAAAATGGCGACGGCCGCGCCCACGATGAGGATGCCCTCGAAGCCCGAGGAGAAGTACTCGGCCTTGTGGTGGCCGTAGGGGTGGCCTTCGTCGGCCGGGCGTTCGGCGATCGTCACCATGGCCAGCGCGAAGGTGGCGCTCGCCAGGTTGACGAAGGACTCCATGGCGTCCGAGATCAGGCCCATCGAATGGGTGATGTAGCCCGCGAGGCCCTTGAGCACAATCGTGACCAGGGCCACCGCGATGGAGGCCCTCAGCAATGTCTTGGGTGTGAGATTCATGCGTGCCCGAACGGCGATGACGGCGACAGGCGACAGGAAAAACGGTAAAAGGCCGCAGTTAGCCACCGAATTATCATGTTCGTGTCCAGGTGTAACGCCTTCGCATTAATAATTGTGTCCGCCCCGAAACAGTTCGCGGAAAACCCGATGATGCACAAGAAATTCCTCCTGCCCCTGCTGGGCTGCGCGCTGCTTGGCGCCGCGGCGATCTCGCAGGCGCAGACCGCCCCGAGCACTCCGGCCGCCGCGCCGGCCCCCACCACTGCCGCTCCCGCCGCGGCCGCCCCCGAGCGCCAAGCCGGCTTCGTGAAGTCGGTGCGTGGCGACGTCAAGCTGCTGAGCGCCGCCGCCACCGCCCGCAACGCCGTGCCCGGCGACGCCCTGGCCTCGGTCGACCGGATCGTGACCGGCCCCGACTCCTCGGCCGCGGTCGTGCTGCGCGACGACACCACGCTGGTGGTTGGCCCCTCCTCGCGGCTCGATCTCAAGCAGTTCCACTTCGACGCCACCACCCACGAAGGCGGGCTGCTGGTTTCGCTGCTGCGCGGCTCGATGCGCATGATCACCGGCCTGATCGGCAAGACCAACCCCGACGCGGTGCGTGTGGAGACGCAGACGGCGACCATCGGCATCCGCGGCACCGACTTCATCGTCCAGACCGACGGCCAGCCATGATGCGTTCCGGTTCCAGTTCCCTCGTTTCCTCCCGCCTGCGCTTCCTCGGTGCCGCGTTGCTGGTCGCGCTGCTCGCGGCCTGTTCCTCGCCCGCCACCCGCGTGGTGCTGCTGCCGCAGGCCGACGGCTCCGCCTCGGCGGTGGTGGTGCGCGCCAAGAACGGCGAGGAGGTGCTCTCGCAACCCTACCAGCGCGCCACGGCCAAGCAGGGCGCCTCGGGCGCGCCGGTGGTCGACGCCGCCGATGCGGCCAAGGTGCAGGCCGAGAACAAGCCGCTGTTCGACATGCGTCCGCCGCCGTCGCAGCGCTACACGGTGTACTTCGAGCTCGGCACCATCACGCTGACGGCCGCCTCGCAGAAGATCATGGAGGAGGCGCTGGCCGCCGCGCAGGCGCGCCCGGGCGGCGACATCGTCGTGGTCGGCCACACCGACACCAAGGGCACGCTGCAGAACAACGACGCGCTCTCGCGCCGCCGCGCGCAGGAAGTGGCCCAGCTCTTCATCGAGCGCCGCTTCCCGGCCAACCGCATCGAGGCCGCAGGCCGCGGCGAACGCGAACTGGCGGTGCCGACGGCCGACGAGGTCGACGAGCCGCGCAACCGGCGCGTGACGATCGAAGTGCGCTGAGGCGCGCCCCTCGCGCAAAAAAGGCCGGGATCGACCCGGCCTTTTTGCTTTGGGTGACCCGTCCTGCCCAGGGTTGACACCTTTTCCTTCGAGAAAAGGCGAGTCAATGGAATCAGGCGTCAAACGCACAC
>NZ_JBWKPQ010000037.1:0-73420 GCF_059418345.1 Variovorax sp. GW821-FHT09B01 | reverse complement strand
ATCGGGCGTCTATTGCCGGCATCAACGGGCCGGCTCTGGGTCCTTCTTAGGTGTCAACCTAGGGCAGGACGGGTCAGTGCCACCGTTACGGGGCGCTCAGTCCCCGCCGCCTCCGCCCCCGCAGCCCCCACCGCAGCCGCCGCCGTCACCACCGCCCGAATCCCCGCCGCCGCCATCGCCGCCGCTCGATTCGCTGCCGCCGAAGCCGCCCGCATCGCCGCCACAGCCACCGCTCGATGAGCCGCCTTCGCCGAAGCTCGTGCCGCAGTGGGCATCGGAGCCGGCCTGCCGGTCGATGTCGCGGCAGTCGGGCACGTAGTTGAAGCCACCCTCGATGCCGAACTTGACGTCGAGCGCGAACAGCAGCGGCAGCCGCGCCGGCTTGCGCGGATCGATGCTCTCCTCCTTGCAGGCCCAGTACCAGCTGCGGCGCAGCCCGTCGTTGCGCTTGGGATCGCGCCCCAGCACCTCGGCCGGCGTGTGGTGCAGCAGGCCGCCGAAGGCCGCCTGGCACCAGTGCTGGTAGCCCTGGGTATGGAGGATGAACTCGTGCCAGGCGGTGTCGGCCACCTTCGAGGGCATGCCGACGAACTTGCGCCCGCTGCGCAGGTGCGCCATGAAGAACTGCCGCAGGCCGCGCAGCACCAGCTCGGCATCGCGCCGGCTCAGCTGCGGATGGGCCGCGATCAGCTTGTGGACCAGGAAGGGCGGCAGCCGCGCCTCGCGGATGAACTGGCGGCGCAGGCTGGTCTCGAACCAGCCCATCACCGCCACCAGCAGGCCGGTGCCGATGAATCCCAGCGCCACGCTCCACCAGCGCCCGCGCGAGAACACCAGCGCGGCGATCGCCGCCACGATCACGAGCCGCCGCAGCCACACCAGCGCGGAAATGCGCCGGCGGTAGTTCAGGTGCAGGAAGTCGAGATCCATGCGGCCAGGCGGCGTCGGGTCAGACCACCACCGGCTCGGGCTCCAGCCGGATGCCGAAGCGCTCGTACACGCTGGTCTGGATCGCCTTGGCCAGCGTCATCACCTCGCCGCCGGTCACCGGGTTCTCGTTGCCGCCGCGGTTGACCAGCACCAGCGCCTGCTTCTCGTAGACGCCGGCATTGCCCACCGACTTGCCCTTCCAGCCGCAGGCGTCGATCAGCCAGCCAGCCGCGAGCTTGATGCTGCCGTCGTCCATCGGGTAGTGCACGATCTTCGGCTCGCGCGCGATGATGTCGGCGCACTGCTCGGGCGTGACGGTCGGGTTCTTGAAGAAGCTGCCCGCGTTGCCCAGCACCCGCCAGTCGGGCAGCTTGGCGCGGCGGATGGCGCAGATCCAGTCGAAGATGTCGTTCGCATCGGGCGTGAAGTTGCCGGTTTCCTCCATCCTGCGTTCCAGGTCGAGGTAGCCCGCCACCGCCTTCCAGGGCTTGGGCAGCCGGAAGCGCACGCGCGTGATCAGCGCGCGGCCCGCCAGGCCGAAGTCATTGGCGCCGCCCGCGCCGCGCACGTGCTTGAACACCGAGTCGCGGTAGCCGAAGGCGCATTGCGCCGCGTCGAGCGTGAAGCTGCGGCCGGTTTCCAGATCGAAGGCATCGAGCGAATCGAAGCGGTCCTGCAGTTCGACGCCGTAGGCGCCGATGTTCTGCACCGGCGCACCGCCCACCGTGCCCGGGATCATCGCGAGGTTCTCGAGCCCCGGATAGCCCTGCGCCAGGGTCCACTGCACGGTGTCGTGCCAGACCTCGCCGGCGCCGGCCTCCACGATCCAGGCGCGCGGCGTCTCCTCGACCAGCCGGCGGCCCTGGATCTCCACCTTCAGGACCAGCGGCTTCACGTCACCGGTCAACACGATATTGCTGCCGCCACCCAGCACGAAACGCGGCGCGTCGCGCCATTCGGTGTCGGCATGCAGCGCGGCCAGGTCGGCCTCGCTCGCGATGCGCACCAGGTGCTGCGCGCGCGCGACGATGCCGAAGCTGTTGTACGGCTGCAGCGGGACGTTGTGCTCCACGATCATGGGAGAATTGTCGCATCCAGCTACCGTGACATCTGAGGAGAGCCCATGCCGTCTTTCGACACCGTCTGCGAACCCAATCTGCCCGAGGTCAAGAACGCCGTCGAGAACACCGCCAAGGAAATCGCCACCCGTTTCGACTTCAAGGGCACCGCGGCTGCCGTCGAGCTCAAGGACAAGGAGATCACCATGACCGGCGATGCCGAGTTCCAGCTCGTGCAGGTCGAGGACATCCTGCGCAGCAAGCTCACCAAGCGCAGCGTCGACGTGCGTTTCCTCGACAAGGGCGACGTGCAGAAGATCGGCGGTGACAAGGTCAAGCAGGTCATCAAGATCAAGAACGGCATCGAGGGCGACATCGCCAAGAAGATCCAGCGCCTGATCAAGGACAGCAAGATCAAGGTGCAGGCCGCGATCCAGGGCGACGCGGTGCGCGTCACCGGCGCCAAGCGCGACGACCTGCAGGCCGCCATGGCGCTGATCAAGAAGGACGTGCCGGATACCCCGCTGTCCTTCAACAACTTCCGCGACTGAGTCCCGGCCCATGAAGGCTTGCGCCGTCGCCGCGTTCGTTCTGGCCGCGGTGGCGGCATCGTCGGCGCTCGCGGCCGACTCGGTGATGCTGACCGGCACCATCGGCAGCCGCGCGATCCTGATCGTCAACGGCAGCGCGCCCAAGACGGTGGCGGTGGGCGAAACCTTCCAGGGCGTGAAGCTGGTCTCGCTGCAGTCCGAGCAGGCGGTGGTCGAGTCCGCGGGCAAGCGCGTCACGCTGCGCATGGACACGCCCGTGAGCATCGGCGGCGGCGGCTCTTCGGGCGGCAGCGGCAACCGCATCGTGCTGCCGGCCGACAGCCGCGGCCATTTCATGACCCAGGGCCTGATCAACGATCGCCCGGTCACCTTCATGCTCGACACCGGCGCGACCACGGTCGCCATGTCGGTGGCCGACGCGCAGCGCATCGGCCTCGACTACAGCAAGGGCCGGCCGGTGCAGGTCAACACCGCCAACGGCGTGGCGCCCGGCTATCTGCTGCGGCTGCGCTCGGTGCGCGTGGGCGACGTCGAGGTCTACGACCTCGAGGCCATCGTCTCGCCGCAGTCCATGCCCTTCGTGCTGCTGGGCAACAGCTTCATCAACCGCTTCTCGATGCGGCGCGACGCCGACCAGATGGTGCTCGAGAAGCGCTATTGAAAGCGCGGCCCGATCAGGCCTGCGCTGCGGTCACCACGATCTCGATCTTGTAGCCGGCGTTGGCCATCTTGGCCTGCACCGTCGCGCGCGGCGGCGTGTTGCCGGCTGGGATCCAGGCGTCCCAGACCTCGTTCATCGCCGTGATGTCGGCGATGTCGGCCAGGAAGATCTGCGTCATGAGGATGCGCGACTTGTCGCTGCCGGCCTCGGCCAGCAGGCGGTCGACCATGGCCAGCACCTGCTGGGTCTGGCCGCGGATGTCCTGCGTGGTGTCGTCGGGCACCTGGCCCGCGAGGTAGATGGTGCCGTTGTGCACCGCGGTCTCGGAAAGACGCGGTCCGACGTGGAAGCGGGTGATGGTGCCCATGGTGATCCTTCAGTCCTTTTTCTTTTTGGAGCCCAGTCTGGACTCGGTGCCGGCGGCGAGCCGGCGGATGTTCTCGCGATGCCGCCAGATCAGCAGCAGGCTCATGACGATGATGGCGACCAGCGCCGTGCGGCTCAGCGGCCACGCGATGCCGCCGCCGATCAGGTAGTAGGCCGGCGCGAAGAAGGCGGCGACCAGCGAGGAGAGCGACGAGTAGCGGAAGAACACCGCGATGATCAGCCAGGTGGCGCCGGTCGCGAGCCCGAGCCAGGGCGCGATGCCGACCAGCACGCCGGCCGCCGTCGCCACGCCCTTGCCGCCCTGGAAGCCGAAGAACACCGGGTACAGGTGGCCGAGAAAGGCGGCCACGCCGGCCACCGCGGCCACGCCGTCGTCCAGGCCCCATTGCGCGCCCCAGTGGCGGATCACGAACACCGGCACCCAGCCCTTGATCGCGTCGAGCAGCAGCGTGGCCAGCGCCGCGCCCTTGTTGCCCGAGCGCAGCACGTTGGTCGCGCCAGGGTTCTTGCTGCCGTAGCTGCGCGGGTCGGCCATGCCGAGCGCCCTGCTCACGATGACGGCGAAGGACAGCGAGCCGAGCAGGTACGACGCCACGATGGCGATCAGGGTAGGCAGGTGAAAGGTCAAGGCGGGTCTCCGCGGATCGGTGTTGTTCTTCGGGGGGACGCATCGCCGCGCCGATGCGCCCCGGGCGGGACGCGCAGCGCCGGCGATCGAATCGCAGGAGCCGGCTATTCTGCCAGCGCGCACTCCACCGGCGTCGCGCCCAGCAGCTGCACGCACACCTGCGGGTCGATGCCGATCAGGTAGCCGCGCCGCCCGCCGTTGAGCACGATGCGCGGCAGCGCGAGCACCGTCGCCTCCACGTACACCGGCATCTCGCGCTTGGTGCCGAAGGGCGAGGTGCCGCCCACCATGTAGCCACTGTGGCGCTGCGCCACCTCGGGCTTGCAGGGCTCGACCGACTTGGCGCCGATCTGCCGCGCGAGGTTCTTGGTCGACACCGTGCGGTTGCCATGCATCAGCACCAGCAGCGGCTTGGCGTCCTGGTCCTGCATCACCAGCGTCTTGATCACCATGAACGGATCGAGCCCCAGCATCTCGGCGCCGCGCTGGGCGCCGCCCTGCTCCATGTATTCGTAGGGGTGCTCGGTGAACGCGACCTTGTGGGCGCGCAAGAGCTGGGTGGCGGGCGTCTCGGAGACGTGGGCGTTCTTCTTGGCCATGGCAAACGGTAAGGACAGCACCCCTTCAGGAGCGCTTCAGCAAAAAACTTATTGTTTTACGATAAACTTTTATCGATTCACAACCAACATGGGTGCGCCATGCAGCATACGCCAGCCTCGCCCTCGCTTCATCTCGCGCGGCATGCCCGCGTCGTCCAGGCGCTGGCCCTCGCGGGCGCGGCGCTGCTCGTCGTGCAGCCGCTGCTCCTGCTGCTGGCCCACCGCTGGGAATGGACCGGCTTCCTCGGCGCCGCGAGCTTCCTCGGCCTGCCCGGCCCACCACCCGACGAAGCCGCGCGCTGGCGCACCGCACTGGTCAGCCTGCTGCCCGTGGGCGGCGGCCTGTATGCGCTGCGGCAGATCTGGCGGCTGTTCGGCGAGTACCGCCACGGCCGCGTGTTCGGCGCCGCCGCGCAAGACGCGCTGATGCGCTTCGCCTGGGCCGTGCTGCTGCTGTCGCTGCTGTTGCCGCTCGCGCGCGGCCTCATGACCGTGGCGCAGAGCCTGGGCAATCCGCCGGGCCAGCGCTTCCTGGCGCTGAGCTTCTCGTGGTTCGACGGCCTGCACATCCTGTTCGGCGCGGTGCTGGTGGCGATCGCGCGCGTCATGGTCGAGGCGCGGCGGCTGGCCGACGACAACGCGGGCTTCGTCTGAACGATGCCCATCGTCGTCAACCTCGACGTGATGCTGGCGCGGCGCAAGATGCGCTCGCGCGAACTGGCCGAGCACGTGGGCATCACCGAGCAGAACCTCTCGCTGCTCAAGAGCGGCAAGGTGCGCGGCGTGCGCTTCGATACGCTGGAGCGCATCTGCGAGGCGCTGCAGTGCCAGCCGGGCGACCTGCTCGAATGGCGGAGCGACGCGGGCGACTGATGCGGCGGCTGTTCCTGCCGGCGCTCGTGCTGGCCGTGGTCGCCGCGCATGTGGCGGTGCTGTGGTTGCTGCTCGTGGCGACGCGGCCGCACGCGCGGCCGGTCTTTCCGGTGCAGCGGGTCGTCGAGATCGCATGGGTCGATGTGCCGAAGCCGCGCGCAGCGCCGGTGCGGGTCGAGCCCAGGGCATCGGCCCCGGCAGCGGCACGCGTGCGGGCTGCGCCCACACGCAGCGCGACAAGGCCCGAGCCGGCACCGCGCGATGCCGTCGCCGCCCCGGCCGAAGCGTCCGCTGCGATTGCAGCACCGCCCGCCCCGCTGATCCTGAATTCCGAAGCCACCCGCCGCGCCCTGCGCGACAGCGATCGCGTGCCCTCGTTCGCCGAACGCGCCAACCAGGCACTGAACCCGGCCGGCACGCGCGCCGCGCTCGACAGCCGCCTGAGCGCGGGCCTGTCGGGCGCCGCGCACGGCGACTGCATGAAGGGCCAGTTCAAGGGCGGCGACATGGGCCTGCTGAGCCTGCCCGCGCTTGCGCTGGCGGCCGCGCGCGGCGAATGCGCGCGCTGAACGAGAAGATCAGGCCGCAGGGTCGCGGATCTCCCAGCGGATCGCGTCGACCTGCGCGAGCAGTTCGGGCGACAGCGTCGTGCCCCAGGCATCGATGTCCTCGTCGAGCTGCTCGACCGTGCGCACGCCGATGATGGTGCTCGCCACCTGCCACTTGGTGTAGCAGAAGGCCAGCGCGAGCTTCACCGGCGTCAGGCCGTTGTCGAGCGCGAGCTGGTTGTAGCGGCGCGCGGCCTTGAGCGCGTCGGGCCGGCCCCAGCGCAGCTTGCGCACCGATTCGTAGCGCGTGATGCGAGCTTCCTGCGGCGCGTCCGGGCCGGTGATGCCGCTCTGGTCGTACTTGCCCGTCAGGAGGCCGTAGGCCAGCGGCGAATAGGCCAGCAGCGACACGCCGAGCCGGTGCATGGTTTCGTCGAGGCCGTTCTCTGCGCCGCGGCTCGCGAGGTTGTAGACGTTCTGCACCGTCGCCACGCGCGGCAGGCCGTGTTCCTCGGCCAGCCGCACGAACTCGTGCACGCCATAGGGCGTCTCGTTCGACAGGCCGATGGCGCGGATCTTCCCGGCCTTCACCAGCCCGGCCAGCGCCTCGAGCTGTTCGCGGATCGGGGTCTGCGAGACCTCCTTGGCCGGGTCGTAGTAGATGTTGCCGAAGGCCGGCACATGGCGCTCGGGCCAGTGGATCTGGTAGAGGTCGATCACGTCCGTCTGCAGCCGCTTGAGGCTCGCCTCGCACGAGGCCACGATGTCCGCGCCCGTCATGCCCACGCCTTCGCGCACCCAGGGCGTGTTGCGCAGCGGGCCCGCGACCTTGCTCGCCAGCGTCAGCTTCCGGCGCGCGCCGGGGTTGGCCGCGAACCAGTTGCCGATGATGGTCTCGGTCGCGCCGTAGGTCTCCTGGCGCGTGGGCACCGAGTACATCTCGGCCGTGTCGATGAAGTCGACGCCGCGCTCGAGCGAGCGCGCCAGGATGGCATGGGCCGTGGACTCGTCGACCTGCTCGCCGAAGGTCATGGTGCCGAGGCAGATGGGCGTGACGTGAAGGTCGCTCTGACCGAGTCTGATTTTTTGCATGCGCGGAAATGTACCGCCGGGCTCCGCGGCGCGCTGGCGGTGGTGCCAAACCCGAGCGGCGCGGCCGTCACGCCACTGTCGTCTGGCGGACTGTGCGCTTCGACCCGGCTCCTTATCATCGGAGCCATGTACCACGCCCTCCGTCCCTCGCACAGCGAATTCGTGCCCGTGCGCAACCTCCGCTACCACGTGCGGCTCTGGGGCCAGCCCTCGGCCGAGCGGCCGCCGCTGGTGCTGGTGCACGGCTGGATGGACGTGGCCGCCTCCTGGCAGTTCGTGGTCGACGCGCTCGCCGAGGAGCGCTTCATCGTCGCGCCCGACTGGCGCGGCTTCGGCCTCACCGATGGCGGCGGGGTCGACAACTACTGGCTGCCCGACTACCTGGCCGACCTCGAATGGCTGCTCGACCACTACGCGGGCGAAGGCGAGGCCGCGCGTCCGGTCGACCTCGTGGGCCACAGCATGGGCGGCAACGTCGTCATGCACTACGCGGGCGTGCGGCCCGAGCGCATCCGCCGGCTGGTCAACCTCGAGGGCTTCGGCATGCCCGCGCGCCAGCCCGAGGAAGCGCCCGCGCGCTACGGCCAGTGGATCGACGAACTCAAGCGGCTGCACCGCGGCGAACTCGAGCTCGCCGGCTACTCGGCCGTCGACGGCGTGGCGCGCCGGCTCATGAAGACCAACCCGCGGCTGTCGCAGGACAAGGCCGACTGGCTCGCGAGCCACTGGTCGGCCAGCCGCGTTCAGCCCGACGGCAGCGCGCGCTGGCAGATCCTCGGCGAGGCCGCGCACAAGGTCATCAACGCCAACATCTTCCGCGTCGACGAGGTGCGCGCGCTCTATGCGCGCATTGCCGCGCCCACGCTGATGATCGAAGCGGCCGACGACAGCCTCCAGGGCTGGTGGAAGAACCGCTATACGCTCGAGGAGTTCCACCAGCGCCTGGCCTCGGTGCCCTCGGTACGCATCGAGCAGCTGGCCGATGCCGGCCACATGCTGCACCACGACCAGCCGCAGCGGGTGGCGAAGCTGATCGAGGATTTCCTCGCCTAGTCAGGCCGGCTGCACCGCCCGCCGCAACGCCGCGCGCGCCAGCAGCCGCGTCGAGTCGAGCGTCGGCAGCGCCGAGTTCGCATCGCTGATGATCAGCGGGATCTCGGTGCAGCCCAGCACCACCGCGTCGCAGCCCTCCTCTACCTTCATGCGCTCGATCACGCGCTGGAAGCTCGCCACGCCCTCGGGGCTGAAGATGCCGTTGACCAGCTCGTCCATGATCACGCGCCCGGTCTCGTCGCGCTCCTGCGCGTTCGGCCGGCGGTACTCGAGGCCGCGCGCCGCGAGCCTCGACGGATAGACCTCGCTGTCGACCAGCCAGCGCGTGCCCGTGATGCCGATGCGCCGGAAGCCGCGCCGCACGGCCTCGTCGGCCGCCACCTCGGCGATGTGCAGCCAGGGCAGCGGCGAACGCGGCGCCACGTAGTCGAAGGCCTGGTGGATCGTGTTGTCGGGGCAAATCAAAAAGTCGGCACCCGCGGCCTGCAGCTTGCGCGCCGAAGCGAGCATCAGCTCGCCCACACCGGCCACGTCGCCCGCATCGAGGCAGCGCACGTAGTCCGCGAGCGAGGGCGTGTGCATCGACACCTCCGGGTGCGCGTGGGGGCCGAGCAGCGCGGCGCCCTCCACGCAGATGGTCTTGTAGCAAAGGGCCGCGCCTTCGGCGGAGCAGCCCACGATTCCGATGTGTTGGGTCATGCCAGCGATCCTATGACCGCTGTCCGCATATGCAAGCTTACGAATATTCGTTCGCGCGCGCGGCAGCGGCTCCTAGAGTGCCCGGTTCAGTTCTGGAGCCCCTCTCTCATGCGCCCTCTCGCCCTTTCCCGCCGCCTGGCTCTGGCCGGCGGCCTCGCCCTCGCACTGGGCCTCGCCAGCGCGGCCCAGGCCGCCGACCTGCGCGTCGGCTTCATGCCGGGCCCGTACCGCGACGCCTTCACCAAGGGCATCGAGCCCCAGCTCGCCAAGCTCGGCTACACCGTCAAGTACGTCGAGTTCAGCCAGGGCGTGCAGCCCAACGACGCGGTCGAGCGCGGCCAGATCGACGCCAACATCTTCCAGCACACGCTCTACCTCAACGCCACCAACCAGCAGCAGAACTTCGACCTGGTGCCGATCGTCCACGTGCCGACGCCGCCGATGGGCCTCTATTCGCAGCGCCACAAGTCGCTGGCCAGCGTGCCCGATGGCGCCACCGTCACGCTGCCGGCCGACCCGGTGAACGCGGCGCGCGCGCTCAACATCCTCGCGGCCATCGGCTGGGTGCAGCTCAAGACCGGCGTGAACCCGCTGAGCGTGTCCGAGCGCGACATCGCGAGCAACCCCAAGCGCCTGAAGCTGGTGCCGCTCGATGCCGCCCAGGCACCGCGCTCGCTGGCCGACGCCGACCTCGCCGCCGTGCAGGGCAACTTCGCCGTCGCCTCGGGCCTCAAGCTCACCGAGGCGCTCAAGCTCGAGGACATGACCCTGCCCTACGTCAACGTGGTGGCGGTCAAGCGCGGCAACGAGAACGCGAAGTTCGCGAAGGACATCGTCGCGGCCTACCAGTCGCCCGAGTTCCAGCGCGTCTTCCTCGCCAATCCCGTGTGGGCCGGCTACCGGCTGCCCGACTACTTCTCGAAATGACCGACCGATGAGCGGCTCCGCCACCCGCAGCGCGCCTCCCCGGCGGCTGCACCTGAACGTCAACATCCTGCACTCGGGCTTCGTGCCCTCGGCCTGGCGCCTGCCCGAGGCCGACCCCTGGGCCTTCGCCGACATCCGGCACTACATCCGCACCGCGCAGATCGCGGAAGCGGGCAAGCTCGACGCGATCTTCCTGGCCGACAACGCGGCCATCGTCGACCAGATCCACTTCCGCCCGATCACCGCGCTCGAGCCCACCATCCTGCTGGCCTGCGTGGCCGCGGCCACCACCCACATCGGGCTGATCGCGACCGCCTCGACCAGCTACAACGAGCCCTACAACATCGCGCGCCGCTTCTCCACGCTCGACCACGTGAGCAATGGCCGCGCGGGCTGGAACATGGTGACCACGGCCGACCTGCCCTCGGCGCGCAACTTCGGCCTCGAGGCCACGCCCGACCATGCGAAGCGCTACGCGCGCGCCTCGGAGTTCGCCGACATCGTGAAGGCGCTGTGGGACAGCTGGGAAGACGGCGCCTTCGTCGGCGACAAGGCCGCGGGCAGCTTCGTCGACGCCACCAAGGTGCACGCCATCGCGCACCGCGGCGAGCACTTCGCGGTGCAGGGCCCGCTGAACCTGCCGCGCGCGCCGCAGGGCCATCCGGTGCTGGTGCAGGCCGGCGCCTCGGCCGACGGGCGCGAGCTCGCCTCGCGCCATGCCGAGGCCGTGTTCTCGGCCTCGCAGTCCTTCGAGGAATCGCTGACCTATGCACGCGCCCTCAAGACCCGCGCGGCCGAACTGGGCCGCGGCCCCGACGCGGTGAAGGTGCTCGCGGGCCTCACCACCATCGTCGGCGGCACCGAGGCCGAGGCGCTGCGCCGCCGCGACGAGCTGGTCGACCTGATCCCGTGGGACTACAGCCTCACGCGCATCGCGGGCACGCTGGGCATCGCGCCCGATCGCCTCAAGCTCGACGAGCGCCTGCCCGAGAACCTGCCGCTGCCCGGCAATGGCAACGGCAACCACACCTTCTTCAACGCGGTGGTGGCGGCGGGCCGCACCCATGGCTACACGGTGCGCCAGCTGATCCGCGAACTCGCGGGCGGCGGCGGCCACCGCGTGATCGTGGGCACGCCCGAGCAGATCGCCGACGACATCGAGCACTGGTTCAAGGGCGGCGCGGCCGACGGCTTCAACCTCATGCCCGATGCGCTGCCGCACGGGCTCGAACATTTCGTCGACGGGGTGGTGCCGATCCTGCAGAAGCGCGGGCTGTTTCGCACCGAGTACGAGGGGCGCACCCTGCGCGATCACCTCGGGCTGGCGCGGCCCGAAGGTCGGACGGCGCAGCGCCTGGCGGCTTAGAAAGAAGAAGGAGAAACGCCGCTCGGGGGAGCGGCGGCGGCGGCGAACCTCAGCCCTCGTCGGCGTCGTTCCCCGTCAGCGACAGCACCTCTTCGACGAAGGCCTCGAAGCCCGGCAGCGCCGCATGCGGCAGCGCATCGTCCGCGCCCTCGCCGTCGTCGAAGAACACCCGGGCCCGCCCCACCGGCAGCGCGACCCATTCGCCGGCCTCGAGCAGCAGGCCCAGATAGCCCTCGCCCTCAGGCACGTAGAACAACCCGGCCTGCCCGAGCACGCGGACCTCCTCGCCCGCGAGCGGCGCGGGGGCGTCCTCGCGCCCCCATCGCACGCCCTGCGCGGCCAGCCGGTCGGTAATCCAGCCGTCGCACACATGGGTGTCGCTCCAGCTCGCTTGCGCATCGAACACGGCCAGCACGGGCATGGGAAGGTCCCTCTCAGGAAAGTAGTTGGTTATTGCAGGAAGCTGGGCTTCGCGTAGCCCTGGAACTTCGTGTCGACCACCGTCTTGAACTCCTTCGAGTGGTAGGCCTCCACGAGGTCCTTGGCCCAGGCGGTGTTCTTGTCCGCGGTCTTCACGGCCACGACATTCAGGTAGTAGTCGGGCGTCTTCTCGAGCACCACCGCTTCGGTGAGCTTCAGGCCCGAGGAGATCGCGAAGTTGCCGTTGATGATCGCGTACTCGGTGTCGCCGAGCGAGCGCGGCAATTGTGCGGCCTCGAGCGGAATGAACTTCAGCTTCTTGGGGTTGTCGGCCACGTCCTTCTCGGAAGCGCGCAGCGGATCCACGCCCTGCTTGATCGTGATCAGCTTGTTCTGCTCCAGCAGCACCAGCGCGCGCGCCAGGTTGCTCGGGTCGTTCGGCAGCGTCACGCGGTCGCCTTCCTTCAAGTCGGCCAGCGTCTTGCGCTTGGTCGAGTACACGCCCAGCGGCGCGATCGGGCCCTGCACCAGCTCGGCGAGATCCAGCTTCTGGTCGGCCGCGAATTTCTTCAGGTAGACCTGGTGCTGGAAGAAGTTGGCGTCGAGCGAGCCCTGGGCCAGCGCCAGGTTGGGCTGCACGTAATCGTTGAATTCGACCAGCTTCACCTTGTAGCCCTTCTTCTCGAGGATCGGCACGATGCCTTGCTTGAGCTGGTCGATGTTCGAGCCGGCGGTGCCGCCGATCGTGAGGTTCTTCTTGGCGTCCTGAGCCTGCGCCGGCAGCGAGAGGCCGCCGAGCGACAGCGCGGCGAGGGACAGGGCGAGGACGGAACGGCGCAGCAGTGCGGTGGTCATGACGGAAGGCTTTGCAGGAAAGAAAGAGAAAAGGGAACGGGAGAAAAAACGAATCAACGCTTGTCGAGCCTGCGCGCCGCAGTGTTGCCGACGAATTGCAGGATCTGTACCAGCACCACGAGCAGCGCCACGGTGAGCACCATCACGTCGGTCTGGAAGCGGTAGTAGCCGTAGCGGATGGCCAGGTCGCCGATGCCGCCGCCGCCCACCACGCCGGCGATCGCCGAGTAGGAGAGAAAGCTCACCGCCAGCACCGTGAGCGCCAGCACCAGGCCCGAGCGGGCCTCGACCACCAGCACGCGCCAGACGATCTGCAGCTCCGAGGCGCCCATCGCATGGGCCGCCTCGATCACGCCGCGCGGCACCTCGCGCAGGCACTGGTCGACCAGCCGCGCGAAATAGGGAATGGCCGCGAAGGACAGCGGCACCGCCGCGGCCAGCGGCCCGATCGAGGTGCCCGCGATGATGCGCGTGAACGGCACCAGCGCCACCAGCAGGATGATGAAGGGGAAGGAGCGCACCGTGTTCACGAGCCAGTTCAGGATCAGGAACGCGGGCCGGTTGGCGAGCGACTGGCCCGGGCCGAGCAGGAACAGCAGGATGCCCAGCGGCCCGCCGATCAGCACCGCGGCCGACAGGCCGATGGCCAGCATCATGAAGGTCTGGCCGGTCGCGACCCAGAGCTCGGGAAGGATGGGGGCGATGTTCTCAAACATAGGCCACCTCCAGCGCGCTGCGTTGCGTGGCGACCGGGGCGCTGGCCGAGGCGGCTTCGCCAGCCTCGCGCGCTTCGCGTGCATCGCGTTCGCGGCGCCGCACCAGCTCGTCGATCTCGCGGCCCAGCGCGGTCTTGCGCGCCTCGCTCGGCGCGGCGTCGACCTCGAACTGCTCGACCAGCCGGCCCTTCTCGAGGATCGCCACGTTGCGGCACAGCACCTCGACCACCGACAGCTCGTGCGTCACGATCACGATGGTCACGCCGATCTTCTGGTTGATGTCGCGCAAGGTCTCGAGCAGCGAGCGCGTGGTCTCGCTGTCGAGTGCCGAGGTCGGTTCGTCGCACAGCAGCACCTGCGGGCGCGGCGCCAGCGCGCGGGCGATCGCCACGCGCTGCTTCTGGCCGCCCGAGAGCTGGGCCGGGTAGGTGTCGATCTTTTCCGACAGGCCCACCAGTTCCAGGCATTCGCGCACCCGGGCATCGATCTCGGCGCGCGAGTGGCGACCGTGGATCTTCAGCGGGAAGGCCACGTTGTCGAACACCGTGGCGTTCTGCAGCAGGTTGAACTGCTGGAAGATCATGCCGATGTTCTGGCGCGTGTCGCGCAGCTCGCGGCGCGACAGCGTCGTGAGGTCGCGCCCGCCGACCAGCACGCGGCCCGCGTCGGGCCGCTCGAGCAGGTTGATCAGGCGCAGAAGGGTCGACTTGCCGGCGCCGCTCTTGCCGATCAGGCCGAACACGTCGCCCTGCTGGATGTCGAGCGACAGCGATTGCACGGCGTCGAAGACCTCGCCGCTGGGCAGCGCGAAGGACTTCTGCACCGACTGGAGGCGGATGACCGGTTCCGCGCTGCCGCGGGCCGGGTCGGACGATGGGTTGCTCATGTCTGGGGGAACCAAGGAACGGATGCGTGCGGCCGCCAGGAAAAACCATCGGCCACGGATTCGCAAAAAGGTGCCGAGTATGAAAAGAAAGGCATCGAAAGGGAACGAACAAATCGGGCGATGCTTATTCCTGAAAACACATAAAGAAGCGCAAACGTTCAACCACATACACCATAAAGCGAGCAGGGGCTCCCATATGGATATGCGCATTGGTTCGTTCCCATCGCGCCCGCCTGCTGCCACATTCGCGCCTTTCTTTTTCGAGCGCGCAGCGCCACCTCAACCATGCACAGCATCCTTCGCCGCCGCGGCCTCCTTGCCGCCACCCTGGCGGCTTCCCTCCTCGGCGGCATCGCCGGCGGCGCCCAGGCCCAGGACAACAAGAACACCGTCAAGGTCGGCATCTCGGTCGGCAACGCCGAGCAGATCTTCGAGGTGGTGAAGAAGGTCGCCGCCAAGGACGGCCTCACGGTTCAGGTCGTGGTCTTCAACGACTACCAGCTGCCCAATGCCGCGCTCGCGGCCGGCGACCTCGACGCCAACGCCTTCCAGCACCAGCCCTTCCTCGACAACCAGATCAAGGCGCGCGGCTTCGACCTCGTGCCCGTGGGCCTGACCATCACCGCGCCGCTGGGCTTCTATTCGAAGAAGCTCAAGAGCATCGACCAGCTGCCCGAGGGCGCCGCGGTCGGCATCCAGAACGACCCGTCGAACGGCAACCGCGCGCTGTTGCTGCTGCAGCAGGCCGGCCTGATCACGCTCAAGCCCGAGGCCGTGAAGAACAACACCGCCACCCCGCTCGACGTGGTGACCAACCCCAAGAAGCTCAAGCTGGTGCCGCTGGACGCCGCGCAACTCCCGCGCTCGCTCGACGACCTCGTGATCGCCGCCATCAACAACGACTACGCCGAGAAGGCCGGCCTCTCGTTCAACAAGGACGCCGTGATCAAGGAATCGCCCAAGGGCCCCTACGCCAACCTGATCGCCGTGCGCCGCGCCGACAAGGACAAGCCCTGGGCCAAGCGCCTGGTGGCGGCCTACCAGTCGCCCGAGGTCAAGAGCTTCATCGAGACGCAGTTCAAGGGCGCGCTGGTGCCCGCGTTCTGACGCCGCCGCTCCACGCCCTCCCGGCCCCCTGCGCGCGCCGCGCCCAGGGGGCTTTTCGCCTTTGGCGGCACCGGAATGGCACTCCCCATGGGGTCATCCGCCACCCGTGAGAAAATGGCGGGTTCCCTGGAGGGCACGCCCCCTCTTCCCCTCGCCAACCCACACAGTCAGGACCACCCCATGGACGCAGAACAAATCAACCAGATCGGCGCAACGCTTGCGGACCTGAGCGTGCGGACGGTGGATCTCCGGAGGTATCTTTGACTACGATGCCAAAGCCGAACGTCTGAGGACGGTCAACGCATCGCTCGAAGATCCCAACGTCTGGAACGACCCCAAGAAGGCCCAGGAACTGGGCAAGGAAAAGAAGTCGCTCGACGACGTCGTCGTCACGCTCGACCGCCTCACCAGCGGCCTGTCGGACAACACCGAGCTCTACGAGATGTCGAAGGAAGAAGGCGACGTCGACGGCCTGCAGGCCA
Source organism: Variovorax sp. GW821-FHT09B01 (assembly GCF_059418345.1). Classification (NCBI taxonomy): domain Bacteria; kingdom Pseudomonadati; phylum Pseudomonadota; class Betaproteobacteria; order Burkholderiales; family Comamonadaceae; genus Variovorax; species Variovorax sp. GW821-FHT09B01. The sequence continues at coordinate 57,582 of NZ_JBWKPQ010000037.1, read as the reverse complement.
TCGCCGATGACGCCGCCACGCTCGAAGCCGACATCAAGCAGCTCGAGTTCCGCCGGATGTTCAACAACCCGGCCGACCCGCTGAACGCCTTCGTCGACATCCAGGCCGGCGCCGGCGGCACCGAGGCCTGCGACTGGGCCAGCATGCTGCTGCGCCAGTACACCAAGTACGCCGAGCGCAAGGGCTTCAAGATCCAGCTCGAGGACGAGACCCCGGGCGACACCGCCGGCATCAAGAGCGCGACCATCAAGGTCGAGGGCGACTACGCCTTCGGCCTGCTGCGCACCGAGACCGGCGTGCACCGCCTCGTGCGCAAGTCGCCGTTCGACTCCTCGGGCGGGCGCCACACCAGCTTCGCGAGCATCTTCGTCTACCCCGAGATCGACGACTCCATCGAGATCGAGATCAACCCGGCGGACGTGCGCACCGACACCTTCCGTGCCAGCGGCGCGGGCGGCCAGCACATCAACAAGACCGACTCGGCCGTGCGCCTCACGCACATCCCGACCGGCATCGTGGTGCAGTGCCAGGACGGCCGCAGCCAGCACAGCAACCGCGACGTGGCGTGGAAGCGCCTGCGTTCGCGCCTGTACGACCACGAGATGCGCAAGCGCCAGGAAGAGCAGCAGAAGCTCGAGGACAGCAAGACCGACGTGGGCTGGGGCCACCAGATCCGCAGCTACGTGCTGGACAACAGCCGCATCAAGGACCTGCGCACCAACGTCGAGATCTCGGCCACCCAGAAGGTGCTCGACGGTGACCTCGACGTGTTCATCGAAGCCTCGCTCAAGCAGGGCGTCTGATCCTGCCTCTTCCTTTTCGTCACCACCGCAACCACCCGCGCAGCCCCGCATGAACCTCAACGGCAAGGTCGAAGCCCTGATCTTCGACATGGACGGCACCATGATCGACTCCATGCCCTGGCATGCGCGCTCGTGGGTCGAGTTCGTGGCGCGCCACGGCCTGGTGCTCGACGTGAGCGACATCCTCGCGCGCACCACGGGCCGCACCGGCGCCGAGTGCATGCGCGAGTTGTTCGAGCGCGAGCTGTCCGACGCCGAGTGCCTGGCGCTGGTGCACGAGAAGGAAGAGATCTACCGCGCGATGTTCAGCGACAACTTCACCGAAGTCGCAGGCTTCACCGCCTTCGCCAGGGCCGCCGTCGCGCGCGGCCTGAAGGTGGCCGTGGGCACCGCGGGCGATCGCCACAACATCGAGTTCGCCATGTCGCGCCTGAAGATGGACCCGCTGCCGCTGGCCATCGTCGGCGGCGACGAAGGCTTCAGCGGCAAGCCCACGCCCGCCATCTTTCTCGAGGCCGCGCGCCGCATCGGCGTGGCGCCCGAACGCTGCATCGTGTTCGAGGACGCCCCCTTCGGCATCGAGGCCGCGCGCCGTGGCGGCATGCGCGCCGTGGCCGTGTGCAGCACCCACAGCGCCGCCGAACTCGCCGGCCCCCACGTGATCGCCGCCGTGCGCGACTACAACGAACTCGCCCATTCGAATTTTCTGGAGACCCTCGATGCCGTTGCTGCCTGATTTCAGCGGTGCCCAAGCCGCACCGAACGCCATCCGCCGCGAAGACTACGCACCGCCGGCCTTCTGGATCGACACCGTCGACCTCACTTTCGACCTCGACCCGGCCAAGACCCGCGTGCTCAACCGCATGCGCCTGCGCCGCAACCCCGACGTGCCGGCGCAGCCGCTGCGCCTGGACGGCGACGAGCTCAACCTCGCGCGCGTGCTGGTCAACGGCCAGGGCGCCTCGTTCCGCATGGAAGGCGACCAGCTCGTGCTCGACGGCCTGCCCGCCGCGGAAGAAGGCTCGTTCGAGCTCGAGCTCTTCACCACCTGCTGCCCCATCAAGAACACCAAGTTGATGGGCCTGTTCGTGAGCGAGGACACCTTCTTCACGCAGTGCGAGGCCGAGGGCTTCCGCCGCATCACCTACTTCCTCGACCGGCCCGACGTGATGGCGATGTACACCGTCACCCTGCGCGCCGCCAAGGCCGCCTACCCGGTGCTGCTGTCGAACGGCAACCTGGTCGAGCACGGCGACCTGCCCGAGGGCCGCCACTTCGCCAAGTGGGTCGACCCCTTCAAGAAGCCCAGCTACCTGTTCGCGCTGGTCGCGGGCAAGCTGGTGGCGCGCGAGCAGCGCATCAAGGCGCGCAGCGGCAAGGAACACCTGCTGCAGGTGTACGTGCGCGCCGGCGACCTCGACAAGACCGAGCACGCGATGAACTCGCTGATCAACTCGGTGCTGTGGGACGAGGCCCGCTTCGGCCTGCCGCTGGACCTCGACCGCTTCATGATCGTGGCCACCAGCGACTTCAACATGGGCGCCATGGAGAACAAGGGCCTGAACATCTTCAACACGAAGTACGTTCTGGCCAACCAGGCCACCGCCACCGACGCCGACTACAGCAACATCGAGAGCGTGGTCGGCCACGAGTACTTCCACAACTGGTCGGGCGACCGCGTGACCTGCCGCGACTGGTTCCAGCTCTCGCTGAAAGAAGGCCTCACCGTCTTCCGCGACCAGGAGTTCAGCCAGGACCTGTGCGCCGACGCCTCGGCGCGCGCCGTCAAGCGCATCGAAGACGTGCGCGTGCTGCGCACCGCCCAGTTCCCCGAAGACGCCGGCCCCATGGCCCACCCGGTGCGGCCCGACAGCTACATCGAGATCAGCAACTTCTACACCGTCACCATCTACGAGAAGGGTGCCGAGGTCGTTCGCATGATGCAGACCCTGGTGGGCCGCAAGGGCTTCGAGAAGGGCATCACCCTCTACTTCGAGCGCCACGACGGCCAGGCCGTGACCTGCGACGACTTCGCCCAGGCCATCGCCGACGCCAACCCCGACTCCGAACTCGCGCGCCTGCTGCCCCAGTTCAAGCGCTGGTACAGCCAGGCCGGCACTCCGCGCCTGAAGGCCAGCGGCGTGTACGACAGCGCCAACCGCAGCTACACCCTGAGCGTGCTGCAGAGCTGCCCGCCCACCCCGGGCCAGCCCAGCAAAGACCCGTTCGTCATTCCGCTCAACCTCGGCCTGCTCGACGCCAGCGGCCGCGAGCTGCCCGTGCAGCTCGAGGGCGAGGCCGAAGGCAGCGCCGGCACCCGCACCCTGGTGCTGTCGCGCGCCGGCGAGCAGTTCACCTTCACCAACCTCGACGCCGAGCCCGTGCCCTCGATCCTGCGCGGCTTCAGCGCGCCGGTGATCCTCGACTTCGAGTACAGCGACGCCCAGCTGCTGACCCTGCTGGCCAACGACCCCGATCCCTTCAACCGCTGGGAAGCCGGCCAGCGCCTGGGCCTGCGCGCCGCGCTGCAGGGCATCGCTGCCCTGGCCACCGACACCACCCCGGTGCTCGGCGAGGCCTACCTCGAGGCCATGCGCAGCGTGCTGCGCCATCCGCAGCTCGACCCGGCCTTCAAGGAGCTGGTGCTCACCCTGCCGTCGGAAACCTACATCGCCGAGCAGCTCGACGTGGTCGATCCGCAGCGCGTGCACCTCGTGCGCGAAGCCATGCGCGCCCAGCTCGCCACCGCCCTGTTCAGCGACTGGCAGCAGGCCTACGAGGCGCACCACGACACCGGCGCCTACAGCCCCGATCCGCTGAGCTCGGGCCGCCGCGCCCTGGCCGGCATGGCGCTCAACTTCCTGTGCCTGGCCGCGCGCTCGTCGGGCGACACCGTCTGGCCCGGCAAGACCCTGCAGCGCTTCAAGGACGCGGGCAACATGACCGACCGCTTCAACGCGCTCAACGCCCTCGTCTCCTCGGGCCACACCCTGGCCGCGCAGGCGCTCGCGCGCTTCCATGCCCTGTTCAAGAACGAGGCCCTGGTCATCGACAAGTGGTTCTCGCTGCAGGCCGGCGCCAGCGACCGCGGCGGCGACATCCTGCCGCTGGTGAAGCAGCTCATGAAGCACCCCGACTTCTCGCTGAAGAACCCCAACCGCGCGCGCAGCGTCATCTTCAGCTACTGCAGCGCCAACCCCGGTGCCTTCCACCGCCCCGACGCCGCCGGCTACGTGTTCTGGAGCGAGCGCGTCATCGAGCTCGACGCCCTCAACCCCCAGGTGGCCGCCCGCCTCGCGCGCGCCCTCGACCGCTGGAGCAAGCTCGCCGAGCCCTACCGCAGCGCCGCGCGCGAAGCCATCGCGCGCGTGGCCGCCAAGCCCGACCTGAGCAAGGACACCCACGAAGTCGTGACCCGCGCCCTGGCCGGCAGCTGATCCGCACCCAAGCAACGCATCGAAGAGAAACCGAAGAACCCTCATGGCTCAACAGAAGATTTCCCTCACCCGCTACCTCGTCGAACAGCAGCGCGCCGACGGCCTCATCCCCGGCCAGTTGCGGCTGCTGCTCGAAGTGGTTGCCCGTGCCTGCAAGAGCATCAGCCAGGCCGTCAACAAGGGCGCCCTGGGCGGCGTGCTCGGCACCGCCGAGAGCGAGAACGTGCAGGGCGAGATCCAGAAGAAGCTGGACATCATCGCCAACGAGGTGCTGATCGAGGCCAACGAATGGGGCGGCCACCTCGCCGCCATGGCCAGCGAGGAGATGGACAGCATCTACGTCGTGCCCAACCGCTACCCGCAGGGCGAGTACCTGCTCATGTTCGACCCGCTCGACGGCAGCAGCAACATCGACGTCAACGTCAGCATCGGCACCATCTTCAGCGTGCTCAAGAAGCCCGACGAGCACCCCGGCGTGCAGGAGGGCGACTTCCTCCAGGCCGGCACCCAGCAGGTGGCCGCCGGCTACTGCATCTACGGCCCGCAGACCACCCTCGTGCTGACCGTGGGCAACGGCGTCGCCATGTTCACCCTCGACCGCGAGCAGGGTAGCTTCGTGCTGACGCAGGAAGACATCCAGATTCCGCCCGACACCAAGGAATTCGCGATCAACATGAGCAACATGCGTCACTGGGACGAGCCCGTGAAGCGCTACATCGACGAATGCCTGGCCGGCAAGGAAGGCCCGCGCGGCAAGGACTTCAACATGCGCTGGATCGCCAGCATGGTGGCCGACGTGCACCGCATCCTGATGCGCGGCGGCGTGTTCATGTACCCGTGGGACAAGCGCGAGCCCGAAAAGGCCGGCAAGCTGCGCCTGATGTACGAGGCCAACCCCATGAGCTGGCTGGTGGAACAGGCCGGCGGCGCCGCCACCAACGGCAAGCAGCGCATCCTCGACCTGCAGCCCACCAAGCTGCACGAGCGCGTCAGCGTGATGTTGGGTTCGCGAAACGAAGTCGAGCGTTTGACCCAGTACCACGCTCAAAAGCCCTGAAAACCTCGTTATAATCGAAGGCTTCGCCGGTGTAGCTCAGTCGGTAGAGCAGCTCATTCGTAATGAGAAGGTCGGGTGTTCGATTCATCTCTCCGGCACCAAAAAAAAGGGAACTCCCCTCTGAAAGCCGCCCCTCGGGGCGGCTTTTTGTTGTCTGTCGATTTCCCGCGATTTCCCGATTTTTTCCCTCCTTGCTTGTGCCAAATTTGTGCCGGCTTTTTGGAGCAAATCGGAGAGCGCGAGCCCGTCGCTCGCGGGGCAACCGCTTGAAGATGACAATCTCCCGTCAGTTCGATGAAGCGCGGGCTTGTGGAAGCCCGATGCGGCCCGAATGTCCGGCCACCTAAAGAGCTGGTCTAAGACCGGTCTGTCAGCTCGGAGATTGCACAAGCTTATGTCTCTCGATACCTCTTACTACGTGTACGCCCTCAAGGACCCCCGGGAGTCACCGGCTCTGCCCTTCTATATTGGCAAGGGAACGGGCACGCGATCACACGATCACCTCGTCAAGCCCGACGATTCGCGGAAAGGCTCGAAGATCAAGGAAATTGAGGCAGCCGGGCATCATGTCCTTGTTGCTCGCTTGGTTGACTCGCTAACTGAGCCCCAGGCCATCCGACTTGAAGCCGAGCTGATCGCATCGTTTGGCACCGTCGATACAGGTGGACGCCTGCTCAACAACGTTCTTCCTTCGGGCCTCTCGAAGAAGGTGCGCACAGCAGTCGTAATCCCCTCGGGCGTCAAAGAGAAAGCGCAAATCGCGCTCGCACTGCTGAAAGATGCCGTACTTGAGCTTGCACGGGCCAATCCGACCGGAATTTCGAATTCAGATGCTGCCAGCCTTCTTGGCCTTCGCAGCGACTATGGTGGCGGCTCAAAGGATTACCTCTCATATAGCGTGCTCGGCATCCTTATGCGTGAAGGCAAACTTGAGCGCTCAGTCGGTAATAGGAAGCATGTCGCACGCGTTCAGTGACCAGTCAAGGTTGTTCGGGCCGTCACGCCAGGCGAAGTAGTTGGCGCGCCTGCGCCCTGCTGAGAACCCATCACACTTCGCTGTAGGATGCCCCACTCGCCATGGGGCAGGCACGCCTGCGCCCGCTGCGTTGTCATCACGCGGCAGGATGCTGCACTCGGGTTTAACACAATCGCGCAACGCCCTTCATCGGGATCAACTACGGCGGCGAAAAGGGGAGATTCATAGTGACGACAATCCAAAAACCTGACGAATTCAATCTGGCTATTCAAGGGGGCATGTTGGAGGCCCTCGGCATCAACATGTATACGACGCTGGGCAAGTGCCTCGTCGAGTTCGTGGCGAATGCCTACGACAGCAATGCCCCGAAGGTCGAGATCACCATTCCATTTGATGAAATCGAGGCACAACGGCTCGCCCTGAAAGAAGCGGACAAGAAGGCGAAGGCTGAAGCGAAGAAAGCTGACGCGGAAGCAAAGAAGGCCAGCACTGATGCACCATCGAGTACGCCTACGGCGTCCGAGGCGTCTTCCGCGGCGGCATCTGGCACGAGCATCGCGCCTCCGGATGTGTCGCTCTATAAGAAGACTCTGCCCGGCGAACTGTCCATCGAGATTCGCGACTATGGCCACGGCATGAGCCCTGCCGACGTTGCCCAAAAGTTTCTGCCAATTAACCGGCATCGTCGAGCAGACGCGGCCGGCCAAGAAACAAATCTCAAATCCGAAGGCGGGAAACGCGCAGTGATGGGCCGCAAGGGCCTAGGCAAGCTCGCCGGCTTCGGAATCGCCGGCCAAGTCATTGTCAAGACCAAGCGTGCTGGCGATAACTTCGCCACGATCTTCACGCTTGATTCTGTCAAGTTGGCTGACGCCCCGAACCTTGGCGAGATCAAGATTCCGGCCACCTATGAGGACGACCCCGACCAGGACGCATCAGGAACAACGATTACGCTCAAGGGCCTCAAGCCAGACGCCGTGCGCTCGTCGGCAGACAAGATCATTGCGACGCTCGCCGAAGCCTTCTACGGCATCGAGCCCGAGGACTTTCTTATCTCGTTGAACGGCACTCCAGTTGCGCCGCAAGTGGTGGAGTTCGACTTCGTATTTCCCGAGACGGCAGCCACTTCCGGCAAGCTCGTCTCTGACTTTGTCAATATTCCGGACGTCGGCACCCTCCCCATTCAGTACGCAGTGAGGTTTCGCAAGCCTGGTCAGCATTTGCCAGCCGGAAAGCGCGGTGCCCGAATTTATTGCAACAAGCGGCTTGCTGCGGGGCCATCGCTGTTCAAGCTCGGCACGGGCATGCACAACTTCCACGCCCAGGACTACCTGGAATGTGTTGTCGTTGCCGACACCCTGGATCAGCTCGGTGTTGATTTCGTGAACACCAATCGCACACAGCTTCGAGAAGACAATGACGTAGTCGAAGCAATCTTGTCCCATGTATCCGACCTGATGAAGACCGCACTTGCGGCACATGCAAAACATCGGGAAGCGAAGGTCGACGCGGAGATCAAGGCCAACGAAGAAGGTTCTCGGATGAACAAGATCATCGAGCACCTCCCCAAGCGTAGCCGTGCACCAGCGGGCAAACTTTTGCGCACCATCGCATTGCGCCATGGCATCGAAAGCCTTGAGTTCAAGGAATTGGCGCCGCTAGTCGTCAATTCTGTCAATGCCGGCGAAGTCCTGATCCGACTAATCGAACTGCAGACTGACCCGAAAACCGTCCACCAGGTCGCGAGCGAATTGCTGGAACTTGCTGACATCGAACGTAGCGACGCCCTCAAGCTCTATCGCGGCAGAAAGTCCGGAATCATCAGCTTGCGCAAGCTGATCGAGAAGGGCGAGGACCTATGGAAGCAGAAAGGCATCGAGGCCGAACTGCATCAACTATTCAAGAACGAGCCTTGGCTGATTAAGCCGGAATATTCGAAGTATCTAACCAGTGACGAGGACCTGAACAAGCTGGCCAGCAAGCTCGCCAAGCTGCTCAAAGTCGACACATATTCAGCGCTGGAGGATGACGCCGGCAAGAAGGGGCTTGACCGACCTGACCTTGTGTTCGTCATGTCGGATACGGCATCACCGCATGTCGTCACCATCGTGGAGTTCAAGTCGCCCACGATTCCTCTGACTGCGGACCATCTGGCGCAATTGAAGGGTTATATGCGCCGCGTCGAAGCGTTCATTGAAAGCGAACTAAAACAGAAGGTCACAGTCCACGGCTACCTGATTGGAGCGATGCCTGACCCGAACACAAAGGCCACAGGAGAATTAGATTTGCTCTATTCCATCGACCGCGAATGGACAGCCCAAACAGCCTGGGAGGTACTAGGCCTTGAGCATCTATTGCAGCGTGCCCAGACGATTCATTCCGACGCTATTGACGCGTTCGAGCGCGAACTGAAAGAGACCGAGGCGGACGCTGCCGTTGCCTCACCGCCCACACCAGCCGCAGCGCCCATGGAACCCATCGTCATCGACATCAAGTAACCGAACAGTTCTTGTCAGAGAACGTGGAGCGGCCGCACCAAGGCCGGGCAGAGGTCAGCGCCCAGGAAGGCACTGAATGAGTTTTGCAACGGCTTGGCGCGCGGCAGCCATCTGATCGCCGCTCAGCCGAGTCTTGACCAGCGCCACCAACTCATCGGGACTCACACTTCCCGGTCGCATTTGAAGCAGATTCATACAGTGAATCAAAATTACAGCAGGGGGCGACACGTCCCCACGCTCGTACTTACAAACGAGAGATTGCGCCGTACCTAAACGCGCAGCGAATGTCCGCTGACTCTCTCCCATACAGGTACGAGCCTCCAAAACGATGTTGGCAGCCTCCATGGGCTTTACTTGTTGCATGCCTGAAGCATAGGGCATATGATTCATTTTGTGAATCATCATGCCCCACTTCGCTCGATCGAACTCTTCGCAGGCGCAGGATTGCTGGGCCACGCATTTCGAGAGTTCGGGTTTCATGCCCGCTTGGCCGTCGAAGCAGACGCACGCGCACGCGCCAGCTATGCAGCGAACGTGGGCGCAGATGCTATGCACACAGATGCCAGGGAAGTTTGCAAGGACATCCCATGCAGCATTTTGCTTGCAGGCCCCCCTTGCCAGGGTTTCAGCACACTAGGGAAACGCGATCATTTCGACGAGCGGAACTCTCTCTCTCTCTGCGTCGCTGATTGGGCTGCATCCAGCAAGCCGGATGTCGTAGTTGTCGAGAACGTGCCACCATTCTTGGAATCCCGCTACTGGGAGACACTGCGGCGCCGGATGCATCGCCAAGGCTACAAGTCCACGCATTGGGTGCTGAATTCAGCGGACTTCGGCGCACCTCAGCTACGCGTGCGAGCCTTCGCAATCTTCTCGCGCATCGGCCTTCCTGAACGCCCAACCCCGACGGCGAAGCGTCATCGAACGGTGCGCGAAGCGTTCGATGGCCTCCCCGCGAAGCCTAGCGGTCAGGATCTCCACGTCGCCCCACCCCCAGGGGACCTCGCGCTAGCACGCTTCAAAGTCATTCCTCGGAACGGAGACAAGCGTGACGTGATGCGCAACGCACCTGAACTCTGTCCGCCTTCGTGGCTCCGAATGGGTGCGCAGGCAACCGACGTATGGGGACGTATGGAACTGGACGCACCCGCCAATACTTTGCGCTGCTCCTTCCAGAATGCATCAAAGGGCCGATACGTTCATCCGACAGAGCATCGCGTTTTGACGCTGCGGGAAGGCGCCCGCTTGCAAGGCATTCCCGACGAGTGGCAGTTCTTTGGCGACAGATCCTCAATCGCTCGTCAGATCGGGAATGGCGTGCCTCTCGCTCTCGGCCGCGCTGTCGCGGACGCCGTTTCCAAGCTATTCAAGCAATAGAGATGCGAAGCCATCGGAGTGGCTTGCAAGGATCATCCCATGGGCACATGGTTCGATTTATCGAACCGTACCCAATACTGGGTCTGAGGAGATGAAGAATGTCGATCTTGAGCTACCTAAATGGGATCACTACAAACAGTTTCTGGATGTATGTCAGTGCCGCGCTCGCACTGATGCTGGTTGGTGGGAAGCTTGTCGCGGCAATAGCAAAAACGCTGAAAATCAGCATCGATTTTCTTCGTAGCGAGCAACTTGCTTGGATGGTTGAGAAAGGTCGAAAATTGACTGCCTCCATCTCGCGCGATTTCACGAAAACAGTAAGCTATGCACGACCAAAGGCAGGCCGAAAGATCAAGCTCAACGGCGCAATCGGCAACTCGATCCTGTACTACCTCTTCTCTGGGCTACTTTTTCTTGCATGGCTGGGACTGCTGGCCAGCGCAGCGATCAATTTGCATCATTTGAAAGGATGGATTTTGATCGTTCTTGCGGCAGCTACCGTAACCATTGTTCCCGCCGCACTCTACTTCGCCGGTCTCGCCATCAAAGAGCAAGCGATGGCCAAACGCATCTGGCAACAATGTCGCGCGGAGGGACTGCGTGCCTACATGGCACTGGTTGCGACGCCAACTACGCTTATCGGCCTGGCCTTGATCATCACCGCCCTGCAGCAGTGGGGCGGAACCTGACCTCCGTGAAAACAAGACTCTCGCGAATACGAGAGTCAATTTCCGATTCTTCGATACCCGGCACGCTCCACGCCGCCATCGAGCAAAAGAACTCGACGAATGCCGCCCGCGTGGTTGCCGGCTACTGCTGGCCTTGGACCAGCAAGAAGAGCCCGCAATCCTTCGACATCGTGATCGGCTCGGACTACCGCAGGCGCTGGAACCTGGATGTCGATGGCAGCTTGTGGATCGTCGCGCCCAACTCGATCAACGAAGTCGGCTGCATCCATACCTGCCAAGGCCTCGAAGTCGAGTACATCGGCGTGATCATCGGCCCCGACCTCATCGTGCGAGATGGCGAAATCGTCACCGTGCCTGAAGCGCGGGACCGTCACGACAAGACGTTGCGCGGCTACAAGACACAGGTGAAAGCCACGCCCGAAAAGGCCAAGGCCTTGGCTGCTCTGATCATCAAGAACACCTACCGTACGCTCATGACGCGTGGCATGAAGGGCTGCTACATCTACTGCAGCGACGCCGAGACGACTGAATACTTTAGATCTCGAATTTCCAGACACTGAAGGCGTTTGCTTGACCCGTATGGAGGCGGGCAACAAATGTCAATCACCCGGAGTGACGTTCACCTCCCGCCCTCGCCCTCCTACGATCCCCCCAAGCAAAGGGGCCAAGAGGATCGAAATGCCACAGTACTGCGTCAACAAGACCGCACAACTCAATGGCGACCATGAGGTACACGCACAGGGGTGCATTTTTTGGCCGCATCCGGTGAACACGCTGTCGCTCGACTGGCACGAGGACTGCCGTTCGGCGATGCAGACGGCGCGGGCGTTCTATCGGCAGGTCAACGGCTGCCGCTACTGCTCGCCGGCCTGCCACACGGGGCCGCGCGCGTCGAACGACGACATCGGGCCGATCAGCTATCGCGGCGCATCCAAAGAAGAAGATTCGGGGCCGGAATTTCTCTCGGCCCACTCGCTGCGCTTGCGCGAGATCAAGCAGCGCCTGGGCTGCTGAATGCGCCCGGGCCGCGCAGCACCTGAGGCGCCACCTCCTGCAGCAGGTCTTCGGCGTCGCGCGTGAGGTCCGAGGCGATCCACATCATCATGTCGCGCCGCCTCGGGCCTATTTCCTCGAACCAGTCGCTGCCCATGCCGTAGCAACTGCTCAGCAGCGCGTGCAACTGGGACAACTTGTTCTCGAGTAGATCGAATGCATCCGGCGTGGTGGGCGGGATGAACGCGGAGGGCGCGGGGGCGCCGGCCATAATCTCTTCAGCCATTTGGTGTGCTCGCTTTCCAAAGATTTGCACGTCACTTGGTTAGACGGCCGGGGTGTTAGCGCACCTCGGCCGTCGCCTTTTGTGCCTCGCCTTCGCGCTTGCCAGGGATGCTTGCGCGGGGCGTGGCCCCTTGGAATGTAGGGAGAGAACGAGGGATCGGCTAGGCCCTTGGGGTGAACAATTGTGGACCCGGCGATTTGGTTGGCGCGGTCGTGACAAGCGCGCAGCTCAGCCCGACATCAACGCCCGAAACCGCTCGAAGTAGTCTCCACTCCACCGCCCATAAACCTCCGCATCGAGGTTCTCGATCTTGTAGAGATCGTTCGCATCGAAGTGCGAGAACAGGCAGCGTAGCGTGCCCAGCATCACCCAGTGCGCGAGCCTGCGGTCCTCGGGGCTCACCGCGTCCTGCCCCAGCACGCATTCGATGTCGGCGATGAGCGGCACGAGCAGCGCCTCGTCGAACACGCGGTCCTCGAACAGCGCGTGGCAGAAGGTGCCTTCGATCTCTTCGTTCTTGTTGTTGCGCAGGTTCTCGCGCGCGACCTCGACGGTTCGGCCCGATCCACTCGGCGGCTTGCCTGTGTCGGAGCTCACTTCGCTTCAGCCAGGATACGCGCGGCGGTCATTCGGCGGCCTGCCACTCGACGATCCACGGATGCGCGCGCAGCTCGGGCGCCAGCCGCGCCAAGGCCTGCAGGAAGGCGTCGCGCACGCCGAGCAGCATGGTCTCGATGGCCTGCCCATCGAACGCCTCGACCTCGGGCACGGGCTGCCAGTCGGTGCGACTGACGCAGCGCACGGCATAAACCGAGCCTTGCGGCTGCAGCTCGAGCGTTCGCTCGATGCCTTGTTCGTAGAGGTCGATCTCGGCCTCCTCGCCGCTTCGCACGGCCCTCAACGCATCGGGCAGCTGTTCGAGAAACACGGCCAGATCGGTGCGCACATCCACGGGCCAGCGATCCTGGCCGAAGCCGGCGATCAGAAACTCCGCATGCCCCTCGAGCGCCTCGCAGGCATCCGCGAGGATCGAGCGCACGTCGTCGTCGTTCGGGTCGTAGGTGCGAGCCGCCAGCGCGCCTGGCGGCAGGTCGGGCGCCACTCTGAGTTCGATATGCATCGGGCGAATCTCTTTGCTTCCAGCGTTCATTCGACGGGAAAGGCGGTGCGTATCGCGTCGCCTCGGGGCACGACCATAGCCCATTGGGCCGGCACGACGGAACCATCGGGCCGGATCACCTGCCCCATGCCTTCGGGGATGGCGATGCGCGTGGGTTCGGTGGCCTTCACGCCGGACAGCAGCTCGGCGGCCGCGGCGTTGTCGCGCCACTGGCCTTGCGACTGCCCGGTGCCGCGCGCGCGGTCGGTGAGCTGCTTGGCGATCTTCGCGCCGGCACCGTGGCGCGAGAAGGCGTGGCCGAACTGCTTGACGCTCTTCCAGTTGATCTTCTGGTCGCCGCAGCTCCACCCCCACGGATCGATCCACGACACCGGATTCGGCGCATACAGATGCAGGTTCGCCCCACCCGCCAGCCCGATCGGATCGGGGCTGATGAAGCGGCCGATGTCGGGATCGTAGAAGCGGAAGGTGTTGTAGTGCAGGCCGGTGTCGCGGTCGAGGTATTGGCCCTGAAAACGCAGGTTCTGCTCGGCCAGCGATACGTGTCCCTCGTCGCCATGCGCCGCCGCCCGCAGCACGGGGCGGCCGTCGAGGGTGCTGGCCTCCCAGTGCTCCGACACGGTGGCGCCCCAGGTGCGGTAGCTGGCGCGCCAGCGCAGGGTGCCGTCGGGGCCGCTCAGTTCCTCGGGCAGGCCGGCCTGGTTGGTGTGGAAGTGGCAGATCTCGCAGCGGCTCGTGTTGTGCGCGTCGCCGCCCTCCCCGTTCGATGCCGGTGCGCGCTCCTCGATCCGGGCCATGGGCGCGTGGCTGCCGGGCTCGTAGACGTAGCTCAGCACCTGAGCGCCGCGCCGCTCCTCGATGAGCTGCATGCCTTCCCAGATGAAGCGCGTGCTGCCGAAGGCGTCGTGGCGCGCGACGCGGCGGCCCAGGGCGTCGTAGTCGAAGCGGGTGGTCTGGGTGGTGGCGTGCTCGGTGCCGGGGCGGCGCGTGGTGCGCACGGCGACGAGGCGGCTCTCGTCGTCCCACTCGAAATGCTGCTCGGTGTGGCGACCCGCGCGCTTGCGCACGAGCCGGCCATGGCCGTCGTAGCTGTAGCGCTTGTCCTCGAACACCCGCACGAGGTTGTCGTGCACCCGGCCGCCGACGGCGCCTTGCGCGGCCTCGTTCGCGAGCGAGGCATCGAGCAGGTTGCCGGCGGGGTCGTAGGCAAAGCGCTCGTGGCTGGCGGCGCCGCGCGGCGCCTGCGCACCCGTGCCCAGGGGCACGCGCACGCTCTCCTCAATGCGGCTGGTGGCGTCGTAGCGGTGGGCGAAGGCGCCCTGCAGCGAATGGCGGCCGCGGCGCAGCTCGCCGACGGGGTCGTAGCCGTAGTCCTTCGCGAGACCGTCGAGCGCTCCGGCCTCGGGCGTGCCGGCGCGCTCGAGGGCCTGGCGCCAAGCCGGGTCGTTGGGCGTGAAGGCGGCCGCCAGCGACGAGGGGCGGCACCATGCGGCCGCGCGACGCCCGAGCGGATCGAGCGCGAAGCGGGTCGACAGCGCACCCTGGCTGCGCGCGATCTCGCGGTGCAGGTCGTCGCGCTCGATGTCGCTCACGAGCTGGTGCAGCGCCGGCGCATCGCCGTGCTGGCGCGAGACGTTGACCTGGTGCAGGTGGCCCGAGCCGTAGTGCAGGTAGTTGAAGGCGCGCACGGTGTCGCGGTCGCCCGCGAGCGCGGGCAGCTCGGTGCGCGTGCGGTTGCCGAGCGCGTCGTGCTCGTGCCGCAGCGTGTGTTGCTCGCCGGTGCACTCGTCGATGGCGGTCTCGCTCGTCAGTTGGCCGAGCAGGTCGTAGGTGAAGCGCGTGCGGTGCAGCGGCTGCAACGCGGTGGCGTCGCCGGTGCCCGTCACCTCGAGCTTCAGCGCCTCGACGAGGCGGTCGCGCAGGTCGTAGCGATAGCGGTAGTGGTGGCTCGCGGTGCGCTTCTCGATCAGGCGGCCGACGGCATCGCGAACGAGCTCGGTGCGCAGCGGCTGCGCGCCCTGCGGCGGGGCCTCGCCCTGTGCACCGGCATCGCGCGGCTTCAGGTCGTCGTCGCCGATGCCCGGAAAGTGCGTGATGGCCACGGGCCGGCCATTGGCGTCGTAGGCGATGCGCACGCGCGTGCCGCCCACGCGGCGCTCCTCCACGATGCGGTCGGCGCGGTCGCGCACGAACTCGAAGCGCAGGCCGTTCTCGTTGACCAGCGCCTGCAGCCGCCCCGCGCTGTCGCGCTGCCAGGCGAAGCGCCGGCCCTCGGCGTCCTGGCGCCACAGCGGCTCGCCGCGCGCATCGAGCGCGAAGCGGGTGGCGCGACTCAGCGCATCGGTGGCGCCGACCAGGTGGCCGGCGGCGTCGCGCTCGAAGCCCTGGTGGCTGCCGTCGGGCAGCGACACCGCGAGCAGCCGGCCCATGGCATCGTGCGTGAGCCGGGTCTGCTGGCCGGCGGCATCGGTCACGGTCTTCAGGTGGCCCCAGCCGTCGTAGTCGTAGCGCGTGGTCTTGCCCGAGCAGTCGGTGAAGGCGACGAGCAGCGCGCGCTCGTTCCAGCGCAGGCGGTTGTGGCCGCCGTGCGCATCGGTCACGAGGATGGGCAGGCCGCGCCGGTCGTGGCTGTAGCTGCGGGTCCGGCCCAGCGGATCGGTCTCGCGCACGAGGTTGCCCTCGTCGCTATAGGCGTAGACGTGGGCGCTGCCGTCGGCCTCGGTTTCGCGCCAGGGCAGGCCGAAGTCGGTCCAGCCGATGCCGCGGGTGCGGCCCAGCGCGTCGATGCGGCTGCTGGGAAATCCCTGCGCGTCGTAGTCGCAGCGCGTGGTGGCGCCGTCGGGCTCGGTGATGGCGACGAGCTGGCGCAGCGCGTTGTAGCGGGCGCGCCAGTACTGGCCCTCGGCATTGGTGTAGCCGAGGATCTGGTGTTCGTCGTTCCACTGCCAGGTGAAGCCGCGGCCGAGCTGGTCGACGACATGGGTCTCGCCGACGGCCACGCCGGGGTCGTCGAGCGGCGGCGCGTCGTCGGGCCGCAGCCGCAGGTAGCGGACCTCGTGACGCTCGCCGTCGCTGGTCCAGTGGCGCGCCACGCGGGCCTCGGCGCCCGTGCCGGTCCATTCGTAGCGGCACTCGCGGCCGGCGGCGTCGGCATGCAGGCACATGAGGCCCTGCGCGTCGTACGCGAAGCGCCGCGCCACCACGCCGTTGCGGTCGGTCACCTCGGCCAGGCGGCCGTGGTCGTCGTGGCGGTAGCGCACCAGCAGGCCCGGCGATTCGCCCGGCGCGCCGACGGCGATGCGCACGGCATCGAGCCGCGGGCTCTCGCCGATGTAGTCGAGTGCGAGCAGGCGGCCGGTGCCGTCGGTCATCGCGACGAGGCGGCCCAGCGCATCGTGGCGCAGGTCGATGAAGTTGCCGTTGCGGTCTTCCACGCGCGCGAGCTTCAGCAGTTGGCCGTTGCGCGCTGCGTCGGCCGGCGGTTCGAACAGGTAGAAGAGCCCGCCCGGCACGTGGATGAAGTAGTGGCCGCCCTCGCTGCGGCAGAGGTCCAACCCTTCGCGCAGGCACAGCTGGCGCGATCCCGGCTCGAGATCGGGCAGCTCGACCTCGCGCCCCTGCGTGTCGATCAGCACCACCACGGGCTCGCCCGTGGCGCCGACATCGAGCCGCAGTTGCGAGCCATAGGGCAGGTTCCAGCCCTGCCCCAGCGCGCCGTCGCGCCGCAGGTCGTGGCTGCTGTAGAAGCGCTGCCATTCGATGGGCAGCGCGCCCGGCAGGCGGAAGTCGAGCTCGGCCTCGCCGCCGAGGAACTTGCCGCCCGTGGCCGCATGCACCGGGTTGCCGAAGGAACTCACCAGGCCATGGATGCCCATGCCCACGCCGATGGCGCCCTCGATCAGGCAGGGCAGCGCCTTGCGGCCCTGGCGCGCGAGCTTCGGCAGGCAGCGCAGGCCCTTGTAGATCATCACGAGGTTGAACACGGTCACGGCAATGCGCGAGATCAGCGGCACCTCGTCGGCCACCTCGCGCACGCGCGCGGTCGGCCCGCCGATGAAGACATTGGGCGAGCCTTCGCTGACCTTGGCGCCGCACTCGGTGTGGTCGTCCTTGCGCGAAGCCACGCCGCGGTTGATGAACACGGTCTCGGCGCCCTCGGCCAGCAGAATCTGCGGCGAGTCGCGCGAGCAGCTCACGGTGTCCATCGGAATGTCGGGCGAGGCGCGCGCCGCGCCCACGGCCTTGCTGTTGACGAACACGTCCGACGAGGCGCTGGTGATGGCGCCGGTCACGGTGAGCGTCTCGGGCACCAGCGCATCGGCGATCGATTCGCCGAGGCTCGCCCCCACGTAGCCGCCGGCCATGCGCGCGCCGACCACCACCGCGCCCGCAACCAGCGGCCCCGCGAGGCCGCCGGTACCGACCACGGCCGCCACGGCCACGCCGGCCGCGAAGCCCACGGCGATGCCGCCGATCAGTCCGCCGGCGAACTTGGCCCAGAAGCGCGCATGCGCGTTGGTGTGGGCAATGGGGTCGTGCAGGCGCGCTGCGGGTTGGCCGGGCATGGTCGATGGCGAGGCACGCAGGCGCGGTGCCGCGTCAGCCCCTGGGCTGGAAGCTCGCGAGCGTGCGCTGCCACAGCGCGAGCTCGCTCTCGCCGAAGGGCTCGGGACTGCTCGCGGTGAGGATCAGCACCGCGCGGCCGTCGGGCAGCTGGAACACGGCCTGCCGCTGGTGCAGCGCCTGGCCGTTCTGCTTGAAGCGGGTGGCGATCTCGATGGCCGCCAGGCTGCGCATCGCGGGGCCCACGCCGATGGGGTTGCGCGAGGTCTCCTGCAGCTGGCTCACCTGGCGCTTGAGGTCGTTCATCTGGCGTTCGACGAAGGCGGCCAGGGTCTCCTGCGCGCGCAATGCGTCGCGGCTCACGATGAAGGTGACGCCGCTGCCGTCGGGCATGGCGAGCACGTTCATCGAGCGGTCGATGCGGCCGTCGTCGGGGAGGTCGAAGTGGCCTTCTTGGATGTGATAGCGCATGAGTGTGCGGGCCGCTTCAGCGCGAAGGGCCAGGAATGGGGAAGGTCGACGGAGTCGATGGCGGCCGCAGCTTCTCGCGCAGTTGCACGGTGCGCGAATGCAGCACGCCGCGCCGCACCGCGATGGCCGACGACTCGCGGCCCTGCGCGGCCTCGATGTCGGCGAGCACCAGTGTCTGGCCGCTCGAGTCGATGGCGCGCGGCGAGAGGTAGTGGTCGCCAACGAGCTGCAGCGCGCGGTCGATGTGGCGACCGGCGGCGGACCAGTCCTGCCGCGCGATGGCTTCGTCGGCGGCGCGCAGCAGGGCTTCGGCCTCGTTGGCAAGGGCTTCGTCGTTGGGCATGGGGTGGTCGCTCGCTGCATTCATGCGTGTCAGGGCCACACGCGGTTGAGCACGCCGCCGTTGCCTTGGTAGTAGGCCAGGTTCAGCTTCTCGGCCGTCTCGCGCGCGGCGATGCGCGTCGCGGTGGGATAGCTCATGGGGCTGGCCGAGGGTTGGTTCACCAGTTCGTTGATCCGCGCGTTCTGTGCCTTGTTGAGCAGGTCGCTGTTGATGTTGGCGGGCGTCTGGGCGGTGCGCATGTACATGAACTGGTCGGCGCCGCTCTGGGCAACGATCACGTTCTGCTGCGTGTTGATCAGGTAGCCCGCGTCGCCGCCGCTCAGCGAGACACCGGTGTAGACGGTGTTGTTGGCGATCTGGGGATGCGAATGGAAGACGCCCAGCACCTCCTGGTTGCGCGACACGTCGAGGTCGGGCGCTGCGTGCGCGGACGTGCCCGACACCGGATTGACGAGCGAGAGCTCGCCCTGCCTGTTCGCCACCAGCGTGTTGGCCTGCTCGGTCGGCACGCCGTTGGGAAAGCTCTTGTTCCAGCGGTGCGTGAAGTCGCAGTTGAGTTCGCCGAGGTTCACCTGCGCGGGCGACATGTTCGGAGAACTCGGCACCGCGAGGGTAGCGGCGGTGGCCGGCGGCTCCTCGGCCACGGCCGGCGCGAAGGCCGGCTTCGCTACCCTGGTGCCGGGTGGCGGTGCCGCCGGCGCGGCGGCGCCTGGCACGGCCGGGGCGGAGACGGCTTCTTCCTCCGACTCGGGCGGCGCCGCACCCACCGGCGCCTCGCAGTTCAAAAAGATCTTCCCGCCCCGCTGATCCAGATCCTCCGTGAAGTTCACCAGCCCCTTCACGCCACTGATCCGGATCGTCCCGTCCTCGAGCAGCACGATCGACGACTTGCCGCAGATCAGCGAGATGCTGGTCTTGCCCATCACGAACACGTCCTGGTCCACCGCCTGCACCAGCACCGACTTGCGGCCCACGAGGTTGGCGTTGCTCTCGGTCGAGGTCACCGAGGCATCGCTCTTGGCGACGAGGTTGATCGCGCCCTCGCTCGCATGCGAGACGATGTCGCCGCCCGAGACCACGTTGACCTGCCCGCCCTTGGCGATCTGCGTCAGCATGCCGCCCGCCACCAGCTGCGTGAGCTGCGCGCCCGTGGTGAGCGTCATGGCCGACTGCGAGCGCATCGACACGCTCTGGCCCGAGCTCACGACGATGGGCTTGGGGCTGATCATGGTCTGGCCCTCGGGGCTCACGATCGAGACCACGGGCTTGTCGATCCTGCGCGAGAGGTCGAGCATGCGCTGCGCATCGGCCATGGCGGGGTCGGCATCGCCCGAGACACCGGCCTCGTCGGAAGCATCGCCTCCCGTCAGCGCGCTCACCGCCCGCGCCGCGCCGGCCAGTGACTGCACGCCCTGCGCCAGCCCCATGAGCTGCTGGCCCTTGCTCTTGGCCATGGCGCCGACCAGCGCCTTGGTGGCGGCGATGGCCTGCCCGGCCGACTGCATCAGCGCACCGCTCTGCGCGAGCGCGGCGCCCATGTGCTCGTGGCCATCGGGGTTGTCGCGCGACACGCGCTGCGTGAAGTCCTGCGTGTAGGTGGTCAGCAGCAGGCCCTTGTCGGCGCGGATCGAACCCCACTCGTTGGTGCGCAGCTCGAAGCCGTAGCTGCGCTGCACCTCCGAGCCCTGGTTCATCAGGTAGCCCATGTGCAGGTGGGTGGCGCCATGGTCGGTCGAGAGCTCGATGTGCTCGCTGCCGCGCTTGTCCTCGAAGCGCAGCATGTGCTTGCCGCCGCCGCCCTTGCTCCAGTGGGTCTGGATGCCCGACTGCGTCTTGTGGCGCGGCAGCTCCCAGGCCGGCATTTGCGCGGCGTTGTAGACGCAGCCGGTGACGATCGGGTGGTCGGGGTCGCCGTTGAGGAAGTCGACGATCACCTCCTGGCCGATGCGCGGGATCTGCATGCTGCCGTAGCCGCCGCCGGCCCAGGTCTGCGAAACGCGGATCCAGCACGAGGCGTTCTCGTCGCGCTGGCCGTAACGGTCCCAGTGGAACTGCACCTTGATGCGGCCGTACTCGTCGGTGTGGATCTCCTCGCCCGCGGGGCCCACCACCACGGCAGTCTGCGGGCCGGTGGTGCGCGGGCGCGGCGTGAGGCGCGGCACGCGATACGGGGCGCTGTCGGGCACCACCGCGAAGGCCTGGCGGTAGCTGGTGCTGCTGGTCGATTCGCCGTAGGCGGCACCGGCGGCGGCCACGCGCAGCGCGTTCTCCTGGAAGTCGTAGCTCGCGGCCTCGATCAGGTAGCGGCGGTTGTCCTCGGCGTTCGGATGGCGCGCGAGGTCGAACAGGTAGCCCGGCGCGATGTGGCGCAGGTTGCCTTCGGCCTCGATCGATTCGCGCCGGCCGGTCTGCTGCTCGAGCCGCAGCCGCGCGTAGTTCTCGCCGTCGCCGAGTTCGGTGTAGCCGCCGGGCCAGTCGTAGATCTCGTAGCTGTCGCGGCTGTGGCCCGCGGGCTGACGGCGCAGCGTGTCGATCTCGGCGTGGGGCTTTTTGAAGTCGTAGTCGTCGGTCGCGAAGTGGCCCGAGGCGATGTCCTCGGCGTGATGCCAGCTGTCGATGAAATCCTGCTCGAGGATCTGCGCCGCGAGCACGCCCGCGTGGTACGGCACCTTCACCGGGCCCGCGGGCAGCGGCGCATGCGAGCCCGGGCCGTCGCACAGCACGAGCTGGTGGCTGCCCCTGGCATGCGCGAAGAAGTAGTAGATGCCCTCGGACTCCATGAGCCGGCTCACGAAATCGAAGTCGGTCTCGCCGTACTGCACGCAGTAGTCCCAGCTGCGGTAGCTGCCGCTCAGCCGCGCATCGATGCCGAAGCCGTAAGGCGCGAGCACCTCCTGCACGATGTCGGGCACGGACTTGAACTGGAAGATCTTGAAATCCGAGCGCCGCGTGGCATACCAGAGCCAGGGGCGCAGCTGGGCTTCGTAGACATGCATGTCGCCGTCGTCCTTGCCCACGCGCGCGAAGCGCGTGACCTGCCCGCTGATGAAGCGCTGGCCCGCGCCGCCGAGCTCGGTGGCGAGGTTGACCTCGATCGTCATGTCCTCGCCGAGCATCTGCCTGGCGGAGATGCCGGGCAGCTCGCTGACCAGCCGCACGCGCGATTCGAACAGCGTGGAGATGCGCTCCTGCCCCGTCATCGAACGGAACTTGAGGCGCTCGCCCAGCGCGCTGTGGGCGATGAAGCTGCGGGTCATGGGGCCGGGGACTCAGCGACGAAGCGGATGCAACGCACGGGCGCGCACGAGCCGGCGCGCATCGCACGCCGGCCTGCACGCGCGGTGCTCAGGCTTCCCGGTTTTCCTTGATGTTCCAGCCGAGCTGGGTTTCGGCGCCCTTGCCGCCCTTGTCGGTCTGTTCCCAGTACTGCTGCTTGACCTTGGCGGCCTGGAACGCGTACTGCACGAACACCGCGTCGCTGCCCTGCTCGGCCGTGTACTGCACCGAAGTGACCAGCACCTCCTCGAGCGTCACGCGCGTGTATTCGATCTGCGAGCCGCCGGCCTTGCAGACCGACACTTCGATCTTGCCCAGGTGCTTGCCGCTGGCGCAGTTCTTCAGCACGGCCGGTGCCGCCTTGTCGATGCGCGCGAGCACCTGCAGGTCGTTGAAGCTGGCCTTGCCCACGCCACCGCCGCCACCGCTGACCATGTTGCCGGGCTGGGTCGCGCCCCATGCGAAGGACTTGATGTCCGTCCAGTCCTTGTGGTTCGCGTCCTTCGATTCGCCATTCGCGCCTTCGACGCGCATGAACATGTCTACCGCCATGAGCTGCTCCCGTGTTGCGTTGAAACCGCCTGGAAGGTAGGTGATGCGCGATGGGCTCGCCAGTGCAGAAGGTCACGGCGAAAAAAGCACTACCCGCCCGCAACCTTAGGAACAATCGGTTCTTTCAGGGGCTCTGGGCGCGAAGGCCGAAACAAGGCGACACAAAAAAAGCCCGTCATCTCACGATGACGGGCCCGCGTTGGCGAACGCTACGCGCCCGCTCGCTCCGCTTCCGCGATCCATCGCGCGACGAGCGTCGGCACCTGCTCGGTCGCCCTGCCGCGCATGAAGACGAAGCCGCGCGGCACCTCCTCCATCTCGAGCGACACCAGCACCTTCTCGGCACTGGCGTGCGCGTACCGTGCGAGCGAAGCGGCCGGCTGCACCGCGAGCGAGGTGCCCACCACCAGCACGCGCGCCGCGGTGGTGACGTGCATCAGCGCCTCGTCGAAGTGCTGCACCGATTCACCGAACCACACGATGTCGGGCCGCAGCTGCGTGCCATCTTCGCACAGCTGGCCCATCTCGATCGCCGCGCCGTCGATGCGGTAGCGATGACGCCGCTCCGAGGTGCCGCGCGCATAGGCGAGCTCGCCGTGGATGTGCAGCACCTGCGTGGAGCCCGCACGCTCGTGCAGTGCATCGACGTTCTGCGTGACGATGACCACCTCGTAGACCGGCTCGAGCGAGGCGATGGCCGCGTGCGCCGCATTGGGCTGGGCCGCCCAGGCCTTCTGGCGGCGCTCGTTGTAGAAGGCCTGCACGGTCTGGGGATGGCGCTGCCAGCCCTCGGGACTCGCGAGCTCCTGCCACGGATGGTTGTTCCACAGGCCCTTGGCGTCGCGGAAGGTGGGCAGGCCGCTTTCGGCGCTCACGCCCGAGCCCGAGAGCACGACGATCTTGCGGGGTTGAACGGTGGTTGTCATGAAGAGGACTCCGAAGGGAACAAGAAACCCGGGGCGGCGTCGAACGCACACCCCGACCGACCCCGCCATGCGGGATTCTTTTCGAGCGGCGACCGAGCGCCGCGAGAATGCCAGAAGCCCGCCGCGGCCCTTCACGCGACCGCGCGCACGCATCCGACCACGAGCCATGACCAGCACCACCACCTCCAACCGACCGCTGCAGCGCTTCTACCTTCTCGCCGTCGCCATCGTGGTGTTCCTCGGCTGCTGGGTCGCGCCGATCGACACGCCCGCGCGCGCGCAGGTCGAGGACGGACTCAAGCGCGCCCTGACCACCTTCGCCGCGGCACGCGCGCTCGGCGCGGTGGTGTCGGTGGCGCAGGGCACGCAGGTCGACGCCACGCCCGGCGGCATCGGCGTGAGCCTCGCACCGGGCCAGGCGCTCAAGCCGCTCAACGAACTGATCGAACAGTTCGCGGCCATCATGCTGGCGGCCAGCGTGTCCTTCGGCATCCAGCTCGTGCTGCTGAAGATCGGCGCGCATGCTTACATGTCGGTGCTGGTCTGCGCGGTAGCGCTCGCATGGATCGCCTGGCGCTGGCAAAGCGGCCGTTCGCCGCGCTGGCTGCAGTCGCTGTTGATCGGGCTGCTGCTGGTGCGCTTCGCGGTGCCGCTGTCGGCCATGGCCAACGAGGGGCTGTACCGCGTCTTCATGGCCGACGAGTACCAGTCGGCGCTCGCGCTGATCGAGAAGTCGCCGGCCGCCGTGGTCGACACCACGCAAGAGGCGCAGCCGAATGCGCAGGAGGGCTGGAAGGAACGCATCGAGCGCTGGCTGCCGAAGCTGCCGAACCTCAAGGCCACCTACGACCAGATCATTC
The DNA here is from genome assembly GCF_059418345.1 of Variovorax sp. GW821-FHT09B01. NCBI lineage: Bacteria > Pseudomonadati > Pseudomonadota > Betaproteobacteria > Burkholderiales > Comamonadaceae > Variovorax > Variovorax sp. GW821-FHT09B01. The sequence goes on along the minus strand of NZ_JBWKPQ010000037.1, from coordinate 33,355 downwards.
GCTCGGCCTCGGACTGGGCCGAGCGCATCGTGAAGCTGATCGCGCTGTTCGCGCTGCAGACCGTGGTGCTGCCGATCGCGCTGCTGTGGATGGCGTGGCGGGTGGCGCGGGCGCTGGTGCGCGAGCCGGTCAGGCCTGCATGAATTGAATGGCTCCCCGAACACGGTTCGAACGTGTGACCTGCGCATTAACAGTGCGCCGCATCTACCAGCTGAGCTACCGGGGAAAAAAGAATGGCCCCACGTGCACGACTCGAACGTGCAACCCCCTGCTTCGTAAGCAGGTGCTCTGATCCATTGAGCTAACGCGGGATGAGGATGGCATCTCGTGCGGGATTCGAACCCGCGATTTCCGGAGTGAAAGTCCGGCGTCCTCACCGCTAGACGAACGAGACGCAGAAAGAAAAAACGAGGTGGCGCGCGCGGAAGGAATCGAACCCTCAACCGCTGGTTTTGGAGACCAGTGCTCTGCCAGTTGAGCTACACACGCACGATAAGAACGAAGATGGTCTGGGTGGCAGGACTCGAACCTGCAGCCTCCTGCTTCCAGGGCAGGCCGTCTACCTGATTGACATAGGGTCTGTCATCAATCAAACGCCCTCGCGAAGCCCTGTTGCGCGGGGCAGTGCAAGGCGCCCTGAGCGCTGCGTAGCGCGCTACGTAAGCGAAGGGCAACGCCGCAATGCACCGCGCAACAGGGCTTCCCTCCGGGCTGGCCCCGCCATGCGGTGGCTACTTTGTCGGCCGGCTTGCCCATGGGTGACCATGGGCAAGCCGTCCTTCGCGTATCCACCGCATGGCGGGGCCAGCGCGAGGGCGTTTGATTGATGACAGACCCTAAACCCAGAGAAATTTGGTGCCTCGGGGGAGACTCGAACTCCCAGAATTCCGCTTCTAAGGCGGACACGTCTACCGATTGCGTCACCGAGGCTGAATGTGTTTTCTCTTGCTTGCCGAGGTGAGGGGCCGCGCCATCGCGGCCCCGCCTCGTCGTTTCGAATTTTTAAGGAGCGTGCATGGGCCGCCTGGCTTCATGCGCTGCAGCACGATCGCTGCATGGGTCAAGGGTTCGTTGCACAGGCCCAAAACGAAAAGGCCCGGAACCTTTCGGTATCCGGGCCTCTTGGTAAAGAGCGCTTGGGAGGTCGTCGCCTAAGCGCGTCCTCCACCCGGATGCAATCTGTGGTTCTCGTTCAGCCATGCAGCGACCGTGACGGCCAGCAGAGCGCGCACGAGCGGCCGGACCGGCATGGGTCGGAGGCTGTCGATGCAAATGCGGGCTGCGGTGGTCACGATGGGTCCTGTGGTGCTGTGTGTGAAATCGAAAGATGCGCAGTCTGCTGCGCGAAGGAGTCGGACTGTAAATAGTCTTTACTCCGCCGTCAACACATCGATCGAAAAAATTTTGGCGTAGCAATGCACGAGGTCTGCATCGCACGTTCGATGCCTTGGGAGCGCGGGCCCGTCTCAGCCCTTGAGCACGCCCGCCATCATTCCCTTGACGATCCGCTCCTGCCCGACCGCATAGGCGGCCAGCAAGGGCAGCGAGGTGAGCGTCGCCACCGCAAGCATCGCGGGGATGTTCGACGAGAACTCGCCCTGGTAGTCCCACAGCGCCAGGGGCAGCGTGCGCATGCCGGGCGAGCTGGTGAGCACGTAGGCGAAGATGAATTCGGTCCACAGGTGGATGCCGTTGTAGATCGCCACCGTGGCGATGCCAGGGCCGGACAGGGGCAGGAAGATCTGCCGGAAGATGGTGAACGGACCGCTGCCGTCGATCTCGGCGGCCTCCTCGAGTTCACGCGGGATCTGGCGCATGAACTCGGTCAGGATGACGATCGAGACCGGCAGGCTGGTGGCGACGTAAGGACCGATCAGCGCGAACAGCGTGTCGTAGAGGCCGAGGTTGCGCGTCATCAGGTAGACGGGCACCAGCGTGACGTGCAGCGGCACCACCATCGCGGCGACGATCAGCCCGATCAGCGCGTGGTTGAAGCGGAACCGCAGGCGCGCGAGCGCGTAGGCCGCCATCGTCGACGTCGCGACGATCAGCAGCACCGAAGCACTGACCACCAGCAGGCTGTTTCGCAGATACCCCGCATAGCCGCCTCGCAGCACCGACAGGTAGTGGCTCCAGTCGAAGCGCTCGGGCCAGGCCCACAGGCTGCCCGAGAACATGTCCTGCTGCGACTTGAGGCTGGTCACCAGCATGAAGGCGATCGGCAGCAGCGTGACCGCGAGCCAGCCGAGGGCCAGCAGCCAGACCAGGCCGCGTGTCAGCGGACGAGAGCGGAAGCGCACGGCGCCAGTCATCTCACACCGGGGTCGAGAAGCGCCGCGTCAGGCGCAGGCCAAAGGCGGCGATCAGCGTCACGACCAGGAACATCGCCGAAGCGATGGTGCTGCCGTAGCCGAGCTGGTAGGACGAGAACACGGTGCGGTACATGTAGGTCGCCATCAGCTCCGAGGCGCCTTCGGGACCGCCGCCGGTCATCACGTAGACCAGGTCGAAGTAGCGCAGCGAGCCGATCACGGCGAGCATCGCGGCGATGCGGATGGTGCCCCGCAGCCAGGGCAGCTTGATGCTCCAGAACACTATGGAGGGACGCGCGCCGTCGAGGCGCGCGGCCTCGGCGAGCTCGCGCGGAAAGGAGGCCAGGCCGGCCAGGAACAGGATCATGTGGAACGGGATGTTCTGCCAGCAGACCACGAGCGCCACGGACAGCAGGGCCAGGCGCGTGTCGCCGAGCCAGTCCTGCGCCAGCCCCGGCAGGCCGATGGCCTGCAGCAGCGTGTTGAGCGGGCCGAAGTTGGGGTCGAGGATGTTCTTGAAGACCACGCCCAGCGCAACGCTCGAGAACAGCAGCGGCAGGAAGTAGAGCAGCTTCAGCCATTGCGAGCCGCGGCCCGCGCGGTCGAGCAGCAGGGCCAGCGCCAGCGCGACGGGCAGCTGGATCAGCACCGAGAGCAGCGCCAGCAGCAGGTTGTTGCACAGCGCGCGCCGGAACTGCGTGTCGTGCAGCAGTTCGATCCAGTTGCGCAGGCCGACGAAGACGCGGCCGGCGCCCAGGCCGTTCCATTCGAACAGCGAGAGACGGAAGCTGTCGACGAGCGGATAGACCAGGAAGACCAGCAGCAGCAGCACGGCCGGCGCCAGGAACACCACCGGCGCGAGCCGCCGCGCCAGCGCGGCGCGGCGCCGTGGCGTCGATGCGAAGACGGAGACGCGCGAACTCACGATGAAGGCTCCTGGTCCGGGCACGGGCCGGTGCTCAGCGCGGCATCCGCGCCGCCAGCGCCTCCATTTTCCGCGCGGCCTGCTCGGGCGTCATCGAGAGGCCGAACAGCGCCTGCACCGTGTCCTTGTGCAGCTCGGCGAGTTGCGGCGGCAGTTCCTGGTCGTACCACAGCTGCACCGACGGCGCGCTCACCACCGTGCTCATCAGCCGCTGCAGCAGCGGATCGGCGAGCTGCAGTCCCTTGACCGGCACCATGCGGCTGTTGGCCAGCCGGGCCCGCACGGCTTCGTCGTCGACCATGGTCTTGATCAGCGCGTACGCGGCCTCGGGCGACTTGCAGGCGCTGGAGATGCTGTAGAAGTTGGTGCCCATCGAACCGATGACGGTATCGCCCGCGCCCTTGCCGTTCGGCACGGTGGGAAAGGGAAAGAAGTCGACCTTCTTGCGGAACGCCGGGTTCTCGTTCTGGATGTTGCCGAGCTCCCAGCTGCCCATCAGCGTCATCGCGGCCTTGCCGGCATAGAGCAGGCGGCGCGAGGCGCCGGCGTCGTAGTCGAGCCCGTTGAAGCCCGGCGCGAAGGCGCCCGCCTGCACCAGCTCCTGCAGGTAGCGGCCGGCCTCGACGAAGGCCGGCGCGGCGAAGCCCTCCCCGCCCGTGCGCGCCGCCGCCTTGCGAAAGGCATCGGGGCCGCCGATGCGGTCGACCAGGTACATGAAGTACATCGAGCCGGGCCACTTGGACTTGTTGGCCAGCGCGAAGGGCGCGATGCCCAGCCCCTTGAGCGTGCCCACCAGCGCCATCAGCTCGGGCCAGGTGCGCGGCGGCTTCAGGCCGTGCCGGCGAAAGAGTTCGGTGTTGTAGAAGATGACCGCCGCCGAGGTCTCCTCGCCGGGCAGGCCATAGACCTTGCCGTCGACGGTGGTGGCGTCGAAGGCCCCGGGAAGAAAGCGCGCGCGGAAGGCCTCGTCGCGGGCCAGGTAGGGCGAGAGGTCGAGCACCTGCCCGGCCTTCACGTACTCGCGCAGCAGGCCGCCGCCCCAGTTGGCGAACACGCACGGCGGCTGGTTGGCGCCGAAGGCGATCTTGAGCTTGACCTTGTAGGCCTCGTTGGCGATCGGCGAGCGCTGCACCGTGTAGCCGGCATGGCTGTTCTCGAAGCGCTTGCCGGCGTCCTGCAGCACCCGCGAAACGCCCGGCTGGGTCTGGATGTCCCATGCCGTGATGGTCGGGGCGCCCTGCGCCGCGACATAGCCGAAGATGCAGCCGGCGGAAATGGCCCATCCGCCGGCGAAAGACCGAGGCTTCATTGCCGTGCCCACTCCTGAAGGTTCAGACGTCATAACGATATTGTTAACGTTAATTATCTCAATACTGGTAAATACCATGTAATCCATAGCGAAACCGTGAATAACGTTACAGAAGGGCGTTACGCGAACGTTATGATGCCCCGAGTACAACGCTTCAACCTCCAGGACATGGCGCGGACCACCATCACCTTGGCCGACATCGCGGCGGCAGCCGGCGTGTCGGTCATGACCGCTTCGCGGGCCGTCAACAACCAGCCCGGCGTTTCCTCGCAGACCCGAGACGCCTTGCTCAAGGTCGCGTCCGAGCTCGGCTACGAGGGCCACCGCACGGCCTCCAAGTCCGGTACGCGCCCCCGCCTCATCGGGCTGATCGCCACGCGCCTGAACCATCCGTTCGTTGCCGACATCGTCGGCAGCGTGGTCGAAACGGCCGCCGCCGCCGGCATCGAGGTCCTGGTGTATTCGCAGGGCCCGCCCAACAGGCCGCCTTCGGTCGAGGTGCTGCAGCTGATGCGGCAGTCCACCGAGGGGGTGGTGGCCCTGCTGCCCTACAGGCTCGACCTGATGATCGACATGGCCTCGGAGCGCTTCCCGGTGGTGATGATCGACAGTCCCGGCGAGCCGGGCGAACTGCCCTGCGTCGCGGCCGACAGCTACGGCGGTGCACGCGCCGCGATGAAGCACCTGGCCGAACTCGGGCATCGCCGCATCGCCTTCGTCGCGGGCGCCGAGAAGCTCGAGTCGGCGCTCGATCGGCGCCGCGCCTACGACGACGCGATCGCGGTGCACGGGCTGGAACGCGACCCGGCGCTGGTGGTGCCCGGCGAGTACGACTTCGAGGGCGGCCGCGCCGCGGCACGCCAGCTGCTCGCGCTGCCTCGACGTCCCAGCGCCGTGTTCGCCGCCAACGACCTGAGCGCCTTCGGCCTGATGGGCGTGTTCCAGGAGCATGGGCTGCGGATCCCCGAGGACGTCTCGGTGGTGGGCTTCGACGACGTCGCGGCCGCGGCCCAGGTGCATCCCGCGCTCACGACCGTGCGGCAGCCGCTGGCCGACATGGGCCGTGCCGCGGTCAGCACGCTGCTGGCGCAGATCGCGGGCGTCGACGCCGGCACCACGCGCGTCACGCTGCCCGCCGAACTGATCGTGCGCCGCTCCACCGCGGCACCGGCACGCTGAGAGAGAAGGAGCCCCGCATGACCTCGTCGACCCCCACCGCCTCCCATCCGCACTACGACCGCCTGATCGCCACCGCGCGCGGCCTGCCGCCGCTGCGCGTGGCGGTGGTGCATCCGGCCAATGCCGTGTCGCTCGAGGCGGCGCTCGCCTCGGCCGCGCTGGGCCTGATCGCGCCCACGCTGGTGGGCCCGCGCGCGAAGATCGAAGCGGCGGCGCACGAGATCGGCATCGACCTTTCGGGCATTCCCATCGTCGATGCGCCGCACAGCCATGCCGCGGCCGACGCGGCCGTGGCGATGGCCCTGCGCGGCGAGGTCGATGCATTGATGAAGGGCAGCCTGCACACCGACGAGCTGATGGGCGCGGTGGTGCGCCGCGAAGGCGGCCTGCGCACCTCGCGCCGCATCAGCCACTGCTTCGTGATGGACGTGCCCGGCCATGCGCAGCCGCTGGTCATCTCCGACGCGGCGATCAACATCGCACCCACGCTCGAGGAGAAGGTCGACATCGTGCAGAACGCGATCGACCTCGCGCATGCGCTGCTGATGCCGGCCGTGCGCGTGGCCATCCTCTCGGCCACCGAAACGGTCAACGCCAAGGTGCCCTCCACGCTCGACGCGGCCGTGCTCTGCAAGATGGCCGACCGCGGCCAGATCACGGGCGCGCAGCTCGACGGCCCGCTCGCGATGGACAACGCGATCGACGCCGAGGCCGCGCGCATCAAGGGCATCGTCTCGCCCGTGGCGGGCCGTGCCAACGTGCTGATCGTGCCCGACCTCGATGCCGGCAACATGCTCGCGAAGAGCCTCACCTTCCTCGGCGGCGCCTATGCGGCCGGCATCGTGCTCGGCACCAAGGTGCCGGTGATCCTCACGAGCCGCGCCGATTCGGAAGCGGCACGGCTCGCCTCGTGCGCCGTCGCGTCGATGCTCGCGAAGGCAGGGCGCGACCGGCTCATCAAGGCCGTGGGGTAGCCTTCGTCCATGACCATTGCGCCCGAGTCGCCCGATCAGCCCGAGGTGATCGCCCTGATCGCCGAGCTCGACGCTTATCAAGACACGCTCTATCCACCCGAAAGCCGGCACGCGCTCGACCTCGCGTCGTTGAAGCAAGCCAACGTGCTGTTCTTCGTCGCGCGCGACGATACGGGGCGGGCCATGGGTTGCGGCGCGGTGGTGCTCGACACCGCGCAGGGCGAGATCAAGCGCATGTATGTCGCGCCCGGCTTCCGGGGCCGGGGCATCGCGCGCCAGTTGCTTCAGGCGCTGGAGTCCGCCTCCATCGACGCGGGCTGCAAGCTGCTTCTGCTCGAGACGGGGCCGTTTCAACCCGAAGCCCTCGCCCTCTATGCTTCGCTAGGCTACGAGCGCCGCGGCCCCTTCGGCAGCTACACCGACGACCCGCTCAGCGTGTTCATGCAGAAGGCGCTCGCAGACCGCTGAGGCCCAACGTCCACGCGCCAGGAGACACCCGATGAAGATCCGAGAAATCGCCAGCGGCCTGCAGTTTCCCGAAGGACCGATCGCCCTGCGCGACGGTTCGGTGCTGCTGGTGGAGATCGCGCGCGGCACGCTCACGCGCGTGCGGCCCGATGGCCTGGTGCAGGTGGTGGCCGATCTCGGCGGCGGCCCGAACGGTGCCGCGATCGGTCCCGACGGCGCGGTCTACGTCTGCAACAACGGCGGCTTCAAGTGGCATGCCGAGGCCGACGGCAGCGTGCGGCCCGTGGGCCAGGCCGACGACTACTCGGGCGGGCGCATCGAGCGCGTGAACCTCTCAACCGGCCGCGCGGAGCGGCTCTACGACACGGTCGAGGGCGGCGCGCTGTGCGGGCCCAACGACATCGTGTTCGATGCGCACGGCGGCTTCTACTTCACCGACCTCGGCAAGGTGCGCGAGCGCGACATGGACCGCGGCGGCCTGTTCTACGGCCATGCCGACGGCGCCGCCGCGCATGCGATCGCGCGGCCCGTGATGACGCCCAACGGCATCGCGCTGTCGCCCGACGGCCAGACGCTCTACTACGCCGAGACCGAGGGCGCGCGCGTCTGGGCCTTCGACATCGTGGCGCCGGGCCGCGTGCGCAAGGACGGCTGGCCGTCGCCGCATGGCGGGCGCATGCTCTGCGCCTCGCCGGGCGGGCACTACCAGCGTTTCGATTCGATGGCGGTCGATGCGCTCGGCAATCTCTGCGTGGCGACGCTGCTGCACGGCGGCATCAGCATCGTGGCGCCCGACGGCGGCCAGGTCGAGCACCTGCCGCTGCCCGACCGCTACACCACCAACATCTGCTTCGGCGGCCCCGGCCTGCGCACCGCCTTCGTCACGCTGTCGGGCAGCGGGCGGCTGATCGCGATCGACGACTGGCCCACGCCCGGGCTGGCGTTGAACCACGAGGCCTGAAGTCCGCGCGCGGCGCGCGCCACGCAAGCACATTCCCACCGCTCGCGCTTGTACCGAGTTGCTGTTGTCGCGCCCGCGTCAGCACAGCATCTCGGTACAAGCGTGCGCGCACCTGCGTTCCTACGATGCCAGCTCACTCAACAACCAGGTGTGGAGACATGAAACGTCAGGACAGAGGTACGGGGATGAAGTGGCTCATGGCCCTCGCATTGAGCGCGGGGCTGGTGGCATGCGGCGGCGGTGGTGGCGGCGGCAGCGGATTCATTCCGCTGCCCCCCGCATCGGGCGGCAATGGCGGCGACCCGCCGCCCGCGGCGGATGCGAACGCCTACGCCGATCCGATCCAGACCGCATCGGGCAAGGTGTCGGGCAGCACGGTCGGCGAAGGCGACACGCAGGTGCACCAGTACAAGGGCATCCCCTACGGCGCGCCGCCGGTCGGCAACCTGCGCTGGAAACCGCCGCAGCCGCCGGCCGCGTGGGACGGTGTCTATGCCGCCACCAGCTACAGCAAGATGGCGCCGCAGCCCTTCCCCGCGTCGCCGGTCTACGACGCCGTGCCCGAGTCGGGCATGGGCGAGGACGTGCTGCGCCTCAACATCACCACGCCCGCGAAGAAGAAGGGCGAGAAGCTGCCGGTGATGGTGCTGTTCCACGGCGGCGGCCTCACCACCGGATCGGTGAACCGCGCGAGCGACAACCTGCCGAACCTGCCCAACCACGGCGTGGTGTCGGTCACGGTGCAGCACCGCATCGGCGCGCTCGGCTACATGGCGCATCCGGCGCTCACCGCCGAGTCGGCCCACAAGTCCTCCGGCAACTACGGCCAGCTCGACCTGGTCGCGGCGCTCGAGTGGGTGCAGGCGAACATCGAGGGCTTCGGCGGCGATCCGGGCAACGTCACCATCTGGGGCCACTCGGGCGGCGGCATGAAGACCAACTGGCTCGTGGCCTCGCCGCTGGCCAAGGGGCTGTTCCACCGCGCCATCGCCGAAGCCGGCTGGACCACCGCCGGTACGCCGCTCGCGCAGACCGAGCAGTACGGCGTGAAGCTGATGGCCAAGGTGGGCGCGGCCGACATCGAGGCGCTGCGCAAGAAGCCGTGGCAGGACATCATCGCGGCCTCGTTCGCGAGCGGCAGCGGCTACACCACGGCCTTCACGGTTGACGACTGGTCGCTGCCCGACACCATCGGCAACCTGATCCTCGACAACAAGCACAGCGACGTGCCCTTCATGGTGGGCAACGGCGGCGCCGAGATCACGGCGGCCAACCCGCTGCGCGGCAACTTCCTCAAGCAGATGGTGAAGGTGCAGAAGTCGCCGATCTACACCTACATCTTCACGCACGTGCCGGTGAACTGGGCCAATGCGGGCGTGGCGGCCTACCACGGGCTCGAGGTGTCCTACCAGTACGGCTCGCTCGCCACGGTCGGGCGCATCTACGGCACCTCGCTGCTGCCCGCGAGCCCCGACATCCCGCCCGATCCGGGCGTGAGCGATCGCGACTACAAGCTCAGCGACGAGGTGATGAGCATGTGGACCCGCTTCGCCACCACAGGCGATCCCAACGTCGCCAAGGTCGGCGTGACCTGGCCGAAGTACGACGATGCCGACCAGTACCTCGACATCGGCATTCCCTCGATCGTGAAGACCGGCTTCTCGACCGTGACGACGAAGCAGATGCCGCGCTGAACGCGCCGCCATGAAGAAGAAAGCCGCCGCGGGTTTCGCCTCGCGGCGGCTTTTTGGGTGGGCGCGTTCAGGAGAAGAACTTCACCGACTCGCGGTCGCGCGAGTACGACGGGCTCTGCCCGTACCAGTGCCGGTAGAAGTGCGAGAGATGCGCCGAGTCGCTCAGGCCCGCCTCGTGCGCGATGTCGGTGAGCGAGCGGCCCGAGTACAGCAGCTTGCACACGCGCACCTGCTTGCGCCAGGCCTGGTAGGCACGGAACGACAGCCCGAGCGAATCGGAGATCAGGTGCGACATGCGGTGCGGCGAGAGCTCGAAGGCGCGCGCGAGTTCGACCAGCGAGGCCTCGGGTTCCTCGTCGAGGTAGCGCAGCACCTGCAGCACGCGCGTGTCGATGCGCTGCGCGCGCGGCAGCTGCTCCACCGCCATCGTGACCAGGTCGCGAAAGATCTCCTCGGCCTGCGCGGGCTTGCGCGCGCCCTCGTGCATGCCGGCGAGAAAGCCGTCGAAGGGCTTGAAGGCCTTGCGCTCGAGCACGTGCGCGCCCGGCGGCACGATGCTGCTGAAGGCGCTGAAGAAGGGCGACGACGGCGGCAGGTTGATGCTCACCAGGCCCGCGTTCGACATGCTCAGCGTGCGCACCGTCTGCGGCGCCACCGCGATCGCGCCGCCCACGAACTGGCGCCGCGGCGTGCGCAAGGTGAGCGGCGTGCCGTCGACGGAGAACAGCAGCACCGCATGGGGCCTGGAGGTGGCGGGGAAGTCGTCCTTGCGCGAGGCGTAGACGTAGGAATTCGCACTGAAGAAATACAGGTGGTCGGTCATCGGAGGGGGCAACCTGTCGTTCGGAAGGCAACGCGTGTTTTTGCATCACCACCCGGCATCCGGCCAGCGTGCTAACCCCTAGCGGCCTCGACGACGGGCATCGGTCCTACGACACCACCTGGTAGTACAGGTTCTGCGGATGCTGCGCCTGCGCGAAGAAGAACCAGCGCTCGGCCAGCAGCCCCGGCGCCTGCACCAGCACCGCGAGCAGCCAGGGCAGCGCGGCCGCGCTCGCGAGGCCCCAGGCCAGCAGCAGCGCGGGCAGCGCGAAGGCCAGCAGCAGGAAGCCCAGCTTGACCTGGCGCAGCGCGAGCTGCGAGGCGCCATGGAAGAACTCGCGCGTGTTGAACGAGCCCGCCGACATGCCCATCGACTTCTGCACCAGCTTGTGCGTGCGGATGCCGGTGGCCGACTGCAAGGTGGAGCGCGGGCGCAGCCGCGCATTGCGGCGCAGCGTGACCGCGCGCACGGCCCAGGCCACGAGCGTGAAGGCCAGCGCCCACGGCCCGAAGGCCTGCACGAAGCGCGCCTCGCCGGCCCAGGCAGCGAGCGCGCAGGCCAGCACCAGGCCCGACGACAGCCCGATCAACATGAAGTTGGCGATGGTCAGCGGATGCGCCCACTCCTGGATGAAGCGAAGGCAGGCGTAGATCATCGCGGTGCAGTACCAGAGCGCGATGGCGCCCCCTAGCACCAGCACCGGCAGCAGCACCGACCACGGCGCCGCGACATCGAGCCGCAGCGCGAGCCACCACAGCGCGACCAGCGCGATGAAGGCCGGCAGCACGATCACCTCGCGCGACATCCACGAGGTGCGCCACATCAGCACCGCGCGCCAGGCGCGCGTCTTGCGGCCCAGGTGCATGAACGAGGCCGCGAGGCCCGCGACCAGCAGCACCTCGGCCAGCGCCAGCGCGCTGCCGAGGAAGCCCGGCGACAGCCCGAGGCCGAACAGCACGGCCAGCGCGAGCGCGGCCACCAGGCCCTGCGCCGCACCGGCCAGCGTGGTGAAGAAGAGGATCGAGAAGGCGGGATGCATGCGCGCTACTCCGGCGTGCCCTGCGCGGGCGCCGCCATGTTGCGGCGTGGCAGGTAGCGGTTGGCGGGGTTGGTCTCCCACTCGGGCATCAGCGGATAGCCGCCGCGCTCGCGGATCGCGCGCGAGACCTCGGAGTCGGGGTCCTTCACGTCGCCGAACAGGCGTGCGCCGGTGGGGCAGGCCTTCACGCAGGCGGGCTTGCGGTCTTCCTTGGGCAGCTGCTCGTCGTAGATGCGGTCGACGCACAGCGTGCACTTGGTCATGACCTGGCGTTCCTCGTCGAGCTCGCGCGCGCCGTAGGGACAGGCCCAGGCGCAGTACTTGCAGCCGATGCACTTGTCGTAGTCGACCAGCACGATGCCGTCTTCCTTGCGCTTGTAGCTCGCGCCGGTCGGACAGACCGGCACGCAGGGCGGGTCCTCGCAGTGCAGGCAGCTCTTGGGGAAGTGCACGGTGTCGGTGTTCGGGAACGAACCGGCCTCGTAGGTCTGCACGCGGTTGAAGAAGGTGCCCGTGGGGTTCGCGCCATAGGGCTCGAAGTCCGCGAGCGGGCCCGCGCTGCCCGAGGTGTTCCACTGCTTGCACGAGGTCACGCAGGCATGGCAGCCGACGCAGACGTTGAGGTCGATCACGAGGGCGAGCTGTTTGGCGAGGGTCTCGCCGGGCTCGGCGCGCTGGCTCGCCGCCGCCCCGCCCGCGGAGGCCGGCACGAATGCACCGGCGGCGCCGGCCACGGCCTGGGGCTGCGCGCCCCCCGCCACGAGGTCCTTCAACCACTGCATCATTTGCGCCCCCTCCCCGCAAAGTACGTCAACACCTGCGCCGCCTTGCCCAGCACCCCGGGCGCGCTCGGCATGCTCGCGAACTGCGGATAGCTTTCCTCGGGCTCGCCCGGCTCGGCCGGCCGGATGCGCACGCGCACGTCGTACCAGCCGGCCTGCCCCGTGATCGGATCCGAATTGCTGATGCGCCCGCTGGCCGTGCCCGCGCACGGCAGCTCCTCGCTGATCAGGTGGTTGAGCAGAAAGCCCTTGCGCGCCTCGTCGGCGCCCGGTGCGAGCTGCCACGCGCCGTCGGCCTTGCCGATCGCATTCCAGGTCCACACGGTGCCGGGCTCGACCGCCTCGCTGTAGCGCAGCATGCAGCGCACCTTGCCCCACTGGCTCTCGACCCAGCACCAGCCGCCATCGGCAATGCCCGCGGCTTCGGCCGTCACGGGATTCACATGCAGGTAGTTGTGGCTGTGGATCTGCCGCAGCCACGCGTTCTGCGAATCCCACGAGTGGTACATCGCCATCGGCCGCTGCGTGAGCGCGTTGAGCGGATAGGCCGCGGTGTCGGTCGCGGCCTCCTCGAGCGGCGCATACCAGAAGGGCAGCGGATCGAAGTAGGTCGCGATGCGTTCGCGCAGGCCCTCGGGCGGCTGGCGGCCCGCGCTCTTGCCCTGCGCGGCGAGGCGGAAGCTCTGCAGGGTGTCGGAGTACAGCGCGAGCTGCACCGGGTCGTTGCGCTGGCGCCAGCCCTTGTCCTTCGCGAAGTCGAGGTACTCGCGGTTCCAGTTGCGCATGTAGTGCATGGTCTCGGGCATGTGGTACTGGAACACGCAGTTGTTCTGCGCGTAGGCCTCCCACTGCTTGGGATTGGGCTCGCCGCGCAGATGCTCGGTGCCGTCCTTGCCGCGCCAGCCCATCAAAAAGCCGATGCCCGGCTGCGGCTGGAAGTTGACGACGAAGTCGGGGTAGTCGACGTACTTGCGGCCACCCTCGGCCGTGGTGAAGGCCGGAAACTTCAGCCGCGAGGCCAGCTCGATCAGCACCTCCTGGAACGGCTTGCACTGCCCCGTGGGCGGCACCACCGGGATGCGCACCGAATCGACCGGCCCGTCGAACTCCGAGATTGGCCGGTCGAGCATGCTCATCACATCGTGGCGCTCGAGGTAGGTGGTGTCGGGCAGCACCAGGTCGGCGAAGGCCACGGTCTCGCTCTGGAAGGCATCGCACACCACCAGGAACGGGATCATGTACTCGCCCTGGTCGTCCTTGCGGTTGAGCATCTCGCGCACGGCCATCGTGTTCATGCTCGAGTTCCAGGCCATGTTGGCCATGAAGATCAGCAAGGTGTCGATGCGGTAGGGATCGCCCTTCACCGCATTGGTGATGACGTTGTGCATCAGCCCGTGGGCCGACAGCGGATGCTCCCACGAGAAGGCATGGTCGATGCGTATCGGCGAGCCGTCGGGGTTGATCGCGAGCTCGTCGGGGCTGGCCGGAAAGCCCAGCGGCGCCGCATTGAGCGGCGTGTTGGGCTGGATCATCCCGGGGTCGTTGAAGGCCCGGTAGTTGGGCACGATGTGGCGCGGGTACGGTGCCTTGTGGCGAAAGCCGCCGGGCGCGTCGATGGTGCCGAGCACGCTCATCAGGATCGCGAGCGCGCGCACGGTCTGGAAGCCGTTCGAATGCGCGGCCAGCCCGCGCATCGCATGGAAGGCCACGGGCCGCGCCTGCGTGGTGGCGTGCCGCTTGCCCCAGGCATCGGTCCAGGCGATCGGCAGCTCGAAGGCCTGGCGCAGCGCGGTCTCGCCCATCTCGCGCGCCAGCTTGCGGATGCGCGCGGCATCGATGCCGGTGATGGCCTGCGCCCATTCGGGCGTGCAGCTCGCCACGCGCTCGCGCAGCAGCTGGAACGAGGGCGCCACGCGCGTGCCGTCGGCCAGCGTGTAGTGGCCCTCGAGCGCGGGATCGCAGCCGTCGGCGATGCCCTCGGGATAGGCGGGCTTCACCGTGCCGCTGGCCCGGTCCCACACCAGCTTGTTGTGCGGGTTGCGGCCGTCGCCCGGCGGGCCGCGCTCGGGGTCGAAGGCGAACAGGCCCTCGCGCTCGCAGTCGTCGAGCACTACCAGCTGCGGCGCGTTGGTGAAGCGCTGGAGGAAGGCGTGGTCGATCAGCTCGCTCGCGATCAGCTCGTGCAGCAGCGCCATCAGCAGCGCGCCGTCGGTGCCGGGCTTGATCGGGATCCATTCGTCGGCGATGGCCGAGTAGCCGGTGCGCACCGGATTGATCGAGATGAAGCGGCCGCCATCGCGCTTGAACTTGCTGATGGCGATCTTCATCGGGTTGCTGTGATGGTCCTCGGCGGTGCCGATCATCACGAACAGCTTGGCGCGCTCGAGGTCGGGGCCGCCGAACTCCCAGAAGCTGCCGCCGATCGTGTAGATCATGCCCGCGGCCATGTTGACCGAGCAGAAGCCGCCGTGCGCCGCGTAGTTGGGCGTGCCGAACTGGCGCGCGAACAGGCCGGTGAGCGCCTGCATCTGGTCGCGGCCGGTGAACAGCGCGAACTTCTTCGGATCGGTGGCGCGGATCTTCGCGAGCCGCTCGGTCAGGATCTCGAAGGCACGGTCCCAGCCGATCGGCTCGAACTCGCCGGCGCCGCGTTCGCTGCCGGGCTTGCGCAGCAGCGGCTGCGTGATCCGCGCGGGCGACACCTGCTTCATGATCCCCGAGGAACCCTTGGCACAGATCACGCCCTTGTTGAGCGGGTGGTCGGGGTTGCCGTCGATGTAGCGCACCTCGGGTCCGTTCTCGCCCTCTCGCAAGTGCACGCGAATGCCGCAGCGGCAGGCGCACATGTAGCAGGTGGTGGTCTTGACCTCGGTCTGGTCGGTCGGCGTGGGCGCCGCCAGCGGATCGTGCACGGGCTCGCGGGACAGGAAACTGAACACTGGCGGTCCTTTGTTTTCAAGCGTGGCCGGCCGATGGTAGGCAGCGTCGATCGAACGGAAAAGCGCAGAATATTGCTCACGATGACCGGAAAATCAGATCAGCAGAATTCGACCCGCCTGCGCCTCAACCTGCGCCAGCTCGAGGTCTTCGTGGCCACCGCGCGCGGCGGCAGCACGCGCGCCGCGGCCGACCGCATCGCGCGTTCGCAGTCGGCCGCCAGCAGCGCGCTGGCCGACCTCGAAGGCTCGGTCGGCGCCCTGCTGTTCGACCGCATCGGCCGCCGGCTGGTGCTCAACGAGAACGGCCGCGCGCTGCTGCCCAAGGCCCAGGCGCTGCTCGACCAGGCGGCGGAGGTGCAGGCCCTGTTCAGCGGCGAGCATGCGGCGCCGCTGCGCGTGGCGGCCAGCTTCACCATCGGCGAGTACCTGCTGCCCGAGCGCGTTTCGGCCTGGACCGCGCTGCATCCGCAGAGCCAGGTGCACCTGCACATCGCCAACACGCGCGACGTGATCGACGCGGTGGCGGGCTTCGACGTCGACGTCGGCTTCATCGAGGGGCCGCAGACCCATCCCGACCTGGTGGTGCGCGCCTGGCGCACCGACGAACTCGTGATCGTGGCCGCGCCCGGCCATGCGCTGGCCGACCGGGTTGCCACGCACCGGCAGCTGTCGCAGGCCACCTGGGTGCTGCGCGAGCATGGCTCGGGCACGCGCCAGGTCACCGATGCCTGGCTGATTCAGAACCTCGAGCAGGTGCAGGTGGGTTTCGAACTCGGCAGCACCGAGGCCATCAAGCGCGTGGTGGCCTCGGGCACGGGGCTGGCCTGCCTCTCGCGCTACACGGTGGCGCAGGCGCTGGAGGACGGGCACCTGGTCGAGCTGCGCACGAAGCTGCCCGCGGGCACGCGGCGGCTCGCGACCGTGATGCACCGCGACAAGCTGCTGGGCCGCGCGACCGCGGACTTCCTGCGCCATTGCGGCGCGAGCGTGCCGCGCGGGTCGGTGGCGCCGCTGCCGGGTTAGGCGAGCACGCGTGCCGTGTGGCACGCGATCACGGCTTCCTCGTCGGTGCGCAGTACCCACGCACTGATGCGACTGCTATCGGTCGAGATCCGCGCCTGCCCACCGCCGTTGGCGGCAGCTTCGAGCTCCACGCCCATCCACGCGCAGTCCTCGAGCACCCGCGCGCGCAACCCGGCGCCGTTCTCGCCGATGCCGCCCGTGAACACGATCGCATCGACGCCGCGAAGCGCAGCCGCGAGGCCGCCCATGTGCTGCACCACCTGCTCGACGAAATGATCCATGGCCTCGGCGGCCGCGGGTTCGTCCGATGCTTCCAGCGCGCGCATGTCGCTCGACACGCCCGAGAGCCCGAGCAGGCCCGATTCGCGGAACAGCAGCTTCTCGACCGCATCGGCCGACATGCCACGCGAACGCATCAGGTAGAGCACCACGGCGGCATCGAGCCGGCCGCAGCGCGTGCCCATCGTGAGGCCGTCGAGCGGCGAGAAGCTCATGGTGGTGGCGACCGAGCGCCCCTGCGCGATGGCGCACATCGAGGCGCCGTTGCCCAGGTGCGCGACGATCACGCGGCCGTTCGCGACCTCGGGCGCCTGCCGCGCGAGCTGGTGCGCGATCGATTCGTACGAGAGCCCATGGAAGCCGTAGCGCCGCACGCCCGCGTCGTGCAGTTCGCGCGGCAGCGCGAAGCGGCGATTGAGTTCGGGCTGCACCGCGTGGAAGGCGGTGTCGAAGCAGGCCACCTGCGGCACGCCGGCGAAGGCGTGCATCGCGGCACGCACGCCCGCGAGGTTGTGCGGCTGGTGCAGCGGTGCGAGCGGTTCGAGCGCGGCCAGGTCCTCGAGCACGGCGTCGTCGATGCGCACCGGCGCCACGAAGTCCATGCCGCCATGCACGATGCGGTGGCCCACGCCCGCGATGCGGCCGGCGCCACCCTGTTGCGCATGCCAGTCGAGCAGCGCGGCCAGCGCGCCGCGGTGCGAGCGCGCATCGCCCTCGAGCTTCGCGTCGTGCAGGGTGCGGCCCTGCGCATCGCGGATGCGCAGCCGTGCATCGAGGCCCGCGCCCAGGCCATCGGCCTGGCCCGACCAGTGCGCGGCGGGCAGGCCGCCGTCGGCACCGGCCGCGTCGAACAGCGCGACCTTGATCGACGACGAGCCCGCGTTGAGCGTGAGCAGCTGGTCGGTCATGCGCGGCGCCGTCCGATCAGACGTAATCCTTGTACTTGTCGAGGAAGCGCACTGGCTTCGCGAGCGCATCGCGGCGGAACGGATCGCCGAGTTCGCGCGTGCACATGATCTCGATCACGCAGGTCTTGCGCTGGTTCATCTGCAGGTCGATGGCCTTCTTGAGCGCCGGGCCCACGTCCTCGAGCCGGTCGACCACGATGCCCTCGGCGCCCATGGCCCTGGCGATGCCCGCGAAGCTCTCGCTCTCGAGTTCGCCAGCAACGAAGCGGCGGTTGTAGAAGTCGACCTGGTTCTTCTTCTCGGCGCCCCACTGGCGGTTGTGGAACACGACCGCGGTCACGGGAATGTCGTGCCGCACGGCGGTCATGATCTCGACCATGCTCATGCCCCAGGCACCGTCGCCCGCATAGGCCACGGCCGGGCGGTCGGGCGCGGCGCACTTGGCGCCGATCATGGTGGGCAGCGAGTAGCCGCAGTTGCCGAAGCTCATCGGCGCGAAGAAGGAGCGCGGCTCCTCGAAGCGCAGGTAGCTGTTCGACACGGCATTGATGTTGCCGATGTCGGTCGAGACCATCACGCGCGGCGGCATCGCCTTCTCGAGTTCGCGCAGCACCTGGCGCGGATGCAGGTAAGTGCCGCCGGTGGGCGTCTTCTCGCCCTTGGCTTCCTCGATGACGTCGAGGCTGAACTGGTCGCGCTCGTGGGTCCAGGCGTCGAGTTCCTTCTCCCAGGCCTCCTTCTCAGCCTTGATCTTCGCGGCGCGCTCGGCCTTGGTGGCGTCGCAGGCCAGGGTCTTGGCCGCGAGGCGCTCGAGCAGGGCCTTGGCCGTGGCCTTGGCATCGCCGTGGATGCCGACGGTGATCTTCTTCACCAGGCCCAGGTTGGTGTGGTCGGCCTCGACCTGGATGATCTTCGCGTCCTTGGGCCAGTAGTCCATGCCGTGCTGCGGCAGGGTGCCGAAGGGGCCCATGCGCGAACCGAGCGCGAGCACCACGTCGGCCTGCGCGATCAGCTTCATCGCGGCCTTGCTGCCCTGGTAGCCCAGCGGGCCGGCCCACAGCGGATGGCTCGCGGGGAAGGAGTCGTTGCGCAGGTAGCCGTTGGCCACCGGCGCGCCCAGGCGCTCGGCGAGCGCCTTGCACTCTTCCACGGCATCGCCCATGACCACGCCGCCGCCCGAGAGGATGACGGGGAATTTCGCGGTGGCCAGCAGCTCGACCGCGGCGTTGAGGCTGTTCTCGCCGCCAGCGCCGCGCTCCACGCGCATCGGCTTCGGGATCTCGGTCGTGATCTCGCCGTAGAAGTAGTCGCGCGGGATGTTGAGCTGGGTCGGGCCCATCTCGGAGATGGCGCGGTCGAAGCAGCGCGCGGTGTACTCGGCCATGCGCTTGGGGTTGTTCACATGGCCCTGGTACTTGGTGAACTCCTGGAACATCGGCAGCTGGTTGGCCTCCTGGAAGCCACCCAGGCCCATGCCCATGGTGCCGGTCTCGGGCGTGATCATCACCACCGGGCTGTGCGCCCAGTAGGCGGCCGCGATCGCGGTCACGCAGTTGCTGATGCCGGGGCCGTTCTGGCCGATCACCACGCCGTGGCGGCCCGACACGCGCGCATAGCCGTCGGCCATGTGAGCCGCGCCCTGCTCGTGCACCACGGGCACGAGGCGGATGCCGGCGGGCGCGAAGATGTCCATCGCGTCCATGAAGGCCGAGCCCATGATGCCGAAGATGTCGGTCACGCCATTGGCGACCATGGTCTCGACGAAGGCCTCGGAGGGCGTCATCTTCTGCACGCCGGTGACGGCTTCGCGGGTGGGTTGCTTGCTCATGGGTCGGTGTCTCCTGCGGATGAAGGGCTGGACGGCGGACTGCAAAAAGCCGGAACGGGAAGTTCCGTATTTCGGGGTTGGCGAATCGGGCGGACTATAGGACGGGTGCCGTGCGGCGTCAAACAAATTCCAAAAAACGGTACGGAATGTTCTATTTTTTGCAAAAGGACTATGATCCGCCGCCATGAAGATCGTCAAGTCGCTCCCGCCTTCCGCCGAGGCCCCGGGCGCCGACACCCCGGCGATGCGGCTGTTCGCGCTGCTCGAGGTGATCGCCGCCAAGGACCAGCGCTACTCGCTGCAGGGCCTGGTGGAGGAGACCGGCCTGCCCAAGCCCACGCTGCACCGCATGCTGCAGCAGATGGAGGGTGCGGGCCTGCTGCAGCGCGAGGGCGACGGGCGCCACTACGGCATGGGCACGCGGCTGCGCCGGCTGGCCGAGAACCTGCTGTTCAACGACAGCCTGCACGGCGCGCGCCACACGGTGCTGCGCCAGCTGGTCGAGGAGATCGGCGAGAGCTGCAACCTCACGGCGCTGTCGGGCAGCGAGGTGGTCTACCTCGACCGCGTGGAGACCGCGGCGCCGCTGCGCTTCTACCTGCACCCGGGCTCGCGCGTGCCGGTGCACTGCTCGGCCAGCGGCAAGATGTTCCTCGCGCAGATGGGCCAGGCGCAGCGCCGCCGGCTGCTGGCGAATGCCTCGCTCGAGGCCTACACGGCGAGCACGCTGACCGATGCCGCGGCGCTCGAGGCCGAGATCCAGCGCGTGCGAAAGAACGGCTTCGCGATCGACAACGAGGAGTTCCTGCCCGGCCTGCTGTGCATCGCCGCGCTGGTGCCGACCACGGGCGACAGTCCGTCGAACCTCTGCATCGCGGTGCAGGCGCCCGTGATGCGGCTCGACATCGCGAAGGCGAAGACGCTGCTGCCCGCGCTGCAGCGGGCGGCGCTCGCGCTGAGCCGCATCGACGCCGATGCGACGCCCGCGCGCCGCGCCCAGGCCTGACACCTCCACACCCATCCGCCTCATGAACGACATCGCCGCCCTCCACCCCACGCGCCTCGTCGGCGTGCGCGAGACCTTCGGCATCGACGCCGACCTGCAGGTGCCCGCCTTCGCCGAGCGCGATGCGCACGTGCCCGAGATCGACGCGGTCTACCGCTTCAACCCCGACGTGACGCTCGCGATCCTCGCGGGCTTCATGCGCGACCGGCGCGTGATGGTGCAGGGGCTGCACGGCACCGGCAAGTCGACCCACATCGAGCAGGTGGCGGCGCGGCTGAACTGGCCCTGCGTGCGGCTCAACCTCGACGGCCACATCAGCCGGCTCGACCTGGTCGGCAAGGACGCGGTGGTGCTGCGCGACGGCAAGCAGGTCACCGAGTTCCAGGAGGGCATGGTGCCCTGGGCGCTGCAGCGGCCGGTGGCGCTGATCTTCGACGAGTACGACGCGGGCCGGCCCGACGTGATGTTCGTGATCCAGCGCATCCTCGAGCGCGACGGCCAGTTCACGCTGCTCGACCAGAACAAGGTGCTGCGTCCGCATCCCTTCTTCCGGCTGTTCGCCACCGCCAACACGGTCGGCCTGGGCAACCTCAACGGCCTGTATCACGGCGCGCAGCGGCTCAACCATGCGCAGATCGACCGCTGGAACATCGTCGCCTCGCTCGACTACCTGCCCACGGCCGAGGAGATCGCGATCGTGCAGGCGCGCGTGCCCTCGCTGGCCGACGCGGCGGGCCGCGCCACGGTCGCGGCGATGGTGGCGGTGGCCGACCTCACGCGCAAGGGCTTCGCGGCCGGCGACCTGTCGACCCTGATGTCGCCGCGCACCGTGATCACCTGGGCCGAGAACCTCGAGATCTTCAAGGACGTGGCGCTGGCCTTCCGCCTCTCCTTCGTCAACAAGTGCGACGAGGCCGAGCGGCCGCTGGTGGCCGAGTACTTCCAGCGCTGCTTCGACCACGAGCTCGCGGAATCGCACCGGCTCGCGGACGGCTGAGCGCGGCGCGCCATGACGCAGCAGGACATCCGCAAGGTTCGGCAGGAGGAACGCGTCGCCGAGCTCTGCGCGGGCGTGGTGCGCGCCTTCAGCGGCGAGCGCGACCTGCACTTCCGCGGCCGGCGCCTGCACCGCGGCCGCGTGCCGCTGCCGTGGTTCGCGCCGCATCTGCATCCCTCGCCCGAGACCGACGACTTCGAATCGTTCCGCGGCGTGGCCGACGGCCTCGCCCTGCGCATCGCCGGCTCCGATGCCGCGCTGCACTGCACGCTGCAGCCCGAGGAGCCGGTGGAGCGCATGCTGTTCGAGATGCTCGAGCAGTTCCGCGCCGAGGCGCTGGTGCCCGAGGCCATGGCCGGCATGCGGCGCAACCTGCGCCATCGCCACGCGCAGTGGTCGCTGGCCTTCCACCATTCGGGCCTGACCGAGACCGCGCGCGGCCTGCTGCTGTACGCGGTGGCGCAGATCTGCCGTGCCCGCGTGAGCGGCGAGCAGGTGGTCGAGGAAACCGAGGACATGCTCGAGGCCACGCGCTTCGCGCTCGCGCCGCGCATCGGCCATGCGCTCGGCGGGCTGCGGCGCGATCGCTTCGACCAGGCCGCGTATGCCGTGCATGCGCTGGCGATCGCGCGCACGGTCGCCGCGATGCTGCACGAGGCCGGCGGCGATGACGAAGCGCCCGACACGCGCCAGAACGACACCGACGACAAGCGCAGCGTGTTCAGCCTGGTCGCCGAGATGGACCGCGAGATCGTCGAGCAGCACGTCAGCGCGCAGTCGGGGCGCAGCCGGCTGCTCGAGGAGGCCGGTGCCGCCTACCGCGTATTCACCACCGAGCACGACCGCGAGCACGAGGCCGCCACGCTGGTGCGCCGCGAGCTGCTGGCCGAGCTGCGCGAACGGCTCGACCGCCGCATCGCGGCGCAGGGCGTGAACCTGGCGCGGCTCGCGCGCGAACTGCGCGCGCTGCTGGCCGTGCCCGAGCGCGACGGCTGGGACGGCGGCCAGGAGGAAGGCCGCATCGACGGCCGCCGGCTCGCGCAGCTCGTGGCCTCGCCGGCCGAGCGGCGGCTGTTCCGCATCGAGCGCGAGGAGCCGCTGGCCGATTGCGTGGTCAGCTTCCTCATCGATTGCTCGGGCTCGATGAAGGAGCATGCCGAATCGGTCGCGATGCTGGTCGACGTGCTCGCGCGCGCCCTCGAGCAGGCCGGCGTGGCCAGCGAGGTGCTGGGCTTCACCACCGGCGCCTGGAACGGCGGCCGCGCGCAGCGCGACTGGCTGCGCGCGGGCCGGCCCGCGCACCCGGGCCGGCTCAACGAGCGCTGCCACCTGGTGTTCAAGGCCGCGGGCACGCCGTGGCGCCGCGCGCGCGCGCCGATGGCCGCGCTGCTGCGGCCCGAGCTGTTCCGCGAGGGCATCGACGGCGAGGCCGTGGACTGGGCCTGTACGCGGCTGCGCGCGCGCAGCGAGGAGCGCAAGCTGCTGCTCGTGATCTCCGACGGCTCGCCGATGGACAGCGCGACCCATCTCGCCAACGATCCGCACTACCTCGACCACCACCTGCGCGAGGTGCTGGCGCGCCAGGAGCAGCAGCGCGACATCGCGATCGCGGGCATCGGCGTGGGGCTGGACCTGAGCCCCTACTACAGCCACAGCCACGTGCTGGACCTCGCGGCCTCGACGGGCAATGCGATCTTCCGCGAGGTGATCGCGCTGATGGCGGGGCGGCACCGGCACTGAGTTCCGCATGGCCCGCGCGCCATGTCAGCCGAAAGTGTCGCGTTGACAAGCGCCATCGGCGTTTGTACATTGAGTTTCAATTATCCGAACGCTGTTCCAATATTTGGAATCTATAGAAAGCGTCGGGACAACGGAGACGCATGGATTCCACGCTCGCCAAAGGCCTCGCCGTCATGGAATGGATGGCACGCCAGGCACGCGCCTGCCGCGTGACCGACGTCGCCCTTGCCTTCGGCATGGCGCGCAGCAATGCCCATCGCACGCTGCAGACGCTGGTGGAATGCGGCTGGGCGGTGCAGGACGCCGACACCAGCGCCTACCGGCCGAGCCTGCGCCTGTTCGAGCTCGGCGCCATGGTCTCCGAGGCGGCCGACATCGGCGCGCTGCTGCGCCCGCATCTCGCGGCACTGGCGCAGGCCAGCGGCGAGACCATCCATCTCGCGGTGCTCGACGGCGCCGAGATCGTCTACCTCGACAAGTTCGACAGTCCGCTGCCCGTGGCCGCCTATTCGCGCATCGGCGGCCGCGCGCCGGCCTGCTGCGTGGCCTCGGGCAAGGCAATGCTCGCGGCCGCGCGGCTCGACGCCACCGCGCTGCGGGCGCTGTTCGGCACGTTGCAACCCCACACGCCGCACAGCATCGTCGACTTCGATGCGCTGCAGGCCGAGCTCGAGCGCAGCCGCGCGCGCGGCTATGCCGAGAACCGCGAGGAATGGCGCCTGGGCGTCTGCGGCCTCGGCGTGCCGGTGTTCGACGCGCGCGGCACGGCCGTGGCCGCCGTCGGCATGAGCGTGCCCTCCATCCGCTTCGCGCGCACCCAGGCGCGCGAACTCTCCGAACGCATCATGGCCTGCGCGCGCGACGCCAGCGCCACGCTGGGCTACCGCCCCGCCACCGCCCCCGCCACCCCAACGAGAAGGAGACCTGCATGAGACTGTCCTTGTCCGCCCCCTGGTTGCGCGCGGGGCTGCTGGCCGCCGCGGCGCTGGCATCGCCGCTGGCCGCGTTCGCGCAGAACGGGAGCGACTACCCCAGCAAGCCGATCAAGCTGATCGTGCCCTACCCGCCCGGCGGCGGCACCGACGTGATCGCGCGCATCGTGCAGGAGCGCTTCCAGACGCTGCTGGGCCAGCCGGTCGTGATCGACAACCGCGGCGGCGCGGCCGGCTCGATCGGCACCGAGCTGGTCGCCAAGTCGCCGGCCGACGGCTACACGGTGCTGTTCACGCTGTCCTCGCACACCATCAACCCCGCGATCTACAACAAGCTCTCGTTCGACACCGCGAAGGACTTCGCGCCCGTGGGCCTGGTGGCCTCGCTGCCGCAGATCCTGGTGGCGAACCCGCAGTTCCCGGCCAGCACCGTGGCCGAGCTGGTCGCGATGGCCAAGGCCAAGCCCGACAGCATCTCCTTCGCCTCGGTGGGCAACGGCTCGCCCGGCCACCTCGCGGGCGAGCTGCTGAAACTGCGCACCGGCACGCAGATGACGCACGTGCCCTACCGCGGCGGCGGCCCGGCGGTCACCGACGTGATGGGCGGCCAGGTGCCGCTCTTGTGGGTATCGATTCCCGCCGCGGCGCAGTTCGTGAAGGCCGGCAAGCTCAAGGCGCTGGCCGTGTCGACCACCAAGCGCAGCGCCGCCTTCCCCGAGGTGCCGACGATGCAGGAGGCCGGCATTCCCGACTTCGACGTCGACTCCTGGTACGCGGTGTTCGTGCCCGCGAAGACGCCGCAACCCGCGATCGACCGGCTCAACCGTGTGATCAACACGGTGGTGAAGGAACCCGACATCCGCGACAAGCTGCTGGCCCAGGGCAGCGAAGGCGTGGGCGGCACGCCCGAGCAGCTCGGCAAGGTGGTCTCGACCGAACTCGTGCGCTGGAGCAAGCTCGCCAAGGAAGCGAACATCCGCGTCGACTAGTTTTTTCTTCTCTTCTTGATGAACGGCGCCACGGGCGCCGAGCGATTTCCATGAACACCTCCGCATCCTACTCAGAAGCCTCGGGCCCCATCGTCGAACTGGTGGCACGCGCCCGCGCGGCGCAGCGCATCTACGAGACCTGGTCGCAGGCCCAGGTCGACACGGCGGTGACGGCCGCCGGCTGGGCCCTCATCGAACCCGCGCGCAACCGCGAACTGGCCGAGCTGGCGGTGGCCGACACGGGCGTGGGCAACGTCGAGGACAAGGTGCGCAAGAACCACCGCAAGACCTTCGGCCTGCTGCGCGACCTGCAGGGCGCGCGCTCGGTCGGCGTGATCGCCGAGGACCCGGCGCGCGGCATCGTCGAGATCGCGCGGCCGGTCGGCGTGGTGTGCGCGATCACGCCCTCGACCAACCCGGGCGCGACGCCGGCCAACAAGATCATCAATGCGCTCAAGGGCCGCAACGCGGTGATCGTCGCGCCCTCGCCCAAGGGCTGGAGCACCGCCGCGCGGCTGATCGAATTCATCCACCAGCAGTTCGACCGCATCGGCGCGCCGCGCGACCTGGTTCAGCTGCTGCCCGCACCCGTCAACAAGCAGTCGACGGCCGAACTGATGCGGCTGTGCGACCTGGTGGTGGCCACCGGTTCGCAGGCCAATGTGCGCGCCGCCTATGCGAGCGGCACGCCGGCCTTCGGCGTGGGCGCCGGCAATGTCGCGGGCATCGTCGACGAGACGGCCGATACCGAGGCCGCGGCCGATCGCATCGTGCGCTCGAAGACCTTCGACAACGCGACCAGCTGCTCGTCGGAGAACAGCCTGGTGGTCGTCGACGCGGTGCGCGCGCGCCTGCTCGCGGCCCTCAAGGACCGCGGCGCCGTGATGCTCGGCGAGGCGCAGAAGGCCACCCTTCAGCAGTTGATGTGGCCCGAGGGCAAGCTCTCGGCCGCGGTCATCGGCCAGTCGGCGCGCGCCATCGCGGAGCGCGCCGCGGAGGTCGACGGCGCCAACCGCGCGGCCTGGCAGGCGATCGCCGAGGCCGATCCGCGCATCCTGATGGTGGTCGAGGACGGCGTGGGCCACGACCATCCGTTCTCGGGCGAGAAGCTCAGCCCGGTGCTCGCGATCTATGCGGCGCGCGACTTCGCGCATGCGGCCTCGATCGTCGAGCGCATCTACGGCTACGAGGGCGCGGGCCATTCGGTGGGGCTGCATTCGGCCGTGCCAGAGCGCGCGCTCGAGCTGGGCCTGACGCTGCCGGTGTCGCGCGTGATCGTCGACCAGGCGCACTGCATCGCCACCGGCGGCAGCTTCGACAACGGCCTGCCGTTCTCGCTCTCGATGGGCTGCGGCACCTGGGGCCGCAACAACTTCTCCGACAACATGAACTACCGGCACTACCTCAACATCACGCGCGTGTCGCGGCCGATCGCCGAGCAGGTGCCGAGCGAGGAACAGATCTTCGGCGCCTTCTTCGCGCAGCACGGAGCGCACTGAGCATGGCGGCGGGCGACAGCGACACCGTCCATGGCCTGATCGAGCAGGCCGCCGCGCGCCAGCCGGGCGCGGTGTATGCGCTGTCCACCGAGAGCGAGGCGCGCATCGACTGCGCCGCGCTCGCGCTCGGTTGCCGCCGCGTGGCCGGCGCGCTGCAGGCGGCCGGCGCGCGGCCCGGCGACACGGTTTCGGTCGTGATGCCCAACGGACTGCAGACGCTGCGGCTGCTGCTCGGCGCCATGCATGCGGGCATGATCGTGAACCCGGTCAACCTGCTGTCGCAGCTCGAGCAGATGCGCTACGTGCTCGCGCACTCCGACTGCCGCGTGGTCTGCGTGGCGCCCGAGTGGGAAGAACGCGTGCGCGCGATGCTCGTGGACAGCGGCCGGCCGGTGTCGGTGCTGGTGGCCGATCCCGACGGACTCGCGCTGCCCGGGGAAGGCGAAGCGACGTCGCTTCCCGCGCCCTCGCCCGATGCGGTCGCGCTGCTGATGTACACCTCGGGCACCACGGGCCAGCCCAAGGGCGTGATGCTCACGCAGCGCAACCTCGCGGCCAACGCGCAGGCGATCAGCGCCGAGCACGAACTGGGAAGCGCCGACCGCGTGCTCGCGGTGCTGCCGCTCTATCACATCAACGCCTTCTGCGTGACCATGCTGGCGCCGCTCGCGCACGGCGGCAGCCTCGCGATGCCGCCGAAGTTCTCGGCCGGCCGCTTCTGGGCGCAGGCCGCGCAGGCCGGCTGCAGCTGGATCAACGTGGTGCCGACCATGATCTCGTACCTGCTCGAGGGCGAGGCACCCGCGCGCGAACGCACGGCCGCCATCCGCTTCTGCCGTTCGGCCTCGGCCGCGCTGCCGCCCGAGCACCACCGCGCCTTCGAGCGCCTGTTCGGCATCGGCATCGTCGAGACCATGGGCCTCACCGAGACCGCCGCGCCCTCGTTCTCGAACCCGCTGGATCCGGCGCGGCGCAAGCTGGGCTCGGTCGGCCGCGCCTCGGGCTGCGAGGCGCGCGTGATCGACGCGGCACTCGCCGAAGTGCCCGACGGCAGCACCGGCGAGCTCGCGATCCGCGGGCCCAACGTGATGCGCGGCTACTACAAGAACGAGGAGGCCACGCGTGCCAGCTTCACGCCCGACGGCTGGCTGCGCACCGGAGACCTCGGCCACCGCGATACCGACGGCTTCTTCTTCGTGACCGGCCGCATCAAGGAACTGATCATCAAGGGCGGCGAGAACATCGCGCCGCGCGAGATCGACGAGGCCCTGCTGCGGCATCCCGCCGTGCTCGAGGCCGCGGCCGTCGGCGTGCCCGACCGCCACTACGGCCAGGAGGTCGGCGTGTGCATCGTGCTGCGCGAGGGCTGCGCCTGCGGCGAGGACGAGCTGCGCGCCTTCAGCGCCGAGGCGCTCGGGCGCTACAAGGCGCCGGGCCACTACCGCTTCGTGACCGACCTGCCGCGCGGGCCCTCGGGCAAGGTGCAGCGGCTCAAGCTGCTGCCGCTGTTCGCGGCATGAACCCGGCCGACCTACTGACGCCGCCGCTGGCGCCGCTGCTGCTCGCCTACAGCCTGTGCGTGGTGTTCGCGGCCGGCGTGGTGCGCGGCTTCGCGGGCTTCGGCTTCTCGGCCATCACGGTGGCCGGCATGTCGCTCGTGGTCTCGCCCGCGCTGGTGGTACCCGCGATCTTCATGCTCGAGATCCTCGCGAGCCTGAGCCAGTTGCGCGGCATCGCGCGCGACGTCGACATGCCCTGGCTGGGCTGGCTGATGCTCGGCAACCTGCTGTTCATTCCGCTCGGCGTGGCGTTGCTGGCCTGGCTGCCGGAGACTCCGCTGCGCCTGCTGATCGGCGCGCTGCTGATGGCCGCCGCGCTGCTGCTGCGCAGCGGCGCGCGTGCCACGCTGGTGCCCACGCGCGCGGTGCGCTTCGGCGCCGGCCTGGCCTCGGGCTTCATCAACGGCGTGGCGGCCATCGGCGGCATCGCCATCGCCGTGCTGCTGAGCACCACCGCGATGGCGCCGGCCGCGCTGCGCGCCACGCTGATCGCACTGCTGCTGTTCAGCGACGTGGTGTCGCTCGCGAGCGCCGCGCTGATGCCGGCCGCGCATGCCACCGGCAAGCTGCTCGGGCCCGACACCTTCAAGTGGGCGCTGTGGCTCGCGCCCGCGATGCTGGCCGGCATCTGGTGGGGGCAGCGCTCGTTCAAGGGGGTGTCGCCCGAGCAGTTCAGGCGGCATGTGCTGAACCTGCTGATCGCGCTGGCGGCGGTCAGCGTGGTGCGCTCGGTGGTCGGGCTGGTCGGGTGAACCGCCGCGCCCGCCCGGGTGCAGCCATCAGGGGCTCAGTGGCTTGATGCGCCAGCCGTCGGGCGCGTCGAAGGAGGCGCCGCACTTGGCCATGGGGCACACGGCCGAATCGAGCGGAATCACCGCCTGGCAATTGGGGCAGGTGCCCTTGGGAATGGCGTCGTAGGCCTGCTTCGCGAGCAGGGCCCGGCCTTCCTCGGATTGCCGCAGTTCATCGACCATCAGGCGGTGGCGCTCGTCGGCCAGGTCCTGCGCGCGGCGCGCCGTGTAGAAGGCCACGGCGCGGTCGTTGTCGCCGACCGCATCCGTGAAAGCCCGGGCCCAGATGCCGGCCTTGCGCTGCCCGCCGTTCACCTCTTCGAGCGCCACGGCATAGTCGTCGTCGGTCGGGCCGGGAGGCTCGGCCGGCGGCTGCCTGGCGGCGCTTGCCGCGGCGGACTCCTTGCCCTCCTTCGGCAGATCCTTGAGGATCAACAGCAGGATGAATGCGATCACGGGGCTCACGATCACGCTGATGAAAAACCAGCCCACGCCGGTGCGCCCCTTGTGGGACGCCCAGTAGCCAGCCCCCACGCACAGCAGCACCCAGAAGAAAAAACCGCTGAAAAACTCCATCTCCGATCCCTCTCTCTCGTCTTCGCACCGAACCTCGAATCGGGTTCCTGCGTGTGTTGGAACTCAGGATGGTACGGCCATCGCGCCCGCGTCGTAGGCCTCGCAGTACACCGCCCAGTCCTTCGCCACCTGCGCGGCGCATTGCTGCGCGGCGTCGAGCAGGTCCGCGCGCCATGACTTCGCCGAGGCGCCGAAGTCGACCAGGGCGTCCGCGATGGCCGAGCCCTGCCGGCCCGCGCTGCGCAGTTGCGCCCAGGCCATGAGCTGCCCCATGTCGTCGATCACGGCGCGGATGTCGGCGGGCCGCGTGCGGTGCGCGTCGAGGCTCACGCGGTCCTCGCTGGGCTGCAGGCCGCGCAGCACGTACGAGCTCTTGCGCGTGACGATCGGATGCAGGAAGGCCATCGACACGGCCTGCATGCGGCGCTGCAGCGCGACCACGCGGTGCGCCTCCGATTCCCAGGCGGGCTGCGCCGTCTTCTTCAGGTGCGGCGCGAGCGAGGACGGCAGCGCCTGCTTGAGGTCGAGCAGGTAGTTGGCATCGGGCGAGCCCTTGCCCTCGACCAGCACGATGTAGCGCTCCACGCCGAGGCTGCCGGTACCCGCGATGCGCCGCGCCACGTCGAGCACCTCGAAGAAGCCCGGGTTGGGCTGCGAGGCCGCGAAGCGATCGACCAGCTTGACGACGCGCTCGCGCTGCGCGTCGCTCGCCGGCAGCGCGTGCTTGCCGTCGCTGCGGATCAGGCGCCGGCGGCCCTTGCGCTCGGTGCGCCGGTCGAGGAAGGCGGGGCGGGTGCGCGCCTTGAGGGTGTCGAGCAGTTCGCGCACCAGGCCGGTCGCGGTGTCGCGCTCGACCCAGCGGGCCTTGCCGAGCGCGAGCGCGCCCGCATAGGCGTCGAGGAAGACCCTGCACAGCGCGGCGGACTCGGCGGCGCTGCGGCTCAAGCCATCGCCGGCCACGAGGATGCTCGTGAGGAAGCGCACCAGTTCCCAGGTCACGGGCGCGAGCGCGGCCTCGTCGAAATCGTTGAGGTCGAAATAGACCAGCCGGTTGTCGCCCTTGTAGCTGCCGAAGTTCTCGAGGTGCGCGTCGCCACAGAGCCAAGCCAGCGGCGCCTTGGCGAACAGCGCGCCCGAGGGCAGGCGGTCGTAGAACAGGTGGCAGGTGCCGCGCAGGAAGACGAAGGGGCTCGAACGCAGGTTGGCGTATTTCATCGCCAGGCGTTCGGGATCGCGGTCCGCGTTGAAGGCGCGGACGGTCTTGACGACATTGGGCATGGTGCTTTGCTTCCCGCTTTCTTGGTGACGGGATTCTGCGGCCCCATGCCCAGCCGAAGCTGACCGGCGCGCTCACACCTTGTCAGGCGATGCCGGCGGCCGTGAGCGGGTCGTAGTCCGCCGCGCGCAGCAGCGCGTGCAATTGCCGCCGGCGCACGCCCATGTTGCCGCCGTCGAACAGCGGCAGCGCGATCGCATCCTGCAGCAGGCCCGCGAGCGGCAGTTCGTGGTCGTAGCTGTCGATGCCCACCACGCGCATCAGGTCGGTGATGACGCGCACGGCGGCTTCGGAGCCGAAGATCTTCGACTGCAGCGCGAGCTCGAGCGCACCGGGCAGCTGGCGGTCGATCGCATCGCAAGCCTTCCAGCCCAGGGCGCGCGCGGCCTCGATGGTGGTCTTGGCATCGGCCAGCGCATAGCCCACGGCCTGGTGCTCGACGATCGGCAGCGCGCCGCCGCGGCACTCGGTCTTCGCGAAGCGCAGCGCCACGTCGAAGGCCGCGCGCATCAGGCCCACGCCCATAATGCCGACCAGCGCCGCGGTGCCCGAGAAGCTGGCCTCGACGATGTCGCGCGCGCCGCCCACCGGGCCGACCACGTCGGCGTCGGGCACGGCCACGCCGTCGAGCCGGAAGCGCGGCACGAGGTGCGCGCGGTGGCCCATGGCATCGATGTCGTGCAGCGGCACCAGGCCCGGCGCGCCGCGCCGCACCACGAGGATCGAGAGCGCGGCCTCGGGCGGCGCCTCGGGGTCGGTGCGGCAGACCACGCTGAGCAGGTCGGCGCCCTCGCCGTCCCAGCCGGTGGCGGCCGACACCCACTGCTTGGTGCCGTGGATGCGCCAGCCGCCTTCGCCACGCTCGGCCGTGGTGCGCACGCCCTCGCCGGGGCGCGGCGCGGCGAAGTTCGCGCTGCCGCCGGGCTCGCTGTTGGCCAGCGCGGCCAGCGGCGCGCCCTCGCAGGCGAGGAAGGGCGCGAGCAGGCGCCGGTGCTGCTCGGGCGTGCCGGCGATGAACAGCGGCGCCAGCCCCAGCAGGTTGGCGAACAGCGTCAGCGAGACATTGCAGTCGACCGCATGGAACTCCTCGGCCACGATCGCGAGGTCGACCATGCCCGTGCCCTCGCCGCCGAAGGGCTGCGGCATGAGCCGGCGCAGGAAGCCACGGCGGATGATCTCCTCGTACATCGGGCGCGTGGCGCGGAAGCGCTCGCCGGGCGTGTGCAGCGCGCGCGTGGCGGCGCGCACCTGCGAGAGCACCTCGCTGGCGGCACGCCGCGCATCGAGCTGGAGCGCGCGGCGCGCGGGGTCGAGGGTGAAGTCGATGGTCATGGGAAATCCGGTCGAGTGATGGGTGGGGCCGCAGTCTGGCCGCGCCACCCTCGTGGGGCCTTGTCGTTTCGTGCACGGCGCCTTGCCGGATCGCGCAGCACGGGCGCGCGGCTTGCAAGGCCCGCGTGCCGTCGCGATGATGCGTATCCCAACCGCCCGCCCACAGGTGCGCACATGAAGTCCTGGTCCACCGAAGCCGTCGCCGCGCCCGAGCAGTTCGCCTACTGGCGCGAGGTGGTGTGCGAGGCCTTCGCGGCACTCGATCCGCGCTCGGCCGAGCGCGGCGCGGGCTTCGCGAGCCGGGTCGACATGGAGGGCATCGGCGCCATCAACGTGGCGCGCATCCGCGCCGAGGCCCACACCGTGGTGCGCGACTTCTCGCAGATCCGGCGCGATCCGCAGGACCGGCTGTTCGTCAACCTGCAGGTCGCGGGCCAGGGCATCGTGCGCCAGGGCCACCGCGAGACGCGCGTGACGCCCGGCGCCTTCAGCATCGTCGACACGGCGCGGCCCTACACGCTGCATTTCGACGAGCGCTTCGAAGTGCTGTCGCTGCGCGTGCCGCGCGAGCTGCTGCTGCCACGCGTCAGCGAGCCGCGCGCCCTGTTCGCGCGCACGCTCGGCGGGCCGGCCGGCATCGGGCGCGCGACCTCGGGCTTCATGCAGTCGCTGATGGAGGGCGGCGGGCTGCCCGCGGGGCCCGCGGCCGAGCGGCTGGCGGTGCTGCTGTGCGAACTGGTGGCCGAGTCGGCGCGCGCGGCGGATGCCGGCGTGGCCGCCGCGCCGCCCATGCGCGATGCGCACCGGCAGCTGCTGGTGCGCCGGGTCAAGGCCCATGTGCTCGAGGCGCTCGATTCACCCGAGCTCGACGTGCCCTCGATCGCGCGGCGCTTCGGCGTCTCGGTGCGCTACCTGCACCTGGCCTTCGCGCACGAGGGCAGCACGCCGGCCGCGTGGATCCGCGCGCAGCGCATGGCACGCTGCGCGCAGGACCTCGCGAACCCCGCGGACCGGCGGCCGGTCTCGGCCATCGCGCTGCGCTGGGGCTTCCAGGACATTCCGCATTTCACACGCACGTTCGGCGCGGCCTTCGGCTGCACGCCCTCGGCCTATCGCCAGCGGCACGGGGGCCACGGCCGCGGCGCCGCGCGCGGCGCTGGCCTGAGAGGGTGTATTTGAAATGATCTACGCGGCCAGCCTAGTAGCGAGGATACG
>NZ_JBWKPQ010000036.1:0-73690 GCF_059418345.1 Variovorax sp. GW821-FHT09B01 | reverse complement strand
CGTCGATGGGGTACTCCCCGCAGCGAAATAAAGGAGGAGCCCGAAGGGCGGGGGACATTCGCGGAGGGGAGTACCCCATCGGCGTGAGCCCGCTCCAACCTCAAGCCGTAGGCAACGTAGCCTGCATGGAGGCCCGCCGATTGAACGCATCGAACCACTCAGCGCTGCGAGGCGCCTGAGCACGCCAATCCACATCCGGAAACCGGAAGTCCATGTACCCCAGCGCACAGCCGAAAGCGATGGTCCCGATGTCCACACGTTCGCCGAATCCAGCCGCTTCCTTCTCGAGCCATTCGAGCCCGGTGCGCACCTTCGCGAGCTGGCCGTCGGTCCAGTCGGCCCAGCGGAATTCCTGCGGGCGCAGCACGTTCTCGTAGCGCGCGAGCAGCGCGGCGGCGGTCATGCCGTCGGCCAGCGAGAGTTCGGTGAGACGGGCCCAGCGCGCCTTGCCCGAGGCGGGGAACAGCGTGCCGCCCTGCTGGTCGTTGAGGTACTCGCAGATCACGCGGCTGTCGAACAGCGCCTGGCCATCGTCGGTGAGGAAGGTCGGCACCTGGCCCAGCGGGTTGGTCGGCAGGATGGTCGCGTCGCGCTTCACCGGGCCGGCCGCGCTCGGCAGGCGCTCGATGCGCTCGGCGATGCCGAGCTCGTGCGCGACGACCATGCATTTGCGCACGAAGGGGGAAGCGGGGGAATAGAAGATCTTCATGATGGGTGTGAAGTGTGTGGGGTCAGGCGTGTTCGTCATGGCCATGGGCCAGGTGCATGCCGGCGGCCCAGCCGAAGGTCAGAGCCGGTCCGAGCGTGATGCCGGGCGCAGGATACTCGCCTCCCATCACCGAGTGCATGTCGTTGCCGGCCACGTACAGGCCCGCGATCGGCGTGCCGCGCGCATCGAGCACGCGCGCATGGCCATCGGCGCGCACGCCCAGGGCCGTGCCGATGTCGCCCGGATAGACCTTGACCGCGTAGAACGGCGCCTTCGCGACCGGCGCCACGCAGGCATTGGGCTGGTGCTCGGGGTCGCCGAGGTAGCGGTTGTAGGCCGTGCTGCCCTTGCCGAAGGCCGGGTCCTCGCCGCGCGCGGCCGGTGGGTTAAACGCGGCCACGGTGCGCGCGAGGCCGTCGGGGTCGACATCGGCCTGGCGTGCCAGCGCCTCGAGCGTGTCGGCGCGGTACAGGTAGCCGGCGCGCACCAGGTGCGCGCGCGAGCGCCCGCCCGGCAGCGCGAGGCCCAGGCCCCACTTCTCCATGAAGTCGCTGTCGCACACCAGCAGCGCCGGAACGCTCGTGCCGGCCTCGTTGGCCTGGTACATGCCGCGCACGAACTCGTGGTACGAAGCCGACTCGTTGACGAAGCGCTCGCCGCGCGCGTCGACCGCGATCAGCCCGGGCTTGGCGCGGTCCCACACCAGGTGCGGATAGCGCAACATGCTGCCGTCGGGGCGCTGCATCATCGACACCGGTGCCCACAGCGCCGGGCCCACATGGCCGGTGCCGAGCACGCCGCCGGCCTGCCGCGCCATCGCGATGCCCTCGCCGACATTGCCCTGCGGCGACATCGAGTAGGGCCCGGTCGGCGCGGGATAGTGCTCGGCGCGCATCTGCGCATTCCACGGAAAGCCGCCGGTCGCGACCACCACGCCGCGCCGCGCCTGCAGCACGATCTCGCGGCCATCGCGCTTCACGCGCACGCCGGTCACCGCACCGCCCGCATCCTGCTCGAGCCCCAGCGCGGGCGTTTCGAGCCAGAACGGAATCTTCTGCTTCAGCAGCCCGTGGAACAGCCGCCCCGCGAGCGCATTGCCCAGCAGCAATCGCGTGCCGCGGTGGTGGCCGCTCAAGCGGTCGGCGAAGTAGCGCAGCACCAGCTTCATGCCGTGCTTCCACGACGCGAACGAGCGCGTGACCGCGAGCAGGTGCTTCACGTCGGTCATGTTGACCATCATCCCGCCGAGCACGCAGAACTCGGGCAGCGGATCGCGCAGGGTGCGGAAGTGCGGGCCGAGCAGCCGGCCATCGAACTCGATCGGATCGAGCGAGCGGCCGCCCATCGCGGCACCCTCGCGGTCGGGGTGGTAGTCGGGCGAGTAGGTGCGCGCGGCGAGCTGCACGTCGGTGCGCTCGCGCAAATAGCGCAGCGCGCGCGGCCCGGCCTCGAGGAAGGCATGGCGCAGCGCCTCGTCGCCGGCCGCGCCCACCGTGTTGCGCAGGTAGGTCAGCGCCTTCTCGGGCGTGTCGGGATGGCCCGCGGCCTCGGCCTGGTCGTTGAGCGGCACCCACACCGCGCCGCCCGAGATCGCGGTCGAGCCGCCGATGCGGTCGGTCTTCTCGATCACCAGCACGTCGAGGCCTTCGAGCTTCGCCGTCAGCGCGGCCGCGAGCCCGCCCGCGCCGCTGCCGATCACGACCACGTCGTAGCCGGTCTTCTCCTGGGGCTGCGCCATCACGCCCCCGAGCCGCCGAGCGACTTGCCGCCGTCGACGAACAGCACCTGGCCCGTGACGAAGCCGGTGGCCGGCGAGGCGAAGAAGGCCACGGCCTGCGCGATGTCCTCGGGCCGGCCGGCCGCGCCCGTGGGCTGCAGCGCGAGCTGCGCGGCGCGGCGCTCGGGCGTGAGCGCGCGCAGCAGCGGCGTGTCGATCAGGCCCGGCGCGATCGCGTTCACCAGGATGCCGCGCGGCGCGAGCTCCATCGCGCTGGCGCGCGTGTAGCCCACCAGCGCGGCCTTCGAGGCCACGTAGTGCGGATGGTTCTTCGCGCCCAGGTAGGCGCGCGAGGCGATGTTGACGATGCGCGCGCCGTCGGCCATCTTGCGCGCGGCCTCCTGCGTGAGCGTGGCCACCGCGAGCAGGTTCACCTCGTACATGCGGCGGAAGTCGGCCGAACTCACGTCCATGAAGGCGCGCTCGTCGAAGATGCCGGCGTTGTTCACCAGCGCGGCGAGCGGCGGCAGCGACTGCACCATCGCGCGCACCGCGGCCTCGTCGGTCAGGTCGATGGCGCGGTAGTCGACGTCGAGGCCGGCGGCGCGCAGCACCTGGGTCTCGCGCTCGGCCAGCGCGCCGTTGTAGTCGGCCATCACCACGCGCCAGCCGTCGCGCGCCAAGCGCTCGACGATGGCGCGGCCCATGCCGCTGGCGCCGCCCGTCACCAGGACCAGCGGCTTGTTGTCATCACTGCTGTTGTTCATCGTTGTTCCGTCGAAGCGCGGCGCTCAGGCCGCGAGGTAGCCGCCGTCGACCGGCAGCACCACGCCATTGACGTAGCTGGCCATCGACGAGGCGAGGAAGACCACCGGCCCGGCGATCTCGTCGGCCTCGCCGTGGCGCTTGGTGAGCACGCGGCCCATGTACCAGTCGGTGCCGTGCTCGGTCTCGCGCTGGCCGGCCGTCATGTCGGTCACCATGAGCCCGGGCGCCACCGCGTTCACGCGCACGCCCCAGGGCGCGAGGTCGCGCGCCAGCACCTGCGTGAGCGAACGCACGCCGCCCTTGGCCACCACGTAGCCGGCCGAGGAGATGCCCGCGCCGAAGGCCACGATCGACGACAGGTTGACGATGCTGCCGTGCGTGCGCTTGAGCGCGGGCACGAAGGCCTGCGTCACGTTGAACACGCCCTGCAGGTTGACCGACAGCACGCGGTCCCAGGCCTCGCGCGCACCGGGCTCGTCGAACTTCGAGCGCGCGGAGATGCCGGCGTTGTTCACCAGCACGTCGATGTCGCCGTGCGCGGCGGCGATGCGCGCGGCGAGCGCGTCGACCGCCGCCGCATCGCTGACGTCGACGCTGTCGGCATCGGCGCGCCCGCCGGCGGCGCGGATCGAGGCCGCCACCCGTTGCGCGGGCTCGAGGTCGCGGTCGACCACCAGCACGTGCGCGCCTTCGGCCGCCATGCGGCGCGCGATGGCCTCGCCGAGGCCGCGCGCGGCGCCCGTGACGAGCGAGAGCTTGTCCTTCAGAAGCATGGGAATTCCTTTGCGAAAGCGGCGCCGTTCAGACGCCGAGGTAGGCGCGGCGCACGGCCTCGTCGTTGGCCAGCTGCGCGGCGGGGCCGTGCAGCGAGATCTCGCCGTTCTCGAGGATGTAGCCGTAGCTCGACACCGCGAGCGCGAGCTGCACGTTCTGCTCGACCAGCAGGATGGTGATCTTCTGTTCGCGATGCAGCCGCTCGATGATCTCGAACATCTGCTCCACCAGCAGCGGCGACAGGCCCATCGAGGGCTCGTCGAACAGCATCACGCGCGGGCGCGCCATCACGGCGCGGCCGATCGCGAGCATCTGCTGCTCGCCGCCCGACAGCGTGGCCGCCATCTGGCCCTGGCGCTCCTTGAGGCGGGGAAACATCGCATACACGGCCTCGAGGTCGTTGCGGATGCCCGCGCGGTCGCGGCGCAGGTAGGCGCCCAGGTCGAGGTTCTCGCGCACGCTCATGTCGCGGAACACCTGCCGGCCCTCGGGCACCTGCACGATGCCGCGCTTGACCAGCGCGTCGGAGCCCAGCCGGTCGATGCGCTCGCCGGCCAGCCGCACCTCGCCCTCGGTGCAGTCGACGATGTTCGAGATGCAGTTGAGCGTGGTGGTCTTGCCCGCGCCGTTGCTGCCGAGCAGCGCGACGATCTCGCCCTCGGGCACGTCGACCGAGACATGGCTCAGCGCCTGGATGCGGCCGTAGGCGGCCGAGATGGCGCGCAACGACAACAGCGATTCAGCCATGCGCGGCCCCCTTTGCACTTCCCTTGCCCAGATAGGCCTCGATCACGCGCGCGTCGCTGCCGATCTGCGCGGGCGTGCCCTCGGCGATCTTCTCGCCGAAGGCCATGACGGTGATGCGGTCCGAGATCGACATCACGAGCTGCATCACGTGCTCGACCAGCAGCACCGTGATGCCGTCGCGCGCCACCAGCTCCTTGAGCAGCCGGTCCAGGCTCTCGATCTCGCGGTTGCGCAGGCCGGCCGCGGGCTCGTCGAGCAGCAGCAGTTTCGGCTTGATGGCCAGCGCGCGCGCCAGCTCGAGCAGCTTCTGGCGGCCGAAGTCGAGGTCGCGCGCGGGCTGGTGGCGTTCGTCGGCCAGGCCCACGCGCTCGAGCAGGTGCAGCGCGAAGTCCTCGGTCTCGCGATCGGGGCGGCGCAGCAGCCGGCCCAGCGTGCCGGTGCCGCGCGCATGGGTGCCGAGCAGCACGTTCTCGAGCACCGAGAGCTCGGCGAACAGCTCGAGGTTCTGGAAGGTGCGCGCGATGCCCAGCGAGGCCATGCGGTAGGGCGACACGCGCGTGAGCTCGCGGCCCTCGAAGACGACGCTGCCGCTGCTGGGCGTGTAGAAGCGCGAGATGCAGTTGAAGGTGGTCGACTTGCCGGCGCCGTTGGGTCCGATCAGCGCATGGATGCGGCCCTGCTCGACCTGGAACGACAGGCCGTTGACCGCCTTGAGGCCGCCGAACACCACGCTGATGTCGCGCACGTCGAGGAAGGCGGTGGCGTTGGTCGTGCTCATCGCGCGCCTCCCGCCGGGGCCGCGCGGCGCGTGGCCTTGCGCGCCGCGAACAGCGAGGCCATGCCCTTGGGCAGGAACATCATGAACAGCATCAGGATGCCGCCGTAGATGATCTCCTGGTAGGACGGTGCCTGGCGCAGCAGCTCCGAGGCCAGGCCGAACACGATGGCGCCGGCCACCGCGCCGCGCACCGAGCCCAGCCCGCCGACCACCACCATGGTGAGGATCAGGATGGTGGTCTGGAAGCCCAGGCTCTCGGGATGGATGAAGGAGGTGAACAGCGTGTACATGCCGCCGGCCACGCCCGCGAAGGCGGCCGACAGCACGAAGGCCGTGACCTTGACCGCGCGCGTGTTCACGCCCATCGCGATCGCCGCCACGTCGCTCTCGCGCACCGCGCGGAACGACGAGCCCAGCCGCGAGCGCGACAGCGCCACCGTGAGCCACAGCATCAGCGCCGCGATCGCGACCACGAAGGGATAGGCCTGCAGGTCGTTCATCAGCCGCAGGCCGCCGAGCGCGGCCGGCTTCATCTGCAGGCCGTTCGAACCATTGGTCACCTGCTCCCAGTTGAGGAACACCCACTGCATCGCCTCGCCGAAGGCGAAGGTGGCGAGCGCCAGGTAGATGTCGCGCATGCGCAGCGCCAGCAGGCCGATGACCCAGCCCAGCGCGGCCGCGAGCAGCGCGCCCGCGAGGATCGACACCACGAACGGCGGCTGCCACTGGTTGTTGATGAGCCCGGCCGTGTAGATGCCGATGCCGAAGAAGGCCGCGTGCGAGAGCGCGAACTGGCCGGTCTCGCCGATCACCAGGTGCATGCCGAGCGCGAGCACGCTGAACACCATCAACAGGTTGACCACGTAGAGCACGTAGCCGCTGGCCGCGAAGGGCAGCACCGCGAGCACCGCGGCCATGGCGAGCAGCACGCCGCGATCCCACCAGGGAGAAGTGGTCTGCATGCTCATACCTTCTTCACCTGCGGCTTGCCGCCGAACAGGCCCTGCGGCCGCACCAGCAGCACCACCATGATCGCGACGAAGGGCGCGACCACGATGGCGTTGGACGAGACGAACAGCCCCACCAGGTTCTCGACGATGCCGATGACGAAGCCGCCGACCACCGCGCCCGGCAGGCTGGTGAAACCGCCGACGATGGCGGCCGCGTAGGCCAGGATCGCGATGTGGCCGATGTCGGGCGTGATCAGGATCTTGGGCGTGATCAGCAGCGCCGCGATGGCCGACAGCAGCCCGGTCAGGGCCCAGATCTTCATGCGGATGGTGCCCAGCTTCACGCCCACGATCTGCGCGCCGCGCGGGTTCATGCCGACCGCGCGCATGGCCTGGCCGGTGCGGGTGCGCGTGAACATCAGGTACAGCAGCACCATCACCACCACGGCGGTGCCGAAGATCGCGAGGTCGAGCAGCGTGAGCGAGGCCTGGCCGATGGTGATCGGGTCCTGCGGCACCAGCGAGGGCAGCGAGCGCGGCGTGTCGCCCAGCCCGGTCTTGCGCACCAGGCCCTTGAGCAGGTAGGCGAAGCCCAGCGTGGCGATCACCAGCTGCACGCCGACGCCGCGCGAGGCGGTCACGCGCTGCATCACCACGCGCTGGAACAGGGCGGCCACGAGCGCCGTGACCGCGAGGCTCGCGAGCACCGCGCCCCAGTAGGGCCAGCCCCACACCACCAGCGGGAACAGCGCGAGGTAGCCGCCGGCCATGAAGATTTCACCCTGCGAGAAGTTCGGCACGTCGGTGGTCTTGAAGACCATGACGATCGCCACCGCGAGCAGCGCGTAGACGCTGCCGGTGACGATGCCGGACAGCACGCCCTGCTGCACGAACAGCCAGATGTCGGAAAGGCTCATGAGATCGCAGCCGCCCTCAGGGCTTGTACTTCCACACGCTCTTGTAGCTGCCGGGCACGAGCGTCATGTTGGTGGCGTCGAACTTGATGTAGATGGCCGCTTCCTGCGCCGCGCGGTCGTCGGGACCGAACTCGATCGGGCCGGCCATCACGCCGGAGTCGAACTTCATGGTCGACAGCGCCGTGAGCACCTTCTCGCGCGTGGGGCTGGGGCCGGCCGCCTTCAGCGCATTGACCACCGCCATGGCCGAGGGAATGCCGTAGGGCATGTAGGTCTGCGGATAGCCGGGCTTGGCGGCCAGCTCGGGGTAGGCGGCCTTGTACATGTCGTAGACCCACTTGAGCTTGGGACCGCCGGGCACGTCGGCCAGCACTTCCTGGATGTAGACGTTCTTGAAGGCGTCCTTGTTGCCGACGTTCTCCACCAGCTGCTTGAGGTCGGCGGTGGAGTTCACGGCCAGCACGATCGGCTTGTTGAAGCCGAGCTCGAAGGCGCGCTTGACGATCAGGCTCACGGGCCGCGCGTAGGTGGTCAGCAGCAGCACGTCGGGGTTGGCCGCCTTGATCTTGAGCATCGGCGCCGTGACGTCGGTGATGTTCGGGTTGACCGACTGCACCTGCAGGTCGACGCCGCCCAGCGCCTTGGCCTGCGCCTGGGCCGACTCGAGGTTCCAGCCGCCGTAGGCGTCGTCGTGGTTGATGTAGCCGATCTTCTTCGCCTTCAGGTGCTCGCTCGCGAACTGCACCATCGAGCCGCCGACCGCGTGCTGCGAGATCGAGAACGCGCCGTAGATGTACTTGGAAGGCGGATACAGCGCGCCGTCGCCCGAGGCGTTGAGCATCACCAGCGGGATCTTCGCGCGCTCGACGTATTCGCGCGCGCCGACCACGGCGGCCGAGCAGGAGCCGCCGTTGAGCAGGAACACCTGGTCCTGCTCGGTGAGCTTCTTGACCGCGGCCAGCAGGTCGTTGGCGTTGCAGCGGTCGTCCTCCACCACGAGCTCGATCTTGCGGCCGTTCACGCCGCCTTCCTTGTTGATCTTGTCGTAGTACATCTTCGCGGCGTTGATGACGTCGAAGCCGTAGTTCATCGACGCACCCGACATCGGCGAGAACATGCCGATCTTGATGGTCTTGTCGGTCAGGCCGGGCTCGGCCTGCGCGGCGGCGGTGCCCGCCAGGGCGCACAGCGCGGTGCCGAATGCCAGGGCGAGGAAGTTCTTTTTCATGACGTTGTCTCCGTTGGTATGGGTGAGTGAAAGGCGCCGCCCGGTCGCCGGCGCCGGGCGTTACTGCATGCGGTAGCCGCCGTTGACGTCGATCACGTTGCCCGTGATGTACGCCGCCTGCTCCGACACCAGGTAGTCGACCGCGCCGGCCACGTCGTCCACCGTGCCGATGCGCCCGAGCGGGATGTTGGCGGCCGCGGCCGCCAGCGCGCCGCTGCTCTGCACGGTGCCGCGCAGCATCTCGGTGTCGATCAGGCCCGGCGCGACCGAGTTGACGGTCACGCCCAGGTGCGCCGACTCGCGCGCCATGGCCTTGGTCAGGCCCAGCACCGCGGCCTTGGCGCCGATGTAGGTGGCGCTCGAGCGGTAGCCGCCGAGCTGCGCGGCCACCGAGCCGAAGGTGACGATGCGCCCGTGCGCCACCGGCCGCGCCTCGCGCCGGCGCAGGTAGGCGCGGCCGCAGAGGAACACGCCGCGCGCGTTCACGGCGAAGGTGCGCTCCCAGTCCTCGAGCGAGGTGTCCTTGATCGGCGAGCGTTCGCCGCCGGGCATCAGCAGCAGGCCGGCCACGCAGACCACCACGCCGACCGGGCCGATGCCGGCCTCGATGTCCTCGAAGGCGGCCTCGACTGCGGCCTCGTCGCTCACGTCGAATTGGCGCGCATGGTGGCCCGCGCCGAGCGAGGCGGCCACGGCGCGCGCGTTGTCTGCGTCGATGTCGGCCACGACGACGCGCAGGCCGCTGGCCGCGAGGCGCCGGCACACGGCCTCGCCGATGCCGCGGCCGCCGCCGGTCACGAGGGCCAGCCGGCCGGGGGCTTGTGCATGATGTTCCGCCATGGGATGCGAGGTCTCCGAAGCCGCGTCGGATGCGGCGTGAAAGTGAATCGAGGACCGCATTGTGTATACATGCTTATCTTTGGACGCCCTCG
This sequence comes from Variovorax sp. GW821-FHT09B01, assembly GCF_059418345.1. Lineage (NCBI taxonomy): Bacteria > Pseudomonadati > Pseudomonadota > Betaproteobacteria > Burkholderiales > Comamonadaceae > Variovorax > Variovorax sp. GW821-FHT09B01. Next base: position 64,170 of record NZ_JBWKPQ010000036.1, on the reverse strand, counting down.
TTTTCCCTTATTCGATACCTATTGAACCAATTTCCACGGCATCATGTATACCTGACATGGACACACTCTCCCAACAAGTCACCGAGACGCTGCGCACCTGGATCCTGCACGGACGGCTCACGCCGGGCACGCGGGTGGAGGAGGTGCCGATCGCCGAGACCCTCAAGGTGTCGCGCACGCCGGTACGCGCCGCGCTCGCCGCGCTGGCGATGGAAGGGCTGATCGATCACCAGCCGAAGAAGGGCTACCTGGTGCGCGCCTTCGCGCTCGAGGACATCCTGGCCGCCTACGAGGTGCGCTCGGTGCTCGAGGGCCTGGCCTGCCGGCGCTTCGCCGCGCTCGGCGTGGACGACGCGACCGCCGCGCTGCTGCGCGACTGCCTGCGCACCGGCGACGAGATCCTGGCCAAGGGAAAGCTGCTCCTCGACGACCTCGCGCCCTACCAGCAGATGAACGTGACGCTGCACAACACGCTGATGCAGGGCGCGCGCAATCCGTGGGTGGTGCGCTTCGGCGCCCAGGCGCAGGCCGTGCCCTTCGCCTCCGACCGCATCATGCTGTGGCACGACCACGGCGTGATCCTGCGTTCGCACGACGACCACCACCGCATCGTGCAGGCCGTGATCGACGGCGACGCGGCGCGCGCCGAGCAGCTCATGCGCGAGCACGTGTACTACGCGGGGATCCTGCTGCGCGACAACTACCAGCGCGTGCTCGACGAGCGCGCGGGCAGCGCGGTCGCGCAGGATCCGCCGCTGGCCCTGAGCAACGGCGCCTAGAAGGCGCCCGCGCTCACGAGGACTTGGCCGCCGGCTTGCCCAGCACCGCGCCCACGCCGTCGAGCAGGCTGGCCACGCTGGCCTGGATCACGGGCTCGATCTCGGGCACCGGCAGGCCGTAGACCCACTGGCGGATGCCGTGGTACTGGATCTTCTCGACCACCGTCTTCGCGAGCTCGATCTCCTGCACCGCGAAAGGCTGGCCGTCGCGGCCGGCTTCCGTGTACTGGCGCAGCGACAGCGCGATCGGTTCGTAGACGCGCTGGCGCATGACGCGGAAATACGGCGACATGTCCCAGCCGTGCAGGGCGAAGAACAGCGACAGCCGCACGCGCTCGCGCCGCAGGTGCACGCGCGCGAAGTCGCGGTGGAACTCGAGCAGGCGCTGCGCGACGGCCTGCTCGGGCGCGAGGATCATTTCCTCCCACAGCGGATTCCAGTTCGACAGGAAGGTCTCCTGGAACACGCGCTCGATCAGCGCCTCCTTGTTCTGGAAGTAGCGGTAGAGCAGCGGCTGCGCCACGCCGAGCTGGCGCGCCAGGCCCGTGGTGTCGCCCGCGAAGCCGACGTCGGCGAAGTACTGGATCGCGCCCTGCACGATCTCGCGCTCGCGGTCGGCGCGCCGCAGGCGCACCACGCCGCCGGTGGCGGGGGCCGCGGAATCCGAGGGTCTGGAGGCGGAAGGGGCGCGAGGCATGCGAGATCGCTGGGAAGGTGGCCGGTGCCGGTGCGGCGGGAGCCGGCACGATACCAGTTCACCCGGGTGCGCCCGCCGCCTCCGCATGGGCCCGCGTGACCAGGTAGCGGCCGCCGCCGAAGGCCAGGCCCTCGGCGGCCGAGCGTTCGAAACGCTCGATCAGTCCCAGGAACACCGCGTGGTCGCCGCCGGGCCAGGTCGTGACCTTGCGGCATTCGAAATGGGCGCAGCAGTCCGCGAGGATCGGCAGGCCGCCGATGCCCGGGCGGCACTCGACGCCGGCGAACTTGTCGGCGCCCGGCGTCGCGAAGCGCTGCGAGAGCTCGCGCTGGTGCTTCGCGAGCACATTCACGACGAAGCGCTCGTGCCGGCTGAAGGCGGGGAAGCTGCGCGCATTGAGCGCCTGGCTCCAGAGCACCAGCGGCGGATCGAGCGACACCGAGCTGAACGAGTTGGCCGTCACGCCGCAGGGGCGGCCCTCGGCGTCGAGCGTGGTGATGACGGCGACGCCCGTGATGTAGGCGCCGAAGACGTCGCGCAACTGCCGGCGGTCGATGGCGGAAGGAGTGGCTGCGTGCATGGCGTGGCGGCTCAGCGGTAGTTGAGTTCGATCGAGATCCCGTTGGGATCGGTGACGAAGATTTGCCGCAGGTCCAGCGCCGCGACCAGCCGTTCGCGGTACGGCACGCCGAGCGCCTGGCAGCGCGCGATGGTGTCCTCGTAGCCCTCGGCCAGCAGCGCCACGTGGTCGATGGCGCCGCTGCCGTGCAGCGAATCGGGGTCGCGCGGACCGAGGTAGTCGTTGATCCAGGCCAGCCGCTGCGCGTCGTTGCGGTCGAAGGCCGTGACGTGGACCACGGGCACGTCGTCCGCGTCGTAGAGCCAGGCGCCGGTCGCGCGCGGCGGATTGCCGGGCCGCGGCCCGTCGCGCAGCAGCAGCACGCGCGTATAGAAATCCAGCGTGGCCTCGAGCCGTTCGGTGCGGATGTTGAAGTGTTCGAGTCTGCGAATGCCCATGAAGAACTCCCGTGAGTGGCCTGGGGCGCGATTGCCGGCCTTGGGGAATCGTATCGAGCGGCCCGCTCTTTCTTTATAGGGTTATCACCAAAATATCCTGCCACCTTTCTGAGTGCCTGCAGGACAGATGCCTCATTCAAGGCATTAACAATTGATTCAGGATGCGTTGGATGCCCGCACGCATGGTGATAACCCTATCAATAATTGATAGTTCTATCACTAGCATCCGGACGCAACGACTCACCACCCGCCGCGTCCACCATGCAAACACAGGCTCCCTCCCGCACTTCATCCGACACCGCCGCCAGCGAACTGCTGCGGCGCGCGCGCGAACTCCAGCCCGTGCTGCGGCAACGCGCCGCGCAGGCCGAGCGGTTGCGCCGCGTGCCCGACGAGACCATCGCCGACTTCCATCGCGCGGGCCTGTTCCGCGCGCTGCAGCCGGCGCGCGTGGGCGGCGCCGAGCTGCACCCGGCCGATTTCTTCGACATCTGCGCGGAGATCGCGCAGGGCTGCGCCTCGAGCGCCTGGGTGCTGTCGAACCTGGCCTATCACCACCAGTTCCTCGCGCTCTGGCCGGACCGGGCGCAGCAGGAGGTCTGGGGCCCCTCGCCCGACACGCTGGTCGGCTCCTCGTACATCTTCGCGCGCGGCACGGCGCGCCAGGTCGACGGCGGCTACGAGCTCGAGGGGCAGTGGCCGTTCTCGAGCGGCATCGATCCCTGCGGCTGGTGCGTGCTCGGCGCCATGGCCAGCGACGCGCCCGGCGAGCCGCCGCGGCCGCGCTACTTCCTGCTGCCGCGCGAGGACTACGAGGTGCTCGACACCTGGCACGTGGTGGGCCTGCGCGCCACCGGCAGCAAGGACGTCGCCGTCGGCAAGGCCTTCGTGCCCGGTTACCGCAGCCTGTCCTTCGACGAGGTCGCCGCCGCGCAGGCACCGGGCCTGGCCCTGCACGCGGCGCCGCTGTTCCGCGTGACCATGCAGGGCGTCGGCGGCTTCGTGCTGCTGCCGGTGCTGCTCGGCGCCGCGCGCGCGGCGGCCAACGAGTACGTCGAACGCACGCGGCAGCGCAAGACCACGGTCGGTGCGCGCAGCCAGGCCGAGCTGCCGGGCGTGCAGGACCGCGTCGCCCATGTCGAGGCGCTGCTCGACACGGCGCAGCTCGTCGCGCGGCGCAGCTGGTGCGATGCGATGGATTCGCTCGAGAGCCATCCCGCCATCCCCGGTGCCCTCGGCGCGCGCCTGCGCCGCGACTCGGCCTTCTGCGCGCGCCTCGTCACGCAGGCCGTCGACCTGGTGTTCGCGGGCACCGGCGGCGCCGGCCTGCAGGAGACCGATCCGATCCAGCGCATGTGGCGCGACGTGCATGCGGGCGCCGCGCAGTTCGGCCTGCAGTGGGACGTGTCGGGCCCGGCCTATGGGCGGGTGCGGCTGGGCCTGCCGAGCGGCATGCCCGGATTGGGCGTCTAGACCTTCGATTCATCCCGACCGGCAGCCTCGATGCGCCGGCAACCACAAGGAGCAGGAGACATGATTTCTTCGATGCAACGCCGGGGCTGGCTTCGCGCCAGTCTCGCGGCACTCGCGCTCGGCCTTCCCGCGCTGGGCTGCTGGGCCCAGGCCTACCCGGCCAGGCCGGTGCGGCTGATCCTGCCGTTCCCGGCCGGCGGCACGGCGGACGCGGTCACGCGTCACCTCGCCCACAAGATGAGCCTGGCGCTCGGCAAGCCCTTCGTGGTCGACAACGTGGTCGGCGCGGCGGGCACCATCGGTCTCGCCCAGGGGCTGCGCGCCGCGCCCGACGGCTACACGATCACGCAGATCTCGAACACCAACACGGTGGCGGCCCTGCACATGTTCAAGCGCCTGCCCTTCGATCCGCGCAAGGACATGGTGCCGGTGGCGAGCCTGTTCCAGATACCGTCCGCGGTCGTCACGAACTCCCGCGGCAGCGCGTTCGGCAGCTTCGCCGAGATGCTGGCCTACGCGCGCGCGAACCCGGGCAAGCTGTCGTACGCCTACTCGCATGCCACCGGCGCGGTGGCGGGCGCGAGCGTGAAGCAGGCGTCGGGCATCGACATCGTCGCCGTGCCCTACAAGAGCGGCCCGCAGGCGGTGGTCGAAACCCTCTCGGGCGAGATGCCGCTGCTGTTCACCGACCTCGGCGCGGTGCTGCCGCAGATCCGCGCCGGCAAGCTCAAGGCGCTGGCGGTCACCTCGGCGCAGCGCTCCGCGTTGCTGCCCGAGGTGCCCACCCTGCGCGAGGTGCTGCCCGGCGCCACCGAGTTCACGGGCTGGAGCGGCTTCGTCGTGCCGGTCGGCACGCCCAGGGCCGTGGTCGACAAGTTGCACGAGACCCTGCAGCAGATCCTCGCGAGCGAGGACACCGCGAGCTTCCTGCGCGGCCTCGGCGGCGAGCCGATGCCGATGTCGGCCGACGAGTTCGCCCGCTTCATCAAGGACCAGGAACCGCTGTGGGCCAAGGCACTGGCCGCGGCCGGCATCGCGCCCGAATGACCCCCATCCCCACGAACCCCACCTCGGAGACCGCCATGCATCGCAAGTTCGTCGACCTGTCCATCTACCTCGAGAACGACGTGCTCTCGGACCCGCCCGGCAAGGGCCCGAAGATCGAGTACTTCCACCACCAGAACTCGCACCACCAGCTCACGAACTTCTTTCCCAAGCTGCAGAAGGAAGACCTGCCCGACGGCGAAGCCTGGGCCGTGGAGCGCGTGTCGCTGTCGACGCACAACGGCACGCACCTCGATGCGCCCTATCACTTCCACAGCACGATGGACAAGGCGCTCGGCGAGCCCCGGCCCTCGATCACCATCGACGAGGTGCCGCTCGAGTGGTGCTTCCAGCCCGGCGTGAAGCTCGACTTCCGCCACCTGCCCGACGGCTACGTGGTCCAGCCCCAGGACGTGGAGGCCGAGCTCGCGCGCATCGGCCATGCGCTGCGACCGCTCGAGATCGTGATGATCAACACGCGCGCCGGCGCGCTCTACGGCGATCCGGTCTACGTGAGCTCGGGCTGCGGCATGGGCTACGAAGCCACCATGTACCTGCTGGAGCGCGGCATCCGGCTCACGGGCACCGATGGCTGGAGCTGGGACGCGCCCTTCGTCCACACCGCCAAGAAGTACGAGGCGACCGGCGACGCGGGCCTGATCTGGGAAGGCCACAAGGCCGGCCGCGACATCGGCTACTGCCACCTCGAGAAGCTGCACAACCTCGAGGCACTGCCCGCCGACGGCTTTCACGTCGCCTGCTTCCCGCACAAGATCCGCAGCGCCTCCGCCGGCTGGACCCGCGCCGTCGCGATCTTCGACGAGCGCCTGAACGCGGGCTGATCGTCGTCCACGCACCGTCCATCCACTCCAGCGAGGATTCCATGGCACTCGACTTCACCCACGACCCCGCGCGCCGCTGCATCGTCGCGTCCGCGCATGCGCCCGGCTGCGACTTCACCTTGCAGAACCTGCCGTTCGGCGTGTTCCGCCGCAAGGGCGGCAACGGCCCGTTCCAGGGCGGCGTCGCGATCGGCGACCAGGCCCTGTGCCTGGCCGAGGCACAGGCGCGCGGCTGCTTCGACGGCCTGGCCGGCCAGGCCGCGAGCGCCGCGGGCGGCCCCACGCTCGACGAGCTGCTCGCGCTGGGCCCGCCCGCGTGGCGCGCGCTGCGCCATGCGCTGGTGAACCTGCTCGATGCGCAGCAGCCGCATCCGAAGGCCGCGGCGCTGCAGGCCGCGCTGGTTCCGCTCGCGGACATCGAGCATGCGCTGCCGATCCGCGTCGGCGACTTCACCGACTTCTACACCTCGATCCACCATGCCGAGAACGGCGGCCGGCTGCGCAACCCGCCCGCGGGCCTCGCGCCCAACTTCCAGTGGATGCCGATCGCCTACCACGGCCGCAGTTCGTCATTGGGCGTGAGCGGCGAGCGCATCCATCGCCCCTGGGGCCAGGCCCGGCCCTCGAGCGACGAGCCGCCGGTGCTGCGGCCCTGCGAGATGCTCGACTACGAACTCGAGCTCGGCGTGGTCATCGGCCGGGGCAACGCGCGCGGCACGCCCGTTGCGCTGGCCCATGCGATGGACCATGTGTTCGGCCTCACCCTGCTCAACGACTGGTCGGCGCGCGACGTGCAGGCCTGGGAGATGACGCCGCTGGGCCCGTTCCAGGCCAAGAACTTCGCGACCACGCTCTCGCCCTGGATCGTCACGCTCGATGCGCTGGCGCCATTCAGCGTGCCGTGGCGCCGGCCGGCCGATCATCCGCAGCCGCTGCCCTATCTCGAGTCCGCGGGCCATCGCGCCGCGGGCGCGCTCGACATCGAACTCGAGGCCTGGCTGCAGCCCGAAGGCAAGCCGGCCTCGCGCCTGAGCCGCACCAACTTCCGCCACCAGTACTGGAGCATCGGCCAGATGATCGCGCACCACACGGTGGGCGGCTGCAACCTGCGCGCGGGCGACCTGCTGGGCACCGGCACGATCTCGGGGCCGACCGCGCCCGAGGCCGGCAGCCTGATCGAGCTGAGCCGGCGCGGCCGCGAGCCTATCGCGCTGGCGAACAGCGACGACCGCCGCGCCTTCCTGCACGACGGCGACCGCGTGATCCTGCGCGGCTGGTGCGAGGCGCCGGGGCGCGCGCGCGTGGGTTTCGGCGAAGCGGCCGGCACCGTGCTGGCCGCCCATCCGGCGGGGAGCCTCTGACATGGCGCGCTATGCACGCGTGACGCCCGCGGATGGCGTCCTCCAGTGGGCGGTGGAACGCCATGGCGAACTCTGGGGCCTGGGCGCCGAGGTGCCGGCCGGCGCGCACGACACGGCCTGGCAGGCGCTCGTGGCCTCGGGACCGGGCGCGGCGATGCTGTCGCGCGCCACCCTGCTCGACCCCGCGCGGCTGCGCTGGGAAACGCCGGTGGCGCGCCCCGGCAAGGTGATCTGCCTGGGCCTCAACTACGCCGCGCACGCGGCCGAGGGCGGCAATGCCGCGCCCGACTACCCGAGCTTCTTCCTGCGCGGCGCCACCTCGCTGATCGCGCACGAGGCACCGCTCCTACGCCCGCGCGTATCCGACAAGCTCGACTTCGAGGCCGAGCTCGCCGTGGTCATCGGCCGCCGCGCCCGGCATCTCACGCCCGCGCAGGCACTCGACGCCGTGGCCGGCTACGCCTGCTTCAACGACGGCACGCTGCGCGACTACCAGCGCCGCACCGCGCAATGGACCATCGGCAAGAACTTCGACGGCACCGGCGCCTTCGGCCCCTGGCTGGTGCCGGCCTCGGCGCTGCCGCCCGGCGCGAGCGGGTTACGGATCGAATCGCGCCTCAACGGCGGCCTGATGCAGAGCGACCGGACCGACCACATGCTGGTGACGGTGGCGCAGGCGCTGGTGCTGCTGAGCGAGGCACTGACGCTCGAGCCCGGCGACGTGGTGGCCATGGGCACGCCCTCGGGCGTGGGCTATGCGCGCAACCCGCCGGTGTGGATGAAGCCCGGCGACCGCATCGAGATCGAGATCGAAGGCGTGGGCCTGCTGTCGAACCCCGTGGCCGCCGAGGCCGCGCCCGAGTGAAGGCCCGCGCCTTCCCGAAGCCGGGACCCTAGCGCCGCACCGGCGCCGCCTTCCCCATCCACGGCCCGCGGGCCGCGAAGAACAACACCCCAGGGGCGCATCGCCCCTGGGCGGAGCGCTGTCGCCCATTCCACGCCACCCCAAGGAGGAGATCATGAAGTTCGGAGCTCTACGGTTCGCGCTGCCCCTGTGCGCGGGCCTTGCATCGCAGGTCCAGGCGCAGTCGTCGCTCACGCTCTACGGCATCGTCGACGCGGGCTTTCGCCATGTGAGCAACAGCGGCGTCGGCTCGATCGACAGCCTGTCCAGCGGCGGCTACCGCACCAGCCGCCTCGGCATCCGCGGCTCGGAGGACCTCGGCGGCGGCCTGCGCGTGGGCATCAAGCTCGAGACCCTGATCGGCGTCGACACCGGCAACGTGGGCTCGACCAGCATGCCGGGCCAGTTCTGGAACCGCGGCTCCTACGTCGAGATCCTCGACCGCGGCTGGGGCACGCTGCGCCTGGGCTACGACCTCCATCCGGTCTACGTCACCTGGATGGAGAACGATCCCTGGCTCAACATCGGCATGGGCAGCTCGGGCAATCTCTACGACACGTTGCAGAACGGCCCGCTGCGCTCGGTGTTCGGCCCGCTCTCGAAGAACGACACCACCTTGCATTACGCGCGCAACATGCTGCAGTACTTCAGCCCCAGCCTCAACGGCTTCTCGGGCACGCTGGCCCTGGCCCCGCGCGAGAACGAGACCGTTGCCACCGGCGCGGCCCGGCTGCGGCTGATCCGGCTCGGCTACAACGCCGGCGGGCCCTTCAGCGCGGCGGTCGCGCATGCGGTCTCGGACGTGCAGCTGCGCGCCGGAACGCCGACGAACCGGCTCGACGATTCGGTCGCCACCCTGGCCTGGGACTTCGGCGCCGTGCGGCTGGCCGGCACCTGGCGCCAGTTCCGCGCGGCCGGCAGCCGGCAGGCGAACTGGATGCTGGCCGCGACGGTGCCGGTGTCTAGCGGCAAGATCCAGCTCTCGCATGGCCGCACGCGGCTGTACGGCACGGTCACGACCCAGCTCGCGCCCGGCACCGTGGCCGGTCCCGTCGACGGCAATGGCGGTGCGATGTGGGTGCTGGGCTATGCGCATTCGCTGTCGAAGCGCACCACGCTCTACACCCAGGCGGCACGCATCGAGAACCGCGGGCAGTCGTTCATGGCGCTGCCCGGCGGGCCCGCGGTCAACGCGGGCAATTTCGCGGGCGGCCGGTCGACGGGCTTCGAGCTCGGCATCGCCCACACCTTCTGAGGCCGGGGTCTAGCCCTTCTTCAGCGCCCGGATGCGCAGCATGCCTTCCTGCGCCGTCGAGGCCACGAGCCGGCCGTCGCGCGTGTAGATGCTGCCGCGGCACAGGCCGCGCGCGCCGCTCGCGCTCGGCGAATCGAGCACGTAGAGCAGCCAGTCGTCGAAGCGGAAATCGCGGTGGAACCACATCGCGTGATCGAGGCTCGCGGGCCGCACCTGGCCGGTCATGAAGCTCAGGCCGTGCGGCAGCATCGCGGCGCGCAAGAGGCCGTGGTCGGAGGCGTAAGCCAGCAGCGCGCGGTGCACCATCGGGTCGTCGGGCAGCGGCGCGACGGCGCGCAGCCAGATCGCGCTGTCGGACGCGGGCCGCGGCACCGGCGCGAGCAGGTCGTCGGGCTGGACCCGGCGGTACTCGATGCCGTGCGGCTCGATCGCCTTGCTGCGCCAGGGCTCGGGCAGCCGGTCGCCGAGCGCGATGCGCTGGTCGAGCTCGCTGACCAGGCCCTCGGGGCCGGCCACCTCGGGCATGTCGATCTGGTGCTCGACGCCATCGTCCACGGTCTGGAACGAGGCCGACATCTCGAAGATGATGCGCTCCTGCTGGCGCGCCACCACGTGGCGGGTGGTGAAGCTGCGGCCGTCGCGCACGCGGTCCACGCTGTACTCGATGGGCGCATGCTCGCCCGGCAGCAGGAAGTAGGCGTGCATCGAATGCACGGGCCGATCGGCGCCGACCGTGAGGTTGGCCGCCATCAGCGACTGGCCCAGCACCTGGCCGCCGAACACGGCCGGCGTGCCGATGTCCTCGCTCTGCGCCAGGAAGCGGTCGCCGCCCTGGGGTTCGAGCTGCATGAGGGCGACGAGGTCGTCGACGAGGCGGGCGGCGGTGGCGGGATCGGGGGTCATCGGAAGCGGCTGGACGAAAAGAGAGAGCCGCAAACGATAGCAAACATGGGGCCAGGCGGCTGTCGCGCGCGCTTCGGGCGCCCCTGCCGCCTCCTCAGCGGTCCAGGTCGACCCCGTCCGCCGCCAGCTTCGCCTGCAGCGCCGCCACGTCCACGTCGGCGAACGCGCCGCTGCCGAGCGTGGCCGCCGCCGTGCCCGCGGCCTGCCCCATCACGAAGCAGCCGCCGCTGGCGCGCGCGGCCGACTGGCCCTCGTGCGTCATCGAGGCGCAGCGGCCGGCCACCAGCAGGTTGGCGACCGTGCGCGGCACCAGCATGCGCCAGGGCAGGTGGTTGTAGGCGTTGTCGGCATCGCGCGGGAAGGCCCACTCGATGCGGCCGTCGGCATGCATCTCCATCGGCCAGGCATTGAGGCCGATGGCGTCGTCGAACTTCGCCGACGACAGGATGTCCTCGCGCTCGAGCGCGTACAGGCCCTGGATGCGCCGCGTCTCGCGGATGCCGACCTGCGGCGCGATCTCGACGATGGCCGACTGCGCGAAGCCCGGCACCTCGGCCTTGAGAAAGCGGAAGTACTCGGCGATCTGGCGCCGGCCCTCGAGCTCGCCCTCGGTGAGTTCGCGCGCGTCGACGCCGTTCATCGCGCGGCCCTCGGAATTGCGGATCTGCGTGACGTTGGCGCGCCATTCGCGCGGGTCCTTGTTGGGCCGCAGGATCGCGCCCTCGCGCGGGAAGCGGTAGGCGCCGGGCTTGCTCGCCTCGGCGCGCGCCATGAAGTCGTTGATGGCCTTGAACTCGCCCACCGCCTCGAGCGCGGCCGGCGCGTCGACCTGGCCGATGCGGAACATGGTGGTCGGGAACAGGCCGCTGCCGTGGCCGTCGCCGACCTCGAAGGGCACGCCCGCGAAGGCCGCCACGTCGGCATCGCCGCTGGCGTCGACGAAGGCATTGGCGCGGATCGCCTGCCGGCCCGACTTGGTCTCGACCACCAGCGCGGCGATGCGCTCGCCGTCGTGGATCACCGAGGCCGCGAGCGCATGGAACAGCAGCTTCACGCCGGCCGCCTCGAGCAACTGGTCGGCCGCGAGCTTGTAGGCCGAGGTGTCGTACGAGCGCACGCGGATGCGCCCGCCCATGCCGTCCTGCGGGTCGTTCATGCCGTTGAGCGCCACGATGCGCTCGACCAGCTCGTCGACCACGCCGCGCACCAGCTGCGTCATCTGGCCGCTGCGCTTGCCGTACAGGCCCGCGAAGTTGGTGACGCCGCCCGCCGTGCCCATGCCGCCGAGGAAGCCGTAGCGCTCCACCAGCAGGGTGCTCGCGCCGTGGCGCGCGGCGCTCACGGCGGCGGCGATGCCGGCCGGACCGCCGCCGACCACCACCACGTCGTAGCTGCCGAACACCGGCAGCGAACGCGACGGCTCGGCCATCGTCATTGCAGCCGTCATTGGAGAGTGATGCCCTTGGTCGAGATGATCTTGGTCATGATCGCGGCCTCGTCGTTGACGCGCGCGCGCATGCCGTCGGGCGAGGTGCCCACGGCCTGCCAGCCCTGCTCGAACAGCTTCTGGCGCACCTCGGGCTGCTTCATCACCGCCTCGAGTTCGCGCCCGATGCGCGCCTGCGCGGTCTTCGAGAGGTTGGCCGGGCCCAGCAGCGCCACCCACACCTCGAGGTTGAAGTCGCGCACGCCGGCGTTGGCCAGCGGCGGCACCTCGGGCACCAGCGCGCTGCGACCGGCGGTCAGGCCGATGGCCTTGAGCTTGCCGGCCTTGATCTGCGGCATCGCCACGCCGGGCGGGATCAGGCCCATCTGGATCTGGTCGCCGAGCATGCCGGTGATGACCTGCGGATTGCCCTGGTAGGGCACGTGCTCGGGGTTGAAGCCCGGCACGCGGCTCTTGAGCAGCTCCATGCCCAGGTGGCCGACCGAGCCGATGCCCACCGAGCCGTAGTTCCACTTGTTGCCCGCCTTGCGGCCGGCGTCGAAGAAGGCCTCGCCCGAGGGCAGGTTGTTCTGCGCCACCAGCACCAGCGGCGCGGTCGCGAGCAGCGAGAGGTAGGTGAAGTCCTTGGCCGGGTCGTAGGGCAGCTTCGGATAGAGCAGCTTCGACGAGGTCAGGTTGCCGTTGATGACGACGCCCAGCGTGTGGTCGTCGCTGGCCTTGGCCACCGTGTCGGCCGCGATGTTGCCCGAGGCGCCGGGCTTGTTGTCGACCACGATCGGCTGGCCCAGCGCCTTCGACAGCGGCTCGGCGATGGTGCGCGCGGCGATGTCGGGCGTGGAGCCGCCCGGGAAGCCGACGAGCAGGCGGATGGGCTTGGTGGGCCAGGCGGGCGCCTGCGCGCTCGCGGCCAGCGGCAGCGTGGCCGCGGCCAGGCCGCAGGCGATCAGGAGGGCTCTCTTGGTGGCTTGCATGGAGGAAGAAATGTCAAAAAGTGTCAAAACAGGCGGGCAGCTTAACTGCCCCAAGCAAGGCACGGGCCGCTATTCGAGGCTGATGTTGCCCCTGCGCACCAGCTCGCCGTAGACCTTGGACTTGGCCTCGGCCTGGCGCTCGATCTCCTCGGGCGACCAGGCCAGCGGCTCGAAGGCGAAGGTGTCGAAACGGGCGCGGATCTCGGGGTCGGCGATGACCTTCGCCACGTCGGCGTTGATCTTCGCCTTGATGGCCGCCGGCACGCCCTTGGGCGCGAGCAGCGAGACGAAGGAGTTGACCTCCAGCCCGGCCGGGCCGCCGGCCTCGGCCATGGTCGGCACCTCGGGCATCTGCGGAATGCGCTTGGCCGCGGCCACCGCGATGTAGCGCAGCTTGCCGGCCTTGTAGATGCCCTGGCTCGAGGGGATGCTCGCGAAGGCCCACGGCACTTCGCCGGTGCCCACGTTCGAATACAGCTGCGAGACCTCGCGGTAGGGCGCGTGGCGCATGCGGATGCCGGTCAGCGCCTCGAGCTGCTGCGCACCCAGGTGGCCCGGGCTGCCCACGCCCCAGGAGCCGTAGACGATGGCGTCGGGATCGGCCTTGGCGGCGGCGATCAGGTCGGCCATGGTCTTCCACTTGGAATCGCTGCCCACGGCCACGAAGAAGGGCGTGCGGAACAGCGAGGCCACCGGGTCGAAGTGCTGCAAGGTCACGAAGTTGCGCGACTTGTACAGGTGCGGCAGCGCGGCCACGTGCTCGCTGTCGAGCTGCAGCAGGGTGTAGCCGTCGGGCGCGGCGCGCCGGGCCTGGTCGATCGCGATGAAGCCGCCGCCGCCGGGCCGGTTGTCGATCAGCACGCGCTGGTTCCACAGCCGCGAGAGCTTGTCGGAGACCAGCCGCAGCACCGCGTCGGGGCCGCTGCCGGCCGCGAAGGGCGTGACCAGCGTCACGGGCTTGTTCGGATAGTCGCCGGCCTGGGCCGCGCCGCCGGCCATGGCCAGCGAGGTCAGGGCGAGGAGGCCGGTCAGCAGTGCGCGCGGGAAGTTCATGGTCGTTTGTCTCCGGTGGGCCTGGGGCCTCGATGGTTGTGGATCTTGAAGGCGTCGGGTGTCAGTGCGGCGAAAGCGCGGTGGCCTCGGTGCGTGCCGCCGGGCGCAGCGCCTCGGGCGCGTCGTCCAGGCAGCGCTCGGGCCGCCAGGCATAGAGCCACTCGACCGCATCGTAGAAGCGCTCGGGCGTGCGGCCGGTCCAGAGGCTGTTGCGCACCAGGCGCTCCACGCCCCTGGCATGGTAGAGCCGGCCCATCTCGCGCACCGACAGCACCACGCGCGCCGTGCGCGCCACGCGCGCCGCCTCGTAGAGCCTGAAGGCGGCCGGCAGGTCGAAGTCGCAGGCCTTCACGGCCTCGCCGAGCGTCACCGCGTCCTCGAGCGCCATGCAGGCGCCCTGCGCCAGGTACTGCATCATCGGATGCGCCGCATCGCCGAGCAGCGTGGCTGCGCCCTCGCTCCAGCGTTCGACCGGATCGCGGTCGGCGGTGCTCCAGCGGCGCCACGAGGTCGGGCGATCGAGCAGCTGGCGCGGGCGCGCATGCACGCCCTCGAAGTACGACAGCACCTCTTCCTTGCTGCCGTCGGTCACGCCCCATTCCTCGCGCTCGCGGCTGTGGAAGGTGACGACCAGGTTGTATTGCTCGCCATGGCGCAGCGGGTAGTGCACCAGGTGGCAGTTCGGGCCGGCCCAGACCACGGGCGCGTTCCAGCGCAGGTCCGCCGGCATGTCGGCCGCCGGCACCACCGCGCGGTAGACCACGTGGCCCGAGACGCGCGGCGCGTCGCCGATCAGCGCGGCGCGCACCACCGACTTCACGCCGTCGCAGCCGACGATGGCATCGGCCTGGAAGCGCCGGCCGTCGCGCGTGACCGCCACCACGCCCTGCCCCCGGGTGTCGAGGGTCTCGACCTGCGCCGAGGTGTGGAAGCGGATCAGCGGATGCTGCTTCACGGCCTCGTGGATCGCGCCGTGCAGGTCGGCGCGATGGCTCACCGCATAGGGGTTGCGAAAGCGCGCGCGGAAGGCCTCGCCGACCGGCACCGAAGCCACTTCCGAGCAGTCGACCGCGTCCATCATCACCAGCCGGTCGGTGAACACCGAGCCCCGGCGCACCGCCTCGCCCACGCCCAGCGCGTCGAGCGCGGCGAAGGCATTGGGGCCGAGCTGCAGGCCGGCGCCGATCTCGCCGATGGCGGCGCTCTGCTCGAGCAGGTCGATCGACACGCCCAGGCGCGCGAGCGCCAGCGCGGCGGCCATGCCGCCGATGCCGCCGCCGACCAGCAGCACGGTGGGGGAAGGGGTCGGGCTCATGCGCGGCTCGCTCAGTCGATGCGCACGCTCAGCGACGGCAGCCGCTCGATGCTGACCTTGATCGTCTGGCCGGGCTTCACCGCGCCCACGCCCTCGGGCGTGCCGGTGAAGATCAGGTCGCCGGGCTGCAGCGCGAACAGGGTCGACAGGTTGGCGATCACTTCGTTGACCGACCAGATCAGGTGCGTGATGTCGCTCTTCTGGCGCACCTCGCCGTCGACCTCGAGGCGGATCTCGCCGGCATTGATCTCGCCCACCTCGGCCAGCGTGCGCAGCGGCGCGATCGGCGCCGAGAAGTCGAAGGCCTTGCCGATCTCCCACGGCCGGCCCTGCTCGCGCATCTTCATCTGCAGGTCGCGGCGGGTCATGTCGAGGCCGACGGCATAGCCGTGGATGTGGCTCGCGGCCTGCTCGACCGGGATGTCGCGCCCGCCCTTGCCGATGGCGACCACCAGCTCGGCCTCGTAGTGGTAGTTGGCGGTCAGCGCCGGATAGGGAATGGCGCCGGTCGCGCCCTCGGCCACCGGCACCACCGAGGCGTCGTCGTTGGGCTTGCAGAAGAAGAACGGCGGCTCGCGGTCGGGATCGAAGCCCATCTCGCGCGCATGGGCCGCGTAGTTGCGGCCCACGCAGTAGACGCGGCGCACGGGGAACTGCTTGTCGCTGCCGACGATGGGCAGGCCGACGATGGAAGGGGGCGTGAAGACGAAGGACATGAGGGCTCCTGCCGCGTGGGGCGGCAACGGTCGAGGGAAAGGAAGAAAACGAAAGGGGGCCGGGGCTCAGGCGTTCTCGAGGAAGGCTTCGCGCAGGATCCCCATGGCCTGCTGCACCGGCCGGTCCGAGAAGCTGAAGAGCACGCAATCGCCGTGGGGCGCATGCAGCGTGAGCGGCGCCCACGAGGGCACGACGAAGGTGTCGCGCGGCCCGAACTCGAAGCGCTGGCCCGCGATCTCGGCGCTGCCATGGCCCTCGACCACGCTGTAGACGCTGCCGTCGGTAGCGCGGTGCGTCTTGCCCGCGAAGCCCTTGGGCAGCAGCTGCAGGTTGGTGGAAATGGTCGGCATCGGCGAGCCGCCGGTCAGCGGATTGATGTAGCGCAGCTTGTGGCCCAGCCAGGCATCGGGCGCTTCCTGCTTCTGCAGTTGCGCCAGCGCCTCGCGGCTGCGTGCATAGGGGTAGTTGAAGATCGGCGAGGTCTGCGACGCGTGGTCGTGCCGCACCGGCACCATGTTGTGGCCGAAGCGCGCGAGGCTGTGGCCCTCGGGCCGCGCCACGTGCTGCACCTTGGCGTCGTCGTTCTCGGCGAAGCCGGCGTCGAAGAAGCGCAGCATCGGGATGTCGAGGCCGTCGAGCCAGACCACCGGCTCCACCACGCCCTCGATGCCCTCGTTGCCATGGTCGTGCCAGGCCCACGAGGGCGTGATGATGAAGTCGCCCGGGTACATGGTGGTGCGCTCGCCGCCCACCGTGGTGTAGGCCCCCTGGCCGTCGACGATGAAGCGCAGCGCCGACTGCACGTGGCGGTGCGAGGGCGCCACCTCGCCCGGCATGATCAGCTGCAGCCCGGCATAGATCGACTGCGTGATCGAGGAGTTGCCGGGCAGCGCCGGGTTCTCGAGCACCAGCACGCGGCGCACGGCCTCTTCGGCCGTGATGAGGTCGGCCGACTCCATCAGCAACGGGCGGATCTCGTCGTAGCGCCACAGCGCGGGCACGCAGGGCGTCTGCGGCTCGCGCGGCACCAGCGCATGCAGCGATTCCCACAGCGGCGTGAGGTGCAGCGGGCGGATGCGGTCGTAGTAGTCGCGGCGCTCATCCGCATTGGAGGGCGCGGCGCGGGCGGTGGAGGGGTTCATGGCGTGTCTCTCGCGGTGCATGGCGCGGCGGCGACTTCGGGCGCCGGCCTGGTTAGAACTTCCGAATCAACGGGATCATCCGCCCGCACTACTATTGGCGCAATGGGGGACCGGCGATAGCTCCGATCCTGTTTTTCGATAATGGTGGCCCGCGGGCCGCAGACCACGAGGGCCGCGCCCATGGCACAACTCGATCTGGAATGGCTGCTGGTGTTCGACGAGGTCTACAAGACCGCCAACGTCTCGAGCGCCGCCGAGCGACTCGGCATCTCGCAGTCGGCCGCGAGCACGGCGCTCGCCAGGCTGCGCACCCACTTCGGCGACAAGCTGTTCGTGCGCACCTCGCGCGGCATGGAGCCCACGCCCTATGCGCGCCAGACCCAGCCGCTGGTGCTCGACATCCTCGACCGGCTCAACCGCGCCAAGGGCGGCCGCGCGGTGTTCGACCCCGCCACGGCCGAGCGCAGCTTCCGCATCTGCATGACCGACATCAGCGAGGTGGTGCTGCTGCCGGGCCTGCTCGACCACCTGCGGCACGTGGCGCCGGGCGTGCGCATCGAGACCGAGATCATCTCGACCGAGAGCGGCCGCCGGCTCGAGGACGGCGCGGTCGACCTCGCGGTGGGCTTCATGCCGCAGCTCGAGGCCGGCTTCTACCAGCAGACGCTGTTCATGCAGAACTTCGTCTGCCTGGCGGCGCGCAACCATCCGCGCGTGGGCGCCCGGCTGACGCGCAAGCGCTTCGAGGCCGAGGCGCACGCGGTGGTGGCCTCCTCGGGCACCGGCCATGCGATCGTCGACAAGACCATCGCGCGGCTCGGGCTGCGGCGCCACGTGGTGACGCGGCTGTCGAGCTTCCTCAGCGTGGCGCGGATCGTGGCCCACACCGAGCTGCTGGTGGTGGTGCCGCGCATCCTCGGCCAGGTGCTGGCCACGCAGGAGCCGGTGCAGCTGCTCGAGCCGCCGTTCGAACTGCCCTCGTACGCGGTCAAGCAGCACTGGCACGAGCGCTTCCATGCCGACGCCGGCAATGCCTGGCTGCGGCGCACGCTGGCGCAGCTGTTCAACGAGGGCGAGGCGGCGGGCCCGGCCTGAGCCGGTGGCATGGAGCTTGCGGCCCGGCGGGCATGCCTGGACGACGGGCGGCGGCCGAACCGTCATGCGCGCCCTCGCATAATCGCCTCCCCCACGTCCCGGCCCCCACGGCCCCTTCCCGAAAGCACAAAGGCACAGCATGTCTTCCATCACCCTGCGATTCCTCGCCGAGCCCAACACCGTCAACTTCGGCGGCAAGGTCCACGGCGGCACGGTCATGAAGTGGATCGACGAGGCCGGCTACGCCTGCGCCACGAGCTGGGCCAAGCGCTACTGCGTCACCGCCTTCATCGGCAGCATCCGCTTCCACCGCCCGATCATGATCGGCGACCTGGTCGAGGTCGAGGCGCGCATGGCCTACACCGGCAAGACCAGCATGAACATCTCGGTCGAGGTGCGCAGCGGCGACATGAAGGGCGGCGCGATGGAGAAGACCACCGAGTGCCTGATCGTCTTCGTCTCGGTCGACTCGCACGGCCGGCCGCTGCCGGTCGAGGCCTACGTGCCGGGCACGCCGGGCGAGATGGCGCTGGCCGAGCGCGCGCGGGCGCACCTCGACGCGAGCCGCGCGGCCTCGGGCAACCCCTGAGCGGCCCGCCAAGGACCCGCAAAGACCTGAATAGGCAAAAGGCTCTAACCGCACGCGGCCCGCGCGGCTAGAGTTCGGCGGTTTCCGGCAGACCGCCTCTTTCCCGCTTCCCACCCATTCGGACCGCACATGGCCACCCAGGACGACGACCGCTTCGACAAGACCTCCGACCGCATCAAGGATTCCGCGCAGCAGATCTGGCTGGCCGGCCTCGGCGCCTTCGCCAAGATGCAGCAGGAGGGCAGCAAGGCCTTCGAGTCGCTGGTCAAGGACGGCGCGGGCATGCAGAAGCGCACCCAGCAGGCGGCCGAGGAAACCCTGTCGCAGGCCCAGGCCCGCATGGCCGGCTTCGCGAACGAGTTCGGCACCAAGGCCGCGGGCCAGTGGGGCAAGCTCGAGAACATCTTCGAGGAGCGCGTGGCGCGCGCGCTCGACAAGCTCGGCATGCCGCCGCCGGCCGAGGTGGCCGCGCTGCAGGCGCGCGTGACGGCGCTCGAGGCCGAGCTGGCCGCCCTGCGCGGCGCGGCCGGCACCGCGAAACCCGCCGCCAGTCCGGCGCGCGGTGCGCGCGCCGCGCGCCACGCCAAGTCGGTCGAGACACCGGCACGCAAGGCCACGGTGCGGCGCAACAAATCGAGCGGCACCGAATAAAGCGGCTTTCCGGCCTCGAAGCGGCCGATTCCGGCGCCGAATGCGCAATGAGGCGCTGTACGGCGCCACGCGCATGCGGCACTGCACAAACGCAGTGCCCCGCAAATCAATGTCCCCCTGCGCGCTTCGCGCGGCGTTCCTGCGCTAGAGTGTTTCCAAGAGACAACCCGGGAGCACCGACATGGCCAGGAAAGCGCCACGCCGCACTGCACAACGCATTCTCGAAGCCGCGCTGGACCTGTTCAACCGCTTCGGGGAGCCGAACGTCTCCACCACGCTCGTGGCCGGCGAGCTCAACATCAGTCCCGGCAACCTCTACTACCACTACCCGGCCAAGGAAGAGCTGATCAACAAGCTCTACGAGGGCTACGAGACCGAGCTCGGCGAGCTGCTCCATGCGAGCGAGGGCATCCACGACGTGGAGGACGCCTGGTTCTTCATGCACAGCCTGTTCGAGCTGATCTGGCGCCATCGCTTCCTCTACCGCGACCTCAACGACCTGCTGAGCAAGAACCGGCACCTCGAGACCCAGTTCCAACTCGTGCTCAAGCACAAGGTGCGCGCGATGCGCCAGCTGATCGCCGGCCTGGGCCGCGCCGGCCACCTCGAGATCGATGCGCAGGAGGTCGACACGCTGGCGCAGAGCATGGTGGTGGTGCTGACCTACTGGCTCAGCTACGAGTACGTGCGCAACCCGCGCCAGGCGCTCGAGCCGGCCCATGCGCAGGCCGCGCTGCTGCGCGGCGCCCGCCACACCCTGCACCAGCTCGCGCCCTATCTCGGCGCCGAGCAACGGCGCCATTTGCTGACACTGGGCCAGGCCTACGGCGGCGAAGATGCCGCCAGCAGCCCTCCCGCCTCGTCCCCTGCCGATATGGCCGCCTGAACCATGTCCCCCCACGATTTCAAACCGCTCCCGCTGATGTCGACCGCGACGGCCGGCGGTACGCCCGGCACCGCCGGTTCCAGCCCCTGGGCGCCGCTGCCCTACGCCGACGTGCCGCGCTTCGATGCGCGCAGCCTGATCGCGCACTGGGCGCGCTTGCATGCCGGCCACGAGATGCCCGCGCCCGAGCACAACGAGGCCCTGGCCGAGGGCTGGGCGCTCTATCACAGCGGCGAGTTCGAACGCGCCGCGGCCATCGGCCTGCTGCACGGCGCCGAGGGCCTGGCGCTGGCCAACCAGGCGACCGCGATCTATGCCAACTACCTCGAGCCGCGCGAGGCCGTGCGGCTCGCGATGTTCCGCCAGGTGGTGGAACGCGCCGGCGCGCAGGTCGCGGCCGAGCCCGACGATTGCCAGGCGCTGTACTGGCAGGCCTATGCGATGGGCCGCTACAGCCAGGGCATCAGCGTGGCGCGCGCGCTCGCGCAGGGCCTGGGCACGCGGCTCAAGGAGGCGCTCGAACGCGTGATCGCGCTCAAGCCGCGCCATGCCGACGCCCATGTCGCGCTCGCCGCCTTCCATGCCGAGGTGATCGACAAGGTCGGCGCGCTGGTCGGCCGCATGACCTACGGCGTGCGCGCCGAGACTGCCGTCGAGCTGTTCGAGCACGGCATCGCGCTGCATCCGCATTCGGCCAGCGCGCTGATGGAATACGCGCGCGCGCTGCTGATGCTGCATGGCGACGCGCGCATGGCCGAGGCCACGCGGCTCTACGAGAAGGCCGCGGCGCTCAAGCCGGCCGACGCGAAGGAGCGGCTGGACGTGGAGCTCGCGCGCGCCGGCCTGTCCGAATAGGCCGTGGCCACGGCGGGGGATCCAGTCGACGCGCGGCTGCGTACTGACCGGATGACCCGCCTTCCACACCCCCCTCCCGAACGCGCCCCCGCGGCGCGCCCCAGGCACCCGCTCGGCTGGCTGGCCGTGTGCGCGTGCGCCGCGCTCACGGCCTGCGCGACGCCGGCACCGACGATCGCGCCGCTGCCGGCGGTCGACATCGCGCGCTTCATGGGCGACTGGTACGTGATCGCGCACATCCCGACCTTTCCGGAGAGGAACGCGTTCAACGCCGTCGAGTCCTACGCGCAGCGGCCCGATGGCCGCATCCAGACCGACTTCCGCTACCGCGACGGCAGCTTCGACGCGCCGGTCGAGACCCTGCATCCCGTGGCCACCGTGCGGCCCGGCACCGGCAACGCGGTCTGGGGCATGCAGTTCATCTGGCCGATCCAGGCCGAGTACGTGATCGCCGACGTGTCGCCCGACTACAAGACCACCATCGTCGCGCGCAGCCAGCGCGACTACGTCTGGCTGATGGCGCGCACGCCCGAGCTGGCGCCCGAGGCCTACGCCCAGGCGCTGCGCAAGATCGAGGCCCTGGGCTACGACCTCGCGAAGCTGCGCCGGGTGCCGCAGCGCTGGCCGGAGCGCTGACCCGGTCGTCCGCGCGCCGGGGTTCGCGGGGCCTGGGCACAATCGCGGGCATGCACAGTCCGCTCGTCTCCGGGATCGCCTACAGCGTGCGCAGCTACGCGGGCGAATACGCCGGCCACGACCATGCGCACGCGCAGATCATGTTCGCGCTCGACGGCCGCATGGAACTGGAGATCGGCGGCCGCGCCGCCTTCACCGACACCTCCTGCGGAATGATCATTCCGGCCGGCGTGGCCCACACCTTCATGTCGCCGCGCGGCGTGCGCATGGTGGTCATCGACACGCCCCCCGCCACGGGCGTCGACCGCATCCGGCGCTTCGCGGTCACGGCGGCCTGCAGGAACGACGTCGATCCGGCCCGGGCCGCGCAGCATCTGGCGCACGTGCTCGAGGCGCCCTCCATCCTCGCGCGCCGCAGCATCGACCTGGCACGGCTCGACACCGCCCTCGGCGGCGCGCTGCACGAGCCCTGGAACACCGCGCGCATGGCCGCCCTGTTCTTCCTGAGCCCGCAGCGCTTCCATGCGCGGCTGCTCGAACTGACGGGGCTGTCGCCGCAGGCCTACCTGCGCTCGCGCCGGCTCGACGCCGCCCAGCGCCTGCTGCGCGGCGGCCTGCCGCTCGAAGCGACGGCCCTGCGCACGGGCTACCGCTCGGCCAGCGCCCTCGGCTTCGCGCTGCGACGCGACCGCCAGTCGGGCGCCCGGCACGCGCGCGCGGGCTGACGAGGTCGAGAGTCTCTCGACAGTTGCCGCGGCCGCGGCGCTGGAGGATGCGCGCATGACAAAGCACGCTTCCCTCACCGGCGCCGGCATGGTGCTTGCCGCCGCCGCGCTCTGGGGCACGACCGGCACCGCCCAGAGCTTCGCGCCCCTGGACACGTCGCCCTTCTGGATCGGCACGCTGCGCATGGCGATCGCCACGCTCTTCTTCGCGGCCTTCATCGGCTGGCGACGGCAGCGCGGCGAGCCCATCGCGCTGTCGATGGCGCCGGCCACGTGGCGCTGGGTGCTGCTCGCGGGGCTGTGCATGGCGGGCTACAACCTGAGCTTCTTCGCGGGCGTCCGGGCCACGGGCGTGGCCATCGGCACCGCGATCGCCGTGGGCAGCGGGCCGGCCTGGGCCGGATTGCTGCAGGCGCTCGTGTCTCGCACACCGCCCGCGCCGGCCTGGTGGGCGGGCACCCTGCTCGCGATCGGCGGTGGCGGCCTGATGGTGATGTCGGGATCGGGCGCAGGCTCGCGCGTCGACCTCGCCGGCCTGGCGCTGTGCCTGGGCTCGGGGCTCTGCTACGCCATCTACACGCTGGTCAGCCAGCGCCTGGTGCGCCGGTCGCCGCCGGCGACGGTCACGCTGTGGCTCTTCGCGACGGCCTCCGTGGCGGCCATGCCGGCCGCGCTGCTGATCTCCGGCCCCTTCTCGGCCACGCCCGCGGGCTGGGTCCTCGTGGCCTACCTGGGCCTCGTGTCGACCGGCATCGCCTACCTGCTGTTCAGCCATGCGCTGCGGCACATCTCCGGCGCCTCGGGCGTCACGCTGGCACTGGCCGAGCCCGTCACGGCCTTCGGGCTCGCGACGGTCGTCCTGCACGAGCGCCCGGGCCCGTGGGCCTTCGCGGGGCTCGCGATGGTGCTGGCCGGCCTGCTGATCGTGGTGTGGA
The DNA here is from genome assembly GCF_059418345.1 of Variovorax sp. GW821-FHT09B01. NCBI lineage: Bacteria > Pseudomonadati > Pseudomonadota > Betaproteobacteria > Burkholderiales > Comamonadaceae > Variovorax > Variovorax sp. GW821-FHT09B01. The sequence goes on along the minus strand of NZ_JBWKPQ010000036.1, from coordinate 40,878 downwards.
CCGAGGCGCGACGGGCCCGGTGACACCGCCCCGCGCCCGCGCCCGACCTTGGCCAAGGCCCGACGGGCGCAAAAAAAAGCGCGCCCGCAGGCGCGCCCTCCCCGGTCAAGGCCGCCCGCTCAGGGCAGCTGGGTCCAGTTCTGGTTGTTGCCCCCGTTGCAGGTCCAGGTGATCAGCGCCGTGTCCTGCGTGGTGGATCCGTTCGGGACGTCGAGGCAGGATCCGGAGGCGCGGTTGCGCAGGGTCGAGCCGACCACCGTCCACTGCGTCGCATTGCCGGCCGTGCAGGCCAGTTGCACCACGGCGGCATTGGTGGTCGCGTTGCCGCTCTGCGCCAGGCACAGGCCGCTGTGCTGCGCCACGAACTGCACGTAGCCGCCGCTGCTGGTCACGGTGAACTTCTCGTTGGCGTCGTTGCCGCAGGGCCACTGCACCGCGGTGGCGCCGCTGGCGGTCGACACGCCCTTGATGTTCACGCACAGGGTGCTGGCGTCGGAGCGGATGCGCGCGACCAGCGGCGGCGCGGTGTCGAGCGAGCGCACGTACTCGCGCAGCGCCACCACGTCGGCCGGCGGCAGGCCGTTGGCGTTGCCGTGGCCGCTGTCGAGCACCGCCTGCAGCGAGGCGGCCTGGCCGTTGTGGAAGAACGAGGTCACGCTCCAGGTGCCCGACAGCGTCGGCGTGTCGAAGCCCACGCCCGCCAGCGGCTGGTTGCCGCCCTTGCCCGACGAGAGCTGGATCGTGCCCACGTCGTGCCGCTGGCCGTCGCGGAAGGTGCCGCCGGTGTGGCAGGTCGCGCACTGCGCGGTGTTGAACACCGTCTGGCCGCGCGCGGCCTCCACGCTGAGGTTGCCGTCGGCCGTGCGCGCCGGGCTGCGCATGAACTTGTCGAGCGACGACAGGTAGGCCGCGAGGTCGTCGAGCTGCGCGTTGCGTCCGGCCTTGGGCGTGCCCAGCGGATTGGAGGTGGCCGCGAAGTCGGCATTGCTCAGGAAGCCGGTGCCGCCGAACTCGTTGCGGATGTCGTTCTCGAAGTCCTGCACCTCGTCGAAGTTGGCGCTCCAGTGCAGCTTGCCGTGGCTCGTGCCGCGCCGCCCCTGCAGGCTGATGGTGCGGCGCAGGCCCTCGCCGCGCTGGGTGAAGTCCCACACCATGCCGTCGTCGCCGCCATCGGCATGGCAGCTCGCGCACGAGATGTAGTTGTCCTTGCTCATGCGCCGGTCGGCGGCGTTGTAGAACACCTGCTTGCCGCGCAGCGCGGCCGCGGCCAGCGGTTCGGTCGCCACGGTCTGCACGTTGCGCACGAAGACCGCCGCGTTGCTCTCCGAGGCCAGCACCGCCGCCACGTCGTGCACCGACACCGAGCGCGCGAGGAAGTTGTTGACGAACAGGCGCTTGCGCGCGGCGTCGAGGAACAGGCCGTGCGGCGCGCTGCTGGTGTCGATCTCGCCGCGCACCGAGCGCGTGTAGGAGTCGACGATCGCGACCCGGTTGCCTTCCATCTGCGCCACGAAGATGTAGTCGCCCGCGGGCGAGAACAGCGCGGCGCGCGCCGGCGCGCGGTCGTCGAAGTCGATCTGCTCGCCGGCCACGTGGGCCGCCGACTGCAGGTCGACCTGCGACAGGATCGAGCGCACGGTCTGGTCGTGCACCAGGTCGCGGCCGTCGCGGAAGCGGCCGCGCACGATGTTGTCCTTCTTCGAGGGCAGGATGGCGCGCTTGCCGTCGGGCGAGATCACGACCTGGCTCAGGTAGTTGGCCACGCCGCGCGCGCCGGCCTCGGTGTCGACGGTGGTGGTGTCCACCGGCAGCGCGATGGTCGACAGCGCGCTCATCGAGGCCAGGTTGACCTTGTAGAGCTCGCCGCCGGTCATCTTCGACTTGAAGCGCGTGACGTAGGCGATCTGGGCGTCGCCCGTGACCGCGATGCCGCGCACCGTGCCGTCGAGCGGCAGGGTGGCCGTGACCGCCCCGGTGGAGGGATTGAAGCTCACGAGGCGCGACTTGCTCTCCAGCGTCAGCAGGCCCTTGGCGCCGTCGGGCGTGAAGACCACGCCGTAGGGACCGCTGCCGTAGTCGAAGGGCACGGTGACCGAGACGCTGCCGTCGGCGGCGTTGAGCGCGACCAGCTTGTCCTCGCCCTGCACCGCGACCCAGACCCGGCCGTCGGGCCCGAGCGCCAGCGTCTTGGCCTCGCTGCCCACCGACACCTCCCACAGCTTGGCCAGGCTCTGGGCGTCGATCGCCGCCACCGTGCCGCTGTCGGGATTGACCGCGTAGACCCGGTTCGCGTCGCCCGCGATGTTGCCGGTGTGCCGCGGCGCGCTCGCGGTGACGGGCGCGATGATGGTCACGTTGTAGGTGTAGTAGGTCTCGCGGCCCGCGCTGTCCTTCACCGTCAGGGTCACGGTGTAGTGGCCGGGCGTGGTGTAGGTGTAGCTGTAGCCGGCCTGGCTCGAGAAGGCCGTGACGGTCCCGTTGCCGAAGTTCCAGCGGAACTGCGCGCCGCCGCTGCCGAGCGTGGACGGGTTGAAGTTCAGCGTGCCGTTGACCACCTTGGGCCCGCTGCCGATGCCGGGGTCGCCGATGACCGCCTGGCCGCGCAGGGTCGCGACCTCGGCGTCGCCGAGCACGCGGTTGAACACCCGCACGTCGGCCAGCGTGCCCTTGAAGAAGTCGGCATTGCCCTGGATCTGGCCCAGCCACTGGAACTTGTTCGCGAGGCCCTTCACGCCGGTGAGGCCGCTCGAGCTGGTCTTGGCGCCGTCGATGTACATGGTCTGCGCGCCCGAGCCCGCGTCGCGCGTGAGCACCACGTGGTGCCAGTTGCCGTCGTTGACCGGCGAGGTCGAGCGCGTGCCCGGGTTGTTGGTGGCCGCGTTGGCCACCGACAGGTTGAGCCGGCCGGTGTTGTCGAGCCAGCCCCAGAACACGTCGTCGGCGCCGCCCGACTGGTCGCGCCCGAAGATGCCGGGCGCGGTCCAGGCGTTGGCGCTGCCGTTCTGCGTGGTCTTCATGTAGAAGCTCAGCGAAGCGGTGCCGCCCAGCACGGTGGCCACGCTGTCGTTCTTGAGCTGCACGCCGCCCGCGCGGGTCGCGAAGTTCAGGCCGATGCTCTCGAAGGCGTCGCCGGATGCCGGCGTGCCGTCGTTGTTCGAGATCGGGTCGCTGAGCTTGCCGTTGAGCGCCCAGTGGTAGCTCAGGCCCACCTCGGCCGCGTTGCCGGTGTTGAAGGTGGACTTGAAGTCGGCGCCGATGGCGTTGCCCGCATAGTCCTTCACGCCGTTGGCCGGCAGGAACACCTCGTAGCTGGTGCCCGGCTGCAGCGGCTGCGTGGGATGGAAGTTGACGATGCCCAGCTGCACGCTGTAGGTGCCCGCGAGCGTGTTGCCGCCCACGGGCCGCACGATGAAGGTGTTGGCGTTGACGCTCTCGGGCCGGATGTTGTCGGTCATGCCCAGGCCGATGCGCGAGGTCAGCGCCTGCTGCTTCGCGCCGTTGGCGGGGGAGACCTGCTTGACCTCGGGCCGGGTGGTATCGGGGTCGACCTGGTGCACGACGAATCCGCTGCCCGAGCCGTGGTCGTTGCCCACGAACACGAGGTTGCCGAACATCGCGACCTGGCCGTTGTCCGAATGCGAGAAGTTCGGATCGTCCTCGCGCAGGATGCTGCCGCGGCCCACCTCCACGTGATTGAGCGGATTGCTCACGTCGACCTTGTGGATACGCGTCTGCGCGCCCTGGATCACGTAGTGGTCCTGCGTGGCGCAGTACAGCTGCTCGTCGATGACCAGGCGGTTGTCCTCGGCCACGAATTTCGAGCGGTCGCTCAGGTCGTAGCTGTACATCTTCGCGCCGCTGTTGCGGGTGGAGACATGCAGGTTCCGGCCGTCGAAGCAGGTCGCATAGTAGAACGGCGTGGTGCCCACGATGGAGTCGAGCACCTTGGGATTGAGCGGATCGGAGATATCGAGGCTCGCGAAGCCGCCGTTGCTCTCCATCGCGGTCAGCACCATGTGGTTGCCCATCGTGAAGATCGGGCCGATGCGAAAGCCGCCGAGTTCGCCGGTGGACACCGGGTTGGCCTTGCCGGCGCCGCGGTTGGCGAGCACGGCGTTCGCGGGGTCGGCGGCATCGACGATGAACATGCCCCGGCCCGCCGAAGCCACGTACAGGTAGGGCGCCTGCCACCAGAGCTGCCAGGCGACGTTCTCGTAGTCGCCGGCGTTGACACCGGGCAGCGCCAGCTTCTTCACCTGCTTGATGTCGTTGACGTCGGTGAAATCCCAGAACTCCACGCCGTTGATGCTGGGCAGCACCACGTAGGTCTTGTCGCCGATCCGCGCGGTGCCGAAGGAGTGCGTTTCGCGGAACTCGCTGGTGCGTCCCTCGGGCTCGTAGATCTTCTTGACGAGCCGGAGCTGGCGCGGGTTCGACACGTCGTACAGCAGGAAGCCGCCCGGGCCGAGGCCGCTGTCGGGGGCGAAGGACGTGAGGAAATAGCCGTTGACCATGATGCCGGCGTTCATGCCGTAGTCCTTGCGGCCCGGGTAGGTGGCGGGCACCTCGCGCGACTCGTTGGCGCTGCTGTGCGCGGGGTCGAGCGGATGCGCCGGGCTGGTGATCACCGACACCGGCTTGAACAGTTCCTCCGAGGTGTAGGTGAGGTTGCCCAGCCCCGGCCCCTGCAGCGGGAGGGGATCGGCGACGGCCTCGGACACCGCGGTCGCCATGTTGCCGAGGGTCGTCATCGGACTGACCCCGGTGATCGCCGCGTGCGTCAACAGGGTGACGAACGGCACCATCAATGCCATCAGGTAATACCGGATCTTCATCGTTTGCCTCCAAGTGTTGTTGGAAGTTCGCAGGGGAATCTGCTGACTCGTTCTTCTCTGGCTCGAATCACGACATGCGCGCGCAGCACGCACCCCGGCGGGCGACGGGCGTCGCCTGCCGTGACGAAAAAACCTGTTCGCCGAAAGCCGCGCTATCGGCTTCGCGCCGCGCCGCCCGATTCGTAGATGGCCCAGGCCGCTTCCGCGCTGGCGCCCTCGTGGATCATCGCCATCAGCGCGCTCACCACCGCAAACGGGTTGGCGTGCTGGTAGACGTTGCGGCCGTAGACCATGCCCACCGCGCCCTGGTCGAGCAGCACGCGCGAGCGCGCGAACACCTGCTGCAGGTCCTCGCGGCCGCCGCCGCGCACCAGCACCGGGCAGCGCGCGGCCTGCACCACGCGGTGGAAGTCCTTCGGGTCGCTGGTCGGGTCGGCCTTGACGATGTCGGCGCCCATCTCGAGCGCGAGCCGCACCAGGGTCACGATCTTCTCGGCATCGCCGTCGACCATGTAGCCGCCGCGGCCCGCGCCGTGCGCCTGCATCACCAGCGGCTCGATCATCAGCGGCATGCCGTAGCGGTCGCAGTCGGCGCGCACGCGCGCGATGTTCTGCACGCACTGGCGAAACAGCTCGGGCTCGTCGGGCAGCATGAACAGGTTGACGACCACGCAGGCCGCGTCCATCTGCACCGCGGGCAGCACGGGGTCGTGCTCGTTCTGCAGCACGGCCCACATCGAGCGGTGACGCGTGGCGTTGTAGGGATTGCCCATGTCCAGCCGCATCACGAGCGCCGGCCGCTCGCGGCCCGGGCGCAGCTGCAGCAGGTCGGCCTGGCCGTAGTTGAGCTGGATCGCATCGGGCGCCGCGGCCACCAGGCGGTCGATGACGCCCGGCATGTCCTCGAGCCCGTCGAGGAAGCTGGGCTCGTTGCACACGCCGTGATCGAGCGCGATGTCCAGGCCGCGGCCGGCCTTCAGCAGGCGGGCGATGCGGACCTCTTTGCCTTTCGACATACGAAAGAACTCCTTGAAGGTGGAAGATGGTTCGAGGGGGCGGGACGCGTCTCAGCCGAGCGCGCCCAGGTGCCGCTTCGCGGCGGTGTCGATCTGCAGCAGCGCGTCGGCGCCGAGCGCGACCGAGCCGGCCGCGGCGTTCTGTATCGCCTGCTGCCGGTTGCGCGCGCCGCACAGCGACAGCGAGACGGCGCCATGCTCGAGCGTCCAGGCGATCATCATTTCGGAGAACGAGCAGCCCAGCGCGGCGCGCAGCGGTTCGAGGTCGGCGAAGAAGGCCGCGAGCCGCGCGCGGTTGTCGGCGCTGAAGCGCGGATTGCTCGCGCGCTGGTCGTCGCCCGTGAAGGCGCGCGCGGGATCGATCGGCCCCGCGAGCAGGCCCAGCGCGAGCGAGGAATAACCCATCACCGCCACGCCATGCTCCTTGCACAGCGGCACCAGCGTGGCCTCGATCTCGCGGTCGATCAGGCTGTAGCGCTCCTGCGCCGCGTCGACCGGCCCATGGCGCAGGTACTCGGCGAGCGTGGCGGCATCGACGTTGCTCACGCCGATCGCGCGGATCTTGCCCTGCTTCTTCAGGTCGAGCAGCGCGCCCATGGTCTCGGCCACCGGCGTGGTGGCGTCCTGCCAGTGCGTGATGTAGAGGTCGATGTAGTCGGTCTGCAGGTTCGCGAGGCTCTGCTCGACTTCGTACGCGATCGCATCGCGGCCGAGGTAGCGGTAGACGGGGTGGCCGTCCTCCTCGAAGAAGTGCGTGCCCTTGTGCGTATGCCACACCAGCCCGCACTTGGTGGCGATCACGGCCTCGTGGCGCCGGCCCTTGAGGGCGGTGCCCACCAGCCGCTCGGAGCGGCCCAGGCCATAGGCCGGCGCGGTGTCGATCAGCGTCACGCCCGCGTCGAGCGAGGCCTGGATCGCCAGCGTCGCGCCCGCGTTGTCGCCGCCGCCCCACATCCATCCGCCCATGGCCCAGGTTCCCAGGCCGATCGCCGAGCAGCGTATGCCCGACGGTCCCAGCGTCGTCGTCTTCATCTCTTGGTCTTCCTCACGTTGAGCAGGTGGTCGATGGTCACGGCCACGAGCAGGATCAGTCCCTTGATCACGTCCTGCCAGTAGGGCGAGACGTCGAGCAGGATCAGCGAGCTCGTCACCACCGACAGCAGCGCCAGGCCGAGCACCGCGCCGAGCACGGTGCCCGAGCCGCCCTTGAGGCTGGCGCCGCCGATCACGGCGGCGGCGATCACGTTGAGTTCCATGCCCATGCCGAAGGTGGGCGTGGCGGCGCCGAAGCGCGCGGTGTAGATCACGCCGGCCAGGCCAGCCGAGGCCGAGCACAGCACCGTGACCCAGAACTTCACGCGGCCCACCCGGATGCCCGAATAGAGCGCGGCCTTCTCGTTGCTGCCGACGTAGAACACCTTGCGCAGCAGGGTGGCGCGGCGCAGCACGAAGTCGCTGATGGCGACGATCGCGACGAAGATCAGGATCACGGCCGGGATGCCGAACAGCGTGCCCTGGCCGATGAACTTGAACTCGGCCGGCAGCGAGAACAGCGACTGCGGCGTGCCCTGCGTGAAGGCCAGGCACAGGCCGCGCACGATCACCATGAAGGCCAGCGAGGCGATGAAGTGGTTCAGCCCGATGCGCGTGACGCAGCCGCCGATCATGGCGCCGATCATCGCGCTGGCGCCGATCGCCATCGCGCTCGCGAGCCAGGGGTCGACGCCCATGAGGAACAGCTTGCCGGTGATCACCATCGCGAGGCACACCACCGAGCCCACCGAGAGGTCGATGCCGCCCACGATCAGCAGGATGGTCATGCCGACCACCACGATGCCCTCGATCGAGAACGACAGCAGCATCGCGCGGATGTTCTCCCAGGTGAGGAAGTACGGCGACGCGAAGCTCATGCCCACGCACAGCACCGCGATGATCAGCAGCAGGCCGGCCTCGCGCATGCTGCCGAGTCGGAAGGGTAGGTTCACGGCGTCTCCTTTGGCCCCCGCCGCCGTGCCGGTGCCGGCGGTGCTCGCGGGGTTGGTGCCGTCTATTCTGAATTGGTAGCTCACTGCATCTCCTGTTCGCCCAGTCCCGAGGCCAGCCGCAGCAGGCCCTCTTCCGTCATCTCGGCCGTGCCGAGCTCGCCGGCCAGCCGGCCTTCGCGGATCACCAGCGCGCGGTCGCACAGGCCGATGATTTCCGGCAGTTCCGACGAGATCACGATCACCCCCACGCCCTGGTTCGCGAGTGCGCGCAGGATGTGGTGGATCTCGGATTTCGCGCCCACGTCGACGCCGCGCGTGGGTTCGTCCATCAGCAGCACCGACGGCTTCGTGGCCAGCAGCTTGGCGATCGCCACCTTCTGCTGGTTGCCGCCCGACAGGCTCGCGACCTCGATCGCCACGCCGTCGGACTTGAGGTTGAGCTGCGCGCCGAGGTCCTGCGCCAGCTTGCGCTCGGCCGCGCGCTCCATCAGGCCGAAGCGCGAGCTCACGCGCCGCAGCGCCATCGCGCAGACGTTCTGCGCGATCGGCAGGTCGAGGAACACGCCCGCGGCCTTGCGGTCCTCGCTGAGGTAGGCGATGCCGTGGCGCAACGCGTCGGCGTACTTGCGGATCGCGAGCGTCTTGCCGCCGAGCCGCACGCTGCCGCGCCGCGCGGGCCGCAGCCCGCACACCGTTTCGGCGAGTTCGCTGCGCCCGGCGCCCATGAGGCCCGCGATGCCGAGGATCTCGCCGCGCTTGAGCGCGAAGGAGATGCCCTGCACGCGCTCGCCATCGGCGATGTCGTCGACCTGCAGCAGCGTCTCGGGCGCCTCGGGCAGCGTGGCGCGCGGCGGGTAGTAGTTGCCGAGGTCGCGGCCCACCATGCGGCGCACCAGCTCGTCGGGCGTGGTGCCCGCGAGCGGGCCGCAGTGCACGTTGCGCCCGTCGCGCAGCACGGTGGCGCGGTCGCAGTTGGCGAAGATCTCGGCCATGCGGTGGCTGATGTAGATGATGCCGATGCCCTGCGCCTTGAGGTCGTGCAGCACGCGGAACAGCGCGGCCGACTCGAGCTCGGTGAGCGCGGCCGTGGGCTCGTCGAGGATCAGCACCTTGCAGTCGAGCGTGAGCGCCTTGGCGATCTCCACCAGCTGCTGGCTCGAGATGCCGAGCTCGTCGACGCGCGCGGCCGGGTCGATGTCCTGGCCGAGCCGGCGCAGCACCTTGGCGGCGCGCGCGTTGAGGCCGCCGTAGTCCATGAAGGCGCGGCCGCCCGCGTTGATCTCGGGCATGAAGATGTTCTCGGCGACGGTGGCGTCGCCGCACAGCGCGATCTCCTGGTGCACCAGGCCGATGCCCAGCCGCATGGCATGGGCCGGGCCGTCGATGCGCACCTCGCGGCCGTCGAGCGCGATCGTGCCCTCGTCGGGCTGGTGGATGCCGTCGATGATGTTCATCAGCGTCGACTTGCCGGCGCCGTTCTCGCCGCACAGGGCGTGGATCTCGCCGGCACGCAGCGAGAAGTCCACGCCCGAGAGCGCGCGCGAAGCGCCGAAGCGCTTGCTGATGCCGCGCAGCGAGAGCAGCGGCTTCGGGTCGTCGCTCACTCGCCGATTCCCTTGGTGCCGCGGCGCGCCAGGTACTTGTCCCAGTAGAAGTCGTCGGCGTTGGCCTTGCTCACCACCGACAGGCCGTTGTCGAGGAAGGGCACCGACATCGGGTTGGTGCCGTTGCGCTTGGCGTCGTTCATCGGGTCGATGAGCTGCGGGTTCTTGGCCAGGAACAGCATCATCATCCCCATGTAGCCCTGCATGCCCTGGTTGGGATTGATGGCGCCGAACACGTCGCCGGCCTTGATCATGTCGAGGATCTTGGCGTTGACGTCGCAGCACATCACGCGGATGTTCTTCTTCGACTCGATCTTGGCCTGCGCCGCGCCGAGCGCCGAGTTGGCCTCGGGCATGAACAGCGCGCCCAGGTTCGGATTGGCCTGCGCCAGGCTCAGCACCGCCTGGTAGGCCTTGCTCGGGTCCTGGTTGCTGGCCGCGCGGCCCGCGAGCTTCATGCCCGGGTGCTTGGTCTTCATGCGGTTGACGAAGGCGGCGATGCGGCGGTCGTGGTTGTCCTGGCCCGGGTTCTCGAGCACCGCGTACTCGCCCTTGCCGCCGAGCGCAGCGGCGATCGCGTCGGCCGCCTGCGTGCCCTCGCGGTCGTTGTCGGAGGTGATGAACGAGGCGCGCTTGGAGTTCGGCGAGTCGGCCGCGAAGGTCACGACCGGGATGCCCGCCGCCACCGCGCGATTGATCGGCTCGATGAACGGGTCGGGGTTCATCGGGTGCAGCAGGATGCCCGCGGGCTTGCGCGCGAGTTCCTGCTCGAAGGACGCGAGCTGCTTGTTCACGTCGTACTCGGGCGTGCCGGTGTAGCGGGTGCGCACGCCCAGCGTGCGGCCCAGCTGTTTCATCATTTCGTAGACCGGAAACCAGTACTCGACACCCGAGACCATCACGTTCATCACGTAGACGTCGTTCGGGTTGCCGCGCAGGCCGGTGGCGGCCGGTGCGGCGGGCTGCTGGGCGAAGGCGCTGGAGCCGGCCAGGCCCAGGCCGGTGGTGGCTGCGGCGGCCGCCGCGGACTTCAGGAAATCTCTTCTCACTTCTGTCTCCTCGTGTTGCTCAGACCTGGCAGATGGGCCGCCTTGGAGGGTGGCTTTGGATCTCTTGGCGTCATGCATGTTGTCATGACAGGTCAGAATGTATGCGGCTCGTTTTGGCTGGAATACTAGGGGAAACGCTACTGCGATCCGAACCAAATTGCCCGAAGCTGTTATGACATGACAACGAACATCTACCTGGGTATAGACATGGGGTCGAGCAGCCTGAAGGCGCTCGCGCTCGATGCCGACAGCGGGCGCACGGTGGCGCTGGCGCGCGCCGCGCTGCCGCACGACCGGCGCCCCGGCGGCGGTTGCGAGGTGGCCGAGGCGGCGATCCATGCGGCGCTGGGCCGCGTGCTCGGCGCCATCGCGGGCCAGCTCGGCCCGCTGGCCGCCGCGGTGCGCGCCATCGGCTGCACCGGCCACGGCGCCGGCCTCTATGCGCTCGACGCGGCCGGCCGGCTGGTCGGCGGCAGCGCGGTCGCCTCCACCGACCAGCGCGCCACCGCGCGTGCGCTGAAGCTCGCACGGAGCCACGGCGCCGCGCTGTTCGACGACGTGGGCTGCGGGCCCTGGCCCGGACAGCCGACGCTGATCGCGGCCGAGCTGTTCGGCCACGACGCGGTGCAGCGCGGCGAACTGCAGCGCCTGCTGTTCGCCAAGGACTACCTGGGCTTCCTGCTGACCGGCGAGGCTGCCACCGACCTCAGCGACGCGAGCACCGCCGGGCTGGTCTCGCTGGCCAGCGGCCGCTGGTCGCAGCAGGCCTTCGACGCGGCCGGGCTGTCGGACCTGTCGCCGCGCACGCTCGGGCGCATCGTGCCCAGCGGCGAGGTGTACGGCCGGCTGCTGCCCGCGCAGGCCGCGGCCCGCGGCCTGCCCGCGGGCGTGCCGGTGGCCATGGGCGCGATCGACCTGCTGGCCTCGATGACCGCGATCCGCGCCGAGGCGCGCGGCCATGCGGTGGCGGTGTTCGGCACCTGGAGCGTGAACGCCGCGATCGGCCCGGCCACGCCCGCGGGCGCGCCCAAGCCGCCGGTGGCCGCGGTGGTGAACTTCGGACCGGCCGAGCGCCGGCTCTACATGGAGAACAGCCCCTCGTCGATGGCCAACATCGCCTGGGCCGCCGAGGCGCTGGGCTTCGGCAGCGAGCAGGCCGTGATCGATGCCGCCATGGGCTCGCCGCTGGGCGCGCATGGCGTGCGCTTCCTGCCCTTCGTCAACGGCGGCAGCGCGCCGCCGGGCGCGAGCGCGGGCTTCGTCGGCCTGCGCAGCCACCACGGCCGCGCCGACATGGCGCGCGCGGTGGTCGACGCGGTGGTGGCGCTGCATGCGCGCCACCTGGGCCGGCTCGCGGCCCACGGCCTGCTGCCCGGGGCGCTCACCATGCTCGGCGGCGGCGCGCGCGACGCGCGACTGGCGCGGCTGCTGGCCGGCTTCCTCGGCCGGCCGGTCGCGCGCTGCGGCGACGACGAGACCGGCGCGCGCGGCGCGGCGCTCTATGCGGCCATCTCGCAGGGCCTCGACCTCGACGCACCCGCCAACGCCCACCTGCTCGCGCCCTGCGAGACCCTCGCGCCCGAAGCGGGCGACATCCCGGCCTGCGCCGATTTCCTGGCCGGCTTCGATGCGCTGCTCGACAGCCTCGCACCGGCCTTCACCCTGACCACCGGCACCACCCGCATGCCGGATTCCGCACGATGAGCGCCTGGCAACTGCCCTTCACCCGTCCCGCCTCGCTCGCCGGACGCCATTTCTCCACCGTCATCGTCGGCGCCGGCATCAACGGCGTGGGCGTGTTCCGCGACCTCTCGCTGCAGCGCGTGGACTGCCTGATCGTCGACAAGGGCGACTTCGGCGCCGGCGCCAGCAGCGCGCCCTCGCGCATGATCCACGGCGGCCTGCGCTACCTCGAGAACGGCAGCTTCTCGCTGGTGGCCGAGGCCACGCGCGAACGCAACCTGCTGCTGCGCAACGCACCGCACCTGGTGAAACCGCTGAAGACGGTGGTGCCGCTGGCGAGCCTGTTCGGCGGCATGCTGGGCAGCGCGCTGCGCTTCCTCGGCCGGCCGGCCTCGCCGCGCACGCGCGGCCTGCTCGCGGTGGCGCTGGGGCTGCGGCTGTACGACCTGCTGGGCCGGCGCCAGCGCGTGATGCCGGGCCACCGCATCGACCGCGTGCCGCCGCGCGACCGCCAGCTGTTCCGCGCGGCGATCCGCTGGACCGCCACCTTCTTCGACGCCTGGATCAGCCATCCCGAATGGCTGATCCTCGAGCTGATCGCCGATGCCTGCCGCGACCAGCCGCGCTCCACCGCCGTGAACCACTGCCGCGTGATGGGCTGCGCCGGCAACATCCTCACCCTGCGCGACGAGATCACGGGCGAGTTGGTGCGCGTGACGGCCGACACGGTGGTCAATGCCAGCGGCGCCTGGCTCGACCGCAGCACCGCGGTGCTCGGCGGTAGCGGCCCGCGCGTGATGGGCACCAAGGGCTCGCACCTGGTGCTCGACCATCCCGCGCTGCGCGATGCGCTCGACGGCCGCATGGCCTACTTCGAGGCGATGGACGGGCGCGTGTGCATCGTCTATCCCTTCCTCGACCGCGTGCTGGTCGGCTCGACCGACATCCCGGTGGAAGACCCCGACCAGATCGCCACCGAGCCCGAGGAGGTCGACTACCTGCTCGAGGTGCTGCGCGAGGTGTTCCCGAACCTCGCCTTCGACCCGGCCGATGTGGTCTACACCTATGTCGGCGTGCGGCCGCTGGCGCGCTCCGATGCCGACAAGCCGGGCCAGATCTCGCGCGACCACTCGGTGGCCATCGACCCGCCGAATGCCACGCGCGACATCCCGATCGTCTGCCTGGTGGGCGGCAAGTGGACCACCTTCCGCGCGCTGGCCGAGGAGGCCACCGACGCGGTGCTGCGCCACCTCGGCCGCGCGCGCACCGCCTCCACCGACATGCTGCCGATCGGCGGCGGTGCCGAATTTCCGGCCGACGCGGCCGCCACCGAGCGCCTGCTCGAGCGCCTGATGGCCACCGGCGCGAGCCGCCGCCGCGCCCAGGCGCTGTTCGCGCGCTACGGCGCCAAGGCGCTGCCGCTGGCGCAGCGGCTCGCGGCCTCGGGCGACGTGCCGCTGCGGCATGCCCCCGACCACTCGGTGGCCGAGATCGGCTACCTGTGCCTCGAGACCGGCGTGATCCATCTGTCGGACCTGGTGGTGCGCCGCACCCTGCTGGCGATCCGCGGCCAGGTCACCGACGCCGCGCTGGCCGAGATCGCCGGCATCGCGGCCGAGGCCCTGGGCTGGGACGCGCAGCGCCAGCGCGAGGAGCTCCATGCCTGCGCCACCGCGCTGCGCGAACGCCACGGCGTGCGCCTGCAGACCGCCGCCCCGGCCGCGGATTCCCCTTTGGATGCATCATTGATGGCCTCGAAGCCCGTCCTCACGTGAACAGCCCGACCTTGACCGCGCCCGCCCTCGACCGGAATTCCGAATCGCCCCTGTGGGCCCAGTTTCGCGACGCCGTCCGCCTGCAGATCCTGCAGGGCGAACTGCCGATCGGCGCCAAGCTGCCGTCCGAGGCCGAACTCGGCGACCAGTACGGCATCTCGCGCATCGTGGTGCGCGAGGCGCTGGCCGACCTGGTGCGCAACGGCCTCATCTACAAGATCAAGGGCCGCGGCGCCTTCGTCGCGGCGCGCGAGCGCGACGAGGACTTCGTCTCCACCGTGCTGGGCTTCTCCGACGAGATGGAGCGCAAGGGCCGCTCGGTGCGCACCCAGATCCTGACCCAGGAGCTGCGCCTGCCCACCGCGCTCGAGGCCGGCGCGCTCGGCCTCACGGAAGACACGCAGGTGGTCGCGCTCAAGCGCCTGCGCAGCGTGGACGGCGAACTGCGCCTGCTGGTCGAGACCGTGGTGCCGGCCGACATGGCGCCGGGCCTGCACCGCATCCGGCTGGAAGACCGCTCGCTCTACGACGTGCTGCGCCGCCAGTACGGCCTGCGCCTGGTGCGCGCCGAGCGCTGGATCGACGCCGTGCTGCCCGACGCCCGGACCTGCGAGCTGCTGAACCTGCCCGCGCCCGAGCCGCTGCTGCGCATCGAGTCGATCGCCTACGGGCTCAATGGCCGGCCGCTCGAGCACTACCGTGCGCTGCACCGCTGCAAGTCGAGCCGGCTGCACGTGCAGACCACGACCTGAACCGGGCCCGAAGCCTTGCGCACGACGCGGGCTCGGCGGATGGGTGGCCACCGGGTCCGTAAGATGGCCGGTTCTTTCCACCCACTCCGCATCCCCCGCCATGTCCGACCTCGACGAACGCTTCCAGACCGCCCAGGCCAATTCCAAGCTGCTGGCCGAGCGCCCCGACAACCCCACGCTGCTGAAGATCTACGGCCTGTTCAAGCAGGCGACCGAGGGCGACAACACGGCCAAGAAGCCCAGCTTCAGCGACATCGTCGCGCGCGCCAAGTGGGATGCCTGGACCTCGCGCAAGGGCCTGAGCGGCGACGAGGCCAAGGAACAATACATCGCGCTGATCGAGTCGCTGCGCGGCTGAGTGCGTTGCGCGTGCCGTCCGGAAGCGGATGGTGCAGCCAAGCGCCTCGGTGGGAGCAACCCTGACTTCGTCGGGTCGCAGCACCGATCTCTTCAGGGCATTGGCGAAAAATTTCACAAAAAACGGCGTTGAGCGCAAAACAGCCGAGAAAGCCGTTCGTCTTTGAGGTGCCGGAGCATGAACTCCGGCGGCAGCCCACATCGGGCTGTTACACCAACTCAGAGAGGAACCAATGAAAAAATCCGCATCGGCGATCGGACTCCTGCTGGCTGTAGCGCAAGCTCAAGCAATGCAAAAGCCCGTCGAGGAGACCGTTCACTTGCCTAAGCTTTCGGTCGAAGCATCGCAAAAAAGAATCGACTCGCAGGCGACTGTTGTCGCTTGGAGTGACAAATGCACGCCCTGGGGCTTCAAGCCGGGAACACGCAACACTCGCTGCAATTAACCTGACAAAAAAGGCTGCTGCAAAGCAGCCTTTTTTATTTCAAATGAAATCTTTTCAAGATTATTTCAATACAGGTTGCGAGCGGATTGAAAACCGAAAAGTATATTCGGAAGATTGCGCAATCGGCATACTGAGGCCCTCGACCCTCTGGGGCAACGATGGCGACGGAAATTTTTACATCTCAGGCCCAGGAGGAATATCAAGGGCCTCATCCAACGACCCCGATTCTTTTTGGAGTTCATTGATTGCAGCGAAAGCAATATTGTTCGGAACAAAAAAAGAAATAGAGCAATGCCTGCGCCATCTCGATGACGAAAGCACCAGCAGGACATCTTCCTTCTTGATGAGCATCAGCGAGAACTGCGGAGATTTTCTCGCAAAGATTCGAAGATTGCACAGCTCGAGGGCATTGATCCTCGGCTGCGGAGGCATCGGCTCATTGGCTGCCATCAATATGGCAGGAGCGGGGGTCAAGCACCTGCATTTGATCGACGGAGACGTCATCGAGCCCAGCAACATGAATCGTCAATTTTTCTGGACTCCCAAAGACAAGGGCAGGAAAAAGGTGGAGATTCTTCAACGAGAAATAAAGATCCGCTACCCGGAGACGGAATGCAGCGCAAGCGACGAATTCATATCGGAAGATGGAATAAAAGCATTGGCGAAAAATTTCGACATCCTGCTTTTGACTGCCGACGAGCCACTGGGCCTCGGCGCTTCTCTCGCGGAACTGCCAAATCTTGCTGTTGCGGGCGGAGGGTACTTCCATCAGTACATCAGCTTTGGCGTCAACGAGTCGAGGCTGCCTGACGCAGAACCAATAGCCTGGCAGCGCACCCCATTTTTTGTGGGCCCGAGCTTTGGCCCAACCAACACCGAGCTGGCCGGAATGCTTTCCTCCTTCTCCATTCAATTCTTGGCAGCCAATCCCGAAAACAGATCGACCGAAGCATTCACAAGCTTTTGGAACGCTTCAGAATTTCCGCGAAACATCGCCCTCACTACAAAAAATCATGACCACTGAATGCATCTTTTGCAAAATTGCTCATGGCCGTCTTCCCTGTCACAAGATATGGGAGGATGAATCCCACCTCGCTTTCCTTTCCATTTATCCGAATACCTCGGGATGCTCCGTTGTCATCCCCAAGGAGCACTCCCCGAGCTACGCATTTCATCTGGAAGATCCCGCGTTGGTGAAGCTGGTCTTGGCGGCGAAGAAAGTCGGCCTCCTGCTGGATCGCGCGTTCGACGATGTAGGACGCACCGGCATGATCTTCGAAGGGTTTGGGGTTGACCATGTCCACGCCAAGCTGTTCCCGATGCACGGCACGCCAAAGCAGGGGCCATGGCAACCCATCAAGTCGAACGTGGCCAAGTACTTCGATCGCTACGAGGGATATCTGTCATCGCACGATCATGTGCGCGCGGAAGAGCCTGTGCTCGCTCAGCTCGCTGCCCGCATCAGATCGATGGACTGAGACTCAACGAACGATCCCGCGCTCGCGCAGCGCCGCGATCTGGCCGGCGGTCAATCCGATCTCCTCGAGCACCGCGTCGGTGTCCGCGCCCAGCGCGGGCGCGTTCAGGCGGTGCGCGGCCGGCGTGCGCGAGAGCTTGGGCACGAAGCCCGGCACCGACAGCTCGCTGCCGTCGTCCATGCGCAGCCGCTGCAGCATGCCGCGCGCCGCGTAGTGCGGATCGGCCGCGATGTCGGCGATGGTGTAGATGCGCCCGGCCGGCACGTGCGCGGCATCGAGCGCGGCCAGCACCTCGTCGACCGTGCGGCTGGCGGCCCAGTCGCCGATGGCGGCATCGAGCACTTCCACCTGCGCCACGCGGCCCGTGTTGTTCGCCAGCGCCGGATCGACCGCCAGATCGGGCCGGCCGATGCAGCCCATGAGGCGGCGGAAGATGCTGTCGCCATTGCCCGCGACGATCGCATAGCCGCCATCGGCGCAGCGGTAGGCATTGGTCGGCGCGATGCCCGGCAGCGCGCTGCCCGCGGCCTCGCGCACCGCGCCGAAGGCGCCGTACTCGGGCAGCAGGCTCTCCATGCAGTTGAAGACGGCCTCGTAGAGCGCCACGTCGACCACCTGGCCCAGGCCCTTCGGATGCTCGGCGCTCACGGTGGCATGGCGATGCTGCAGCGCCATCAGCACGCCGACCACGCCATGCAGCGAGGCCAGCGTGTCGCCGATCGACACGCCCACGCGCACCGGCACGCGGCCTGGCTCGCCCGTGAGGTGGCGCAGCCCGCCCATGGCCTCGGCCACCACGCCGAAGCCGGGCCGGTCGCGGTAGGGCCCGGTCTGGCCATAGCCGCTGATGCGCAGCATCACGAGCGCGGGATTGGCCGCCAGCAGCGCGTCGGGGCCCAGGCCCCAGCCCTCCATCGCGCCGGGGCGGAAGTTCTCGATCAGCACGTCGGCCTCGGCCGCGAGCTGGCGCACGATGGCCTGTGCCTCGGCCTCGCGCAGGTCGAGCGCCAGCGAGCGCTTGTTGCGCGACTGCACCTGCCACCAGACCGAGGTGCCGTCCTTCATCAGCCGCCAGCTGCGCAGCGGATCGCCCGCGCCGGGCGGCTCGATCTTGACCACCTCGGCGCCGAAGTCGGCCAGCGTGCGGGCCGCGAAGGGGCCGGCGATCAGCTGGCCGAGCTCGATGACCTTGAGGCCGGCGAGCGGGCCGGCGGCGGGAGCGGAGGAGGAAGCGGTGGATGTCGTCATGGCCTGCGAGTGTGCCGCGCGCCGTCGCGAGCGTTCCGCGAGGCTTCGGGGCGGGAAAACACCTATGAATTCTTGACACTGGCACGGCGCGGTCGCGCCCGCCCTTCCGCGCCGCAGCAATCCCGGCCCGCCCGGGCCGTTTCCCTCGGGGAGAAAGCCCTTTGCTGCGCCGCAGCGCAGGCCGCGATGCACGCCACCCGCCCTCGCCCCCGCATCAAAAAAGTATCGATTCGAGCCGCCATCTCTGGTTGTTGGCATCGGGAGCGATTCGTACAGTCCGCCCCAGCTGTCACGCATCCCGAAGAACCGCCCAGCGGCAGAGACAAGGAAACCGAGCCCCATGCAACCCGATCTGGAAATCGTCGAAGTCCGCGGTGACGAATCGTTCGCCTGCTGGGCCCACGGCTATCCCTACCGCACCGTGCGCTGGCACTTCCATCCGGAATACGAGATCCAGCTCATCGTCGAGACCCAGGGCGTGTACTTCGTGGGCGACCACGTCGGCCACTTCGAGCCGGGCAACCTCGTGATGATGGGCCCCGACCTGCCGCACAACTGGATCAGCGACGTGCCCGCGGGCCAGAGCGTGGAGCGGCGCGGCATCGTGATCCAGTTCCCGGCCGGCCTGGTGCAGCGCATGGCCGCGAGCTTCCCCGAGTTCGCGCGCATCGCGCCGCTGATCGCCGAGTCGGGCGCGGGCCTGCTGTTCTCGGCCGAGACCGCGGCGGCCGCCAAGCCGCTGATGGAGGCGCTGCTCGAGGCGCGCGGGCTGCGCCGCGTGATCCTGCTGCTGTCGCTGCTCGAGCTGCTGGCCGCGAGCCAGGACCGCCAGCGGCTCGCGAGCCCGGCCTTCAGGCCCGATCCCAAGGCCTTCATGTCGCACGCCATCAACAACGTGCTGGCCCACATCGCGGCCAACCTCGGCGACGAGCTGCGCGAACCGATGCTGGCCGAGCTCGTGGGCCAGAGCCCGAGCGCCTTCTCGCGCGCCTTCCGCAAGCACACGGGCCAGTCCTTCGTGCGCTACGTGAACCGGCTGCGCATCAGCCGCGCCTGCGAGCTGCTGACCAGCAGCGAGAAGCCGGTGCTCGACGTCTGCATGGACGTGGGCTTCAACAACGTGTCGAACTTCAACCGGCAGTTCCTGCTGCACAAGCGCATGCCGCCGACCAAGTTCCGCAACTTCCACCGCATGCAGGCGGCGCAGGCCGCGCACCTGCGCGGCGCCAGCCCGCCGTAGGCGGCCCGCCCCGTTTCCCGCATCGCCATCGGCGCGGGCCCGTCCGGGCACCGCGCGGGGCGAAGCCTTGCCCGCGTCCTTTCCACCGTCATCACCCAAGGAGACATGCCATGAAGAAGAACATCCTCGCCACCCTCGCCGCGCTGCTGTGCGCCGCCTCCGCCGCGCAGGCCCAGGCACCGAAGCAGCCGCTGCGCATCGGCATGAGCTTCCAGGAGCTCAACAACCCCTACTTCGTGACCATGAAGCAGGCGCTCGAGGAAGCGGCCGCGAGCATCGGCGCCAGCGTGGTCGCGACCGACGCGCGCCACGACGTGGCCAAGCAGATCGGCGACGTGGAGGACATGATCCAGAAGAAGGTCGACATCCTGCTCTTGAACCCGACCGACTCCACCGGCGTGCAGTCGGCGGTGCGCTCGGCCAAGAAGGCCGGGCTGGTGGTGGTGGCGGTCGATGCCAACGCACAGGGCCCGGTCGACTCCTTCGTCGGCTCGAAGAACACCGACGCGGGCCGGCTGGCCTGCGAGCACCTGGCCAAGGCCATCGGCGAGAAGGGCGACGTGGCGATCCTCGACGGCATCCCGGTGGTGCCGATCCTCGAGCGCGTGAAGGGCTGCCGCGAGGCACTCGCCAAGTACCCGGGCATCAAGGTGGTGAGCACGCAGAACGGCAAGCAGGAACGCGCCACCGCGCTCACCGTGACCGAGAACATCCTGCAGGCCAACAAGGACCTGAAGGGCATGTTCAGCGTCAACGACGGCGGCGCGATGGGCGCGCTCGCGGCCATCGAGGCCAGCGGCAAGGACGTGAAGCTCACCAGCGTCGACGGCGCGCCCGAGGCCATCAAGGCGATGCAGAAGCCGGGCTCGAAGTTCATCGCCACCACCGCGCAGTACCCGCGCGACCAGATCCGGCTGGCCATCGGCATCGCGCTCGCGAAGAAGTGGGGCGCCAACGTGCCGGCGGCGGTGCCGGTCGACGTGAAGCTGATCGACGCCGAAGGCGCCAAGAGCTTCAGCTGGTAAGGCGCGGACGGACCCTGGCCGTGACCACGAACGACACCGCCGAGATGCTGCGGCTGGAGGGCGTCTCGAAACGCTTTCCCGGCGTGCAGGCGCTCTCGGGCATCGACCTCTCGATCCGCAAGGGCGAGGTGCATGCGCTGCTCGGCGAGAACGGCGCGGGCAAGTCGACGTTGATGAAGATCCTCTGCGGCATCCACCAGGCCGACGAGGGCCGCATCTACATCGACGGCAGCGAGCGCCGCTTCGCGGGCTATGCCGACGCCATCGCGGCGGGTGTGGGGATCATCTTCCAGGAGTTCAGCCTGATCCCGCACCTGGACGCCGCCGAGAACATCTTCCTGGGCCGCTACCCCACGCGGCGCTTCGGCCTGATCGACAAGGCCGCGATGCGGCGCGCGGCGCGGCAGCTGTTCGACGAGCTCGGCGTGCGCATCGACCTGCGCGTGCCGGTGTGCCGGCTCTCGGTGGCGCAGCAGCAGTTCGTGGAGATCGGCAAGGCGCTGTCGCTGAAGGCGCGCCTGCTGGTGCTCGACGAGCCGACCGCCACGCTGACGCCGAACGAGGCGGACCACCTGTTCCGCATCATGCGTTCGCTGCGCGACCGGGGCGTGGCGATGATCTTCATCTCGCACCACCTCGACGAGATCTTCGAGGTCTGCGACCGCATCAGCGTGCTGCGCGACGGCGCCAACGCGGGCCATGCGGAGGTCGGCGCGACCGACATCGACGCGCTGGTCGAGATGATGGTGGGCCGGCGCATCGAACAGAGCTTTCCGCCCAAGCCGCAGCCGGCACCGCATGCGGCCGGCGCGCGCAAGCTGCTCGAGGTGCCCGCGATCCAGCTCGCGAAGGGCGGGCCGGTCAATGCCTTCGAACTGCATGCGGGCGAGATCCTCGGCTTCGCGGGCCTGGTCGGCTCGGGCCGCACCGAGCTCGCGCTCGGCATGATGGGCGCCGACCGCGCGCACCGCAAGACGGTGCTGCGCAACGGGGCGCCCGTGCGGCTCGACGATCCCACGCAGGCGCTGGCGCACGGCATCGGCCTCTTGCCCGAGAGCCGCAAGGTGCAGGGGCTGATCACCGACTTCACGATCCGCTTCAACATCACGCTCAACAACCTGGGCCGGCACCGCCGCGCGGGCCTGGTGCGCGAGGGCGCCGAGAAGCGAGAGGCCGCCGAGCTCGCGCGCCGCGTGGGCGTGAAGGCGCCGGACCTCGAGACCCGCGTGGCCACGCTCTCGGGCGGCAACCAGCAGAAGGTGGTGATCGCGCGCTGGCTCGGCCACGCCTGCGAGGTGCTGATCTTCGACGAGCCCACGCGCGGCATCGACGTCGGCGCCAAGGCCGAGATCTATGCCCTCATGCGCGAGCTCACGCGCCAGGGCAAGGCGGTGCTGATGATCTCGAGCGAGCTGCCCGAGATCGTCGGCATGTGCGACCGCGTCGCGGTGTTCTCGGGCGGGTCCATCGTGGCCACGCTCGAGGGCGCCTCCATCCACTCCGGCGACATCATGCGCCACGCAACCACAGGGGGTTCGCCATGAACGCCACCGCCAGCCATCCCGCGCCGCCCGCTCCCGCCGGCGGATTCCTCACCGAGTTGCGCCGCTCCACGGCCTTCCTGCCGCTGGTCGGGCTGGTCGCGATCTCGGTCTTCATGATCGTCGCGACCGACAACTTCCTGTCCTGGGGCAACCTGCAGAACATCGCGCTGCAGTCCTCGATCAACGCCATCATCGCGGTCGGCATGACCGCGGCCATCCTCACCGGCGGCATCGATATCTCGGTGGGCGCGGTGGTGGCGCTGTCGGGCACCTTGGCCTCGGGGCTGATGGTGCAGTTCGGGCTGCCGCCGCTGCTCGCGGTGCCGCTGGGCCTGGCCGTGGGCGCGGTCATCGGCCTGTTCAACGGCTACTGCGTGGCCTACCTGCGCATGCCGCCGATCATCGTGACGCTGGCCACCATGGGCATCGCGCGCGGCATCGCGCTGATCTACACCGGCGGCTACCCGATCGACGGCCTGCCCGAGTCCTTCGCCTTCCTCGGCGGCGGCACGCTCGCGGGCATCAAGGTGCCGATCCTGCTCATGCTCGCCACCTACCTCGCGGCCTACGTGCTGCTGAACATGGCGCCCTTCGGCCGCTACGTCTACGCCATCGGCGGCAACGAGGAAGCGACGCGGCTGTCGGGCGTGCGGGTGGCGCGCTACAAGCTGCTGGTGTATGCGCTCAGCGGCTTCACGGCCGCGATCGCCGGCATCGTGCAGGCCTCGCGCGTGACCAGCGGCCAGCCCGGCGTGGGCGTGGGCTTCGAGCTCGACGCCATCGCCGCCGTGGTGATGGGCGGCACCTCGATCGCCGGCGGCCGCGGCGCGATCGTCGGCACCCTCGTCGGCGCGCTGCTGCTGGGCGTGCTCAACAACGGGCTCAACATGATCGGCGTGTCGCCGTACCTGCAACTGATCATCAAGGGCGGCATCGTGTTGCTCGCGATCTTCATCAGCCGCGAGGCAAAGCGCTAGGCCCCTCTTTCTTCTGCCTTGCTCCTTCCCCCTCTGGGGGAAGGCCGGGATGGGGGCACGCGGCGCTCGCTCGGGAGGCTGCGTGCCCCCACCCCGGCCCTCCCCCAGCGGGGGAGGGAGAAACACCCAACCCCTCTCTCTTCACAAGGAACCCATGTCTTATCAAAAGCTCCAGTCCGGCAGCACGGGCGCCATCGCCCAGCTCGCCATGCAGGCCGTCGTCTGCCACGGCCCCAAGGACTACCGCCTCGAGACCGTCGAGGTGCCCGTCATCGGCGCCAACGAACTGCTGATCTCGATCGCGGCCTGCGGCATCTGCGCCTCCGACTGCAAGTGCCATTCGGGCGCGAAGATGTTCTGGGGCGGCGACGGCCAGCCCTCGTGGGTCAAGGCGCCGGTGATCCCGGGCCACGAATTCTTCGGCTACGTCGAGGCGCTCGGCGAAGGCGCGGCCGAGCACTTCGGCGTGAGCAAGGGCGACCGCGTGATCGCCGAGCAGATCGTGCCCTGCGGCAAGTGCCGCTTCTGCACCTCGGGCAAGTACTGGATGTGCGAGGTGCACAACATCTTCGGCTTCCAGCGCATCGTGGCCGACGGCGGCATGGCCGACTACATGCGGCTGCCGCCGACCGCGCGCGTGCACAAAATCCCCGACGGCATCCCGCTCGAGGACGCGGCCATCATCGAGCCGCTGTCGTGCGCGATCCATACCGTGAACCGCGGCGACATCCAGCTCGACGACGTGGTGGTGATCGCGGGCGCCGGCCCGCTCGGCCTGATGATGACGCAGGTGGCGGCGCTCAAGACGCCCAGGCAGCTGATCGTAATCGACCTCGTGCCCGAACGCCTCGCGCTCGCGAAGCAGTACGGCGCCGACGTCGTCATCAACCCGAAGACCGAGAACGCCGACGCCATCGTCAAGGGCCTGACCGAGGGCTATGGCTGCGACGTCTACATCGAGACCACGGGCGCGCCGATCGGCGTGACGCAGGGCCTGGAGATGATCCGCAAGCTCGGCCGCTTCGTCGAGTTCAGCGTCTTCGGCTCGGAGACCAGCGCCGACTGGTCGATCATCGGCGACCGCAAGGAGCTCGACGTGCGCGGCGCCCACCTCGGGCCCTACTGCTACCCGATCGCCATCGACCTGCTGGCGCGCGGGCTCGTGACCTCGAAGGGCATCGTCACGCACGACTTCCCGCTGACCGACTGGGAGCGCGCCTTCGCGCTCGCCAACTCGCTCGACTCGATCAAGGTGCTGCTCAAGCCGCAGCCGCGGACGGCCCCATGAAGTACGTGATCGGCGTCGACATCGGCACGCAGAGCACCAAGTGCCTGCTGGTCGGCGTCGACGGGCGCGTGCGCGCGCAGGCCGGCGTGGCCTACCAGCCCGAGACGCCGAAGCCGCTGTGGGCGCAGCAGGACTGCGCCGTGTGGTTCGACGCCGTGTGCGAGAGCGTGCGTGCCTGCGTCGCGAAGAGCGGCGTCGCGCCCGCCGACATCGCCGCGATGTGCGTGAGCAGCCTCTATGGCGGCGCCGGCATCCCGGTCGACGAGGCCCTGCAGCCGCTGCACCCCTGCCTGATCTGGATGGACCGGCGCGCCACCGCGCAGGTCGATGCGGTGAACGCGACGGTCGACGTCCAGAAGCTGCAGGCGATCACCGGCAACGGCGTGGACAGCTACTACGGCTACACCAAGATGCTGTGGCTCCGCGAGCACCGGCCCGAGGTGTGGGACAGGACGCGCTGGTTCCTGCCGCCCAACAGCTACGTCAACTGGCGGCTGACCGGCGAGCTCGCGGTCGACCACAGCTCGGCCGGCAACATCGGCGGCGTGTACGACGCGGCGCGGCGCGGCTGGTCCCACGAGGCGCTCGGCATGCTGGGCATTCCGGCGCGCATGATGCCGCCGCGGCTGGTCGAATCGAGCGACGTGGTCGGCGGCCTGAAGGCCGAATGGGCCGCGCGGCTCGGCCTCGCCGAAGGCATGCCCCTGATGGGCGGCGGTGTCGATGCCGCGGTGGCCACCTTCTGCGCGGGCGTGACCGGCAGCGGCGACCATGTCGCGATGATCGGCACCAGCATGTGCTGGGGCTTCGTGAGCCCGGGCGTGGATGCGCGCCACCGGCTCATCGGCATGCCGCACGTGTACCGCGGCGCGGACCGCAGCTACGTGTTCGGCGGCGCCATCGCCGCGGGCGCGGCCGTCACCTGGTTCCGCGAGACCTTCTGCCAGGCCGAGCTGGCCGAGGCCGCACGCACCGGCGAGGACGCGCATGCGCTGATCGAGCGCCAGGCCATCGACGTGCCGCCCGGCGCGCAGGGCCTGGTGTTCCTGCCCTACCTCATGGGCGAGCGCAGCCCGATCTGGGATGCGCAGGCCAAGGGCGCCTTCATCGGCCTCTCGCTCGCGCACGGCCGCGCCCACCTCTACCGCGCCGTGCTCGAGGGCGTGAGCTTCGCGCTGCAGCACAACATCGAGGCCGGGCGCCAAAGCGGCCAGCCGCTGGACCCGCGCCTGATCGTGGTCGGCGGCGCGGCCCACTCCGACCTCTGGATGCAGATCGTGGCCGACATCACGGGCTACCCCGTGTTCACCATCGAGGAAGAGGTCGAAGCTGCCCTCGGCGCGGCGATGCTCGCGGCGCTGGGCGCGGGGCTGGTCGATGCGGCGACGGCCGAGCGAGGCTGGGTCACGCTGGTGGAACGCGCAAGGCCCGAGCCCCAGGCGCAGGCCGTCTACCGCGAGCGCTTCGAGATCTACAAGTCCCTCTACCCCGCATTGCGCGATGCGATGCACCGGCTTCAATGAACGCACGACGACAGCACCGGCTGCACCACGACGACGCCTCCCGTGCACAGGGCAGCGGGTGCTTCCCGCAGCGAAATCAAGGAGGAGGCCGAAGGCCGGGGGACATTCGCGGAGGGAAGTACCCGCTGTCCTGTGCACGCCCCCCGAACAAGAGCCACCCGACATGACCCTCACCTTCGATTTCAGCAACCGCAAAGCCCTGGTCACCGGCGCCAGCAGCGGCATCGGCCACGCCGTGGCCACGCAGCTCGCGCGCTCGGGTGCCGCCGTGACGGCAGTGGGCCGCAACCCCGAAGCACTTCACGAACTGGCAGCGCAGACAGGCTGCACACCGCGAGTGCTCGACGTGGCCGACCCCCAAGCCCTCGACCAGGCATTCGCCGAACTCCCCGCCTTCGACCTCGTGGTGAACTGCGCCGGCATCGCGCTGCTCGAACCGGCGCTCGAGCTGCAGGCCCGGAGCTTCGATGCCGTCATGGCCGTCAATGCGCGTGCCGCCGCGCTGGTCGCCGCGCGCTGCGGCAAGGCAATGGCCGCGGCCGGCGTGCGCGGCAGCATCGTCAATGTCTCGAGCCAGGCCGCGCTGGTCGCGCTCGATGCGCACCTCTGCTACTGCGCCTCGAAGGCCGCGCTCGATGCGATCACGCGCTCGCTGTGCCTCGAACTCGGGCCGCACGGCATCCGCGTCAACAGCGTCAATCCCACCGTCACGCTCACGCCCATGGCCGCGCAGGCCTGGGCCGATCCGGCCAAGAGCGCGGCCACCATCGCGGGCATTCCGCTCGGGCGCTTCGCGCGCGTGGAGGAAGTGGTCGCGCCGATCCTCTTCCTGCTGAGCGAGGGCGCGTCGATGATCAGCGGCGCATCACTGCCCGTGGACGGCGGCTACACCATCGCCTGAAACGGCGGCGCTTCAGGCGAAGCGGTTGCCGCCCTCGGCCGGCCCCAGCAGCGCATCGAGGTTGCGGCTGATCTTCTGCTCGATCATTTCGCTGAAGCTGCTGAAGAGGAAGCCCAGCGTCGCATCGAAGGTGAGCGTCTGGGCCGTCACCTCGACCGTGCCGTCGATGCCGGCGCGCGTGAAGGTCGCCACGTCGCGCTCCTCGCCCTCGGTGTAGACGCAATCGAGCCCGAACTCCTGCTCGGCCTGCCGCACCCACTTGCGTGCCACCTGGCGTGCGCGGGCGATGCCCAGGGTGTGTTGGCGTTCGATATGGATGTCAGGCACCGTCGTGTTCTCCGTTGTTGTCGTGGCCGCGGC
Organism: Variovorax sp. GW821-FHT09B01; assembly: GCF_059418345.1. NCBI lineage: Bacteria > Pseudomonadati > Pseudomonadota > Betaproteobacteria > Burkholderiales > Comamonadaceae > Variovorax > Variovorax sp. GW821-FHT09B01. The sequence goes on along the minus strand of NZ_JBWKPQ010000036.1, from coordinate 13,792 downwards.
CGCGCCGCGTCTGCAGGATGCCGCTGGCCGTGGCGAGCGCCTGGCGGCGCTCCTCCATGGTCGGCAACCGGCCGATGCGGCGGACCTCAGTGTAAAAGCGCGGCCAGCTCCTGCCCTCGCGTTCGAACAGCGCCTCGAAACTCGGCACCAGGTCGTCGTAGGCGCCCTGCGCGCCGAAGGCCGCGTTGTTGGCGCGCGCCACCCAGCCATCGTAGGCATGCTGGCGCGGGCCGGCCCAGCCCTCGCGCAGCGCCGCGTAGCGGGCGCGGAAGTCGTCCATCGCGGCCTGCTTCATCGCGGCCACGGCCTTCCAGTCCTGGGCCTTGGCCTCGGGCGATTCGTAGACGCGCGTGAGCGCGCGCCGGGTGTCGAGCGCGAGCGCGCGGAACTGCTGGCGCTGGGCATCGAACTGCGCGTACTCGCGGCGCGCCGGCTCGCCGGCCTCGCGCTGCAGCCACAGCGCGCCGCCGATGCGCTCGACCGCCGTCGCATAGGACTCGTTGAACACCGTGTCGCCCGCCACGTAGAGCACCTGGTGCGCGAGCTCGTGGAACACCAGCCGCGCGAGCTCGCCCTCGGGGTAGCCGATGAAGGTCGACAGCAGCGGATCGCCGCCGGCCCAGTTCATCCAGCCCAGCGTGGAGTAGGCGGGCACCGGGTAGACCGAGACCTCGAGGTCCTGCCGCTGCTGCGCCTCGGCCTCGGCCTTGGCCGCCTCCTCGCTGTAGTAGCCGCGGTAGCCCACGCAGCCCGCCACGGGGAAGCACCAGCTCTTGAGCGTGAGCGAATACGGCGGCGCGGCCACCACGTTCCACACCGCGGCGGCGCGGTGCAGGTCGGCGTAGGCGGTGTAGCTGGGGTTGTCGGGCAGGCCCAGCTCGTCGCTCGCGAAGCGGCGGATGCGCTGCGTGAGCTCGAGCTTGGCCTTGAGCGCCGCGGGCACCGCGGGATCGGCCAGCCAGTCGGGCACCGGCTTGGCGGCGCGCATGATGCCGATGTGGCCGCTGGCCGACTGCCAGTAGTAGCGCAGGTCGGCGCAGCCGCCGAGCAGCAGCGCGCCGGCCAGCACCGCGACGGAAGCGGCCTTCACGCCGTCGCCGCCTGCGCGCCGGCCACGCGCTCGACCTCGACCAGGCAGTCGTAGAAGGTCGGGCCGCGGCCGATGTCGGTCAGGCGCTGGCTCGTGAGCTGGTTGACGTTGGTGCCGTCCATGCCGAGCTTGCGCCACCAGATGCCCATGCCGTTGACCACGCCAGGGCGCGCGCGGCGCGAGACCTCGGCGCGGCAGCGGTGCTCGCCGCGGCCGTTGAACACGCGCACCAGCGCGCCGTCCTCGATGCCGCGCACGGCGGCGTCGTCGGCGTGGATCTCGAGCAGCGGCTCGACCTCGATCGCGCGCAGGCTGGTCACGTTGACGAAGGTGGAGTTGAGGAAGTTGCGCGCCGGCGGCGAGATCATCGCGAGCGGGAATTCGGTGGAACTGCCCGCCGGCTCCCAGTTGGGCACGTGGTCGGGCAGGCCGTCCATGCCCATGGCCGCCAGGCGCGCGCTGTAGAACTCGCAGCGGCCCGAGGGCGTGGGGAAGCGGCCCTCGGCGAACGGCGCCTCGGCCAGCTTCACGCTGGTGAAGCCCTGCGCCAGCAGCTGCGCGAAGTCGATGCTCCCCTCGGCGAAGGCGGTGCGGCACAGCGACTCGTCGCTCTCGGCGAAGCAGGGCTCGTCGAAGCCCATCCGGCGCGCCAGCTCGCGGAACACCCAGGCATTGCTGCGCGCTTCGCCGCGCGGCGCCACGGCCGGGCGGTTCAGCAGCACGTCGGTGTGGCCATAGCTGCAGTGGATGTCCCAGTGCTCGAGCTGCGTGGTGGCCGGCAGCAGGTAGTCGGCGTAGTCGGCGGTGTCGGTGCGGAACTGCTCGAGCACCACGGTGAACAGGTCCTCGCGCGCGAAGCCCGCCGCCACCTTGGCCGATTCGGGCGCCACCGCCACCGGGTTGCTGTTGTAGACCACGATCGCCTGGACTGGCTTCGCGGTGTCGAGCAGCGCGTCGCCGATGGTGCTCATGTTGATGGTGCGCGGCCGGCGGCCGGCCAGCAGGTCGGGCCGCTGCAGCGCGGCGCGGTCGACCGGGTAATGGCCCGAGCTGCTCAGCAGCAGCCCGCCCGCGCGGTCGCGCCAGGCGCCCACCAGCGCCGGCAGGCAGGCGACCGCGCGCGCCGCGTTGCCGCCGCCGCGCACGCGCTGCATGCCGTAGTTCAGGCGGATCGCGGCCGGCTTCGTGGTGCCATAGGCCCGGGCCAGCGCCACGATCTGTTCCTCGGGCACGCCGCACACGCGTGCCGCGCGCGCGGGCGGCCATTGCAGCGCGCGTTCGCGCAGCTGCTCCCAGCCCAGCGTGTGGTTCGCGATGTAGTCGTGATCGAGCCAGTCGTGCACGATCAGCTCGTGCATCAGCGCCAATGCCAGCGCGGCATCGGTGCCCGGCAGCAGCGCGATGTGCTCGTCGCACTTGTCGGCGGTCTCGGTGCGGCGCGGGTCGATGCACACCAGCCGCGCGCCGGCGCGCCGGGCCGCCTGGGCATGGCGCCAGAAGTGCAGGTTGCTCGCGATCGAGTTGCTGCCCCAGATCAGGATCAGCTTCGCCTCGGCGAAGAACTCGATGCGCATGCCGACCTTGCCGCCCAGCGTGTGGACCATGGCCTCGCCGCCGGCCATCGAGCAGATGGTGCGGTCGAGCAGGCTGGCGCCGAGCTTGTGGAAGAAGCGCCGGTCCATCGATTCGCCCTGCACCAGGCCCATGGTTCCCGCATAGCTGTAGGGGAGAATGGCCTCGGGATCGGCGCGCAATGACCGAAGATGCGCGGCGATGCCGTCGAGCGCGGCCTCCCAGCTCACCGGCTCGAAGCGGCCGCTGCCCTTGGGGCCGACGCGCTTGAGCGGCTGGACCAGCCGTTCGGCATGGTCGTTGCGTTCGATGTAGCGGGACACCTTGGTGCACAGCACGCCGCCCGTGTGCGAATGGGCCGGATTTCCCTGCAGCTTGACCGCCACCCCGTCCTTGACGGTGGTGACGAGCGCGCAGGTGTCCGGGCAGTCGTGGGGGCAGGCGCCGAGCACCGTGGCGGCAGCGGCAGGCGAGGAGTCGTGGGGGGTGTCGTTCGAGGCGTGGGCCATCGGGCGAGTCTAAAGTTTTTGGCGTTTTCAGGGCATGCGGCGGGTTCGGCGCATGACGTATGGCAGGAGGGGGTTTTCGCAATGATGAATCGCAGGCATTTCTCGATGGCGGCCGGTGCCGCCGCGCTCGGCGGTTTCGCCGCCGTCGCCCGGGCCCAGGGCGACGGCCCGATCGTGCTCGGCCAGTCGGCGCCGTTCACCGGTCCGGCGGCGCAGCTGGGCATCCAGTTCCACCAGGGCGCCAAGGTGTTCCTGGACGCCTACAACGCCCAGTCCGGCCGCCGCGCGGTGCAGATCAAGACGCTCGACGACGGCTACGAGCCCGATCGCTGCGCCGCCAACACGCAGAAGCTGATCGACGAGGACGTGTTCGCGCTGTTCGGCTACATCGGCACGCCCACCAGCCTGGCGGCGCTGCCGCTGGCGGTGAAGGACAAGGTGCCGTTCGTGGCGCCCTTCACCGGCGCGATGGCGCTGCGCGAGCCCTTCCACAAGAACGTGTTCCACCTGCGCGCCTCGTACAACGACGAGACCGCGCTGATGGTCAGGCAGCTCACCCACCTGGGCCTCAAGAAGATCGCGGTGTTCCACCAGAACGACGCCTACGGCAAGGCCGGCCTCGACGGCGTGACGCTGGCGCTGGCCGAGCAGCAGCTCAAGCCGATCGCGCAGGCCACGGTGGAGCGCAACTCGGCCGAGGTGGCGCCGGCCGTGAAGACGCTGCTGGCGGCGCGGCCCGACGCGGTGGTCCAGGTCGGCGCCTACAAGGCCTGCGCGGCCTTCATCCGCGAGGCGCGCAAGGCCGGCTTCGGCGGCACCTTCTTCAACCTCTCGTTCGTCGGCACCCAGGCGCTGTCGGACGAGCTCGGCAAGGAGGCCGCGGGCGTGCTCGTGACCCAGGTCGTGCCCTCGCCCTACAGCCAGGCCAACGCGATCGCGCGCGAGTTCACCGAGGCGGTGCGCAAGGCCGGCAACGGCGCCAGCGCCAATTTCTCGAGCCTCGAGGGCTATCTCGCGGCCAAGGTGCTGGTCGAGGGCCTGCGCAAGGCGCCCGGCAAGCTGTCGCGCGAGGGGCTGATCACCGGCCTCGAGAGCATCGACCGGCTGCAGCTCGGCGGCTTCGAGGTCTCGTTCTCGGCGAAGAACCACGTGGGCTCGAAGTTCGTCGAGCTCTCGATGCTCACGGGCGACGGCAAGGTGCGGACCTGAGGCGGTCCCGCCCGGTTCGAGCGGCTCAGCGCCCGCTGAGCCCGTCGGCGGCCTGGAACATGGCCTGCCGCGCCTGGCTCACGATCTGGCCGCGCCAGGCATCGGTGTCGGTGTAGAAGGCCTCGAGCGTGCGCCGGCGGATCGCATCCGACAGGTCGGCCGGTGCCTCGGGATGGCGATGCAGCCAGTGGTCGCCGCGCAGCGCGGTCAGCACGTCGAGCACCGGCACGGTGCCGTACTCCATCGCAATGCCCGTGTACTCGGCCTGCGGGCATTCGTCGTAGACGGCATCCCACATCAGGCCGCGCAGCAGCGCCGAGGTCGAGGAGCCGTCGTAGATCGAGGTGACCGGCGCCGCGTCGGCCTGGCCGGCACCGTTGCCCCACCAGGCGTTGGCGCGCTCGTAGGCGGTCTTGTCGTCGCGGCAGGCGAAGATGCGCTCGCCGATGCCGTTCGGGCCCAGGCCGGTGTGCAGGTCGATCCAGGCCAGCCGGCGCGTGCGCCGCGTGTGGCGGCGCAGCACGGCGCGGATCATCCGATGGCTCCAGGTCGGCGCCTTGCCGCCGAAGAACAGGCCGTCCTCGAACTGGTACTGGCCGCCGCTCACCGCGGTCTGGTAGGCGCCGATGCCGTTCTTCTCGATCCAGGCATGGACCGCGGCCTGGTTCTCGGCCGTGGGCGGCCAGGTGTCGGGCACGAGCAGCGCATGCAGCTCGGCATAGGCGGCATTGACCGGCAGCGGCTGCGTGAAGTCGACGAAGTTGCGGTTCAGGTCGACGTTCTCCTGCGTCACGCGGCGGCCGAACGAGAAGCCGTGCGGATTGAGCGCATGCACGTAGAGCACCGCCACGCCGGCCGAGCGCGCCTTCTCGCGCCACTCGGCGTCGTGCAGCGCGAACACCTGCACGCCGCTGCCGCAGTGGCCTTCCACGCCGTGGCAGCCGCTGCTGAGGATCAGCAGCCGGTCGGCGTCGGGCGCGCCGTCGAAGGCCACGTCGCACGAGAGTTCCTCGCCGTCGCGCCCGCGCATCGGCAGCAGGTGGGGTTCCACGGTCAGGCCCACGCTCAGGCAGGCCTGCAGGAATTTCTGGCGCGCCTGCGCATAGCGCGGCGCGAAAGCCTCGCCGATGCCGATCATTTCCGAGCGGCGCCGGTGGCGAGGTACTGCTCGGCGATCTGCACCCAGCAGGTGGCGCCCAGCGGGATCAGGTCGTCGTTGAAGTCGTAGCTGGCGTTGTGCAGCGTGCACGGGCCCTCGCCGTGGTGCACGTCGCGGTGCGCGCCGTCGCCGTTGCCGATGAAGGCATAGGCGCCGGGTTTGGCCTGCAGCATGAAGGCGAAGTCTTCCGAGGTCATGGCGGCTTCCTGCTTGAGCACGTTCTCGGGGCCGACGATGCCGCCCATCACGCGGCGCGCGAAGTCGGCCTCGGCCTCGGTGTTGATGGTGGGCGGGTAGTAGCGCTCGAAGCGGAACTCGCAGGTGGCGTCGTGCGCCGCGCAGATGTGGTCGCAGATCTGCTTCATGCGCGCCTCGATCATGTCGAGCACCTCGAGCGAGAAGGTGCGCACCGTGCCCGACAGCTCGCAGTTGTCGGGGATCACGTTGTTGGTTTCGCCGGCATGGATGGTGGTGACCGAGATCACGGCCGAGTCGGTCGGCTTCATCTTGCGCGTGAGGATGGTCTGGAAGGCCTGCACGATCTCGCAGGCGATCGGCACCGGGTCGATGCCGGTCTGCGGCAGCGCCGCATGGCCGCCCTTGCCCACCACGTTGACGTAGAACTTGTTGCCCGAGGCCATCACCGGGCCCGGGCTCACCGCGAACTGGCCGGCCTTCATGCCGGGCCAGTTGTGCATGCCGAACACCGCGTCCATCGGGAACTGCTCGAACAGCCCCTCCTTGATCATCTCGCGCGCGCCGCCGCCGCCCTCCTCGGCCGGCTGGAAGATCAGGTAGACGGTGCCGTCGAAGTTGCGGTGCTTCGCCAGATGCTGCGCCGCGGCAAGCAGCATCGCCGTGTGGCCGTCGTGGCCGCAGGCGTGCATCTTGCCGTGGTGCTTGCTCGCATGCGCGAAGGTGTTGAGCTCGGTGACCGGCAGCGCATCCATGTCGGCACGCAGGCCGACCGCGCGGTTGCTGGTGCCGTTCTTGACGATGCCCACCACGCCGGTCGTGCCGAGGCCGCGGTGGATCGGGATGCCCCATTCGGTGAGCTTGCCCGCGACCACGTCGGCGGTGCGGACTTCTTCGAAGCAGAGTTCGGGGTGGGCGTGGAGGTCACGTCGGACGGCGGCGATGCCGGCCGCCTGCGTGACGAGCGAATCGATGAGTTTCATGGCTTGCTCTCAAAACGCCAGTCTATCCACTAGGGCCTGTTAACACCATGCAAGGGGTCGCGTTGCCCCGCAAAGGGGTTGGATGCAAGGCGCCCGCGCGCAGCAAGGCTCGCGCCTTGCAAGCGCGGGCAACGCTGCAGACGACCCCTTTGCGGGGCAACCCGAAGGGAAGCTCGCCAGAGCCCGCCCCTCGGCGTTGCGCTCCTAGCGTGTGCGGACGCACACGCGTCGTCGCGCGCCTTGATGGGCGGGCTCTGGCGAGCTTCGCGACCCCTTGCATGGTGTTAACAGGCCCTAGGGCATTTCCGAGCACACCGGAAAACACCCGACCCAAGGGCTTCATGGGGTGTGGGTCCAGAAGCCGCGGTGCGGCGCGGCCGCCTCGTCCTCGAGCACCGGTCCGACGACCTCCACCTGCCGCTGGCCGCGCACGAAGACTTCGCGGCAGGGCAGCGAAAAGGTCGGGTTTTCCGGATGGTCGCCCGTGAGGCCGAGCAGTGCGTGCTCCGACAGCGCATAGACCACGCGGCCGATGTTGGTCCAGTAGATCGCGCCGGCGCACATGCAGCAGGGCTCGGCGCTGGTGTAGAGCGTGCAGCGCGCGAGCGCTTCGGGCGCGAGCAGCCGCGCCGCCTGCGCGGCCGCGACCAGCTCGGCATGCTGCGTGGGATCGCCCTCGGGCGGCATCGAGTTGTTGCCGGCCGCGACGACGACTTCGCCATGCTCGTTCGCCACCAGCGCGGCGAAGGGATGACGACCGCGGGCCTTCGATTCCTCGGACAGCGCGATCGTCATGCGCAGCAGTTCGAGGTCGCGTGGGGACAGGGAGGGAGCTGTGTTCATGTGGGTCGAATTCATTGTGAAGGTCCGGGATCAGTGCGTCGCGGCCGCCGGCGCTTCCTGCTCGGCGGCACCGCGGTTGAGCAGCAGGTTCAGCAGCACCGCCGTGATCGCGGCCAGGAAGATGCCGCTCTCGAGCACCAGCTTGAGCGGCCCGGCGGCCTGCGCGAACAGCGCCGGGAACGACATCGGCAGCACGCCCACGCTGACCGACACCGCCACCACGATCGCGTTGCGCGTGCCCTCGAAGCGCACGCGCGAGAGTTCCTGGATGCCCGCCACCGTGGTCATGCCGAACATCACGATCGCGCAGCCGCCGAGCACCGGCCGCGGCACCGAGGCGATCAGGGCACCGAGCTTGGGAAACAGGCCCATCAGCACCATGATCGCGCCGGCCGAGGCCACCACGTAGCGGCTCTTGATGCCCGACAGCGCGATCAGCCCGGTGTTCTGCGTGAAGGCGTTGTACGGAAAGCTGTTGAAGACGCCGCCGATCATGGTCGACAGCCCGTCGGCGCGGAAGGCGTTGCCGAGCGTGGCCGGCGTCGCGGGGCGGCCGACGATCTGGCCGATGGCCAGGCAGTTGCCGGTGGTCTCGGCCATGATGACCATCATCGCGAGCGTCATGATCAGGATCGGTGCCGGCCCGAACGCGGGCAGGCCGAAGGCGAAGGGCGCGCTGAATTCGAACCATGCCGCGTGGCCCACCTGCGCGAAATCGGTGAGCCCGAAAACCGCAGCAATCGCCGTGCCCGCCACCAGCCCGAGCAGCACCGCGAGGTTGCCGACGAAGCCGCCGAAGCGCGCATAGATGCCCAGCGTGATGGCGACGGTCGCGAGGCCCAGCAGCAGGTTCGGCGCGCTGCCGAAGTCCGGCGCGTCGGGGTTGCCGCCGCCGAGCCAGATCGCGGCGGCCGGCATCAGCGAGATGCCGATCACGGTGATCAGGCTGCCGATCACCACCGGCGGAAAGAAACGCAGCAGCCGGCTGATGGCCGGTGCCAGCAGCACCGTGATCGCGCCGCCCGCGATGACGGCGCCGAACACGTGCGGCAGCCCGTATTCCTTGCCGATCATGATCATCGGCGCCAGCGCGATGAACGAGCAGGCCTGCACCAGCGGCAGCCGCGCGCCGAACCTCCAGCAGCCCAGGGTCTGGATCAGGGTGGCGATGCCCGAGGTCAGCAGGTTGGCGTTGATCAGGGTCACGACCTGCGCGGGCGTGAGGCCGAGCGCACCGCCCAGGATCAGCGGCACCGCCACCGCGCCCGCGTAGAGCACCAGCACGTGCTGCAGGCCGTAGCTGGCCATCTGCTGCGCGGGCAGCACTTCGTCCACGGGGTGGACGCCGGAAGAAAGGGTCATCGAAAGTCTCCGCGTTGGTGTTGTGGGTCGGGTCGCGACCGGATGATCGATTTCCTCCGTCATGGGTCAAAGTTAATATCGATCGTTTTTTTCGATGGAAGACGGACCGTGCGCTATTCGCTGGACCAGCTCGAGACCTTGGCCGCCGTGGCGCGCGCCGGCTCCTTTTCGGCGGCGGCACGCCAGCTCGGCAAGACCCAGTCGACCGTGAGCGCGGCCATCGGCAACCTCGAGGTCGACCTCGGCGTGGCGCTGTTCGACCGCGCGACCAAGATTCCCGCGCTGACCGAGGCCGGCCGCCGCCTGCTGCGCGAGGCTCATGGCGTGCTCGACCGCTGCCGCGCGCTCGAGGGCCATGCCCAAAGCCTCGCCGACGCGGTCGAGGCCAGCCTCACGCTGGCGATCGAGATTCCCTACAACGTGCTGATGCCGGTGTTCTCGGCCTTCGCCGAGCGCTTCCCGCATGTCGACCTCGAGGTGCGGCATCCGCTGCACGGCGACGTCAGCGTGCTGGTGCGCCAGGGCGAGGCGCAGCTGGGCATCGGCTTCGCGCAGCCCGGCTATGCGCGCGAGCTGGCGTTCGTGCAGATGGGCAAGCTGGTGATGGCGCACGTCGCGGCGCGCACGCATCCGCTCGCGGCCCTGCCCACGGTGAGCTTCGGCGAGCTGCACCGGCACCGCCGGCTCGCCTTCAGCGCGCACAGCGAGCGGCTGCCCACCACCGAGTACCTCGACGCCACGCGCTGCTGGCGCGCCGAGAGCTACCTCGCGCTGCTCGAGATGACGCACGCGGGCCTGGGCTGGGCCACGCTGCCGCGCCTGCTTGTGCGGCGCGAACTGGCCGCGGGCGAGCTGGTCGAGTTGCAGCTCGAGGCCTACCCGCACACCGACTGGCTGCTGGGCGTCGACCTGCTGTGGAACAAGGCGCGCCCGCTGGGCCAGGCGGGCGGCTGGCTGCGCGACGAACTGGCGCGCCTCAAGGTGTCGGAGACCGACAGCGGCGGCCATCCGACCGCCTTCTGAGCGACCTCAGCGGCCGATGCTCTTCAGGTACTCGGCGCGCGCGGCCAGCGCGGTGTCGGTGAAGTCGGTGAACACGCCGTCCACGCCGAGCTGGTAGTAGAGGCGGTACTCGTTCCTGCCGTCCTTGTCGTAGTCGGATGCGAGGCGGCGCGACTCGTCGCGGAAGGTGAAGGGGTGCACGAACAGGCCGGCCTTGTGGGCGTCGACGATCAGCGTGGTCGGCGCCATCGAGGTGGCGTCGGCATCGTTGACCTTGCCGTCCTTGTTGACGTCGACCGGCTTGCCGTCGGGGCCGATGGTGCCCTTGATGCTCACGATGTAGCGCTTCCACGGCCCGATGCCGTCGGCATAGGTCTTGATCTCGGCCAGGCCCGCGGGCGTGACCATGACGTCGAAGTTGCGCTTGTCGCCGGCCTTGGTCCATTCGTAGGGGCGGTCCACCGGCACGGCATAGGTCATCGCGCCGGTCTTGAGGTCGATGCCGTCGCCGTCGATCAGCTGGATGATCTTCGTGTTCAGGCCCTTGCTCTTCATGTACTTGAGGCTGCCGGGCTCGAAGGACTGCACGTAGATCGGCGCGGTCTTGCTGTTCCAGCCGGCCGCGTTGATCGCGGCGATGACCTTGTCCTCCATCGGCATCCCGAGGTCGCGGAAGTAGGTCGGGTTCTTGGTCTCGGGATAGATCGCGATGGTGCGGCCGGTCTCCTTCGACTTGGCCTTCGCGAAATCGATGATCTCCTGGAAGGTCACGACCTTGAACTTGCCGTTGAACTCCTGCGGCCGCTCGGCGTCGGTCGAGATGCCGCCCAGGGTCTTGATCTCGGCCAGCGTGAAGTCGTTGCTGAACCAGCCGGTCTGGGTCTCGCCGTCGACCTTGATGGTCTTCTTGCGCGCGGCGAAGCGCGGGTGCTTCGCCACGTCGGTGCTGATCGCGAGGTTGGGATCGTGGCGCGCGATCAGCACGCCGTCCTTGGTCGACACCAGGTCCATCTCGATCACGTCGGCGCCCAGTTCGATGGCGCGCGCATAGGCCTCGAGCGTCTGCTCGGGCAGGTAGCCCGAGGCGCCGCGGTGCGCGATGACCAGCGGCGGCTTGCCGTCGAGCGTGAGCAGCTTGCCCGGACCGCCGGAACCGGTGGTGCCGCAGGCCGCGAGGACCAGGGTGGCGGTGGCGAGGGCCGTGGCATGGAAAACGATCCGAACAGTGCGCATGATCCTGTTTCTCCGTCCAAAAGGAAGGCGCAGGGTATCCGCTTCGTGTGACGACCTCGACCGCCGTGCACGCGCCGCGCCGAGTTCCGGGAGAATGTGTTGCATGTCCCACACGCTTTCCCCCCAAAGCCTCGCGCTGGCCCAGGCCCTGGTGCGCATGAACACCATCAGCGCCAACAGCAACCTCCAGCTGATCGACTTCGCGCAGGCCCATCTCGCCGCCCTCGGCGTGAAGAGCCGCATCACCTACAACGCCGAACGCACCAAGGCCAACCTGTTCGCCACGCTGGGCGAAGGCAAGCCGGCCGGCGTGATCGTCTCGGGCCACACCGACACGGTGCCCTGGGACGGCCAGGACTGGAGCGTCGACCCGCTCTCGGCCACGGTGCGCGACGGGCGCCTGTACGGCCGCGGCTCGGCCGACATGAAGAGCTTCATCGCGGTGGCGCTGGCCAATGCGCACCGCTTCCTCGAGAGCGAGGCCCCCTTCGCGGTGCACTTCGCGTTCAGCTACGAGGAGGAGATCGGCTGCTTCGGCGTGAAGGAGCTGATCGCCGACATGCGCGACGCGGGCATCAAGCCGCTGGCCTGCATCGTGGGCGAACCCACGAGCATGGTGCCGGCCATCGCCCACAAGGGCGTGTACCGCTACAAGTGCTGCGTGCGCGGCAAGGAGGCGCACTCCTCGCTCACGCCGAAGTCGGTCAACGCCATCGAGATGGCCGCGCGCGTGATCGGCAAGGTGCGCGACATGGCCGAGGGCTTCGAGCGCGACGAGCCGCGCTACGAGGGCTTCGACGTTCCCTTCAGCACCGCCAGCGTGGGCCAGTTCCACGGCGGCATCGCCGACAACGTGGTGCCGCGCGACGCCGAGTTCCGCTACGAGTTCCGCGACCTGCCGACGGCCGACGCGAAACGCATGCAGCAGGAGGTGCTGGCCTATGCGGGCTCGCTCGAGCCGGCGATGAAGAAGGTCGCGCCCGACGCCGGCTTCAGCTTCGACACCATCTGCGAGATCCCGAGCTTCCTCGGCAGCGCCAACGACGCCATCACCAAGCTCGCGCAGCGCCTGGCGGGCGAGGAGCGCACCACGCTGGTGGCCTTCGGCACCGAGGCGGGCCTGTTCAAGAACGCCGGCATCCCCACCGTGGTGTGCGGCCCCGGCAGCATCGAGCAGGCGCACCAGCCCGACGAGTACGTGAGCCTCGACCAGCTCGCGCGCTGCGAGCTGTTCATGCACCGCCTGGCGTCCTCGCCGGCCATCGGCTGAACAGGCTGCGTTGACGACCCCGGCCGCCGAGGGCGACGACGCGCTGCGGCGCATGAAGCGCGTGGCGCTGGGCCTGTTGTGCGCCGCCGCGGCGCTCTATGCGGTCGCCACGGTGCTGCACGACCGGCACCCGGTGTTCGGCTACCTCGCGGCCTTCGCCGAGGCCGCGATGGTCGGTGCCATCGCCGACTGGTTCGCGGTGGTGGCGCTGTTCCGCCATCCGCTGGGGCTGCCGATCCCGCACACCGCGATCATCCCGAGCAACAAGGACCGCATCGGCGCCAAGCTCGCGGGCTTCATCTGCAACAACTTCCTGAGCACCGCGCAGGTGCTCGCGAAGCTGCGCGAGTTCGATCCGGCCGGCCGCATGGCCGAATGGCTCGCGCGGCCGGCCAGCGGCGAGCGGCTCGGCGAATGGGGCGTGGCGGCCACGCGCTACGGGCTCTCGGCCTTCGACGACGCGCGCGTGCGCGACTTCATCGGCAAGGCCGCCGCGGCCGGGCTCGAGAAGATCGACCTGTCGCAGCTCATGGGCCAGACGCTGGGCGCGCTGACCGCGGGCGGGCGCCACCAGGCGCTGCTCGACGGGGTGCTCGAGCAGATCGCGGGCGTGCTCGACGGCGAGGAGGTGCAGGCGCACATCACGGAGGCGATCGCGCGCGAGATCAAGACGCTGCGCTTCGTGGGCCTCGACCAGGTGGCGGCGCGCCTGGCCACGCGCAAGATCGTGGCGGCCGTGGCCCACACCATCGCCGAGCTCGCGGCCGAGCCCGCGCATCCGATGCGGCGGCGCTTCGACCATTTCGTCGACGACTTCATCGTGCGGCTGCAGCACGACCCCGAGTTCCATGCGCGCGGCGAGCGCATCCGCGCCGAGCTGATCGCGCATCCGGCGCTGGGCGACTACCTGCACGGGCTGTGGGGCGAACTGCTGGCCTGGCTGCACGAGGACCTCGGCCGCGGCGATTCGACGATCCGCCGGCGCATCGCCACGATGGCGGCCGCGCTCGGCCAGCGATTGCAGGGCGACGAGGCGATCCGGCGCTGGATCAACGAGCAGATCGAGGCCGCGGCGCCGCTCGCGATCGAGCGCTACCGCGAGGACATCCGGCGCTACATCGTGGAGCGCGTGGCGCAGTGGAACACCGAGGAGATGACGGCCGAGCTCGAGCGCAACATCGGGCGCGACCTGCAGTTCATCCGCGTCAACGGCACGCTGGTGGGCGGGCTCGTGGGGCTGCTCATCCACGCGGCGACGCAGCTGCTGCGCGCCTGAGCGGCGAGCTTCAGAGGGTGTATTTGAAATGATCTACGCGGCCAGCCTAGTAGCGAGGATACGTGCTTCAGCGAGCCAGACCCAAGCGA
>NZ_JBWKPQ010000035.1:0-74803 GCF_059418345.1 Variovorax sp. GW821-FHT09B01 | reverse complement strand
TCGCCTTTTCTTTGCCTACTTTCTTTTGGCGAAGCAAAAGAAAGTAGGTCGCCCGCCGGGGCGAGACCCGGCCAACGGCCTAAGCAGAGAAAAAAACCCCAAAAAACACCCAGAGCAGTCATAAGCATTCAACGAAGAGTTCGTTGCCCAACCCCCCATCCCCGCCTACATTGCGGCACATGAGCCAAGTCCTCGTCCCCGAGCGCACCCAATCCTTCGAGATCCGCCCCTTCCCCGCCCCCGTAGGCGCCGAAGTCATCGGCCTCGACATCGCGCGCCCCATCCTGGAAGAAGACTTCGCCCGCATCCACCGCGCCCACCTCGACCACCACGTCCTGGTCTTCCGCAACCAGCAGATCACCCCCCAGCAGCACATCGACTTCAGCCGCCGCTTCGGCCCGCTCGAGATCCACGTCCTGCACCAGTTCCAGCTCAAGAACCATCCCGAGATCCTCATCGTCTCCAACATCAAGGAGAACGGCGAGCCCATCGGCCTCGGCGACGCGGGCGTCTACTGGCATTCCGACATCTCCTACAAGCCCAAGCCCAGCCTCGGCTCGTTGCTGCACGCGCAGGAACTGCCCAGCGAGGGAGGCGACACGCTGTTCGCCGACCAGCACCTGGCATGGGAAGCACTGCCGAGCGACCTGCAGCAGCGCATCCTGCCGCTGAAGGCCGAGCACAGCTACCTCGCCAAGTACGAGGAACTGCGCGCCAAGAACCCGTGGCGGCCCAAGCTCTCGCAGGCGCAGATCGACCAGGTCGCGCCCGCGGTGCAGCCGGTGGTGCGCACGCATCCCGAGACCGGGCGCAAGGCGCTGTTCGTCAGCGAGCACTTCACCACCCGCATCGTCGGCCTGCCCAAGGAAGAAAGCGATGAACTCCTGTCCGAGCTGTTCGCGCACAGCGTGAAGCCCGAATTCGTCTACCGCCACCAATGGGCGCCCCATGACCTCGTGTTCTGGGACAACCGCTCGCTGATGCACCTGGCGGCGGGCACGCCCGACCACCTGCGCCGCCGGCTCAACCGCACCACCATCGTGGGCGACGAGCCCCGATAGACCGACCACCTCCGCAGACGAACGTCCTCGACGGACCGGCGACGCCGGGTCCGCGCGGAGCGCTGCACCCCGAATTTCTTCCCTTGGAGTCCTTCCCGCCATGAACCGCTTCACCCGCCAGGCCGCATCCCTCGTCGCCGGCCTCGGCCTGCTGGCCGGCAGCCTCGCCGCGCACGCCGAGGGCCAGATCCGCATCGCCGAGCAGTTCGGCATCGTCTACCTGCTGCTCAACGTGGCGCAGGACCAGAAGCTGATCGAGAAGCACGCGAAGGCCGCGGGCGTCGACGCCAAGGTCGAATGGGTCAAGCTCTCGGGCGGCTCGGCGGTCAACGACGCGCTGCTGTCGGGCAACATCGAGATCGCCGGTGCCGGCGTCGGCCCGCTGCTCACGCTGTGGGACCGCACCAAGGGCAAGCAGAACGTCAAGGGCGTGGCCTCGCTGGGCAACTTCCCCTACTACCTGGTGAGCAACAACCCGAACGTGAAGACCATCGCCGACTTCACGGACAAGGACCGCATCGCGCTGCCCGCGGTCGGCGTGTCGGTGCAGTCGCGCGTGCTGCAGTTCGCCTCGGCCAAGCTCTGGGGCGACAAGGAGTTCAACAAGCTCGACAAGATCAGCGTGGCGCTGCCGCATCCCGACGCGGCCGCGGCCATCATCAAGGGTGGCACCGAGATCACGGCCCACTTCGGCAACCCGCCGTTCCAGGAGCAGGAGCTCGCGGGCAACCCCGCGGCGCACATCGTGCTGAACTCCTACCAGGTGCTGGGCGGCCCGTCGTCGGCCACGGTGCTCTACGCCACCGAGAAATTCCGCAACGAGAACCCCAAGACCTACAAGGCCTTCATCGACGCGCTCGACGAGGCCGCGAAGTTCGTCAGCGCCAATCCCGAGAAGGCGGCCGACATCTACCTCAAGGTCAGCAACGCCAAGCTCGACCGCGAGCTGCTGCTGAAGATCATCAGGAACCCCGAGGTGCAGTTCAAGACCACGCCGCAGAACACCTACGCGCTGGCCGACTTCATGCACCGCGTGGGCGCGATCAAGAACAAGCCGGCCTCGGTGAAGGACTACTTCTTCGACGACGCGCACAACGCCTCGGGCAACTGATGATGAGCACGGCGGCGGTGCTGGATTCGCGGGCCGATGCCCTGGTCCACCGGCAGCGGGTGGAGCCCGCGGCCGGGTCCTCCTTCCCGGAGCTGGCACGCGACGACACGCGCGCGCAGGAGGCCGCGGCGCCGCTGCTGCAGGTCGACGGCGTCAGCCTCGAGTACCGCACGCCCGAGCGCGTGGTGCGCGCCACGCACCGCGTGAGCTTCGACGTGCACCAGGCCGACCGCTTCGTGCTGCTCGGCCCCTCGGGCTGCGGCAAGTCGACCCTGCTGAAATCGGTCGCGGGCTTCATCGCGCCGGTCGAGGGCGAGATCCGGCTGGCCGGCGAGCGCGTGCTGCGGCCCGGGCCCGACCGCATCGTGGTGTTCCAGGAGTTCGACCAGCTGCCGCCGTGGAAGACCGTCCGGCAGAACGTGATGTTCCCGCTGCTGGCCTCGCGCACGCTGGGCCGCAAGGAAGCGGCCGAGCGCGCGCTGCACTACCTCGACAAGGTGGGGCTCTCGAAATTCGCCGACGTGCATCCGCACCAGCTCTCGGGCGGCATGAAGCAGCGCGTGGCGATCGCGCGCGCGCTCGCGATGCAGCCGCGCGTGCTGCTGATGGACGAGCCCTTCGCCGCGCTCGACGCGCTCACGCGCCGGCGCATGCAGCAGGAGCTGCTGGCGCTGTGGGACGAGGTGCGCTTCACGCTGCTGTTCGTGACCCACTCGATCGAGGAGGCGCTGGTGGTGGGCAACCGCATCGCGCTGCTGTCGCCGCATCCCGGGCGCATGCGCGCCGAGATCAACAGCCACGGCTTCACGCTCGACAGCCTCGGCGGCACCGAGTTCCAGCAGACCGCGAAACGCATCCACGACATGCTGTTCGACGAAGCACACGACACCGAGGCCGGCCGATGAGCGCGATCCTTCCCCCCGTGCGCCCCGAGTACGAGCGCACGCTCGAACCCTTCACCGAGCTGCCGGTCGAGCGCCGGCTGCCGCTGGGCGCGCGCCTGGCCTCGCAGGCCTGGCTGCGCAAGGGCCTGATCCTGGTCGCGATCGCGCTGCTGTGGGAACTGGCGGCGCGCTGGCAGGACAACGACCTGCTGCTGCCCACCTTCAGCGCCACCGCGCGCGCGCTGGTCGAGGGCCTGGCCAGCGGCGAGCTGCTCGAGAAGGTGCGCATCTCGCTCGCGGTGCTGGTGCAGGGCTACCTCGCGGGCGTGGCGCTGGCCTTCGCGCTGACCACGCTCGCGGTGTCCACGCGCATCGGCCGCGACCTGCTGGACACGCTGACCTCGATGTTCAACCCGCTGCCCGCGATCGCGCTGCTGCCGCTGGCGCTGCTGTGGTTCGGCCTGGGCCGCGGCAGCCTGGTGTTCGTGCTGATCCACTCGGTGCTGTGGCCGCTGGCGCTCAACACCTATGCGGGCTTCCAGGGCGTGCCCGAGACCCTGCGCATGGCCGGGCGCAACTACGGCCTCACGGGCCTGCGCTACGTGCTGCAGATCCTGGTGCCGGCCGCGCTGCCGTCGATCCTCTCGGGGCTCAAGATCGGCTGGGCCTTCGCCTGGCGCACGCTGATCGCGGCCGAGCTGGTGTTCGGCGCCTCCTCGGGCAAGGGCGGGCTGGGCTGGTACATCTTCCAGAACCGCAACGAGCTCTACACCGACCGCGTGTTCGCGGGCCTGGTCATGGTGGTGCTGATCGGGCTGCTGGTCGAGAGCCTGGGCTTCAAGACGCTCGAGCGCCTGACGGTGCGCAAGTGGGGCCAGCAGCGCTGACCGACCGCGCTCAGCCGGCCTTGCCGCCCTTCTTCGCCTCCTCGCGCAGGCTGCGCAGCTCGGCGCGCAGGAACTCGCCCGACTCCTTGATCGCGCCGCCGCCGAGCTTCACGCGGTAGGCCTGGCCGGTCATCTCCGAGCGCGTGGCGCAGCGCTCGATGAAGTCCTCGGCGGTCACGATCTCCTTTTTGAAGTGCTCGTACTTGGCCTGCATGTGCTTGGCGGCCTCGGTGGCGTTGTACTCGCTGCCGTTGCGCAGGAAGGTCATCGAGCCCATCTTGGCCACGCGCTGGATCAGCGTGTCGATCAGCCGGTGCTCCGATTCCGACGGGGTGGCGTGGGCGAGGGCGGCGGCGGTGCCGAGCAGGGCCGCGAGCAGGGCGCGGCGCAGGGGCTGGAAGCTGGTCATGTCGTCTCCGCTTGGCAATTTTCGGGCCATGCTAGGACGGCGGGTCGCGCCGGTCAAACCCCGGGCCGATCCAAGTTCGGCCTGGACCTCGGCGCAAGGTCGGGTCTAATCCGGGGTTCGCGGCGCCCTGCCGCTTTGCCCGCAGTCCTTTGCCATGAGCACTTCCAACGCCGATCTCCCGAGCCTCGCGCAGGCGCTGGCCGACGCCGCCGCCGCCCAGTCGATGCGCCATTTCCGCACCCCGCTGGACATCATCACCAAGGCCGACGAGAGCCCGGTCACGCTGGCCGACCGCGCGGCCGAGACCGCCATGCGCGAGCTGCTCGCGCAGCGCGCGCCGGCCGACGGCATCTACGGCGAGGAGCACGGCGCCGAGCGCCTGGAGGCCGAGCGCGTCTGGGTGCTCGACCCGATCGACGGCACCCGCAGCTTCATCACCGGCTCGCCGCTGTGGGGCACGCTGATCGGCGTGCTGCAGGGCGAGCGCGTGGTGTTCGGCATGGTCGACATGCCGGTGCTGAAGGAACGCTGGATCGGTCAGGTCGGCGTGGGCGCCACGCGCGACGGCCAGCCGGTGCACGCGAGCGCCTGCGGCGAAGTCGCCAAGGCGCGCATCGTCACCACCTCGCCCGACATCTTCGCGCCCGCCGACTGGCAGGCCTTCGACCGGCTGAGCCGCCAGTGCGCGATGCGCCGCTTCGGCGGCGACTGCTACGGCTATGCCCAGCTCGCGGGCGGCACCATCGACCTGGTGGTCGAGACCGGCCTGCAGCCCTATGACTACCTCGGCCCGGCCGGCCTGATCGAGGCCGCGGGCGGCGTGATCACCGATTGGGAAGGCCGGCCGCTGGGGCTGAAGTCCGATGGCCGCGTGATCGCGGCGGCCACACCCGAACTTCACCGACAAGCACTGACCGTGCTCCAGGGCTAGACTGGTTTCATGCTTCGCTGGCTGATCGTCGTCGTCCTGGCGCTGGTGCTCATGAGCGGCCTGACCGCCTGGCTGCGCCGCTTCGGCTTCGGACGACTGCCCGGCGATTTCGAGTTCCGCGCCTTCGGCCGCGAATGGCAACTGCCGATCGCGAGCACGGTGGTGCTCAGCATGATCGCGGCGCTGGTGGCGCGGCTGCTGTAGCTCCGGCAACGCCGGATTTCACGAAGGAAGACAACCGCAATGAGAGCCTGCGTCGATATCGGTGGCACCAAGGTGGCCGTGAGCCTTTCCGCGTCGAGCGATGCACCGCTGATCGGCCGGCGCAGCGAGCCCACCGCGAAGACCGGCGACAACGACGCGGTGGCGCTGCAGATCATCCGCATGATCGATGCCATCTGCGCCGAGCAGAAGGTCGACCCCGCGAGCATCGAGCGCGTGGGCGTGTCCTCGACTGGTCCCTTCGAACTGCGCGACGGCAAGGTCGAGCTCGCCACGCCCAACATCTGCGGCGGCATCGCCGGTCCGGCGCGCGGCCTGCCCAACGACTGGATGACGGCGGTGGTCGAGGCGCCGCTCGCGCAGCGCTACGGCTGGGTGCGGGTCGAGAACGACGCCGTGGCCGCGCTCGAGGCCGAGCGCCACTGGGGCGCGCTGCAGGGTTTCGACCATTGCGCCTACGTGACCTGGAGCACCGGCGTGGGCGTGGGCCTGTGCGTGGACGGCCGCGCGCTGCGCGGCAAGAACGGCAACGCGGGCCATGCGGGCCACAGCTTCGTGGCCGACGACGGCAGCGGCGCGCTCTGCGGCTGCGGCAACATCGGCGACGTCGAGGCGCTGGTGGCCGGCAACTCCATCGATCGCCGCTTCGGCCGGCCCGCGCCCGACCTGTTCGCCGCCGCCTCGGCCGGCGAGCGGCATGCGCTCGAGGTGGTCGACGCGCTGTGCCGCGTCATGGGCCGCCTGCTCTACAACCTGGTCGCCACGCTCGACCTGCAGCGCATCAGCCTCGGTGGCAGCGTGTTCCTGCACCACAGCGACTTCCTGCTGCCGCGGCTGCAGGCGCAGATCGACGGCCGGCTGCTGCCGCTGACGCGCGGCGTCGAGCTGGTGCGCGCGGGCCTGGGCGACAAGATCGGCGACTACGCGGCGCTCGCGCTGCTCGACTGAACGCCGCCGGCACCGGGCCGGACCCGCACCGGCCCCGCGCGATGAATTCGCGCCATCACCCCGCCTCTCATTCATTTCGATGATGCGCGCCCGCGCGCGGGCCAGAACACTCGAGCCGAGGGGGTTCATGGAGAACCTTCGTTGACGCAAAAAAAGGAGTGTTCCCATGACTGGTTCCAAGAGGGTGTTCTCGCGTTCGGGCATGTCGCTGGCGAGCGTCGCGGCGTTGCTGGCGCTGGCGGCATGCGGGGGGGGAGGCGGCGGTGGCGGTGGTGGCTTTCCCTTCGTCGGCGTCGCGCCGCCGCCACCGGCGCCCGCACCGCCGGCCGCGCAGAAGCTCGAGGTCAAGGTGGTCGACGGCGTGCTGCGCAATGCCAACGTCTTCCTCGACAAGAACAACAACGGCCTGCTCGACAGCGGCGAGCCCAGCGGCAGGACCGACACGGCGGGCAAGGTCACGCTCGAGATCGATGCCGCGGACGCCGGCAAGTACCCGGTCGTCGCGCTGGTGGGCACCGACGCCGTCGATGCCGAACTCGGCCCGGTGAAGACCGCCTACGTGCTCAAGGCACCGGCCGACAAGCCGGGCCTCGTGAGCCCGCTGACCACGCTCGTGCACTACCTGGGCACCGGCGCGGGCGCCACCTCGGCCGAGGCCGAAGCCAACCTGCGCGCGCAGCTCGGCCTGGGCGGCAGCCTGTTCGACGACTACACCGCCAATGGCGACCTGCTCTCGGCCACCACGGCCGCGACGCTGGTCGCGTTCTCGCAGGCGATCTCCCGCACGCTGGCCGACAGCATCGGCACCGCCGACATCAGCGGCGGCACCATCTCGGCCGGCGACATCTCGCTCGAGACGCAGCGCATGCTGCTCGACAAGCTGACCTCGGTGCGCAACCTCGTGAACCAGGAGTTCTCGCGCGCCAGTTGCGCGGGCGGTGTCGGCACCAAGCCGTGCCAGGACCTGATGGCGGGCCAGTCGACCTACTACGCGACCAACGCCCAGGAGAACCAGCTGCGCCCGGCCAACATCGGCGTGGCCGTCGGCCTCACCAAGCTGGCCGCCGGACCGTCCGTGGGCGCCGGCGAGGCCATCGCGGCGACCGGCATCCTCGACTGGTTCACCATCTCCGACAGCAACAACTGGAGCCGCCGCCTGCTGGTCTCGACCGTCGCGGAGAACACGCCGGTGGACGGGCTGACGCACTTTCGCGACCAGCGCGAGCGTAGCGTGGCCGGCACGGTCACGCGCTGGGCCTCGGGCGGCGATCCGGCGCGGGTCGGCGACCTGCACTGGAACGGCCGCAGCTGGCTCGCGTGCGCGGACTCGAAGAACACGACCACCGTGCGCGACGCCGCCGGGCGGAACATCTCGGACTACTGCGACGGCCTGAGCGTGAGCCGCTCGCGCCGCATCGATGTCGACATCTCGGGCCAGAAGCTGGCCGACGTGGTGAACCGCATCAAGTCCTCCCCGTACACCAGCAACGGCCCCTATGGATCGCGTTATGCCAACTGGGGCCCGCAGGCCAGCGCGGCGGCGATCAGCGCCGACCTCGGCAGCGCCACCTTCCCGGCCGGCTCCCGGCTGCGCCTGCAAGGCAGCATGGACCTCGCCACCGCCATTGCCTACGACGTGCGCGACAACGCGAAGGTCCAGCTCTATCCGGCGGATATCGCGCAAGGCGGCGACAGCACCCGGGGCAGCGTGGCCTGCGCGGCGAACCCGCTGCCGGCCACCGCGCGCGTCGCGACCCTCGAGACGCTGATCCAGCGCAGCCCGGGCGTGCCTTGCGTCTTCGGCGTGGGCACCCTCGACGGCGACAACGGCAGCTTCCAGAGCGGACCGAAGAACGAATGGTGGGGTGCCACCTCGGTCGACCTCGGCACGGTCGGCGGCGCGCCGCTGGGCACCGCGGCCACCATCACCGGCTACTACACCGGCAACTACCTGATGCGCGCGAGCTTCGCGGGCGGCAGCAGCAACGCCGTGACCTTCCTGCAGTGCCAGCAGCGCGTGATCAACGGTTCGCCGCGCAACTGCATCGCGGTCGGTACGGGCACCTACAAGATCGAGACCCTGGGCGATGCGCGCGTGCTGAGCTTCAGCCCGGTGGGCGACTTCGCGCTGTTCATCGACTACGAGCGCGTCTTCATCGAACGCGGCGGCGAAGTGTCGTTCGGCTACAAGTCGAAGGCGGTCGGCAAGCAGCAGCTGCGGTTGAACCTCGCGGCCTCGAACGCGCTGTTCGCGGCCTATGCCGCGAAGGGTGCGACAGGGCTGACGCCGATCGTGCCCTGAGCACGCTGCGGTTCAGGCGGCCCGGCGCGCCGCGGCGCAGCACTGCGCCGCGAGCTCGCCGAGCCGCTTCAACCCCGCATCGATGGCCGGCGAATAGGGCCAGCCGCAGTTGATGCGCAGGTAGTGGTCGAAGCGGCCCGAGTTCGAGAACATGGCGCCGGGCGCGATCTGGATGCGCTCGGCCAGCGCGGCCTCGAACAGGGCGTTGGCGCCGATGCGCTCGGGCAGCTCCAGCCACAGCTGCAGCCCGCCGCGCGGCAGGTTGAGCCGGGTGCCGGCGGGGAAGTAGTTCGCGATCGCCTCGGCCGTCTGCTCGCGCTGGCGGCCCAGGTGCTCGCGCAGCCGGCGCAGGTGGCGGTCGTAGCTGCCCGTGCCCATGAATTCGCCGGCCGCGAGCTGGGCCAGGTCCTCGTTGTTGCGGGTCTGGGCGTACTTGAGCATCTCCACGCGCGCATGCCAGCGCCCGGCCGTGATCCAGCCCAGGCGCAGGCCGGGCGCGAGGATCTTGTGCAGCGAGGCGCAGTAGATGACGTTGCCCGTGCGGTCCCAGGACTTGAGCGCGCGCAGCGGGGTCTCGCTGTCGACCAATTCGCTGTAGGAGTCGTCCTCGATCACCGGGATGCCGTGGCGCTCGCACAGCTGCGCGAGCCGCTGCTTGTGCGCGTCGGGCATCACGCTGCCCAGCGGGTTCTGCAGGTGCGGCACCACGGCCACGGCCTTCACGTTGTCGTAGGCCTGCAGCGCGAGCTCGAGCGCCTCGATCGAGATGCCGGTCTGCGGGCTGGTCGGGATCTCGAGCGCGCGCAGGCCCAGGCTCTCGAGCACCTGCAGCAGGCCGTAGAAGGTGGGCGACTCCACGGCCACCGTGTCGCCGGGCTGCGTGACCGCGCGCAGCGCGAGGTTCAGCGCCTCGATGCAGCCGTTGGTGACCAGCACCTCGTCGGGCGGGATCGTCATGCCGATGCGCAGGCTGCGCTGGGCCAGCACGGCGCGGAACTGTGCATTGCCCTTCTGCGGCGTGGCCGAGGTCAGCAGCTCGGGCTTGTGGCGCAGCGCGCGCGTCATCGCATTGCGCAGCGCCTCGGCCGGATAGAGCTGCGGCGCGCCGCGTGCGATCGCGAAGTTCAGCGTGTCGCCGGCCGTGCGGCCGCGCACCACGAAGTCGGACACGCGCGCATGGATGCCCACGTACTGCGCCGGATCGGGCGGCAGCACGGTCAGCGGCTCCTCCATCGGCGCGATCGCGAGCCGGCGCGGCCGGCGCACGAAGTAGCCCGAGCGGTCGCGCGCCTCGACCCAGCCGTCGCTCTCCATGGCGCGACACAGTTGCAGTGCGGTCGACAGGCTGATGGCATGCAGCCGCATCAGGCTGCGCAGGGAGGGCAGGCGGTCGCCCTGCTTGAGCGAGCCGGTGTGGATCGCGTCCACGTAGCGCGCCGCCAGTTGCCGATAGAGCGGTAGCGAGTCCATGGCGTCGATGCTCGCGCGATCGTTCATTGGAAAACAGATGCAGTTGCGAGGGAAAACGACCATAACAGATGGCCGCCGGCCCTGGCTGTTCCGGTGCGAATCGCGCCGGCGTGTGCCTGTTTTCCGGGCCGGGGAATTTCTACGATCGAAGCGCGCCCAGCCCTTCCTTCACCGACTTCCGAACCCGAGGTACCGCCATGATCACCACCCTCTCGCAAGCCCCCGATGCCGTCTTCCTCGAAGCCGGCGATTCCTTCCGCACGGCGGTGGACGCCGGCACCTGGCTGCAGGTGGCCGAGGGCCGCGTGCGGGTGTCGGCGCCGCCGCGCTGGATCGGCGAGGCCGTGTGGACCGCGCACACGGTGCTCGGCGAGGGCGAGACGCATGGCGTGGAGCACGGCGGCTGGATCGAGCTGACGGCGCTGTCGCCGGTGCAGTTGCGCATCCATGCGCCGATCGCCGTCGCGCGGCGGCTGCCCGCGCGGGCCGAGCCGCCGGCCGAGCCGGTGTCGGCCGCCTGGGCCGTGCCGCGGCGGCCGGTGATGCGGCTGATGCAGCTGCTCACCGGCTGGTGAGCGGCCGCGTCAGCGCACGCTGGCCGCCTCGCGCAGCGTCTCGAGGAAGCTGCGCCGCCACCAGTGGATGTCCTGCTCGCGGATGCGCGAGAGCAGTGCCTGGTGCCGCTCGCGGCGCTCTTCCAGCGGCATCTGCAGCGCCTGCTGCACCGTCTCGGCGGTGCCGTGGGTGTCGTAGGGATTGACCAGCAGCGCTTCCTTCATCTGTTCGGCCGCGCCCGCGAAGCGCGACAGCACCAGCACGCCGGGGTCGGCCGGGTCCTGCGCCGCCACGTACTCCTTGGCGACCAGGTTCATGCCGTCGCGCAGCGGCGTCACCAGCCCCACGGCCGCGGCGCGGCACAGGCCCGGCACGCGCTTGCGCGCGACCATGCGGTGGATGTAGCGCACCGGCATCCAGTCGAGCTCGCCGTAGTCGCCGTTGATGGCGCCGCACAGCGACTCGAGCTCGCGCCGGATGTCGGCATAGGCATCGACCGTCTCGCGCGTGGGCGAGGCGATCTGGATCAAGGTGGCGCTGCGCCGGTTCTCGGGGTAGTGGGCCAGCAGCTCGCGGAAGGCGCGCACCCGGTTCGGGATGCCCTTGGAGTAGTCGAGCCGGTCGATGCCCAGCAGCAGCCGGCGCTGCGAGTATTCGCGCTTCATGGTCTCGTACATGTCGCGCGCTTCCTTGGCATGGGTGAGCGCCGCGAACTCGTCGACGTCGATGCCGATCGGAAACGCCGCCGCGCGCACCGTGTTGCCGTAGGCGCGGTACATCTCGCCGCCCAGGCTCTCGCCCTTGGCCTCGTTGTGCACGTAGTGCTCGAAGTGCTGCACGTCCTGCTGGGCCTGGAAGCCGATCAGGTCGTAGGCGAACAGCGAGCGCATCAGCCACTCGTGCTGCGGGATCGCCGCCATGATGATCTGCGGCGGCAGCGGGATGTGCAGGAAGAAGCCGATGCGCTGCTTGCAGCCCATGGCGCGCAGCTCGGCCGCCAGCGGGATCAGGTGGTAGTCGTGGACCCAGATGACGTCGTCGTCCTTCAGCAGCGGCATCAGCTTGCGCGCGAACAGCTGGTTCACGCGCCGGTAGCCGCCGATGAAGTTGGCGTCGAAATGGGCCAGGTCGAGCCGGTCGTGGAACACCGGCCACAGCACGTCGTTGCTGTAGCCGAGGTAGTAGCTGTCGTGGTCCTCGCGGCTCAGGTCGATGGTGGCCAGCGTGACCTTGCCGGCCTGCTGGCGCCGCAGCTCGCCCTCGCCGGTCGGGCCGCCCTCGACGATCTGGCCGCTCCAGCCGAACCACATGCCGCCCGACTGCTGCAGGCTCTCGCCGAGCGCGACGGCCAGGCCGCCGGCGGCGGGCTTGCGCGGGTCGGCCACGCGGTTGGAGATGACGACGAGGCGGCTCATATCGCTGAATCCCAAGGAGCGGAGAGACGCATCGCCGCGTTGATGATGCCGACCATCGAGTAGGTCTGCGGGAAGTTGCCCCACATCTCGCCCGTGACCGGATGCGTGTCCTCGGACAGCAGCCCGAGCGGATTGCGCGCGGCCAGCATGGTCTCGAAGATCTGGCGCGCCTCGGCCTTGCGGCCGATCTTCGCGAGCGCGTCGATGCGCCAGAAGGTGCAGATGTTGAACGCGGTCTCGGGCTTGCCGAAGTCGTCGGCGGCCTCGTAGCGGCGCATGTAGGGACCGTCGCACAGCGACTTCTCCATCGCGTCGACGGTCGAGACGAAGCGCGGATCGCGCGCGTCGATCAGGCCCACTTCGGCCATCAGCAGGATGCTGGCGTCGAGCTCGCGGCCGCCGAAGCTCTCGGCGAAGGCCTGGCGCTCCTCGCTCCACGACTTGGCGAGGATTTCCTCGCGCATGCGCGAGGCATGGCCGTGCCAGTAGGCGGCGCGCTCGGCGAAGTTGATGCGGTTCTCCGCGGGCTTGCCCGAGGAGGCCGCCTCGGCGCGCGCGGTCTTGTCGAGCGCGCGCGCGATCTTCGCGAGCCGGTCGCAGGCGGCCCAGCTCATCAGCGCCGAGCTGGTGTGCACGCGCGCACGGGTGCGCAGCTCCCACATGCCGGCGTCGGGCGTGCCGTAGACCGCGATCGCGCGCTCGCCCACGGCCTCGAGGTGCGGAAACTCCGCCTCGCCCGCGCGCTGCAGCAGCCGGTGGTCGTGGAAGGCCTGGGCGGCCCCCAGCACGATGTTGCCGTAGACGTCGTGCTGGAAATGCTCCTGCGCCTGGTTGCCCACGCGCACCGGGCCCATGCCGCGGTAGCCGGGCAGGGTCTCGACGAAGGACTCGGGCAGCTCGCGCTCCAGGCCGATGCCGTACAGCGGCTGGATGTGCTCGCCGTGCGAGCCGATCACCACGTTGCCGAGCCAGCGCAGGTAGTCCTCCATGGTGCCGACCTCGCTCAGCGAGTTGAGCGCGCGCACCACGAAGAAGGCATCGCGCAGCCAGCAGTAGCGGTAGTCCCAGTTGCGCTGGCTGTCGGGCGCCTCGGGGATGCTGGTGGTCATCGCGGCCACGATGGCGCCGGTGTCCTCGTACAGCGACATCTTCAGCGTGATGGCCGCGCGGATCACCGCGTCCTGGTACTCGAAGGGGATCGCGAGCCGCTTCGACCAGACGCGCCAGTAGGCGATGGTCTCCTGCTCGAAGCGGCGCGCGGTGTCGGCGATGCCGTCGAGCAGGGTCTCGTCGACGCCGAACATGAAGTTGTATTCGCGCGAGACCACGAAGGGCTGGCGCGCGAGGATGTGCGAGATCGAGGCGTCGGTGTTCAGCCTGAGCGTGACGTCGGGGCCGACGTAGCGGATGTGGTTGCTGCCGCGCGTGACCTCCATCGGCTCGGTCGCGCCCCACTGGAAGCGCGGGTCGAGCGCCACGCGCATGCGCGGCGCGCCGGCGATCGGGCGCACGCGGCGCACCAGCATCAGCGGGCGGAAGTAGCGCGCGCGGCTGTAGAAGCGCGGCGCGAAGTCGGTGATCTCGATGCCCTGGCCCGCGCTGTCGAACAGCTGGGTGCGCAGCACGGCGGTGTTCGGCTCGTACCACTGCCTGGCTTCGGCGAAGTCCTCGATCTCGAAGCCCCAGGCCGCGCCGCCTTCGCCCGGATGCAGCAGGGCGTTGAACACCGGGTCGCCGTCGAAGCGCGGCAGGCAGCACCAGACCACGCGGGCGCGCGCATCGACCAGCGCGCTGAAGGCGCAGTTGCCGATCACGCCGAGGTTGAGCGAGCAGTCGGCCGGGCGCGGAAATTCGCGCGGCTTGGGCGCGGCGGCCGTGCGTTCGTCGACCGGCGCATCGTCGTCGGGGCCGGCCGCGCCGGCCACCGCTTCGCCGCCGCGGTCCTCGGGCGCCTTCTGGAACTGCCGTGCTTGCGGATCGTCGTGCCGCCCGGCCGGGACTTGTTGTTGTTCTTCCTGCTGGGTGTCGCTCATGCGGGATTCCTTGGCGAAGCTTCTTCGGGAGCGGGGGAGGGCGCGTTCGCGAGCTGGTCGCGCGCCTGCACCAGCCATTCGTAGACGGCGCGCGGCGACTCGAGCCGGTGCTGCGCGAGGCTCGGACCCGAGCCGACCTTGATGCCGACGCCGCCGCGCGGCTGCACCACGGCGAAGCCGCTCTCGTCGGTGGTGTCGTCGCCCGCGAACACCGGCACGCGGCCCGCGAACGGCGGCTCGTGCATGAAGGCGTCGATGGCGATGCCCTTGTTGACGCCGGCGGGCTTGACCTCGAACACGAACTTGCCGTGCAGCAGCTCGAGCTGCGGTCGCTCGGCGATGGCGCGCGACATGGCGTCGCCGCACACGGCCTCGAGCTGCGGCGCGAGCCGGTAGTGCAGCGCGATGGCCGCGTGCTTGCGTTCGACCAGCAGGCCTTCGTGCACGCGCGCGAGCTCGTTGGCGATCTCGAGCACGGGCACCAGGTCGGGCGGATGCTGCTCCTGCATCGCGCCCTTGGCATCGCGGCGCTGCACGCCGTGCTCGCCCGCGGCCGGCAGGCGCAGCGGCGCGAGGAAGCGGTCGAGCACGTCGATCTGGCGGCCCGACACCACGGCGAGGGCGCCGCCGAGCAGGTCCTTGAGGTCGCCGAGCAGCGCGACCAGGGCAGGGGGGACTTCGATCGCCTCGGGCGTGGCCGCGAGGCCCACCAGGGTGCCGTCGAAATCGAGGAAGAGGGCCGCGTCCCGGCCCAGGGGAGGAGGCAGCGGATCGTTGCTGCGGATGGGATTGGACATCGTGAAAGACCTTAGCACGGCCCCCGCGCGCGCCGTGTCGGCCAAAACCGGACGTGCCCCGGGGCCGGGGCCGCGACCTGCGCGCAGGCTCAGGGCGCGGCGCCGGGCGCGAGATCGGCCAGCGCGCGCAGCAGCGCCGTGGCCTCCACCGGCTTGAACAGCACCGGCACGCCCGAGGCGCGCACGCGCTGCAGCCGCTCGGGCGCGGTCTCGCCGGTCACCAGCATCAGCGGCGCGGCGAGGTCGAAGCGCGCGCGCAGGCGCTGGCCGACATCGAGGCCGTTGTCGCCGTTGGCGAGCCGGTAGTCGCACAGCAGCGCGCGGAAGGGCGCCGGGCCCGATGCCAGCAGCGCGGCCGCTTCCGCCTCGCCGGCCACGGCCTCCAGGTCGATGCCGTGGGCCTGCAGCAGCTCGGTCATCGCCGCGCGGATCTCGGCGTCGTCGTCGATCAGCAGGATGCGGCCCGGCACCGGCGCCGCCGGGGCGGGTGCGGCCTCGGCGCGGACGGCCCAGGGCCCGGGGGCGGCCTGCGCGTCGCAGCGCGGCAGCACGAGCCGAAAGCGCGTGCCGCGTCCCACGCGCGAGCGCAGCTGCACCGGATGGCCGAGCAGCCGCGAGAGGCGGCGCACGATGGCCAGGCCGATGCCCAGCCCGTGCGAGCGTTCGCGCCCGGGGTTGTCGACCTGGTAGAACTCCTCGAACACGCGGTCGAGCTGGCCCGGCGCGATGCCGATGCCCGAATCGACCACCTCGATCCACACCGAATCGCCGAGCCCGTCGCCGTTGCGCCGCACGCGCGCGCGCACCGACACGCCGCCGCGCGCCGTGTACTTGAGCGCGTTGTCGAGCAGGTTCGACAGCATGCGGTGCAGCAGCCGCGGATCGCTGCGCACCCACAGGCCGCTCGCGCGCAGCCGCAGCTGCAATTGCCGCTGCTCGGCCTGCGCCGCGAACATGGGATTGAGCGCGCGGAACAGCACGTCGAGCGAGACCGGCTCGAGCGCCGGCTCGACCACGCCGGCATCGAGGCGCGAGACGTCGAGCATGGTGTCGAGCGAGCTGCCGAGCGCGTTCACCGCGCGCATCAGGCGCTGCGCGTTGCGGCTTTGGGGATGCTCGTTCTCGAGCGCGGCACCGAACAGCGCAATGGCATGCAGCGGCTGGCGCAGGTCGTGGCTGGCGGTGGCCAGGAAGCGGGTCTTCTCGATGCTCGCGCGCTCGGCCGCGGCGATCTGCTCGCCCAGGCGCTCGGCCAGCGCCTCGTTCTCGAAGCGCAGCACCAGCGAGTCGGTGAGCAGCCGGTGCTGCTGCTGGCCCACGCGCAGCGTGAACAGCAGGTAGGCCAGGCTGAACATCGACAGGAACAGGTGCATGCCGTCGCCCTGCCAGGCCAGCGCGGTGATCAGGCTCAGCATCATCGGCAGCGTGTAGCCGTAGAGCGCGGGCTTGAGCGGCCACAGCAGCTGCATGGCGCGCGCGCAGCTGCCGATGACGACCACCGTGAGCACCGAGGTCGCGGACAGGTCGTCGCGCGAGATGAACAGCCAGGGCGCGGTGGCGGTCGCCAGGCTCACCAGCGTGACGGTGCGCGCATGGCGGCGCGCCCACAGCGGGGTCTGGTCCAGCGGCAGGTCGGCATGCCAGCGCGGCATCAGGTACAGCGCCAGGCCGAGCAGCAGGTGGGCCGCCATCCAGGCCAGGATCCAGGCGCGCGGCGAGGCGATGTACATCGCGGCCCCGAGCGCGACGCCGAGGCCGAAGTGCACCACGATCGAGGCGTCGTAGGCGCCGTAGACCGAGGCCAGGTGCTCGCGCAGCACGCGCAGCGCCAGGTCCCGCGGCACCGCGGCCGCGACCGCCGGCGCGGCGTGCGTGGCGCTCGGGTCCGGCGAGGAGGTGGGAGGCGGGGCGGCGATCACCCGGCCCATGCTAGCCGGGGCGTGCGGCGTCGGAAGTGCCCTAAGTCATGGAACCTCCGCCATAGGCGTGAAGACATGCCGCCGCGCGCGTGGTATTCGCGCGCCTGGGGCGGTCGGCCGTTCAGCCGGCCGCGGCCTTCACGGCGTCGATGCGCGCGCGGTGGATCGCTTCGCCGATCTTCGGGCCGGTGGCGCCGGCCTGCTGCGCCTGGCGCGCGACCGCGTCGGTGGCCACGGCCGCGGCCACGGCCAGCACCGCGAGCAGGCGCTCGCGCTGCGGATAGTCGCGCTGCTCGAAGCCGAGCCGGCCGCGCGCGTCGCATTCGCAGGCCAGCAGCGCCTCGGCGAAGCGCGCGGGCTTGCGGAAGGCATCGCAGCGCTCGAGCAGCCGCACCAGCGCGGCGGCATCGAGCTCGCCGCTGCGATGGATGTTGCCGTGCTCGCGCGCCACCACCTCGGCCAGCTCGCGGAGGTCGACCGGCACGCGCCAGCGATCACACACCGCCTGCAGCAGCTCGACGCTGCGCTTCTCGTGGCCGATGTGGCGCGGCAGGATTTCCGGATCGGTGGTGCCCTTGCCGAGGTCGTGCATCAGGCAGGCGAAGCGCACGCCCAGCGACGCCGACAGGCGCGCGCTGGTGTCGAGCACCATCATCAGGTGCACGCCGGTGTCGATCTCGGGATGGTGCTGCGCGGGCTGCGGCACGCCCCAGAGCCGGTCGACCTCGGGCAGCAGCACCGCGAGCGCGCCGCAGGCGCGCAGCACCTCGAACATGCGCGAGGGCCGCGTCTCCATCAGCCCGCGCGAGAGCTCCTGCCACACGCGCTCGGGCACCAGCGCGTCGACCTCGCCGGCCGCGACCATTTCGCGCATCAGCGCGAGCGTGTCGGGCGCGACCTCGAAGTCGTCGAAGCGCGCGGCGAAGCGCGCCACGCGCAGGATGCGCACCGGGTCCTCGCGGAAGGCGTCGGTGACGTGGCGCAGCCGCTTCTCGCGCAGGTCGCGCTGGCCGTCGAAGGGATCGGCCAGGTCGGCGGGCGCGGGGTCGAAGCTGCCGTCGGCGGCCACGCGCTCGGCCGGCAGCGCGATCGCGTTGATGGTCAGGTCGCGCCGCGCGAGGTCCTGCTCGAGGCTCACGTCGGGCGCGGCATGGATCACGAAGCCGCGGTAGCCGGGCGCGCTCTTGCGCTCGGTGCGCGCGAGCGCGTACTCCTCGCGCGTCGATGGATGAAGGAATACCGGGAAGTCGCGCCCCACGGGCAGGAAGCCCTGTGCCACCATGTCCTCGGGCGTGGCGCCGACCACGAGCCAATCGTGGTCCGACACCGGGCGTCCGAGCAGGCGGTCGCGCACCGCGCCGCCGACGAGATAGGTTTTCATGCGCGCAGTGTAGGGATACCCCGCAGGGCTTAAAAAGAACGGTCGTTCGATAATCTCCGAGGCAAATCGAACGATCGTTCGCTCGCTCGATGCGCTCGAACGCTTCACCGGCGGCAGACCGGCACCGCGTTTGGAGGGGGAATTTCAACCAAAGGAGTATTCACATCATGAAAAAAACCATGTTGGCGTTGGCAGCCCTCGGGGCACTGACGTCCGGCAGCGCCTTTGCACAGAAGGCCGGCGACTGGGTCGTCGGTGCGGGCTGGTTCCATCTTTCGCCGCAGGACAAGAGCAAGCCGCTGATGCTGACCTCGCCGGTGCAGAGCGTGCTCGCCGGCTCGGGCGCCAGCGTGAGCGATTCCGACACGCTGGGTCTCAACGCGGCCTATTTCCTCGACGACCACTGGGCGGTGGAAGGCGTGCTGGGCATCCCGCCGAAGTTCAAGCTCGAAGGCACCGGCACGCTGGCGCGCGTGGGCGAACTGGGCAAGGCACGCCAATGGAGCCCGACCATCCTCGGCAAGTACTACTTCAACGACGGCAATGCCGCCTTCCGTCCCTTCGTGGGGCTGGGCGCCACCTACGTCTGGTACAGCGGCGTGCAGATCACCAGCAACCTGCAGGAAGCGCTCGGCAGCCAGCTGCGCCAGCGGCCGCTGTCGACCGTGACCACCGCCAAGCTCGACAGCTCCTTCGCGCCCGTGCTCAACGCCGGCCTGGCCTACCAGTTCGACAAGCACTGGGGCATTTCCTTCTCGGTCTCCTACATCCCGCTGAAGACCAAGGCCAAGCTCACGACGACCTCGATCACGGGCCTGCCGATCGCGACCAGCGAAGCGCGCCTGAAGCTCAATCCGATCGTGACCTACGTGGCGGCCACCTACCGCTTCTGACCGGACACGACGCGGCCTGGCCGGCTCGCGCCGATCGACGACAGCGAACGACGATCAGCGCGAGGTCCGGTAGGGCTCGTCGAAGGCCACGAAATCCTGCTCCGCGAGCGCCTGCTCGATCCACGCGGCGACGCCCGGCAGGGCCGCCACGCGCTCGATGTAGGCCTGCGCCGCGGGCGGCACCGGCAGCCCGTAGCTGCGGATGCGCATGCACACCGGCGCGTAGAAGGCATCGGCGATGCCGAACTCGCCGAACAGCATCGGGCCGCCATGGGTGTCGAGCAGCTCGCTCCACATGGTCGCGATGCGCTCCAGGTCCTCGACCACGCCGGGCTGTTCCTTCAGCACGCGCGCGCCCACCTCGGCCAGCGAGGCCTCGATGTTCATCGGGAAGTGGTTGCGCAGGTTGCCGAAGCCCGAGTGCATCTCGGCGCTGACGCTGCGCGCGCGGGCCCGCGCGGCCTTGTCGCGCGGCCACAGCGCCTTGTCGGGGAACTGCTCGGCCAGGTACTCGGCGATGGCGAGCGAATCCCAGACCGTGAGGTCGCCGTCGATCAGCACCGGCACGCGCGCCGTGGGGTTGACCGCGCCGACCACGGCCTTGAAGTTGGAGCCGGCCTCGAAGGCGTCGAAGCGCACCATCACTTCCTCGAAGGGAATGCCGGCCTGCTTGAGCAGCACCCAGGGACGCATGGACCACGACGAGTAGTTCTTGTTGCCGATGTAGAGCTTGAGCATGGATTTCCTCCGGTTGGTTTCGTGGCAAAGCCTTCGATGCTAGGGCGCGGGCGCCGCGCGATTGATACCGTTTGCGGCGCGCATTGATGACCGGCGCGGCCCGCGCGCCGGCGGCTATCGCCGGTCGGTGTCGTCGGTGCGCAGCGGGGGCTCGCTGCTCGAGGCGATGACGCGCGGCGTGGCGCGGCCCGGTGCCTCCTTGCCCTTGGGCGGCCCGATCGTGCGCTCGATCAGGCTCACGAGCCGCGGCACGAACTGCAGCACCACCAGCGCCAGCAGCGCGCTGATGACCGCCGTGGCCTCGCGGCCCAGGCCGCAGGCCATGCCGATCGCGGCCGTCATCCACAGCCCCGCGGCGGTGGTGAGGCCCTGCACGTGGTGCTCGTCCTTGCCCTGCTTGAGGATGGTGCCCGCGCAGAGGAAGCCGACGCCGGCCACCAGGCCCTGGATCACGCGGCTCATGTCGGCCGGCACGATGCCGGTCTGCTGCGGCACGAGCACGAACAGGGCCGAGCCGATGGCCACCAGCATGTGGGTGCGCACGCCGGCCGCCTTGCCCTGCTGCTCGCGCTCGAAGCCGAGCACGAAGCCCAGCAGCGATGCGAGCAGCAGCCGCACCAGGATGCGCGTGAGCTGGGCGAGGTCGCCCACGTCCGAGAACTCGGCGGCGATGGTGTCGAGGACCTCGTCGCGCCAGCTCATCTCAGGGCAGGTCCTTGTTCGGTTCGGGCATCGCGGCGTCGCGCGGGCCGACCCGGCCCAGGCGTTCCTTCAGCGACTGCGGCCGGCCGGTGATGATCGCGGCGTAGTTGGTGGTGTTGGCCAGCACCTTCTTCACGTAGTCGCGGGTTTCGTTGAACGGCACGTTCTCGGCCCAGATCGCGGCATCGAGCACCGGGCCGTTGCGCCAGCTGCGCGGGCGGCCCGGGCCGGCGTTGTAGGCCGCGGCGGCCAGCGCCATCGAGTCGTCGAAGTCGTCGAGCGCGAGCTTCAGGTAGTTGGTGCCGATGGTGATGTTGGTCTCGCGGTCGTTGATCTGGCCCGGCGTGAAGTCGGTCATGCCGATCTTGCGCGCGGTCCAGCGCGCGGTGGCGGGCATCACCTGCATCAGGCCCGAGGCGCCGACGCCCGAGCGCGCGTCCATGATGAAGCGGCTCTCCTGGCGGATCAGGCCGTAGACGTAGGCCGGGTCGAGGCCGATGTCCTGGCTCTTGCGCAGCACGGTGTCGTGGAAGGGCATCGGGAAGCGCTGCTCGACGTCGATCACGCCCTTGGTGCGCTCGCTGGTGTTGATGCAGCGATCCCAGACCTCGCGCTGGCAGGCGAAGTCGGCCGCGGCCAGCAGCGCGCGGTCGTCCATGCCGCCCCGGTCGTGCAGGTTGGTGGCGTAGTTCCATTCGCGCGTGCCCTCGGGGCGCAGGCCGATCGCGATCGCGTAGAGGCCGCGGTTGAGCGAGGGGTTCAGGCGCGCGGCGTTGCGTTCCTCGGGCGTGAGCGGCGCGGGCCGGGTGGCGGCCATCACGCGCTGGCCCAGCTCCTCGAGCGCCAGCATCTCGTAGAAGCCGCGCGTACCCGCGATGCCCTGGTAGAGCTCGCGCGCCTGGGCGCGGCGCTCGTCGCCGCCGGCATTGACCAGCGCGCGCGCCTTCCAGTAGGTCCAGGTCGGGTCCTGCTGGCTGGCCTCGCTCATGGCGTTGATGGCGGGCGCCACGTCCTTCCACTGGCCGGCGCGCAGCGCCGCGCGCACGCGCCAGCCGAGCATGTCGTCCGACAGGTCGGCGTTCTTGGTGACGTTGCCGAAGTAGCTCACGGCCTGCGGCCAGAGCTTGATCGCCGACTGGCGGCCGATGGTGCCCCAGATCCAGTTGCGCTCCTCGGCCGAGAGCATCGCGCTCCACTTGGCGTCGAGCTGCGAGGCGGCCTGCTCGGGATCGGCCATCGCGATCTTGATCAGCGCCAGCGTGACCAGCTCGCGGCGCGACTTGGCGGCCACGGGCCCGCGCGTGACGAGGAACTTGGCCGCGCTCGCGTTGACCTCCTCGAACAGCGGCAGTGCATCGGGCGAGGCCAGCGTGACGGCGCCGCGCGCGGCCTGCGGCCGGTTGGCCTCGATGGCCAG
Organism: Variovorax sp. GW821-FHT09B01; assembly: GCF_059418345.1. Lineage (NCBI taxonomy): Bacteria > Pseudomonadati > Pseudomonadota > Betaproteobacteria > Burkholderiales > Comamonadaceae > Variovorax > Variovorax sp. GW821-FHT09B01. The sequence goes on along the minus strand of NZ_JBWKPQ010000035.1, from coordinate 52,728 downwards.
GCGCGCCTTCTTCCAGGCGTCGTTGGGCGACAGCAGGCGCGCGGCGATCATGCGGTCGGCGGCCGTGAGGCAGCCGTCGTCGCTGTCGCGCTGGGCGAACCAGTTGCGCCGGATCTCGTCGGCCTGGGCCTGGGTGGCGCTGCCGCTGCGCAGCGCGTCGACCAGGATCGCGTAGCAGCGCACCTGAGCATCGTCGCCCATGCGGAAGCCCGCGATGGCGGCCGAGAAGTTGTCCCAGTCGCGGCGCTGGCCCGTGAGCAGCAGCCAGTCGTTGCGCAGCCGGTCTTCCTGGTAGGTGCCGGGATAGCGCGCGAAGAAGTCCTGCACCTCGTTCGCGCCGGCTTCCTGCAGCCGCGCCTTGAGTTCCCAGTAGGCGGCCCAGGGTTCGAGCACGTGGCCGCGGGCCTGCGGCAGCAGCGCCGCCAGCCGGGCCTTGTCGCCGCGCTGGAAGGCCTGCTTCATCTGCAGCAGCACCTCGTCGTTGCTGTTGTTCTGCGCCAGCGCCGCGGCGGGCGCGAAGAGGGTCAGCGCGCAGGCCGCGAGGGCCGAAAGAACCAGTGCCGGCGCGACGCTGCGCGGGCGGCGGCACATGGATGCCAAAATGCTTGGAAACTGCATCGGGAGATTATGGACAAGTCAAAGGATGCCGCCACGTCGGCGACGGCGAGTTTTCTCAAGGATCAGCTGCGCAAGGCGTTGATCGAACAACGTCTGGGGATGCCGGACCGGCTGACACGCGCGGACCTGCTGCAGCGCGTGATGCGCATCTGGCTGGTCGGCCGGCCCGACACCGTGATCGGCGCCTACTGGCCGATCAAGGGCGAGTTCGATCCGCTGCCCGCGCTGCATCGGTGGAAGGAGGACGGCGAACTGATCGACGAGCCGCAGCGCCGCCGCATCGGCCTGCCCGTGATCGACAAGGTCCACAAGACCCTGACCTTCCACGCCTGGTACCCGGGCTGCCAGATGGAAGAGGACGCCTACGGCATTCCCAAGCCCAAGGACACCGAGCTGATCGTGCCGACCCTGCTGTTCGTGCCCTGCGTGGGCTACAGCGCGGGCGGCTACCGGCTCGGCTACGGCGGCGGCTTCTACGACCGCACGCTGGCCGCCCTCGAGCCGCGGCCCTTCACGGTCGGCCTGGGCTTCGCGAACGGCTTCCTCGAGGACTTCGAGCCCGAGGCGCACGACCTGCCGCTCGACGCGATCCTCAACGACAACGGGGTGGTCTGGCCGATCGGCTGAGCGGCTGCTTCCTGCGCATACGGGCGCCCGGCTTCGAGCCGCGGCGCCCTTTTTCTCGTCAGTCCAGGTCGTCGACGGTGTCCGGATCGGGCACCTCGCCGATGGTCTCGCGCGTGGTGCCGGCCTGCGCGAGCAGCCAGTCCCAGAAGGCCTTGATCTCGGGCCGCAGCGCGCTGCGCGGGCCGGCGATCAGCCAATAGGACATCGGCGAGTCCATGCGGTGCTGCGGCAGCACCTCGATCAGGTCGCCGTTGGCCAGGCTCTCGGCAATCAACGAACTGCGCGCCAGCACCACGCCCTGGCCGGTGAGCGCGGCCTGCACCATCTGGTAGGCGTAGTTGAAATAGAGCCAGCGCTTGGGCTGGGCGCGTTCCAGGCCGTGCAGCTCGAACCAGCGCCGCCAGGTCAGCCATTCGAGGTGGGTGCGGTGGGCGTCGCCGGCCTCGATCAGCGTGAAGCGCGCGATGTCCTCGGGCTTCTTGATCGGCGGGCTGCTCTTGATGAGCCAGGGGCTCGCCACCGGCGTGAGGTTTTCGCCGAACAACCGCACGGCCTGCGGGGGCATGGCCTCGCGCGGGCCGTAGCGCAGCGCGATGTCGACGTCGGCCACCTCGAGGTCGACCGCGAGGTCGCTGGCGTCGATCCGGATGTCGATCTCGGGGTTGTCGCGCTGGAAGGCCTCGAGCCGCGGGATCAGCCACATCGAGGCGAACGAGGCGAAGGTGGTCAGCGAGACGCTCTTGCGCCCGGCGCTCTGGCGGATCTGCCGCACCGCGGTGTCGACGCGCGGCAGTGCCTGCTGCACCGCCAGCAGCAGCTGGGCGCCCGCGCTGGTCAGCTCGACCGCGCGCGTGTGGCGCAGGAACAGCGGCACGCCCACTTCCTCCTCGAGCGACTGGATCTGGCGGCTCACGGCCGACTGGGTCAGGGCCATTTCCTCGGCCGCGGCACGGAAGTTCAGGTGCCGCGCGACCGCCTCGAAGGCGCGCAGGTGGCCGGCGGAGATCGGGCGGGAGCGCAGGTGGGTTTGCGAATGCTGCATGGATCGGGGGCCGGCGCCTGCTTCGGGATTGATGCGAAACCGGAATCAGTAGGCTACCTCCTTTTCATTGGACTGCCAACGGCCGGGAAACGATCATTCATTCCCGAACCGCGCCATTGCTGCCTCCTTTCCCAAGCACCCATTGATTCGCGATTCGGCAAACACCTAGGAGCCCATCATGTCCACTGCCGTCTGCACCACCTCTACGCTGTCCACCCTGTCGCTGCCCAACCGCAACACCGCCGCCGCGATTCCGCCGGCCGTGCGCCGCGGTGCCTGGCAAATCGCGCCCGGCGAGGCGATGAGCCTGAAGGCGCGCGGCGACAGCGTGCTGCGCGTGCGCCAGGGCCGGGTCTGGATCACGCCCGATGCCACGCTCGAGAACCCGAGCGAGGACCTGGTGCTCGCCCCCGGTGAGTCGCTCACCGTGGCGGCCGGCCAGCGCATCGTGATGGAAGCCTGGGACGGCTACGGCGCCACGTACACGTGGGACGCCGCTTGATCCCGCGGGTTTCCTGATCGATCCTGGGCCACCGGGCGGCGGCGAAGGCCGCGCCCGTCATACCAAGGGGCCGGACGGCGCTTCGCGCATCGTCCGGCCCTTTTCCTTTGGCGCGGCCGTTTTCAGCCGTTGATGTCGAAACTTCGGCGCAGCGCCAGGAAATGCTTGAGCGCGACCTCGCCGTCGAGCGCATGCACGCCGGCCATCAGGTCGGGTCCCTCGCTCTCGGCCAGCCCGAGCCGGAAGCCGCTGTAGCGGCGCGCGGCCAGTTCGCCCTGCCAGGCCACGCGCACGTCGACATGGCGCGGGTCGCGCGCGATGCGGTCCATCAGCGAGCGCAGGGCGTCGGGCGGTCCCTCGATGTGCTGGCAGAAGCGCTGGCCGTCGAAGACCAGCAGCCCGGTGATGCCGAGTTCGCCGTTGCGTGCGCGGGCGCGCGCGACGATGTTGGCCACCGTGTCGGGCGGCAGGTCGGGCGCAAGCTCGCTGCAGTAGAGGATCTCGGAGAGCGCCGGGGCGGGCGCGGGAGCTTGCGTCTGTTCGTCGGGAATCATGGGCCGGGATGGGAAAAGCGAGCGCAGTGTAGGCAGCCGTCCGACATCACGAAATGTAAAAAGACATACCGGTCCCACCCCCCTCGATGCCTATAGTCGGTGGTGCCCGACCAGTACCCCACACCCGCCGCCCCGGAGAACGGGCCCCACCCCTGCAGCCGTTGCGCGCTGCGTCAGCTGCCGGCCTTCCTGCCGGTGTCCGCCGACCAGTTGCGCACCATCGAATCGTTCCGCATCGGCGCGCGCCGCGTCGAGGCCGGCGGCTCGATCATCGAGGAACACCGGCGCAGCCCGCAGCTGTTCACGCTCTATTCGGGCTGGGCCTTCCGCTACAAGACCCTGAGCGACGGCCGGCGGCAGATCCTCAACGTGCTGCTGCCCGGCGACTTCGTCGGGCTGCAGGACGAGTTCGCCGACGGCCAGACCCACGGCGTCGAGGCCCTGACCGAGGTCTCGCTGTGCGTGTTCGCGCGCGACCGGCTCTGGGAGCTGTTCCATGCCGAGCCCAAGCTCGGCTACGACATCACCTGGCTGGCCGCGCGCGAGGAAAAGATGATCGACGACAACCTCGTGACCACCGGCCGGCGCAGCGCCGTCGAGCGCGTGGCGATGCTGCTGATGCACCTGTACCGCCGCGCCGAGCGCGTGGGCATGGTGCGCGACGGCTGGGTCGAGTTCCCGCTCAACCAGCAGCACATCGCCGATGCGCTCGGGCTGTCGCTGGTCCACACCAACAAGACGCTGCGCCGGCTGTCGCAGCTCGGGCTCTACAAGCTCGACGACCGCTGGCTACGCATCCTCGAGCCGCGCGCGCTCGAGGCGCTGGGCGACTACTTCGAGCGCCCGCTGCGGCCCACGCCGCTGATCTGATCCGGGGGCGGCGCCGGCTCAGCCGCCGGCCACCAGCTGCCGCAGGTCGTTCTGGTAGGCCTGCAGCCGCTTGACCGCCTGCGCGCGCTGCGCCGCGCTGGTGCCGTTGTGCAGCGCGGCCAGGTTGCGGCAGCCTTCCTGCAGCAGCGCCTGCTGCTGCTCGCGCCAGGGCCCCGGGGGCGGATCGGCGATGCGCTGCAGGTAGGCATGCAGCGCGGCGCGCGCCTCGGTGGGCGGCGTGCGGTTCGCGACGAAGCCGCGCAGCAGCACCAGCGCTTCCTGCTGGCGCTTGCGGCGCTCCACGTCCTGCAGCTTCGGGTCGAACACCGACTGCGCCACCTGCTGGCGCAGCAGCTCGCGCTGCTCGGGCGAAAGCCGGCCGTAGAAGTCCTCGAAGCGGTCGAGGAACTGGTCGTAGCGCTTCTCCTGCACCCGGGCCGGCGAGCGGTCGAGCCAGTCCTTGCGGTAGTCGGCGTTGTTCTTCGCGTACTTGCGCTCGAGCTGCTGCAGCTGGGCCTCGCTGAGGCTCAGCAGCAACTCGGTGCCCGCGGGCTCGGCGCGCTCGCTGACCGCCAGCAGCCGGTCGCGGATGCGGTCGGTCATGGCGCAGGCCTGGGCCGGCGTCACCTCGCCGGGCGCCAGCGTCTCGGCCTCCTGCAGCAGCGCCGCGATCTTCGGCAGCTCGTTGCGCCGGTGCCAGTCGAGCAGCTGCGCGAGCTCGTCGCGCACCTTGGGCGTCTGCGAACCGTCGAAATCGAGGTAGCCGTCGAGCCACCAGTAGCTGAGCTCGGGCAGGTTGTTGTAGGCCAGCTTGATGGCGCTGCAAGCCCCCAGGACGGCCACCAGCGCCATCACGCCGATAATCCGCGCCAGCTTGAAACAACGCATCCGGGTAGAAAAAGGCATGAATCAGATTCCGAAGCAGGGCAACCAGGGACCGGTCGACGTCGTGATCATGGCGGCCGGCAAGGGCACGCGCATGAAGAGCAGGCTTCCCAAAGTGTTGCATCGTTTGGCCGGCCGCGCACTGTTGTCGCACGTGACCGGCACCGCCGCGCGCATCGGCGCCCGGCACGTGGTGATCGTCACCGGCCACGGCGCCGAACAGGTCGAGGCCGCCATGGCCGCCTCGCCCGAGGCGGCCTCGCTGCGCTTCGCGCGCCAGGAGCCACAGCTGGGCACCGGCCACGCGGTGCAGCAGGCCACGCCGCTCTTGCCCGACGACGGCACGGTGGTGATCCTCTCGGGTGACGTACCGCTGATCGCCGAGGACACCTTGCGCACCCTGATCGCCGCCAGCGGCGGCGAGCGGCTGGCGCTGCTGACCATCGAGCTGGACGACCCCACCGGCTACGGCCGCATCATCCGCAACGCCGCGGGCGGCGAGGTGACCGCCATCGTCGAGCACAAGGACGCCAGCGAGGCGCAGCGCGCGGTGCGCGAAGTCAACAGCGGCGTGATGGCCGTGCCCGCGAAACAGCTCAAGGGCTGGCTCGAGCGCCTGGACAACCGCAATGCGCAGTCCGAGTACTACCTGCCCGACATCGTCAAGCACGCCGCGGCCGACGGCGTGCCGGTGGTGGCCCACATCACGACCGACGGCCTGCAGGTGGCCGGCATCAACAGCCCGGTGCAGCTGGCCGAGCTCGAGCGCGCCTTCCAGCGCCGCCAGGCCGAGGCCCTGATGACCCAGGGCGTGCGGCTGGCCGACCCGGCGCGCTTCGACCTGCGCGGCACGCTCGAATGCGGCGGCGACGTCGAGATCGACGTCAACTGCCTGTTCGAGGGCCAGGTTTCGCTCGGCGAGGGCGTGCGCATCGGCGCCAACTGCGTCATCGCCAATGCCCGCATCGAGGCCGGCGCCGTGATCCATCCCTTCACCCACATCGACGGCGAGAAGGCCGGCGTGACGGTCGGCGAGCGCGCGCTGATCGGCCCCTTCGCACGGCTGCGCCCCGGCGCCCAGCTCGGCACCGAGGTGCACATCGGCAACTTCGTCGAGGTCAAGAACTCCACCATGGCCGCCGGCGCCAAGGCCAACCACCTGGCCTACCTGGGCGACGCCACCGTGGGCGCGCGCGTCAACTACGGCGCGGGCAGCATCACGGCCAACTACGACGGCGCCAACAAGCACCGCACCGTGCTCGAGGACGACGTGCACATCGGCAGCAACTGCGTGCTGGTGGCGCCGGTCACCATCGGCGCGGGCGGCACCGTGGGCGGCGGCTCCACCGTCACCAAGACCACGCCGGCCGGCGCGCTGACCGTGGCGCGCGGCAAGCAGATCAGCCTGCCGAACTGGCAGCGGCCGCAGAAGAAGCCGAAGGCCTGACGGGCCTCAGCCCGCGGGCGCCAGCGGCACCCGCGGCTCGAACTTCGCGCGCTTGAGGCTGAAGAAGGCCTTGACGTTGCGCACGTTGGCGTCGGCGGTGAACAGCCGCTGCACCAGCGCGCCGTAGCCGGGCATGTCCCGTGCGGCCACCACCAGCACGAAATCCGGTCCCGGCGACACGCGCCAGCACTGCTGCACCGCGTCGTCCGCGATCACGCGCGCCTCGAAGGCATCGAGCGACTCGGCGTCCTGCCGGTCGAGCGAGATCTCCACCACCGCCTGCAGCCCGTGGCCGAGTACCGCGGCCAGCCGGTCGGGCGACAGCAGCGCCACCTGGCGCTCGATCAATCCCTCCTGCCACAGCCGCTGGACCCGCCGCAGGCAGGTCGGCGGCGAGATGCCCACGGCCGCCGCCAGCTTCTGGTTGGTGGCCGAGGCGTCGCGCTGCAGGGCGTCGAGCAGCTTCAGGTCGATGGCGTCTAGTGCAATGGATTCCATGATTCGTGAAATTATGGAATAAAAATTCATCGACCTGAATGCGTGAAAGAAAAGTCCAAATCCATGGGAATTTAGACGGCAAATTTCTTTTCACCCTCCCTACCATTCGCAGCAATTCTTTTCGTTCTCCTTCATTCCTTTCCAAAGGCAAGACAACCATGTGCGGCATCGTCGGCGCGGCTTCCCATCGAAACATCGTCCCGGTCCTGGTCCAGGGCCTGCAGCGGCTCGAGTACCGCGGCTATGACTCCTGCGGCGTGGCCGTGCATGCGGGCGGCCTGACGCGCGCGCGCACCACCTCGCGCGTGGCCGACCTCCAGACCCAGGTGGCCGAGGACAAGCTCGAGGGCCTGACCGGCATCGCCCACACCCGCTGGGCCACGCACGGCGCGCCCGCGGTGCACAACGCGCACCCGCACTTCAGCCACGGCCCGGGCGCCGGCGCGCAGGAAGCGCGGCCCGGCCGCATCGCGCTGGTGCACAACGGCATCATCGAGAACCACGAGGCGCTGCGTGCCAGCCTCGAAGCCAAGGGCTACGTGTTCGAGAGCCAGACCGACACCGAGGTCATCGCCCACCTGGTCGACAGCCTCTACGACGGCGACCTGTTCGAGGCCGTGAAGGGCGCCGTGCGCCAGCTCACGGGCGCCTACGCCATCGCCGTGATCAGCCGCGACGAGCCGCAGCGCGTGGTCGGCGCGCGCGCCGGTTCGCCGCTGATCCTGGGCGCCGGCAAGGACGGTGCCGAGAACTTCCTGGCCAGCGACGCGATGGCGCTGGCCGGCGTCACCGACCAGATCGTGTACCTCGAGGAAGGCGACGTGGTCGACCTGCAGCCCGGCAAGTACTGGATCGTCGACCGCGCCCACAAGCCGGTGCAGCGCCCCGTGCGCACCGTGCAGGCCCACAGCGGCGCGGCCGAGCTCGGCCCCTACCGCCACTACATGCAGAAGGAGATCTTCGAGCAGCCGCGCGCCATCGGCGACACGCTCGAGGGCGTGGAAGGCATCGTGCCCGAGCTGTTCGACGGCATCGGCCAGGACGGCAAGCAGAGCGGCGCCAGCGCGCACCGCGTGTTCAAGGAGATCGACCGCATCCTGATCCTGGCCTGCGGCACCAGCTACTACAGCGGCTGCACCGCCAAGTACTGGCTCGAGGGCATCGCGAAGATCTCGACCCAGGTCGAGATCGCGAGCGAGTACCGCTACCGCGACTCGGTGCCCGACCCGCGCACCCTGGTCGTCACCATCAGCCAGTCGGGCGAGACCGCCGACACCCTGGCCGCGCTCAAGCATGCGCGCTCGCTCGGCATGGAGCAGACCCTGACCATCTGCAACGTCGCCACCAGCGCCATGGTGCGCGAGTGCAAGCTGGCCTACATCACGCGCGCCGGCGTCGAGATCGGCGTGGCCTCGACCAAGGCCTTCACCACCCAGCTCGCGGGCCTGTTCCTGCTCACGCTGGCGATCGCGCAGTCGAAGGGCCTGCTGAGCGCGGAAGACGAGGCGCGCTACCTGAAGGAGATGCGCCACCTGCCGGTCGCGCTGCAGTCGGTGCTCGCGCTCGAGCCGCAGATCATCAACTGGGCCGAGGACTTCGCGCGCAAGGACAACGCGCTGTTCCTGGGCCGCGGCCTGCACTACCCGATCGCGCTCGAGGGCGCGCTCAAGCTCAAGGAGATCACCTACATCCACGCCGAGGCCTATGCCGCCGGCGAGCTCAAGCACGGCCCGCTCGCGCTGGTGACCAGCGAGATGCCGGTGGTCGCCGTGGCGCCCAACGACGCCCTGCTCGAGAAGCTCAAGAGCAACCTGCAGGAAGTGCGCGCGCGCGGCGGCGTGCTCTACGTGCTGGCCGACGGCGACTCGAAGATCAAGAGCAGCGAAGGCCTGCACGTGATCCACATGCCCGAGCACTACGGCGCGCTGTCGCCGCTGCTGCATGTGGTGCCGCTGCAGCTGCTGGCCTATCACACGGCCTGCGCGCGCGGCACGGACGTGGACAAGCCGCGCAACCTGGCGAAGAGCGTGACGGTGGAGTGATGAAGGGGAGGGCGGGCCTCGGCTCGCCTGGCATGAGCGGTCGATGGGCGGGCGACAACGCAAGGACGCGCCATCGCCAGGCTGAATCCGAAGCCGTTTCCACTGCGTAGATGGCGTTGGTCGAAGACCAACTCCTGCGGTGCGGGCTGCCTGGCCGTGGGGCAGGTTCAACCCCCACCAGAGAGCGCCATGGCTTTGAGCACCCCCAAGGATCTTCCGGCAAGTCGCCGATCGAAGGGCTTCACGCAGAGGGATCACCGCAGGCTCGTCGAGGCGGGAGCGAAACCGGGTCAGGTCGTTCCTGTCGGGCTCTGGCACAGGGACGGGCATTTCGGCAGCGAGGCCGAGGCGCAGGGTGCCTTCAAGCTCGCGTACCAGCAGGCGGTCGACGGCCTGGGTGCATCGACGGCCGGCTGGATGGGCATCTCGCAGGGTGAGCTCGATGCATGGCTGCGGCATGGCACCCTGCCTGCCGTTCGCGGGCAACCGCCCGAGGGCCCTGCCCATGCCGATCAGGCCGGGCCCGGCGCGCAGGCGGGGGCGTCGAAAGCCTAGAACAAAGCCGCGCAGGCACGCGGGCGCCTCTCGTCGCGAGACGACACAATCGACCCGCATGGCTTCCCAAGCTCTGCCCGACCTCCTCGCCCCCGGCCTCGCCATCGTCTTCTGCGGCATCAACCCGGGCCAGCGCGCGGCCGCCTCCGGCCTGCACTTCGAAGGCCGGGGCAACCGCTTCTGGCGCGTGCTGCACCTGGCCGGCTTCACGCCGAAGCTGATGCAGCCCGCCGAGGCGCCGCTGCTGCTGCAACGCGGCTACGGCCTGACCACGGCCGTCGACCGGCCGACGGCGCGCGCGAGCCAATTGGCCGCGCATGAATTCGCGGCCGCCACCGAGGCTTTCACCCGCAAGATCGCCGCCTGCGGTCCGCGCCGCCTGGCGTTCCTCGGCAAGGCCGCTTATGCGGGCATGACGGGGCGCCCGCAGATCGAATGGGGCCGCCAGCCCGAACCCTTCGCCGGCATCGAGACCTGGATCCTGCCCAATCCCAGCGGACTCAATCGCGCGTTCTCGCTCGATGACCTGGTGGCCGCCTACAAGGCACTGCGCGAGGCCGCATCGCCGGCTTGACCGGCATTCCATCATGTTGGAAAATAAATCCAGCATGAAAGAAGAAGCTCCCGCCCCCCTCAACGACCGCATCGCCCGCCGCGTGCGCGAACTGCGCGTCGCGCGCGGCCTCTCGCTCGAGGCGCTGGCCGCGCAGAGCGGGGTCAGCCGTTCGATGATCTCGCTGATCGAGCGCGGCGAGAGCAGCCCCACGGCGGTGGTGCTCGAGAAGCTCGCGACCGGCCTCGGCACGATGCTGGCCGCGCTGTTCGACGAGCCGCGCCCGCGCGCCGATCCGGTGGCGCGCCGCGCCGACCAGCCGCAATGGCGCGATCCCTCGTCGGGCTACCTGCGGCGCAACGTGTCGCCCGGCGGCATCGCCTCGCCGCTGCAGATCGTCGAGGTGCTGTTCCCGCCCAAGGCGCGCGTGGCCTACGAATCGGGCGCGCGCGAGTCGCAGGTGCACCAGCAGGTCTGGATGCTCGAGGGAACGATCGAGATCACCGTGGGCGAGGAGCGCCACCGGCTCGACGCCGGCGACTGCCTCGCGATGGTGCTCGACCGGCCCGTCGCCTACTTCAATCCCACGCGCGAAACCGCCCGCTATGCGGTCGCGATCGTGAGCCCCCATCCCGATGTCTGGAAGTGAGAACGAACGCCATGAACCCCACGAGCCTCCACCCGGTGCGCCGCCTGCAGGCGGTGGACGCGGCGCAACTGCAATCGCTGGCCGAGCTGCTGATCGACTGCGTCGACGGCGATGCCTCGGTGAGCTTCATGCATCCGCTGTCGCTCGAGCAGGCGCTGGCCTTCTGGCGCAAGGTGGCCGACGGCGTGGCGCGCGGGGAGCGCGCGCTGATGGTGGTGGAGGACGCGCAGGGCATCGTCGGCACGGTGCAGCTCGTGCTCGACCAGCCCGACAACCAGCCGCACCGCGCCGACCTCGCGAAGATGCTGGTGCACCGGCGCGGGCGGCGCCAGGGGCTCGGCGCGCTGCTGATGCAGGCGGCCGAGCAGGCCGCGCGCGACAGCGGCAAGACGCTGCTGGTGCTCGACACCTCGAGCCCCGAGGCCGAGCGGCTCTACGAACGCTCGGGCTGGCAGCGCAGCGGCACCATCCCCGGCTATGCGCTGCTGCCGCGCGGCGGCTTCTGCGACACCACCTACTTCTATCGCACGCTCGCGCCCTGAGGCCGTCATGCGGCAGACTGGCGCGATGACCGAATTCGATCGACTGCTGGCCGAGGCTGCGCGCAAGCCGCTGGTCGGCTGGGACCTGTCCTGCGATGGCCGCATCGCGACCACCGCCGTGCCCTGGGATTTCGAACGGGCGGTGGTCCACCGCGCGCGCCAGTCGCCCGACCTGCTCGACATGGGCACGGGTGGCGGCGAGTGGCTCGGCCGGCTGCCGCTGCGGCCCGCGCGCACCGTCGCCACCGAGGGCTGGGCGCCCAACGTCGCGGTGGCGCGCGAGCGGCTCGCGCCGCTGGGCATCGAGGTGGTGGCGGTGGAGGGCGCGCTCGACAACGGCGCGCAGCACGATGGCGATGCGCACGACGACGCACCGCTGCCCTTCGCCGACGGCGAGTTCCACCTGGTGGTCAACCGTCACGAGTCCTTCGTGCCGGCCGAGGTGGCGCGCGTGCTCGCGCGCGGCGGGCACTTCCTCACGCAGCAGGTGGCCTCGGACTTCAACGCCGACCACTACCGGCTCGCGGGCCTGGCACCGGCCGAGCCACCGCCCGAGTGGCAGCTCGACATCGCGCGGCGCCAGCTCGAGCGCGCGGGCTTCGAGATCCTGCGCGCCGAGGCGGGCGCCGAGCTGCTGCGCTTCGCCGACGTGGGCGCCTTCGCCTGGTACCTGAAGAACGTGCCCTATGTCTGCCCTGACTTCACGATCGAGGGCACGCGCGATGCGCTCGCGCAATTGCATCGCCGGCAGCAGGCGGGCGAGGCGATCGCGGTGCGGCAGACCTTGTTCTGGATCGAGGCGCTGCGCTGAAGGCGTTCAGCGCGCCCCGAACTTCGCGTTCTCGAACAGGTCCTTGAACTCGCGCGGCTGCGAGCGCCAGTACTGCACGGGCGCCTTCACCTGCGCGCCGAGCTCGGCGGCCGCGTGCCAGGGCCAGCGCGGGTCGTAGAGGATCGCGCGCGCCAGCGAGATGGCATCGGCCTTGCCCTCGGCGAGGATGGCCTCGGCCTGCCGCGCCTCGGTGATCAGGCCGACCGCGATCACCGGGATGCCGACCTCGGCCTTCACGCGTTCGGCGAACGGCACCTGGTAGCCCGCGCCCAGCGCGATCGCCTGCTTCGGCGACACGCCGCCGCTCGAGACATGGATGGCCGCGCAGCCGCGCGCCTCGAGTGCCTTGGCGAAAGCCACGGTGCCTTCGAGGTCCCAGCCGCCTTCCACCCAGTCGACCGCCGACACGCGCACCCACACGGGCCGCCCGGCCGGGAAGACGGCGCGCACCGCGTCGAACACCTCGAGCGGAAAGCGCAGCCGGTTCTCGAGGCTGCCGCCGTAGGCGTCGTCGCGGTGGTTGGCCAGCGGCGACAGGAACTGGTGCAGCAGGTAGCCATGCGCGGCATGGATCTCGATGCCCTCGATGCCGAGGCGCGCGGCGCGGCGGGCGGCGGCCACGAAGGCCTCGCGCACGCGCGCCAGGCCCTCGGCGTCGAGCGCGAGCGGCACGTCCTCGCCGGGTGCGTGCGGCACGGCCGAGGGCGCGAAGGCCTTCCAGCCGCCGGGCTCGCCGGGACGGATCTGCGCGCCGCCTTCCCAGGGCGCGCGGCTCGAGGCCTTGCGCCCGGCGTGCCCGAGCTGCATTGCCACGGGCATCGTCGAATGGGCGCGCACGGCGGCGAGCACGCGCGCCAGGCCCGCCTCGTTGGCGTCCGAATAGAGACCGAGGTCGCCCGGCGTGATGCGGCCCTCGGCCTCGACCGCGGTGGCCTCGAGGATCAGCAGGCCCGCGCCCGACAGCGCGAGATGGCCGAGATGGATCAGGTGCCAGTCGCCCGGCGTGCCCTCGCTCGCCGAGTACTGGCACATCGGCGCGATCAGGATGCGGTTGTCGAGCGAAAGCGGGCCGAGCCGCATCGGCTCGAAGAGGCGGGGGGTGTCGCTGCTCACGGTGTCGTGGCTCCAGGGGTGCGGTAGGTGCAGGGATTCTGCGGGGGCGGCACGATCCTTGCCGCGGGCAGGGCGTTGGCCTTGCGGTTCAGGGCGGTATGGATCAGGAGCGCCGCCACCACCATCGCCATGCCCAGCAGCTCGTTCGCCGTGGGCAGGGTGCCGAGCGCCGCGCTCATCAGCAGCGCCGACACCGGCACGAAGTTGAGAAAGGCGGTGCCGGTGACCGCGCCGAGCGTGCGCACGCCGTAGTTGAAGGCCAGCACCGAGGCGGCCGAGGGCACCACGCCGACGAACAGCAGCGCCCGCCACGAGAGCCGCAGCCCTTCCAGGCTGGGTGCCGCCGACCAGCCGAGCAGCGCGGCACCGACCGCGGCCGCCAGCAGCACCGGCCACGCGGCCAGCACCGTGAGCGCGCTGTACTCGAGTGCGTCGAGTTCGGGAAAGCGCGCCGCGCCGCGCGTGTACCAGACCCAGCCCAAGGTGCCGACGAAGGCGATGGCATCGCCGAACAGCGTGGCGTTGCCCGCGCCGCCGTGGCCGCCATGACCGCCGATGAGACCCGAGACGATCGCCACGCCCGCGAGCGCCAGCGCGGTGGCGAGCAGCGCGGCGCGCGTGGGGCGCACGCCGTCGAGCAGCCAGCGCACGAGCTGCGTGGTCATCGGCGTGGTGGCGATGATCACCGCGCCGTGCGAGGGCACCGAGTGCGCGAGGCCGATCAGCAGCAGCACGCTGAACACCCCGAAGCCGGCCGCGCCGCGCAGCGCCAGCGCACCCGCATGGTGGCGCAGCCTGCGCCAGGGCGCGGCGCCGCGCGGCAGCACCAGCAACGCGAACAGCAGCGCCGACAGGCTGTAGCGGATCAGCGTGAACCACACGGGTTCGACGTGGTGGAGCACGCCCTTGCTGACGAGGAACAGGGAGCCCCAGCCGGAGGTGGCGAAGAGCAATGCGGCGATGCCGTACAGGCGTTGGGATCGGGACATGGAGGGCTTTCGAACGATGAAGGAGTCGATGTGTCCGAGGATCGGGGCGGGGCCGCGCGAATGCCATTCGCTTCTTTGGAGCGGGCCCTCCGAAAAAACGAAGGGACCGCGCGCCGCCGCGCGCTCACAATCGGCCGCCATGGAGCTCTACCAGCTGAAGACCTTCGTCGCCATTGCCCGCGAGGGCAGCCTCACGCGCGCCGCCGAGCGCGTGTTCACCAGCGCGCCCGCCGTGAGCGCGCAGCTCAAGGCGCTCGAGGACGAGCTCGGCGTGCGCCTGTTCGAGCGCACGCCGCGCGGCATGACGCCCACGCCCGCGGGCCACAGCCTGCTCGAGGAGGCCGAGCGCACGCTGGCCTCGGCACTGCGCATGCGCTCGGCCGCCGAGCAACTGCGCGGCGCCGCGCAGGGCGTGGTGCGCTTCGGCACCGTGGTCGACCCGGTCTCGCTGCGGCTCGGCGACGTGCTCGTGAAGCTGGCCGAGCGCCATCCGCAGGTCACGCTGCAACTGCGCCAGGGCCTGTCGTACGAGACCGCCTCGGCGGTCGAGCGCGGCGAACTCGACTGTGCCTACACGCTGAGCGACGTGGCTTCGCGCGAAGGCCTGGCGCTGCACCGGCTGGCCCCGGTCGACCTGGTGGTCGTGCTGCCGCTGCCGATGGCCGACGCCCATCCGGGCCTGTCGCTCGAGGCGCTCACCGAGCAGCCCTGGGTCGGCACGCCGCCCACCTGCGTGCTGCGCGCGCACCTCGATCGGCTGTTCGCCGGCGCCGGCCGCGAGTACCGCCAGGGCCGCACCGCCGACAGCGAGAGCGCGGTGCGCAGCATGGTCGCGAGCGGCATGGGCGCGGGGCTGATGCGGCTCGACCAGGCCGAGCAGGGCGAGCGCCACGGCGAGCTCGCGATCTGGCCCGGCTGGCGCGCCCACACCTGGCTGTGCTGGATCGAACCGGCCGCGGGTGCGCGGGCGCCGGCGGTCGAGGTGGTGCGGCAGGCGGTGTTCGAGGCCTGGGGCGTCTGAGGCCATCCGCCCCTGTGGCAAGGCGGCCCCTGTCAGCCTCCGGTCAGCGCGAAACGCCGGCACGCGGGTACGATGCGCGCGGCCTGCCGCTGGCGGGGTCTTCCTCCTTTCTCGCATGCCCGAATCGACCCTTTCTCTCGCCGAACTCCTGAACCGCGCCAGGCAGGCACTGGCGGGTCCCGAGGGCGTGCTGCCCGCGCTGCCGCCGGCCACGCCGGTCACCGGCAGCGTGGTCTTCCTCGCGATCGGCGAGGGCGGCAGCCGCGCGCGCGTGGTCTCGGGCCGCGGCGCCGATGCCGCGCAGGCCTGGGAGGAAGCGGCCGAGGCGCTGGCCGATGCCGCGCAGCGCGGCGAGCGGCCGCCGCAGCGGCTGCGCGCGGAACTGGTCGAGCACGTGCTGCCGATGCACTGGGGCGAGTTCAAGGAACTGCTCGCGAAGACGCGGCGCAACTACTTCCAGCAGGGCGTGTCCTTCGACAGCCGCTTCGAGTTCGCGCTGCTCGCGCCCGAGGCCAACGGCAGCGCGGTCTTCTACGACGGCAGCGTGGACCACTGCCAGCCCAACCCCGGCAACCTGCGGCTGCACACCCGGCGCCGCTTCGGCAAGGAGCTCGACTTTCCCGACGACGACGCCGTGCCCGTGTGGTGCTTCACCACGCGCGCCGTCTACGTCGATGCCGAGGGCGCCTGGCCGATCGTCCCCGAGGGGCAGGAGGCCCACCTGCGCCGCCTCGACGACTGGAGCGCCGCGCCGGTGCGCCGCATGGTCGAGGACGCGAGCCGCTACCTGGCGGCGCAGGTCAAGCCCACGGGCGAGTTCCACTACGGCTGGTTCCCCTGCTTCGACCGCGCCATCCCGACCTACAACACGCTGCGCCATGCGAGCTCGACCTATGCGCTGCTCGAGGCCTGGGAGCTCACGCGCGACGCGGCGCAGAAGGAGGCCATCGACCGTTCGCTGGCCTTTCTCGCGGGCTCGCTGATCCGGCCCGCGGTGCTGCCCGACGGCAGCCGCGCGGCCTTCCTGGTCGACGTGGCGCACGAGGTCAAGCTCGGCGGCAACGCGGTCTGCCTGCTGGCCTTCGTCAAGTACACCGAACTGACCGGCGACCGCCGCTTCCTGCCGCTGCTCGAGCTGCTCGCGCTCGGCATCCGCCACATGCAGGACCCCGAGACCGGCCGCTTCGTGCACGTGCTGCACCGGCCCAGCCTCGCGGTGAAGGAGGCCTTCCGCGTCATCTACTACGACGGCGAGGCCGCGTTCGGCCTGATGCGGCTGTACGGCCTCACGCGCGATCCGCGCTGGCTCGCGATGGTCGAGAAGGCCTTCGACCACTTCATCGCCGCCGAGCACTGGCGCGCGCACGACCACTGGCTCGGCTACTGCGTCAACGAGCTCACGCGCCACCGGCCCGCGCTGCGCTATTACGAGTTCGGGCTGCGCAACGTGGCCGACTACCTCGACTTCGTGCGCGAGCGCATCACCACCTTCCCGACCCTGCTCGAGCTGATGATGGCCGCGCGCGAGATGGTGCTGCGCATCGAGGCCGATCCCGAGCTGCGCCACCTGCTCGAGGGCCTGGACCGCGACAAGTTCGAGCGCGCGCTCGAGCACCGCGCGCGCTACCTCGCGAACGGCCACTTCTGGCCCGAGCTCGCGATGTTCTTCCGCCATCCCGACCGCATCGCGGGCTCGTTCTTCATCAAGCACCACAGCTTCCGCGTGCGCATCGACGACGTGGAGCACTACTTGTCGGGCTATGTCGCCTACCACCGGCTGCTGAAGGCGCGCGAGGGCGGCGAGCTGCCCGCGCCGTCGTTCGCGCCGCAGGCCGCTGCCTTGCCGGTGCCGGCCGACACGCCCGCGGCGCGCACCGGCACCGTCGCCTTTGGCGGCGACGTGAACCTCGGCCGCCGCCTGCACTACCGGCGCCTCGAGCTGGGCGGCGCGCGTCGCATGCTCAGCGGAATCCCCGCGCTGCGCGAGGCCGATCTGCGCATCGTCAACCTCGAATGCGTGGTCGCCACCACCGGCGAGCAGGGCGTGGAGAAGGGCGAGGCCGGTTCCTACTACTTCCGCGCACGGCCCGAGATGCTGGACGTGCTGACCACCGCGCGCATCGGCATCGTCGCCACCGCCAACAACCACAGCGGCGACTACGGCCCGGGCGCGCTGATGGAGCAGCAGTGGCACCTGCAGGCCGCGGGCATCGCCTGGGCCGGCACCGGCCGCGACCTCGAGGCCGCGCTGCGCCCGGCCTTCGCGATGGCCGGCGGCGTGCGCGTCGCGCTGTTCTCGCTCGACGCCACCCAGCCCCAGTTCGCGGCCGGCCCCGACCGGCCCGGCGCCGCCTACCTGCCGCTCGACGAGCCCGCGGCCTGGACCGCGCTGCTCGCGCCGCGCATCGAGAAGGCGCGCGAATCGGCCGACGTGGTGCTGGTGGCGGTGCACTGGGGCGACAACCTCGAGACCGAGCCCTCCGAGGCCGAGATCGCGGCCGGCCATGCGATCGTCGATGCCGGCGCCGATGCGGTGCTCGGCACCTCGGCGCACGTGCTGCAGGGCATCGAGGTCTACCGCGGCCGGCCGATCGTGCACGACGCGGGCGACCTGCTGTTCGAAGCGGTGCGCGACGACTTCGTCGACGCGGGCGTGTTCACGCTCGCGCTGAGCCCGCGCGGCGTCGAGCAGTTGAGCTTCACGCCGATCGGCGTGGGCTTCGGCCGTTCGCGCCAGTATGCGAACGAGCGCGCGCGCGGCGCGGCCACGCGTTTCGCGCGCCAGTGCGAGGCGCTCGGCACCCGCATGACGGTGCTGCCCGAGGGCCGCTGCACCCTGGCGCTGGCACCGCCCGAGCGCGCCTCGCGGCTCGCCGCCGACGTGCCCGCGCTGCCCGAGCCGGCCTTCGCGCGCGTCGCGCCGCTGCTCGCGCCGCGGCCCGAATGGCTGGTCGACGTGCTGCCGCCCGATTCGCGCCACATCGCGCCGATCCGCTTCGGCCCGCTCGAGCTGCTCGGCATCCGCTGCGCGCCCACGCAGATCTCGGGCCGCCGCATGCTGTGGGTCGAGTCGTTCTGGCGCGCGGTCGAACCGGTGGCCGACGACCTGCGCGTGCAGTTCCGCGCCATGCCGATGCGCAGCACCCACATGCCGCCCTGGGGCGAGAGCATGGACCACGACCCCTGCGACTGGATGTGGCCCACCAGCCGCTGGCAGCCGGGGCGCATCCACCGCGACCGCTACGGACTGCGGCCGCCCGCGAGCAGCCTGCTGCGCAGCGACGTGCTGCAGATCGAGGTGCGGGTGGTCGGCAGTGCCCGCCCCGCGCGTCTGGGCGAGGAGACCGAGGAGACCGTGCCCGCGCCCGAATGGCCGGCGCAGCGCCTGCCCGTGTGGTGCGGGCTGCGCGCCTCGCAGGTGGCGCTGCCGCTGCCCGAGCGACCCGCGCCCGTGCTGTTCGCGCTGCGCCCCGGCGCCTCGGCCACGCCCGAGCCGGTGTGGACCGCCGAGGCGCTGCAGCGCATCACGCGCGGCCAGTGGCTGGTCGAGCCGCCGCCCGATTGGCTCGCGCGCTCGGTGGTGCGCGGCCCGAAGCACATGGAGCTGCTGCCGGCGCCCGCGCTGTTCGTCGCCTCCGACTACCAGACGCTGGCCGCGCACGAGCGCTACAGCCGGCCGCGCAGCACGGTCAACTGGGACCGCCACCTGCTGCTGCCCGGCCTGCAGGACCAGCTCGCGGGCGCGATCGTGCAGCACCCGGTCGAGGGCCTGGCTCCGGACTTCCCGCTGCTGCAGGTCGAGGACCCGATCCGCGCCATGCTGCGCCTGGGCGCCGCCGCGCGCGAGCGCTACCGTGGCCTGCTGGTCGGCGTGACCGGCACCGTGGGCAAGTCCTCCACCATCGCGATCCTGCGCGACCTGCTGCCCGCGCAGGCGCGCGTGCACACCACCATCGACAACTACAACTCGCGCGTCGGCGTGCCGGCGATGCTGGCCAGCCTCGGGCCCGACGTCGACGTCTGCATCCTCGAGATGGCGCAGAGCTCGCTGTGGATGGACCGCGGCCCGATCTCGCTGATGGCGCGCCCGCACGTGGCGATCGTCACCGAGATCGGCCTGTCGCAGACCCGGCAGGCCGTGAGCGTGGAGCAGACGGCCGAGTACAAGTCGCGCATCTTCCTCGGCCTGGAGCCCGGCGGCGTGGCGATCGTGCCCGACCACATCCCCTGTCTGCTGCAGATGGTGCAGGCCGCCGCGCGCACCGCGGGCGCGGTCTGGGTGGTGGGGCGCGGGCCGCAGGCCGACGTGCGCGTGCTCGGCACCGAGCCCGAGGGCCATGGCTGCCGCGTGCACATCGCGCTGCGCGGGCGCACCCATTCCTACCTGTTCCCGGTCGCGAGCGAGGGGCTGGTGCGCAACTCCACGCTCTCGTTCGCGGCGCTGGTCGCGATGGGCTTCGACCCCGAGGCCGCCTGCGCGCGCATGCCCGGCGTGCGGCTGCCGGCCTCGGTGATGCACGTGCAGGCGCTGCGCACCGAAGGCGGCGTGCAGGCCACGCTGATCGACGACAGCTGGAACGCCGAGGTGATGTCGATGCGCAATGCGATGGCCTTCGTGCG
Source organism: Variovorax sp. GW821-FHT09B01 (assembly GCF_059418345.1). NCBI lineage: Bacteria > Pseudomonadati > Pseudomonadota > Betaproteobacteria > Burkholderiales > Comamonadaceae > Variovorax > Variovorax sp. GW821-FHT09B01. The sequence goes on along the minus strand of NZ_JBWKPQ010000035.1, from coordinate 32,769 downwards.
CGACTACGGCCGCGCGGGCGGTGGCGGGAGTGGCGCCGCGCCGGTCGCGCGCCGCATCGCCATGCTGGGCCGCATCGTCAACCTCGACCATGCGGCCGAGGCCATGCACCGCAGCCTCGCGGCGCCGCTGCTGGACTCGGGCATCGAGCACGTGGTGACGCACGGCCAGGAGATGCGCTGGCTGCGCGAGGAGATGCCGGCCTCGATGCTGGGGCCGCATTTCGAGAGCGCGGCCGATGCCGCCGGCTACCTCGGCGCCTTCCTGCGCGACGGCGACCTGCTGCTGGTGAAGGGCGACCGCGACCGCTCCGACTTCGGCGACATCCCCGAGCTGCTGCAGAAGCTATGAACCTGCGCTCGACCTCCGTGCTGCTGTGCGCGCTCGCCGTGGCGCTGGTGCAGGCGGCCTGCGCGCAGCGCGCCGAGATCCGGCCGCCCGCGATCCGCGTCATCGGCGACGAGGTGCTGCACTGGAACCAGCCCGCGGTGCGCGAGAACTGTCCCGAGGACCGCTTCGGCTTCCTCTGGGTGCAGCCGGTCGAGGGGCCGGCCTGCATCCGCTATTTCGCGAGCAGCGACATCGAGGGCGCGCGCGTCGCCATCGTGCAGTTCTCGGGCGACCGCGACGCCGTGATGGACCAGCCGCCCGCGCGCATCTCGGGCAACACCGAGGCGCTGCGCACCACCGACGCGCAGCGCAACCGCGACCGCGCCGGCGTGCCCTGGATCTTCGTCGCGCGGCCCGGCACCTACGGCTCCTCGGGCAACCACCGCCAGCGCCGCCAGCCGGTGGAGTTCCATGCGCTCGATGCCGCGCTCGACGCGCTGATGCAGCGCCACCGGATCCAGCGCCTGGTCATCCTCGGCCACAGCGGCGGCGCCACCGCGGGTGCCGCGCTGCTCACGCTGGGCCGCACGCGCGTGGCCTGCGCGGTGCTGACCTCGGGCGCCTACGGCCTGCTCGAGCGTGCGCGCCTGCTCGGGCGTTCGCGCGACGGCCGCACCGACACCACCGGCAGCACGCGCTTCTACGACCCGCTCGACCATGTCGACGGCGTGGTGGCCGATCCCGCGCGCCGCATCGTGCTGATCGGCAACCGCGAGGACGAGAACACGCCCTTCGCGCTGCAGGAGCGCTTCGCCGAGGCACTGCAGCGCGCCGGCCATCGCGTGGAGATCCGCACCGCGGCCGCGGAGCCGCCCGACTTCCACGACCTCAAGGACCGCGCCGGGCCGAACGCCGCCGCGGCCTGCGCGCGCGAAGCCATGTACCCGGGGCCGCGCGGCACCGAGCGCTGAGGGCCGGGCCCGTTCCATCCACACCCGACGTCATTCCATGAGCGAACCGAGGATCTCCCAGCGCAGCTACGGCCGCATGCCCGACGGCCGGCCCGTCATCGAGTACACGCTCGACAACGGCCTCGGCCTGCGGCTGCAGGCGATCAACCTCGGCGGCATCGTCACCGCGCTGCTGGTGCCCGACCGCCAGGGCCGCGCCGCCAACGTGGTGCTGGGCCTGCCCGACCTCGCGGCCTACCTCGGGCCGCATCCGCACTTCGGCACCATCGTCGGGCGCTTCGCCAACCGCATCGCCGCCGGGCGCTTCGAGCTCGACGGCCAGGCGCACCAGCTCGCGCTCAACGACGGGCCGAACTCGCTGCACGGCGGAACGCAGGGCTTCGGGAAGCGCTTCTGGAGCATCTACGCGCTGCCGGGCGAGCCCGGGCGCATCGGCATCGAGCTGCGCCATGTCAGCGCGCATGGCGACGAGGGCTATCCGGGCGAGCTGCGGCTCGCGGTGCGCTACGAACTGAGCACCACGGCCAACACCTGGCGCATCGGCTACCGCGCCGAGACCGACCGGCCGACCGTGCTGAACCTGAGCCACCACGACTACTTCAACCTCGCGGGCCAGGGCAGCGTGATGGCGCACCGGCTCACGCTGCCGGCCAGCCGCTACTGCCCGGTCGATGCCACGCTGATCCCCACCGGGCTGGCCGAGGTGGAGGGCACGCCCTTCGATTTCCGGCAGCCGCTGGCCATCGGCGATCGCATCCGCGACGGCCATGCGCAGATGCTGATCGCGCGCGGCTACGACCACAACTGGGTGCTCGACCGCGCGCAGGAACGCGACGGCCTCGCGCTGGCCGCGCGGCTGTCGCACGAGCCCTCGGGCCGCACGATGGAGGTGCACACCACCGAGCCCGGCGTGCAGTTCTATTCGGGCAACTTCCTCGACGGCAGCCTGCTGGGCAGCGGCGGCGCGGCGATCCGCCAGGGCGACGGCCTGTGCCTGGAGACGCAGCACTTCCCCGATTCGCCGAACCGGCCGGAATTTCCCTCCACGGTGCTGCGGCCCGGCGAGGTGTTCCGCAGCGTCACCGAGCATCGCTTCGGCATCGCCTGAGGAAGCTCGGCGCCGGGCTCAGGCCGTCGACAGCCGGTCGTCGGGCAGCGCGCCGAAATCCGTCAGCGCGAAATCCTCGGGCACGTGCACGGCCTGCGCATCGCGCCGCAGCAGGCCGCGCTGCTCCATGGCGCGCATGGTCTTGTTGACCACCTCGCGCGACAGTCCCGAGTACGAGGCGATCATCGATTGCGAGATGCGCTTGTCGAAGCCGCCCGCGTGCACCGGCGCCAGCTGCGTGAGCTGGTGCAGCACGTGGCCCACCAGCGCGCCCGAGGACAGCGTGGAGACGCGCCGCAGCCGTCCGCGCAGCAGGGCCAGCCGCTTCGCCACCAGGCCCAGCAGGCGCAGCGCGATCTCGGGCCGGCGCGCGCACAGCTCGCGCAGCGCGGCCACCGACACCAGGTGCACCGACGAGGGCAGCGCCGCGACCAGCGCCTGCGTCGAGCGGTAGCGGTCCTCCGGCAGCCCGAGGTCGAGGAAGAAGTCGTCGGCGCGGATGAACTCGCTCGTGAAGTCGGCGCCCGGCGTGCGGCCGCGCGCCACCACGCGCAGCAGCCCGCTCGCCACGCAGTAGACGCGGTCGGTGTCTTCGCCGGCCTCGAGCACGGTCTCGTTGCGCCGGAAGTAGCGCAGCTCGCTGTGGCGGGTCAGCCATTCCCGTTCCGCCATCGGAAGGCCGGCCGTGAGGGGATGCAGGTACATGGCCGCGATGATTGGCGCGCGCGGCCGCCGCGTCTTCTCATTGCGCGCAGGCGCCCCGCGGCGAAACGATCAGGGGCCGTCGGCCAGCGCCCGCGCGTCGCGCGGCGTCATGGCATAGGCGGCGCGGAAGGCGCGGTAGAAGGTCGCGAGGCTGTCGAAGCCGCAGAGGTAGGCGATGTCGGTGATCGAGCGGCCCGGCGCCGCGCCCAGCAGCCGCGAGGCGTCGGCGAGCCGCAGCGCCGTGAGCGTGCGCGCGAACGAACGGCCGGTGGGCTCGAACAGCACGTGCACCTGGCGCAGCGAGATGCCCAGCTCGCGCGCGACGCTCGAAGGCGAGAGCTCGGGCAGCCGCAGGTCGCGCTGCAGGATCTCGCGCGCCGCGTGCAGCAGGCCCGAGCGCAGCGCGGCGCGGCTCTCGGGCAGGCCCGGCGCGAGGCGGCCGCGCGCCAGCAGCGTCAGCCGCACGGCATGCACCACCTCGGCCCCGGCGTTCGCGAGTTCTCCCGGCCGCGTGGTCAGCGCGCGGAACAGCGCCATCAGCGGCCGCGCGAAGGCGGCCGTGCGCGTGAGCGGCGCCGCGAACAGGTCGTCGGCGCGCGCGCCCAGCAGCATGCCGGGCGCGAGCGGTATGCGCAGCGAGCGGAAATCGAAGCCGTCGCCGCGCATCGGCGTGGCCTCGAACGGCAGGTCGGCATGGTGGACCACGAGGTCGCCCTCGCGCACCAGCCGGCCTTCGTCGCGGCCGCTGCTGACCCAGCCCGGGCCGCGCACCTGCAGGCCGATGCACAGGCTCTGGCCCGCGACGCGCGCGATGTCGGCGCGCGTGCGGCTCACGCGGTAGGAGGAGGCGCGCAGCTCGGAGACGCTGGCGCAGGCGTTCGCGTCGCCGACCGGCGTGGAGAGGAAGTGCCCTTCGAAGGCCGTGCGCCGCTCGCGCGGCAGCTCGATCGTGACGCCGAACAGGTGCCGGCCGCGCACCTCGCACCAGTGGTCGAAGCGGTCCTGCGGGCGGAGGTCGTCGGTCGTGAAGTGCAGCATGGCCGTCGGAGCGAAGCGGAGGATTGTCCGGCGACTCGGCGGCGCCGGCATCGCAATCCCCCGTGTCCGTGGGGCCAGCAGGGTCGGGTCAGCCTGCGAACAGGCTCGCCGGTACACCCGGGCCGTCGACGCGCACCGCGAACAGGCCGCCGGCCAGCGGCTCCGACGCGAGCTGCGCTTCGGTGCGGCCGTTGCGCGCGGTCGAGATGTAGAGCGTGCGCAGGTCGGGCCCGCCGAAGGCGCAGTCGGTGACGTTGCCCGCGGGCAGCGCGATGCGCGCGAGTTCCCGCGCGCTCACCGGGTCATGGCAGCTCACGCAGGCGCCGTCCCAGTGCGCGATCCACAGCCGGCCGGCCGCGTCGGTGGTCATGCCGTCGGGCAGGCCGTCGATGGCGGGGAAGCGGTGCCAGAGGCGGCGGTTCGCCACCGTGCCGGCCTCCATGTCGAAGTCGTAGGCGTAGAGGTGGTTGAGCACCGTGTTGTTGAAGTACAGGGTGCGGCCATCGGCCGACCAGGTCGGGCCGTTCGTGACCTCGAAGCCGTCGTCGTGCCGGCTGCAGCGGCCGTCGCCGTCGTAGCGGTAGAGCGCGCCGGTGGGTGCCTGGCAGTCGAAGTCCATGCTGCCGCCCCAGAAGCGGCCGCGCGCATCGCACTTGCCGTCGTTGAAGCGGTTGCCCGCGCGCTCGGGCTCGGGCTGGTGCAGGTAGGCGGGCGCGGCGGTCTCGCCCTCGGGCGCCGTCGCGGGATCGAAGAAGGCGAAGCCGCGGCGCAGCGTGATCACCAGGCCCGGGGCGGCGGCGCGCTCGGCGATGGCCGTGATCTCCTCGGCGAAGCGCCAGGTCCGGCGCTCGCCGCTCGCGGGGTGGAAGCGGAACAGCCGTGGCGTGAGGATGTCGATCCAGTAGAGCGCCTGCTCGCGCGGCGACCACAGCGTGCCTTCGCCGAGGTTGGCGCCGGCATCCCAGATGCATTCGGGCGTGCCGAGGATCGTCGGCGGGGGGAGGGGGCTTGTCTCTGCGGCGGTCATGGCGCGTGCCTTCTTTCTTGTGTGCCGGATGGCGGGGTCTTCTTGACGCCGCGGATCGTATCAAGGCATATTGATAACGGAAATCGAAAATAACTGTATGCATTGATATGCAATTTGCAATGCATCAAGACCACCCCGTCCGGAGACCTCCTTGACCGCTTCCTCCTCCCTCGCCATCCACCCCAGCCTCTCGGGCCGCACCGTGTTCGTCACGGGCGGCGGCAGCGGCATCGGCGCGGCCATCGTGTCGGCCTTCGCCGCGCAGGGCGCCAGGGTGGCCTTCGTCGACATCGCCGAAGCCGCCAGCGCCGAGCTCGCGCAACGCATCGCGCAGGCCGGCCACGCGGCGCCCTGGTGGCGCGCCTGCGACGTGCGCGACATCGGCGCGCTGCAGGCCGCCATCGCCGATGCGGCGGCAGAACTCGGCGACTTCGCCGTGCTGGTCAACAACGTCGCGAGCGACGACCGCCACACGCTCGAGTCGGTCACGCCCGACTACTACGACAACCGCATGGCGATCAACGAGCGCCCCGCGCTGTTCGCGATCCAGTCGGTGGTGCCGGGCATGAAGCGCCTGGGCGCGGGCTCGATCGTCAACCTCGGCTCCACCGGCTGGCAGACCAAGGGCTCGGGCTATCCCTGCTACGCGATCGCCAAGTCCTCGGTCAACGGCCTCACGCGCGGCCTCGCGGTGGAGCTGGGCCGCGACCGCATCCGCATCAACACCGTCTCGCCCGGCTGGGTGATGACCGAGCGCCAGGTCGCGCTGTGGCTCGACGCCGAGGGCGAGCAGGCCCTGAAGCGCAACCAGTGCCTGCCCGACAAGCTGATGCCCGAGGACATCGCGCGCATGGTGCTGTTCCTGGCCTCGGACGATGCGCGGATGTGCACGGCGCAGGAGTTCACCGTCGACGCCGGCTGGACCTGAAGCCGGGCCGGCGGCCCGTCAGTCGATCTCGAGCTTGCGTCCGTAGACGCTCAGGCTCGCCGTCTTCAGCGCCTTCATCATCACCTTGGCCGCCGGCGACAGCAGCCGGTCGGTGCGCGTGATGATGCCGAAGGCGTCCATGTGGCAGGGCATGTCCAGCGGCAGCAGCGACACGATGCCGTGCGCGGCGTAGTAGCGCGCCACGTCGGTCGCCAGCACCGCCACCATGTCGCTCTGCTGCAGCATGCGCGTGATGAACAGCAGCGCCGAACTCTCGATGGTGTTGATCGGCGGCTGCAGCCCCTCCTCCTGGAACATCAGCTCGAAGCGGTGCCGCAGCACGCTGCCGGCCGGCGGCACGATCCAGCCCTCGCCGACCACGTCGCGCAGCGTGAGGCCGCTCACGCCCAGCAGCGGATGGCCGGGGCGCACCAGCGCGCACACCGGCTCCTCGGTCAGCGCCTCGTAGCGCAACTGCGACTTGTCGTGCTCGGCGAACAGCCGCGCCACCAGGATGTCGAGCTTGCCCTGCTCGAGCCGCTCGATCAGCACCGGGCTGGTCTCGATCTCGAGCGAGATCCGCAGGTGGGGCTGCTCGCGCTTGACCATCGCCACCGCGGGCGGCAGCAGCGTGAGGCCCGGCGCCGTGATCGCGCCCACGCTCACCTGGCCGAAGCGGCCGGCCTTGAGCGCGGTGAGCTCGTCGTGCGCCTGGTTCAGGCTCGCGAGCGCCACCCGCGCGTGGCGGATCATGGTCTCGCCGTACCAGGTCGGCCGCATGCCGCGCGGCAGCCGCTCGAACAGCGGCACCTCGAGCACGTCCTCCAGGTCCTTGAGCAGCTTGGAGGCCGCCGGCTGCGTCATGTTGAGCACCTGCGCGGCGCGGTGGATGTTGCCTTCCTCGGCCAGCGCCACCAGCAGCAGCAGCTGGCGCGTCTTGAGCCGCGCGCGGATAAACCAATGGGTGTAGTTCGTCATGAAGGGTGAGAACCTCGGTTCGCCCGGGTTTTCCAGAATGTCTCGATCGATATTCATTTTGTCGAAAAAATGATTGGATCGATATCCGTTTCATTCCTAGACTGCCGCCAATCCCCCCCCAACAACAACAGAGACAAGGTCGGCGCCACGGTGTTCCACGGCGAGATCCATCAGAACGTGCGGCAGTACATCAACGGCCGCTGGGAAACCAGCGCGACCACCGGTGTGAGCACCAATCCCTCGGACACCAGCGAAGTGGTGGCCGAGTACGCACGGGCCGACCGCCGCCAGACCGACGCGGCGATCCGCGCCGCCTCCGACGCCTTCCCCCACTGGAGCCACAGCACGCCGCAGCGCCGCGCCGACGTGCTCGACCGCATCGGCGCCGAGCTGCTGGCGCGCAAGGACGAGCTGGGCCTGCTGCTGGCGCGCGAGGAGGGCAAGGTGCTGCCCGAGGCCGTGGCCGAGGTGGCGCGCGCGGGCCAGGTGTTCAAGTTCTTCGCGGGCGAGGCCTTCCGTGGCGGCTCGGGCGCCGGCGGCGGCGAGAGCCTCGCCTCGGCGCGCGCGGGCGTGCAGGTCGACGTCACGCGCGAGCCGCTCGGCGTGGTCGGCCTGATCGCGCCCTGGAACGCGCCCTTCGCGGTGCCGGCCTGGAAGATCGCGCCCGCGCTCGCGCACGGCAACAGCGTGGTGTTCAAGCCGGCCGAGCGGGTGCCGGCCTGCGGCTGGGCACTGGCCGAGATCATCAGCCGCGCCGCGCTGCCCGCGGGCGTGTTCAACCTCGTGATGGGCAGCGGCCGCGAGGTCGGCCACGCGCTGGTCGACAGCCCGCACGTCGACGCGCTGAGCTTCACCGGCTCGGCCGCCGTCGGCGAGCGCGTGCTGCGCGGCGCCACCGCGCGCCGGGCCCGGGTGCAGCTCGAGATGGGCGGCAAGAACGCGCTGGTGGTGCTGGCCGATGCCGACCTCGAGCGCGCGGTCGACTGCGCGGTGCAGGGCGCCTACTTCTCGGCCGGCCAGCGTTGCACCGCCTCGAGCCGGCTGATCGTCGAGGCCGCGGTGCACGACGCCTTCGTGGCGCGGCTGCGCGAGCGGCTCAAGGCGCTGCGCGTGGGCCATGCGCTCGAGCGCGGCGTGGAGGTCGGCCCGGTGGCCGACGCCGAACGGCTCGCGGGGCATCTCGCCTGGGTCGACATCGCGCGCGCCGAGGGGGCCGAGCATGTCTGGGGCGGCGAAGCGCTGGAGCGCGCCACCGCCGGCCACTACATGAGCCCGGCGCTGTTCCTGGCCGAGCCCGGCCACCGCATCGCGCGCGAGGAGATCTTCGGCCCGCTGGCCTGCGTGCTGCGCGCCACCGACTACGAGCATGCGCTCGCGCTGTGCAACGACACGCCGTTCGGCCTGTGCGCCGGCATCTGCACCAACTCGCTGAAGCACGCGATGCATTTCAGGCGCCATGCCGAGGTCGGCATGACCATGGTCAACCTGCCGACCGCGGGCGTGGACTTCCACGTGCCCTTCGGCGGCCGCAAGGGCTCGGGCTACGGCCCGCGCGAGCAGGGACGCCATGCCGCCGAGTTCTACACGCAGGTCAAGACCGGCTACATGCTGGCCTGATCCGCACCCAGGTCCCCCTAAGGTTTCCGACCAGCAGCCCCCATCCACAACAGGAGACGACCCATGACCATGAACCGCCGCACCCTCAACGCCGCGCTCGCCGCCGCCGCCCTCGGCGGTCTGCTGCCGGCTTCCGTCCTCGCGCAGAAGAAGCTCGTGCTGGGCTTCGCGCAGGTCGGCGCCGAGAGCGAATGGCGCACCGCCAACACCGAGTCGATCAAGGCCTCGGCCAAGGAGGCCGGCATCGAGCTCAAGTTCTCCGACGCGCAGCAGAAGCAGGAGAACCAGATCAAGGCGATCCGCTCGTACATCGCGCAGAAGGTCGACGTGATCGCCTTCTCGCCCGTGGTCGAGTCGGGCTGGGACACGGTGCTGCGCGAGGCCAAGGCCGCCAAGATCCCGGTGGTGCTGACCGACCGCTCCGTCAACAGCAAGGACGACACGCTCTACGTGACCTTCATGGGCTCGGACTTCGTCGAGGAGGGCCGCAAGGCCGGCCGCTGGCTGGTCGAGAAGATGAAGGACCAGAAGGGCGAGGTCAACATCGTCGAGCTGCAGGGCACGGTGGGCTCGGCGCCCGCCATCGACCGCAAGAAGGGCTTCGAGGAAATCATCAAGGCCGACCCGAAGTTCAAGATCGTGCGCTCGCAGACCGGCGACTTCACGCGCGCCAAGGGCAAGGAGGTGATGGAAGCCTTCCTCAAGGCCGAGGGCAAGAAGATCAACGTGCTCTACGCGCACAACGACGACATGGCGATCGGCGCCATCCAGGCCATCGAGGAGGCCGGCCTCAAGCCCGCGAAGGACATCGTGATCATCTCCATCGACGGCGTGAAGGGCGCCTTCGAGGCCATGATCGCCGGCAAGCTCAACGTCTCGGTCGAATGCAGCCCGCTGCTGGGCCCGCAGCTGATGCAGGCGGTGAAGGACATCAAGGCCGGCAAGACGCTGCCCAAGCGCATCGTGACCGAGGAGGGCATCTTCCCGATGGAAGTGGCCGCCAAGGAATTCCCGAGCCGCAAGTACTGAGGACGACCCATGAAGCGCAGCAACTTCCTCAAGGCGGCCGTCGCGGGCCTCGCGCTCGCAGCTGCCGGCATCGCGCCGCTGGCCCAGGCGCAGGACAAGGGCCTGATCGCGATCTCGATGCCCACCAAGTCCTCGGCGCGCTGGATCGCCGACGGCGCCAACATGGTCAAGTACTTCAAGGAGAAGGGCTACAAGACCGATCTGCAATATGCGGACGACGACATCCCGAACCAGCTCGCCCAAGTGGAGAACATGGTGACCAAGGGATCGAAGGTGCTGGTGATCGCGGCCATCGACGGCACCACGCTGTCCGACGTGCTGCAAAAGGCGGCCGACAAGGGCGTGAAGGTGATCGCCTACGACCGGCTCATCAAGGGCTCGAAGAACGTCGACTACTACGCCACCTTCGACAACTTCCAGGTCGGCGTGCTGCAGGCGCAGTCGATCGAGAAGGCGCTCGACCTCAAGGCCGGCAAGGGACCGTTCAACATCGAGCTGTTCGGCGGCTCGCCCGACGACAACAACGCCTTCTTCTTCTACAACGGCGCGATGTCGGTGCTCGAGCCCTACATCAAGAGCGGCAAGCTGGTGGTGCGCAGCAAACAGATGGGCATGGACAAGGTCGGCACCCTGCGCTGGGACGGCGCGGTGGCGCAGGCGCGCATGGACAACCTGCTGTCGGCCTTCTACACCAAGGAGCGCGTCGACGCGGTGCTCTCGCCCTACGACGGGCTGTCGATCGGCATCCTGTCCTCGCTCAAGGGCGTGGGCTACGGCTCGGGCTCGCAGGCCATGCCGGTGGTGTCGGGCCAGGACGCCGAGATCCCCTCGGTGAAGTCGATCCTGCGCAAGGAGCAGAGCTCGACCGTGTTCAAGGACACGCGCGAACTCGCCAAGGTCACGGTGGCGATGGTCGACGCCATGCTCTCGGGCAAGACGCCCGAGGTCAACGACACCAAGACCTACAACAACGGCGTCAAGGTCGTGCCCTCCTACCTGCTCAAGCCGGTCAGCGTCGACGGCAGCAACTGGAAGCAGGTGCTGGTCGACAGTGGCTACTACAAGGAAAGCCAGGTCAAGTGAACGAGCGCGACGCGCACGGCGGCGGCACGATCCTCGAGATGCGCGGGATCACCAAGACCTTCCCGGGCGTGAAGGCGCTGAGCAACGTCAACCTCGCGGTGCGCGCGGGCGAGATCCATGCGGTGGTGGGCGAGAACGGCGCGGGCAAGTCCACGCTGATGAAGGTGCTCAGTGGCGTCTACCCCTGCGACTCGTACGACGGCGAGATCCTGTTCGAGGGCGAGCCGCGCCGCTTCCGGGGCATCGCCGACAGCGAGAAGCTCGGCATCATCATCATCCACCAGGAACTCGCGCTGGTGCCGCTGCTGTCTATCGCCGAGAACATCTTCCTCGGCAACGAGATCGCGCGCGGCGGCGTGATCGACTGGTTCGCGGCCTATGCGAGGACGCGCGAGCTGCTCGCCAAGGTCGGCCTGAAGGAAGCGCCGACCACGCTGGTGACCGACCTCGGCGTGGGCAAGCAGCAGTTGGTGGAGATCGCCAAGGCGCTCGCGAAGGAGGTGCGCCTGCTGATCCTCGACGAGCCCACCGCGAGCCTCAACGAGACCGACAGCGACGCGCTGCTGCGCCTGCTGCTCGAACTCAAGCGCCAGGGCATCGCCTCGATCCTGATCTCGCACAAGCTCAACGAGATCGCCAAGGTGGCCGATGCGATCACGGTGCTGCGCGACGGCGCCACGGTCGAGACCATGGACTGCCGCGCCCAGCCGATCAGCGAGGACCGCATCGTGCGCGGCATGGTGGGGCGCGACATGGCGCACCGCTATCCGCCGCGCGAGCCGAAGATCGGCGAGACGGTGTTCGAGCTGCGCGACTGGCGCGTGCACCATGCGCAGCATGCCGACCGCGAGCAGATCCACGGCGTGAGCCTGCGCGTGCGCCAGGGCGAGATCGTCGGCATCGCGGGCCTGATGGGCGCGGGCCGCACCGAGCTCGCGATGAGCGTGTTCGGCCGCTCCTACGGCCAGCGCATCAGCGGCGAGGTGCTGATGCACGGCAAGACGGTGGACGTGAGCACGGTGCGCAAGGCCATCGACCACGGCATCGCCTACGTGACCGAGGACCGCAAGGGCCTGGGCCTGGTGCTCGAGGAGGAGATCCGCAAGAACGTGAGCCTCGCGAACCTCGACGCGGTGGCCGACGGCCTGGTGATCGACCCGGGCCGCGAGTTCCAGGTGGCGAACGAGTACCGCAAGGTGCTCAACATCCGCTGCGCGGGCATCGAGCAACCGGTGGTCAACCTCTCGGGCGGCAACCAGCAGAAGGTGGTGCTGAGCAAGTGGCTGTTCACCCAGCCCGAGCTGCTGATCCTCGACGAGCCCACGCGCGGCATCGACGTGGGCGCCAAGTACGAGATCTACACCATCATCGACCGGCTCGCGCGCGAGGGCAAAGGCATTCTCATGATCTCTTCCGAACTGCCCGAGCTGCTCGGCATGTGCGACCGCATTTACGTGATGAACGAGGGGCGCTTCGTCGCCGAATTCACGGCCGCCGAGGCCACGCAGGAACGCATCATGCACGCCATCGTGCGCGCGGGGAGCACGGTCCATGTCGCAGCCTGAAGCGCAGGTGGCGACCGCCGCCGTGGCCGCCGAGGCCAGGGGCCTGCACGCGGGCTTCCTCAAGAACAACCTGCGCGAATACGGCATGCTGATCTCGCTGGTCGCGATCATGGTGCTGTTCCAGGTGCTGACCGACGGTACCCTGCTGCGGCCGCTGAACCTCACGAACCTGCTGCTGCAGAACAGCTACGTGGTGATCATGGCGCTGGGCATGCTGCTGGTGATCGTGGCCGGCCACATCGACCTGTCGGTGGGCTCGGTCTGCGGCTTCATCGGCGCGCTGGCGGCGGTGCTGATGGTGGAGTACGAATGGCATTTCGTGCCGACCGCGATCGTGAGCATCCTCGCGGGTGCGCTCATCGGCGCGGCGCAGGGCTGGTTCGTGGCCTTCCGCAAGATCCCCTCGTTCATCGTCACGCTCGCGGGCATGCTGGTGTTCAAGGGGCTCACGCTGGCGCTGCTCGCGGGCCAGTCGGTGGGGCCGTTTCCCGAGGCCTTCCAGCGCCTGAGCTCGGGCTTCATTCCCGACCCGATCGGCGGCGCGGCGCTGCGCACCACCTCGCTGGTCGTGGGCGCGCTGGCGGCCGCGGCGCTGGTGTTCTTCAAGCTGCGCGGCCGCGCCAAGCTCGCGGCGCACGGCATGGCGCAGGAGCCCTATGCCTTCTTCCTCGTGAAGAACCTGTTCTTCGCGGCCATCATCCTGTTCTTCAGCTACCTGCTGGCCACCTACAAGGGCCTGCCCAACGTGCTGATCGTGATGGCGGTGCTGATCGTGGCCTACGACTTCGTCACCAACCGCACCACCATCGGCCGGCGCATCTATGCGCTGGGCGGCAACGAGAAGGCAGCGCGGCTGTCGGGCGTGAAGACGCAGCGCCTGGCCTTCCTGACCTTCGTGAACATGGGCGCGCTTGCCGCGCTCGCGGGCCTGGTGTTCGCGGCCCGGCTCAACACCGCCACGCCCAAGGCCGGCCTGGGCTTCGAGCTCGACGTGATCGCGGCCTGCTTCATCGGCGGCGCCTCGGCCTCGGGCGGCGTGGGCAAGGTGATGGGCGCGGTGATCGGCGCCTTCATCATGGGCGTGATGAACAACGGCATGTCGATCCTCGGCATCGGCATCGACTACCAGCAGGTGATCAAGGGGCTGGTGCTGCTGGCGGCGGTGTTCATCGATGTCTACAACAAGAACAAGTAGCGCCATGGCCGACTCCGCGACCTCCGCGCCCCTGCCCGTGCTCGCGCTGCGCGGCATCCGCAAGCAGTTCGGCGGCATCGCCGTGCTCGACGACGTGCAGCTCAAGCTGTACCCGGGCGAGGTGCATGCGCTGATGGGGCAGAACGGCGCGGGCAAGTCGACCCTGATCAAGGTGCTGACGGGCGTACTGCCCTCGAGCGGCGGCGAGATGTTCCTCGACGGGCAGGCGATCCATCCGGCCTCGCCGCTCGATGCGCAGAAGCTCGGGATCAGCACGGTCTACCAGGAAGTGAACCTGTGCCCCAACCTGTCGGTGGCCGAGAACGTGTTCGCGGGCCGTTATCCGCGCCGCGGCGCGCTGCAGGGCTTTCGCATCGACTGGCGCGCGGTGAACCGCCGCGCGGAAGAACTGCTCGCGCGCATCGGGCTCGAGATCGACGTGACGCGCTTGCTGTCGAGCTATTCGGTGGCGGTGCAGCAGATGGTGGCGATCGCGCGCGCGCTCGGCGTGTCGTCGAAGGTGCTGATCCTCGACGAGCCGACCTCGAGCCTGGACGACGACGAGGTCGAGAAGCTGTTCGAGGTGCTGCGGCGGCTGCGCGCGGAGGGCATGGCGATCGTCTTCGTGACGCACTTCCTCAACCAGATGTACGCGGTGTCCGATCGCATCACGGTGCTGCGCAACGGCCACTGGGTGGGCGAATGGAAGGCGGCGGACCTGGGACCGCAGGCGCTGATCGCGGCGATGCTCGGGCGCGAGCTGGCGGCGCAGTCGGCGCGGCCCGCGGCATTGCCGGCCTTCGACGAGGCGGCCCCCGCGCTGCTGCAGATCGAGGGGCTGGCACAGGCCGGCCAGCTGCAACCGACCGACCTGCGCGTGCGTGCGGGCGAAGTGGTCGGCATCGCGGGCCTGCTGGGCGCGGGCCGCACGGAACTGGCGCGGCTGCTGTTCGGGCTCGAGACGCCTGATCGCGGGGTGCTGAAGATCGAGGGCCGCACGCTGAGCTTCTCGAACCCGGCCGATGCGATCCGCGAGGGCCTGGCGCTGTGCCCCGAGGAACGCAAGACCGACGGCATCGTGGCCGAGCTGTCGGTGCGCGAGAACATCGCGCTCGCGCTGCAGGCGCGCCTGGGCACGCGCAAGTTCCTCTCGCATGCCGAACAGACGGCGATGGCCGAGCGCTTCGTGGCCTCGCTGGGCATCAAGACGGCGAGTGTCGAAACCCCCATCGGCCTGCTCTCGGGCGGCAACCAGCAGAAGGCCATGATCGCGCGCTGGCTCGCGACCGAGCCACGCATCCTGATCCTCGACGAGCCCACGCGCGGCATCGACGTGGCGGCCAAGCAGGAAATCATGGAAGAGATCCTGCGGCTCGCGCGTGCGGGGATGGCGGTGATCTTCATTTCTTCCGAGATGAGCGAAGTGGTGCGGGTTGCGCATCGCATCGTGGTTCTGCGTGACCGGAAGAAGGTGGGAGAGTTGCCGGGCGGGGCCACCGAGGACGAGGTGTACGACATGATTGCTGCGGCATGAAAGCTCGTTCGATGTCTTGTTCGGGGCGGGCACGCGCCGACGGGGTACTCCCCTCCGCGAATGTCCCCCGGCCTTCGGCCTCCTCCTTTATTTCGCTGCGGGGAGTACCCCATCGACGCGCGCCTGGACACGGCCGTAGAACCGGCCGCACCACCGCTGCGCTCCTCGTGCACAGGGCAGTGGGTGCTTCCCGCAGCGAAATAAAGGAGGAGCCGAAGGCGGGGGACATTCGCGGAGGGAAGTACCCGCTGTCCTGTGCACGCGCCCCAACCCTCCAGCAGAGACCCCCCCAATGACAACAACAAAAAGCCGAGTGCACAAAGCCATGCACCACCGCCTGACCTGGCCCCTGGTCACGCTGTTCCTCCTGCTGGCCGTCAACACAGCCTTCAACCCCAGCTTCCTCCACCTCGAATGGAGAGAGGGCCATCTCTACGGAAGCCTCATCGACATCCTCAACCGCGCCGCCCCCCTGGTGCTGGTGTCGCTGGGCATGACCCTGGTCATCGCCACGCGCGGCATCGACATCTCGGTCGGTGCCGTCGTGGCCATCGCGGCGGCGCTCGCGGCCTGGATGATCGGCGGCTCGGTGGCCAGCGACGTGAGCCGTTTTCCCATGAGCCTGGCCATCGTGGCCGCCATCGGCATCGCGTTGCTGTGCGGCCTGTGGAACGGCCTGCTGGTGGCCAAGGTCGGCATGCAGCCGATCATCGCCACGCTGATCCTCATGGTGGCCGGGCGCGGCATCGCGCAACTGATCGCCGACGGTCAGATCATCACCATCTACTACAAGCCCTTCTTCTTCCTCGGCAGCGGCTACCTGCTGGGTTTGCCGTTCTCGCTGTTCATCGTGGCCACCGTGTTCGTGCTGCTGTATCTCGCCATCACGCGCACCGCGCTGGGCCTGTTCATCCAGGCCGTGGGCATCAACCCGACGGCCGCGCGCGTGGCGGGCGTGCAGGCGCGGCGGCTGATCGTCGGGGCCTATGCCTTCTGCGGTGCCTGCGCGGGCGTGGCGGGCCTCTTGATCAGCTCCAACGTCAAGAGCGCGGACGGCAACAACGCCGGCCAGCTGATCGAGCTCGACGCGATCCTCGCCGTGACCCTCGGCGGCACCGCGCTGACCGGCGGGCGCTTCAGCCTCGTGGGCAGCGTGATCGGCGCGCTGATCATTCAGACCTTGACCTATGCGATCTATTCGCTCGGCGTGCCGCCCGAGATCAACCTCGTGGTGAAGGCCGGCGTGGTGTTCGCGGTGATGCTGCTGCAGTCGCCCGAGTTCAGGGCGGAGATACGGACGCTGGTGCAGCGGCCGGCGCATGACGGAGCCAAGGCATGAGCGCGGTGATCGAAACCGCACCCTCACCCCGGCCCTCTCCCGCAAGCGGCAGAGGGAGCAGGAGGCTCAATCCCAAGTACCTGCCGCTGGCCGCGACCATCTCCTTGTTCGTGCTCGTCGCCACGCTGGGCTCGGTGTTCTACGACGGCTTCTTCTCGGCCCAGGTCTTCCTCAACCTGCTGATCGACAACGCCTTCCTGATCGTCGTCGCCGTCGGCATGACCTTCGTGATCCTCTCGGGCGGCATCGATCTCTCGGTGGGCTCGGTGATCGCGCTCACCACCATGGTGTCGGCCGCGCTGGTCGAGAAGCACGGCTGGAGCCCGGCGGTGGTGATTCCGCTCGTGCTCGCCATGGGCACCGCCTTCGGCGCCTTCATGGGCCTCCTGATCGAACGCTACCGGCTGCAGCCCTTCATCGTCACGCTGGCCGGCATGTTCCTCGCACGCGGCCTGTGCTACCTGATCAGCATCGACTCGATCAGCATCACGAACGAGTTCTACACCGAGGTCTCGCAGATCCGCATTCCGATCTGGGGCGAGGCCTCGATCTCGCTGAGCGCGGCGATCGCCGTCGGCGTGCTGCTGGCCGCGGTCTTCATCGCCCACTGCACGCCCTTCGGCCGCGCCGTCTATGCCATCGGCGGCAGCGAGCATTCGGCCATGCTGATGGGCCTGCCGGTGCGTCGCACGCTGATCGGTGTCTACACCCTCTCGGGCTTCTGCTCGGCGCTGGCCGGCGTCATCTTCACCTTCTACATGCTCTCGGGCTACGGCCTGCATGCCGTGGGCCTCGAGCTCGACGCCATCGCGGCGGTGGTCATCGGCGGCACGCTGCTCACCGGTGGCGTGGGCTATGTCGCCGGCACGCTGTTCGGCGTGCTGATGCTCGGGATCATCCAGACCCTGATCTCCTTCGACGGCACGCTGAGCTCGTGGTGGACGCGCATCGTCGTCGGCGCGCTGCTGTTCGTGTTCTGCCTGCTGCAACGCTTCTTCACCTCGCGCGCCCCGCGCCGCTGATCGACCTCCCCATGACCCCCAAGAAATTGCGCTCCGCCGAATGGTTCGGCACGGCCGACAAGAACGGCTTCATGTACCGCAGCTGGATGAAGAACCAGGGCATCCCCGACCACGAGTTCGACGGCCGGCCGATCGTCGGCATCTGCAACACCTGGTCGGAGCTCACGCCCTGCAACGCCCACTTCCGCAAGATCGCCGAGCACGTCAAGCGCGGCATCTCGGAGGCCGGCGGCTTCCCGGTCGAGTTCCCGGTGTTCTCCAACGGCGAATCGAACCTGCGGCCCACCGCCATGCTCACGCGCAACCTCGCGAGCATGGACGTCGAGGAAGCCATCCGCGGCAACCCGGTCGACGCCGTGGTGCTGCTGACCGGCTGCGACAAGACCACGCCCGCGCTGCTGATGGGCGCCGCGAGCTGCGACATCCCGGCCATCGTGGTCACGGGCGGGCCGATGCTCAACGGCAAGCTCGACGGCCGCAACATCGGTTCGGGCACGGCCGTGTGGCAGCTGCACGAGTCGCTCAAGGCCGGCGAGATCGACCTGCACCAGTTCCTCTCGGCCGAAGGCGGCATGTCGCGCTCGGCCGGCACCTGCAACACCATGGGCACGGCCTCCACCATGGCCTGCATGGCCGAGGCGCTGGGCACCTCGCTGCCGCACAACGCGGCCATTCCCGCGGTCGACGCGCGGCGCTACGTGCTGGCGCAGATGTCGGGCATGCGCGCGGTCGAGATGGCGAAGGAGGGCCTGACGCTCTCGAAGGTGCTCACGCGCGAAGCCTTCGAGAATGCCATCCGCGTCAATGCGGCCATCGGCGGCTCGACCAATGCCGTGATCCACCTGAAGGCGATCGCGGGGCGCATCGGCGTCGAACTCGAGCTCGAGGACTGGACCCGCATCGGCAGCCATACGCCGACCATCGTCGACCTGATGCCCTCGGGCCGCTTCATGATGGAGGAGTTCTACTACGCGGGCGGCCTGCCCGCGGTGCTGCGCCGGCTCGGCGAGAACGGCCTGCTGCCGCACCCGGGCGCGCTCACCGTCAACGGCCGCTCGCTGTGGGACAACGTGCGCGACGCGCCCAGCCTCGACGACGAGGTGATCCGCCCGCTCGACAAGCCGCTGATCGCCGACGGCGGCATCCGCATCCTGCGCGGCAACCTCTCGCCGCGCGGCGCCGTGCTCAAGCCCTCGGCGGCCACGCCCGAGTTGCTCAAGCACCGCGGCCGCGCGGTGGTGTTCGAGAACCTCGAGCACTACAAGGAGCGCATCGTCGACGAGTCGCTCGAGGTCGACGCCAGCTCCGTCCTCGTGCTGAAGAACTGCGGCCCCAAGGGCTATCCCGGCATGGCCGAGGTCGGCAACATGGGCCTGCCGCCCAAGCTGCTGCGCCAGGGCATCAAGGACATGGTGCGCATCTCCGACGCGCGCATGAGCGGCACCGCCTACGGCACCGTGGTGCTGCACGTCGCGCCCGAGGCGGCCGACGGCGGGCCGCTGGCGGCGGTGCGCGACGGCGACTGGATCGAACTCGACTGCGATGCCGGCCGGCTGCACCTGGACATCGGCGACGAGGAACTGGCCGCGCGGCTGGCCGCGCTCGGGCCTTCCGACGCGCAGCCCATGAGCACGCGCGGCGGCGGCTACCAGAAGCTCTACGTGAACCACGTGCTGCAGGCCGACGAGGGCTGCGACTTCGATTTCCTGGTCGGCTGCCGCGGCGCGGCCGTGCCGCGTCATTCCCATTGAAAGCCCGAGCCATTCCATGACCCCCCGATACCGCGGCATCTTCCCGGTGGTGCCCACCACCTTCGACGAGCAGGGCGCGCTCGACCTCGAGAGCCAGAAGCGCTGCGTCGACTTCATGATCGACGCCGGCTCCGACGGCCTGTGCATCCTGGCCAACTTCTCCGAGCAGTTCGTGCTGTCGGACGAGGAGCGCGAAGTGCTCACGCGCACCGTGCTCGAGCACGTGAAGGGCCGCGTGCCGGTGATCGTGACCACCACCCACTACAGCACCCGGGTGTGCGCCGAGCGCAGCCGGCGCGCGCAGGACATGGGCGCCGCGATGCTGATGGTGATGCCGCCGTACCACGGCGCCACCTTCCGCGTGCCCGAGGAACAGATCTTCGCGTTCTACGCGCGGCTGTCGGACGCCGTGGGCATTCCGATCATGGTGCAGGACGCGCCGGCCAGCGGCACGGTGCTGTCGGCGCCGTTCCTCGCGCGCATGGCGCGCGAGATCGAGCACCTGGCCTACTTCAAGATCGAGACCGCGGGCGCGGCCGCCAAGCTGCGCGAGCTGATCCGCCTGGGCGGCGACGCCGTCGAAGGCCCGTGGGACGGCGAGGAGGCGATCACGCTGATGCCCGACCTCGATGCCGGCGCCACCGGCTCGATGACCGGCGGCGGCTATCCCGACGGCCTGCGCCCGATCCTGGTGGCGCACCGCGAGGGCCGGCGCGAGGAGGCCTTCGCGCGCTACCAGCAGTGGCTGCCGCTGATCAACTACGAGAACCGCCAGGCCGGCCTGCTGGCCTGCAAGGCGCTGATGAAGGAGGGTGGCGTCATCGCCTGCGAGGCGCCGCGGCATCCGCTGCCGGCGCTGCATCCCGACACGCGCGCGGGACTGATCGAGACCGCGCGGCGGCTCGATCCGCTGGTGCTGCGCTGGGGGCGCTGAAGGGCTGCCGCGCTCAGCGGTAGTAGACCTCGACCGTACCCTTGAGCTTGAGCAGCAGCGGATGGCCCTTGCGGTCCACCGTCTTGCCGGCCGGCACCTTGATCCAGCCTTCGCTGATGCAGTATTCCTCGACGTCGAGGCGTTCCTTGCCGTTGAAGCGGATGCCGATCTCGTGCTCGAAGGCCGTGGGCAGGTGGAAGGGGCTGCGCGCGTCGGTCGAGAGGCGGTCGGGCAGGGGCGGGCGTTCGGTGGCGTCGGTCATGGCAAGGATTGTCGGTCGAAGGGGCCGGCCGCGGCAGTGGGCGCGCGGCGGCGTGCAATGATAGTGGCCGACCGACCCCCGCCCCCATGAGACCCGACCTGGATTCCCTTGCGCTGTTCCTGCGCGCCGTCGAATGCGGCAGCCTCTCGAAGGCCGCCGCCGAAAGCCACATGGTGCTGTCGGCCGCGAGCCGGCGCATCGCGATGCTCGAGAGCCAGTTCGGCGTGACCCTGTTCCAGCGCAGCTCGCGCGGCGTGACCGTCACCGGCGCGGGCGAATCGCTCGCGGTGCATGCGCGGCTGATCCTGCGCGACGTCGACCGCATGCGCGCCGACCTCTCCGACTACGCGCAGGGCGCCACCGGCCGCGTGCGGCTGCAGGCCAATGCCTCGGCGATGGGGCAGTTCCTGCCCGACGACGTGGCGAGCTTCCGGCGCGCCTATCCCGAGATCCGCGTCGACGTGGAGGAGCACCGCAGCGTGTGGATCGTGCAGGCCATCCGCGAGCGCCAGGCCGACGTCGGCGTGATCACCGGCGAGACCTCCGACGCCAGCCTCAACTTCATCCCCTACCGCATGGACCGGCTGGTGGCCGTGGTGCACCGGCGGCATCCGCACCGCGGCCGCGAGGTCTCGTTCGAGCAGCTGCTCGATTTCGACTTCGTCGGCCTCGAGAGCGACTCCGCGATCGCGCGCACCATCGAGGACGCGGCCGCGCTGGCGCGCAAGGTGCTGCGGCTGCGCGTGCAGGTCAAGAGCTTCGAGGCCGTGTGCCGGATGATCGAGGCCGGCATGGGCGTGGGCATCCTGCCCGAGGGCGCGGCCGCCACCTACCGCAAGGAGATGGGGCTGCGCTTCCTGAATCTCACCGATGCCTGGGCCTCGCGCCGCATGTACATCTGCACGCGGCAGGAGACGCTGGGCTTTCCGCAGCGCCGGCTGGTGGACCACCTGCTGGCGCGCAGCGTCGCGCCCGTCACTTCATCAGGTCGCTGAGGTTCACCGGCTTGATCTTGCCGCCTTCCACCGTGGCCACCAGCGGGTCGACGATGGTGCCGCCCACGCTGTCCACGCCCTTGAAGCTGCCGGCATTGATCTTCTCGGGCAGTGCCTTGAGCGCGTCGCCGAGCTTGGCGCGGATCGCCGCCGCGTCGCTGGTGGTGCCCGCGAGCTTCATCGCGGCGGCCAGCGCGTGCACCAGCGTGTAGTTGTAGGAAGACTCGGTGGTCGCGTCCTTGTCGGCGCCGTAGGCCTTGCGGTAGGCCTCGGCGAAGCTCTTCGGGCCCACGCGCTCGTCGTAGGACACCGGCAGCACGCCGATCGAGCCCTCGAGCGCGCCGAGGCCGCCCGTGACCTTGGCCATCTCGTCGAACTTGGCCTGGTCCATCACCAGGAAGCCGCCCTTGAAGCCGAGCTCGCGCGCCTGCTTGGCCACCAGCGCGGTGGGCTCCGAGGGGCCGCCGACGAACAGCACGTCGGGCTTCTCGGCCAGCACGCGGCTCACGCCGCTGTAGAAGTCGGCCGAGCGGTTGTACGACATGGGGTTGTTCGAGGCGATGGTGCCGCCGGCCTTCTCCCAGGCCGGGCCGAACAGCTGGCTCCAGTTCTTCGCGTACTCGTGGTCGCCCGGCAGCATGCCGACGCGCTTGCCGAACTTGTTCATCTCGTAGCGCGTGAAGGGCTCGATGTAGGAGTTGAAGGTCGGCGGGATGCGGATGGTGAGCTTGTTGCCGGTCTCGGTGATCTTCGGCGTGCTCGAGTACGCCATCACGATGAACTTCTCCTGCTCGTTGAAGGCCTGCATCGCGTAGATGCCGCCCGAGTGCGGCACGAACACCGCCGGCGACTGGTGCTGCTGCACCAGCCGGCGCGCGTTGATGGCGGCGTCGGCCGGCGAGTACTTGTCGTCGAGCGCGACCAGTTCGAACTTGTACTTCTTGCCGCCGACCTCGAGGCCCGCGGCATTCACTTCCTTGATCGCCATCTCCATGCCGTTGACCACGTTCTTGCCGTAGAGCGCGGCGCCGCCGCTCAGGGGGCCGGTGAAGCCGATCTTCACCGTGTCCTGCGCGAAGGCGGCACCGGCACCGAAGGCGGCGGCCAGCGCGGCGGCCACGGGCAGCGCGGCAAGGCGGCGGCGGGTGCGAAGGGGCGTGGTGGATGTCATGGCGTTGTCTCCTGTAGTTGGGGGGCGAGGAAAAAAAGCGTGGGGCCGGCGCGCGGCTCAGGCGCCGATGTAGGCGGCGCGCACCGCCTCGTTGTGCAGCAGCGACTCGCGGTCGCCCTCGAGCGCGATGCGGCCGCGCTCGATGACGTAGGCGCGGTGCGCGATGGCCAGTGCCGAGTAGGCGTTCTGCTCGGCCAGCAGCACCGTGGTGCCCTGCTGGTTGATGCGCTGGATCACCTCGAACACCTGCTTCACGATCAGCGGCGCCAGGCCCAGCGAAGGCTCGTCGAGCAGCAGCACCCTGGGCCGCCCGAGCATCGCGCGGCCGATCGCCACCATCTGCTGCTGGCCGCCCGACAGCGACCCCGCGGGATCGTTCTGCTTGGCCGCGAGGATCGGGAACAGCGAGAACACCTCGTCGAGCGAGCGCTGGATGCCGGCCTTGTCGCCGCGGTGCACGTAGGCACCCAGCGTGAGGTTCTTGCGCACCGTCATCATCGGGAACAGCTTGCGGCCCTCGGGGCAGTGCACCAGGCCCGAGGCCACGATCTGCGCCGGGCGCTGGCCCGTGATGTCGCCGTCGCCCAGGCGGATGCGGCCCGCGCTCGGGCGGCGGATGCCGCTGGCGGCCATGAAGATCGAGGTCTTGCCCGCGCCGTTGGCGCCCAGCAGCACCACCAGCTCGCCCGGGTCGGCATGCAGGCTCACGCCGCTGAGCGCGCGAAAGCTGCCGTAGTGGAGATCGACGCCCTCAAACCGCAGCATGGTCGGTCCCCAGGTAGGCCTCGATCACCTGCGGATCGCGGCGGATCTCGGCGGGCGTGCCCTCGGCGATCTTGGCGCCGTTGTTGAGCACGACGATCTTGTCGGCCAGCTGCATGATCATGTCCATCTTGTGCTCGATCAGGCACACGGTCTTGCCGTGCGCCACCAGCT
This sequence comes from Variovorax sp. GW821-FHT09B01, assembly GCF_059418345.1. Lineage (NCBI taxonomy): Bacteria > Pseudomonadati > Pseudomonadota > Betaproteobacteria > Burkholderiales > Comamonadaceae > Variovorax > Variovorax sp. GW821-FHT09B01. The sequence continues at coordinate 9,253 of NZ_JBWKPQ010000035.1, read as the reverse complement.
TGCGGATCAGCGCCGCTAGGCCCACGGTCTCCTCGGGGTTCACGCCACCCGCGGGTTCGTCGAGCAGGAGCAGCTGCGGGTCGGTCGCCAGCGCGAGCGCGAAGGCCACGCGCTTGCGCTCCTCCTGCGTGATGTCGGCCGCGATGCGGTGGGCGATGTGCGAGAGGCCCACGAAGTCCAGCGCCTCCTGCGCCTTGTCGCGGCACAGCTTCTCTTCCTCGCGCAGGCGGCGGCTGCCGATGAGCACGTCCCACAGGCCCGAGTGCGTGCGCAGCCGGTGGCCCACGATCAGGTTGTCGAGCACGGTGGCGTTGTCGAACAGGTGCGTGGTCTGGAAGGTGCGCGCGATGCCCAGCCGCGCCACGTGGTCGGGGCGCATGCCGGTGACGTCGCGGCCCTCGAAGGCGATGCGGCCCGCGCTCGGCTTGTGCGTGCCCGCCACCAGGTTGAAGAAGGTGGTCTTGCCGGCGCCGTTGGGGCCGATGATGGCGCTGATCTGGCCGCGCTCGAAGCGCGTGCTCACGCTGTCGACCGCGGTCAGGCCGAAGAACTGCTTGGTGAGGCCCTCGATCTCAAGCATGGCGCCGCACCTCCTGCACGGTGGCTGCGGAGGCCGCGGCCCGCCGCGCATCGGCACGGCGCGCGCGGCGCTTGAGCCAGGTGCCGACGATGCCGTCGGGCAGGAAGATGATCAGCGCGATCAGCACCGGGCCGAACACCACCATGCGGTAGTCCTGCAGGAACTGCAGGCTCTGCGTGAGGCCGGTGACGAGGAAGGTGCCCACCAGCGGCCCGAGCAGGGTGCCGATGCCGCCCACCAGCACGAACATCACGAGGTCGAAGGTCACGGCCTCGCTCGCGAGGTCGGGGCCGAGGAAGCGCACCTGGCCCGCGTAGAGCGCGCCCGCGAAGCCGGCGTAGATCACCGACAGCACGAACGACAGCGTCTTGGTGCGCATCAGGTCGGTGCCCAGCGCCTCGGCCAGCTCGTCGCTGTTGCGCACCGCCATGAAGCTGCGGCCCAGCAGCGAGCGCACGATGCGCGCCATGACCCAGATGCCCAGCGCGAGGAAGGCCAGCACCAGGTAGTACTGCGACAGCGGCGTGCCGAACTGCAGCGGCCCGATGCCCGTGGGCGAGGGGATGCCCATGATGCCCACCGGACCGTGCGTGAGGCTCTCCCACTTCTCGATCAGCAGGAACATGATGTAGCTCACGCACAGCGTGAAGATCGAGAAGTAGTGGCCCTTCAGGCGCAGCGACAGGATGCCGATGAAGAAGCCCAGCACGCCCGTGACCACGCCCGCGAGCGCGAACGCGATCCAGAACGGCACCTGGTGGTCGACCGTGAGGATGCCCACCGTGTAGGCGCCCACGGCCATGAAGGCGCCGTGCGCGAGGTTGAACTGGCCCGTGTAGCCGGTGATCAGGTTCAGGCCCAGCGCGGCGATGGCCATGATGAAGGCCTGCGTCGCCACCGAGATCAGGTAGTTGTTGGGCGCGAACAGCGGAAAGGCCAGCGCGATCAGCGCGAGCACGGCCCAGCCGGCCTTGCCTTGCAGCAGCGATCCCATCAGCGGGCTCCCTTCGGCGTGAACAGGCCCTGCGGGCGCAGCGACAGGATCACCACCAGCAGCACGAAGGCGATGATGTCCTTGTAGTCGGTCGAGAAGTAGAAGCCGCCGAAGCTCTCGGCCATGCCGATGATCAGGCCCCCGACGATGGCGCCCGGGAAGCTGCCCATGCCGCCGAGGATGATGATCACGAAGGCCTTGGTGATCACCAGGTTGCCCATGCTCGGGTAGACCAGGTTGATCGGCGCATAGAGCACCGCCGCCACCGCCGCCAGCGCGCCCGAGATCGCGAACACCAGGAGCGTGACGCGCGTGGCGTCGATCCCCACCAGTGCCGCGCCGTCGCGGTTCTGCGCCATCGCGATGATGGTCGAGCCCAGCACCGTGTGGTTGAGGAACAGGTGCAGCAGCACCATCAGCCCGAAGGCGCCCGCGATGATCAGCAGGCGCTGCAGCGGCGCCGTGAGCCCGAACACCTCGACGATCTGGCCGTAGGGCGTGGGCATGCGGTGGAAGTCGGCGCCGAAGATGGCCTGCGCGCCGGCCTCGATGAACAGCAGGATGCCGATGGCGGCGATCATGTCGTGCAGCTCGGGCGCGTTGCGCAGCGGATGGAACACCAGCCGCTCGGCCAGCATCGCGATGACGGCGACCACCACCGCCGCGCCGGCCATCGCGATCCAGTAGTTGAGGCCCAGCCGCGCCATCAGGTAGTAGCCCGCGAAGGCCCCGGCCATGTAGAAGGCGCCGTGCGCGAAGTTCGGCACGTGCAGGATGCCGTAGACCAGCGTGAGGCCCAGGGCCACCAGGCTGTAGACGCCGCCCACGGTCAGGCCGTTGAGCAGTTGCTGAAAGAACAGTTCCACGTCGATCCTCGCAGTTGCCGCAATGGCATTCACCCGCGCACCGGCTCTGGAGGTCGGTGTCGCCGGGGTCCAGCGGAGGATTGTGGAAGCGCGGTGTGGCCGCGTCGACTGAGGTTTGCCCGAACTTGCCTTGTCGCTTCAGCGACTTCGAAAAACGGGTATGGGAATGCGCGGGGCCCGGCGGTCATGCGGGCGTCGCGCGGATCTGCGCAGGAAACGCCCGCGCGGGGGCGTTTCCGGCACCGCGTTCAGCGCTTGAGAGCCTCGACCAGGTCCAGCACCATGCGGTCGCCGCCGAAGGTGTCGACGCCGCGCGTGAGCAGCGCGTCGACCGCCTGCGCGATGCCGTGCGCGGCCGCGGATTGCTCGGCCATGTCGTTGTAGTAGCCCAGGTCCTTCTTGGCATTGGCCATCGAGAACTTGAGCGAATCGGTGCTGCCGGTCAGGAGCTTGGGCTTGACGCGCTCGAGCGCGACGCCGTTGCCGCCGCCCTTGGCCAGCACGTCGACGAAGACATCGGGCTTGACGCCCGCGCGCTCGGCGCAGGCCGCGGCCTCGCACAGCAGCGCCACGGTGCCCAGCGAGACGAAGTTGTGCAGCAGCTTCATCGCATGGCCGGCGCCGATGCCGCCCACGTGCGTGACGTTCTCGGCGAAGGCACGCAGCAGCGGCAGGCAGGAGGCCAGCACCTCGGCGTCGCCGCCCACCAGCAGGTTGAGCCGGCCCTCGGCCGCTTCCTTCGCGGTGCGGGTCATCGGGGCGTCGAGGAAATGGCCGCCCTTGGTCTCGACGGCGCGCGCCACGCGCGAGGTGGATTCGGGCACGGCGGTCGAGCAGTCGACCACCACGGTGCCGGGACGCAGCGCGGAGAGCGCGCCCTTCTCGCCGAGCATCACGGCCTCGACCTGCGGCGTGCCGGTCACGCAGAGGATCAGCACGTCGACCTCGGCCGCGAGCTTCGCCACGTCGGGCGTCGAGCGCGCGCCGGCCGCGAGCAGGGCGTCGATCGGCTGGTTGCCCGGGTGCTCGAGCACCGTGAGCGCATGGCCGTGGCCCACGATGTTCTGCGCGATGCCGCTGCCCATCAGGCCCACGCCCACGAGGCCCACGCGGCGCTTGGGAGCGGCCGCCTTCTCTTGTTCGTTCAATGCCATGGTTTGGTTCCGCCTTGCTTATCCGTGCTTGATCGCGATGGTCTTGAGGGTGGTGAAGCCGAGCAGGGCCTCGAAGCCCTTCTCGCGGCCGAAGCCCGAGGACTTCACGCCGCCGAAGGGCAGTTCCACGCCGCCGGCCGCGCCGTAATTGTTGATGAAGACCTGGCCGCAGTGCATCTTGTGCGCCATGCGCAGCTGGCGCGCGCCGTCGCGCGTCCAGATGCCGGCCACCAGGCCGAAGTCGGTGCCGTTGGCCAGGCGCACGGCCTCGGCCTCGTCGGCGAAGGGCGTGAGCGCCAGCACCGGGCCGAAGATCTCGCGCTGCGCGATGTCGCTGTCGCCGGGCACGTCGCGGAACAGCACGGCCTCCTGGTAGAAGCCCTGGGCCGAGGCATTGGGTGCCACGCTGCCGCGCGCGGCCACCTTCAGGCCTTGCGCCTCGGCGGTGGCGACCATGTCGCGCACCTGGCGGAACTGCTTCTCGTTGATCAGCGGGCCCATGTCGAGGTCGTCGGCCGGCGGGCCGGCGCGCACGGCCGAGAAGCGCTTCGCGAGCCGCTGCACCACCTCTTCGTAGATCGACTGCTCGACCAGCACCCGGCTGCCCGCCGAGCAGGTCTGGCCGGCGTTCTGGATGATGGCGTTGACCAGCACCGGCTCGGCCGCGTCGAGGTCGGCGTCGGCGAACACGATCTGCGGCGACTTGCCGCCCAGTTCCAGCGTCACGGGGCAGTGGCGCTCGGCGGCCGCCAGGCCCACGCTGCGGCCGGTGACGGTGGAGCCGGTGAAGGAGATGTGGTCGATGCCCGGGTGCGCGCACAGCGCCGCGCCGGCTTCCTTGCCGTAGCCCGTGACCACGTTGAGCGTGCCGGCCGGAAAGCCGACCTCGGCCGCCAGCTCGGCCAGGCGCAGCAGCGAGAGGCTCGCGTCCTCGGCCGGCTTGACCACGCAGGCGTTGCCCGCGGCCAGCGCGGCGCCCACGCTGCGGCCCGCGATCTGCATCGGGTAGTTCCAGGGAATGATGTGGCCGGTCACGCCGTGCGGCACGCGCACCGTGAGCACGGTGTAGCCGCGCTCGTAGGGCAGGGTGTCGCCGTGCAGCTTGTCGCAGGCGCCGGCGTAGTACTCCATGTAGCGCGCGAGCGCGGTGGCGTCGTTGCGCGCCACGCGCAGCGCCTTGCCGGTGTCGCGCGCCTCGAGCTGGGCCAGTTCCTCGTGGTGGGCGATGACGGCCGCGCCGAGCTTGGCCAGCAGCCGGCCGCGCTCGAGCGCGCTCAGCGCGCCCCAGGGGCCGTCGAAGTTCTCGCCGACCGCGCGGCGCGCGGCCTTCACGGCGACATCGATGTCGCCCGCGGTGCCGCGCGCGAGCTGGCCGAAGCGCTCGCCGTCGCTGGGGTCGATCACGTCGATGGTGGCGTTGCCTTCCGAGGGCACGCGCCGGCCGTCGATGAAGTGGGTGGGGTTCATGGGGGTGTCTCCTTGCGGGCGGCGCCGGCGGGGCGCCGCGAAAAATCGGGGGCGGTGCGCGAGAGGCTCGCGCGCCGCCCAGTGTCGGACAAGCGCTTCAGCCGAGTTCGGGCCAGGGCTTCTGCGGCTCGCGGATCTGCTCGAAGGCGCGGCTGAACTGCAGCACGCCGAGGTCGTCGAAGCGCCGGCCGATGATCTGCAGCCCGATCGGCAGGCCCTCGGCGGAGTAGCCGCAGTTGATCGAGGCTGCCGGCTGCTCCGACATGTTGTAGGGCACGGTGAAGCCGATGTGCTCGAGCGAGCGCAGCGGGTCGTTGGTGGGCGAGGCATGTTCCGCGGGCGCGGGCATGTTGGGCGACACCGGCGAGATCACGAAGTCGAAGCCGACCGTGGCGGCCACCGCCGCGGCGCGCGTGGCGATGAACTGGCTGTAGGCCTCGTAGATGTGCTCGCCCGAGAACCCGGCCGCGCTCTCGGCCCAGGTCAGGATGTAGGGCAGCATCTTCGCGCGCTGCTCGGCGCTCATCGTGCGCAGGTCGCTCAGCGAGCGCATGCGCCAGAAGTGGTCCATGCCCTGCAGCATTTTCGGCGTCATGAAGGGCTGCATCGGCTCGACGTGCGCGCCGGCGTCCTCGATGCGCTTCGCGGCGCGGCGCACCGCCTCGGCGATCTGCGGATCGAGCGGCAGGCCGCAGCCTGCCTCCATCAGCAGGCCCACGCGTTTGCCCTTGATGAAATCGGGCTCGACCGCGAAGGCGGCCCAGTCGATCGCGCCGGGCGGCAGCTCGGAGTAGTCGCGCGCGTCGGGCTGGGCCATCGAGGCCATCATCAGCGCCGAATCCTCCACGGTGCGCGTCATCGGGCCGGCGCAGCGGCCCATGTAGGGCGTGCTCAGCGGGATGCGGCCGAAGCTGGGCTTGAGCGAGTAGATGCCGCACCAGCTCGCGGGCAGGCGCAGCGAGCCGCCGATGTCGGTGCCCACGTGCAGCGGGCCGTAGCCGGCCGCGGCGGCCGAGCCGGCGCCGGCGCTCGAGCCGCCCGGCGTGCGCGACAGGTCCCAGGGATTGCGCGACAGATGGTGGAAGGTCGACAGGCCCGAGGACAGCATGCCCACGTCGGGCATGGTGGTCTTGGCCACGAGCACCGTGCCGTCCTCCTTGAGGCGCGCGGCGGGTGGCGAGTCCTGCGCCATCGGCACCAGCGGATAGGCGGCGGTGCCCAGCGGCATCGGGTCGCCCGCGGTCGCGAGGTTGTCCTTGATGGTCACGGGCACGCCGTCGAGCGCGCCGCGCTGCGTGCCGGCGAGCCAGCGCGCCTCGGAGGCGCGCGCCTGCTCGAGCGCGAGCTCGGGGCGGAACAGCCAGGTGGCGCAGAGCCTGGGCTCGAGCGCCTCGATGCGCGCATTGACCGAGCGCGCCACCTCGACCGGCGAGAGTTCGCGGCGCGCGTAGGCGGCGACTAGCTCGGCCGCGCCGAGGTCGTACAGGTTCTTCTTCGTCATCGCATCAGCTCCACGAGATGGCCGCGAGGTCGTTCACCACGATCGGCATGCTGGGCCACAGGCCCTTGACTTCCTTGCGCGCGATGGTCGGGAACACGGCCTGGTAGAGGAAGCCGTTGACCGCGTCGGTCGCGAGCATCTTCTGCGCGTCGCCCAGCAGGTCGGCGCGGCGCTTCTTGTTCTCCTCGTTCTGGATCGCGACGTACAGGTCGCGGAACTTCTTCGAGTCGTAGCCCCAGTAGTAGTCGGGCTCGGTGTACTTCACGAGGTCGAAGGGCTCGACGTGCGCGACCATCGTGAGGTCGAAGTCGTGCGCGCCGCCGAAGGTGCCGCTGAGCCACTGGGCCCATTCCACGTTCTGGATCTTCACGTTGATGCCGATCTGCGCGAGCTGCGCGGCGATCACCTCGCCGCCCTGGCGCGCGTACGACGGCGGCGGCAGCTGCAGGCGCAGCTCGAGCGGCGTCCTCACGCCGGCCTCGGCCAAGAGCTTCTTCGCCTTCTCGACGTCGAAGGGATTCATCGCGGTGGTGTCGACGGAGCCCGGCGCGCCCAGCGCGTAGTGGCTGCCGATGGGCTTGCCGAAACCGTCGGCCGCGCCCTGCACGATCGCGTTGCGGTCGATCGCCGCCAGGATCGCGCGGCGCACGCGCACGTCGTCGAGCGGCTTCTTGCGGTTGTTGATGGTGAGGATCACCTTGCCGCGCGTGCCGACCTCGATCACCTGGAAGCGGTTGTTGCCCTTGAACTGGCTCACCGAGCGCGTGCCCGCGCGCGGGAAGATGTCGATGTCGCCCGACAGCAGCGCGGCGGTCTGGGCCGCGGTGTCCGACATGAAGCGGAACACGAAGCGCTCGATCTTGGCCTGCGCCGGATCGCGGTAGGTGGTGGACTTGACCAGCGTGCACGAGGCGCCGCGCTGCCAGCTGCCGAGCTTGTAGGGGCCGGTGCCCACGGGCTGCGTGGCATTGGTGTCGGCGCTCTTGGGCTCGACCAGGCAGGCGGTGGACTGGCCCAGCATGAAGGGCAGGTCGGGATTGGGCAGCGTGCTGTTCACGCCCACCGTGTGCTCGTCGAGCACCACGGTGCCGATCTCGCTGAAGAAGCGCTTGTCCTTGTTGGTGCTCTTGGCGTTGCCCGCGCGGTCGAAGGAGAACTTCACGACCGCCGCGTTGAAGGGTTCGCCGTTCTGGAACTTGACGCCGCGCTTGAGCTTGAAGACGAAGGTCTTCATGTCGGGCGACGAGGTCCAGCTCTCGGCCAGCATCGGCGTGACCGAGCCGTCGGCGTTGACCTTGGTCAGCGTCTCGAAGATGTTGTACTGCGTGATCTCGGCGATGGCAGAGGCCGCGCCCGTGGTCGGGTCCAGGCCCGGCGGTTCGAGCGGCATGCCGATGGTCAGCGTGTTCTTGCCGGCCTGCGCGCGCGCCTGCGGCAGGAAGACGCCCGGGATGGCCGCGGCCATGGCGGACGTCATGAGGGTGCGTCGCTTCAACATACTTCGATAGCTCCTGGAAAAGACAACAGAAAAAAATCAGTGGGCCGGTGCCTGCAGCACCGCGCCGAGCAGCGTGCGCGTGTAGGGATGCTGCGCGTTGGCGAAGAGCGCCTGCGGCGTCCCGCGCTCGACGATCTGCCCCTTGAAGACCACGCAGACTTCATCGCACAGGTGGTTGACGACGGCGAGGTCATGGCTGATGAGCAGGTAGCTGATGCCGAACTGCTGCTGCAGGTCCTGCATGAGGTTGAGCACCTGGGCCTGCACGGAGACGTCCAGGGCGCTCACGGGCTCGTCGGCGACGATGAGCTTGGGGCGGGTGATGAGGGCGCGCGCGATCGCGATGCGCTGGCGCTGGCCGCCCGAGAACTCGTGCGGGTACTTGTCGAGGTCGGTGGGGCGCAGGCCCACGGCGGCGAGGGACTCGGCGGCGCGCTCGCGTTGTTCCTTCTTCGATATCTGCGCCAGCGCTTCGAGCGGCTCGGCCACGATGCGTGCGACCGTCTGGCGCGGGTCGAGGGAGCCGTAGGGGTCCTGGAAGACCATCTGGAAGTCGCGCCGGGCGGTGCGCAACTCGTCTCTTGAGAGGGCATGCAACTCACGCCCTTCGAGCTTCACGCTGCCCGAGGTGGGCTTGTCCAGCGCCATCACGAGGCGTGCGATGGTCGACTTGCCCGAACCGGACTCCCCGACGATCCCCACGCTGCGCCCGGCTTGCACCTCGAAGCTCACGCCATTGAGGGCCTTGACCGTGGGCGGCGGGCCCAGCAGCTTCTCGCGCGGCAGCGCGTAGTGGCGTACGAGGTCGGTGACTTGCAGCAGCGGCGTCTTCGCTTGCGTCATGCCACGGCCTCCGCTTCGATCTCGTCGAGTCGGATGCAGCGCACCGCATGGTCATCTGGCAGCATCACCGCGGGCGGCCGCGTCGATTGGCAGGCATCGACCGTGTAGCTGCAGCGCCCCGCGAACGGACAGCCCGCGGGCAGGTCCACCAGCTCGGGCACGCTGCCCCGGATGGTGGCCAGCCGCTGGCCCTTCGGCGCCCCGATCACCGGCCGCGCCGCGAACAGCCCCTTGGTGTACGGATGCGCGCGGTTCGCGAAGAGCGCGCGCGTGGGCCCGCTCTCCACCACGCTGCCGCCATACATCACGAGCATGCGCTGCACGCTGTTGGCGATCACGCCCAGGTCGTG